>JBBTSY010000012.1:0-30111 GCA_038064515.1 Patescibacteria group bacterium | reverse complement strand
CGCCCGAGTAGCCGTGCTGGCCTGGGGCCACACCCGTTGTGTGTGGACCCAGGCCCTTTTTTAATACATTCAGCTTAGTAGCCTCGTCGCCAGCGCTTATTAATTCTACCGACAACTAAGTGAGGGTATATCCTTGAAGGAGCCTCTCGGAGGCGCATGCGCATGGTTAAGAGCATGCGACGAGAGCGAGCGCGAATTCCTCGCTGGGGAATTCGACGCGTGCTCCTGAAAGAATATACCCGAACGTTATATGTTTGTATTAGAGGCTTGTTGCGGTCACTTTTACTAAGGGCCAGGGGCCCCAATCGCCTTGTTTAAGAATCCCCGCTTTTGCGCCGTACTGCGCAACAACAGAAGAAGAGTTCGCCGTAGCAAACTGAATTGCTTTCGGAATATCGCCGGAGCGGATGTACTCGATAATAAAACCAGAGACAAAAGCATCGCCGGCGCCGGTGCGTTCCACCACCGGCGAATCCGGCACACCGGCCCGATAGATATGATGGCCATCGGAGACGACTACGCCATCGGGACCTTTGGTCATAACAAAGATGCCGCCGATGGCGTTGTCCATAAATTGAAATATCCTTGCCTCATTTTTATAATCAATGCCGGTAAGTCCCGCGGCTTCTTCTTGATTCATACTGACGATGGAAAAATTCTTCAGGAGCGGTTGCCATTTTTCCCATCCATGTATAAGTTCTTTGCTTCCGGGATTGGTAGCCAGTTTTACTTTGTTAGCCGCGGCCCAGCGCACTGATTTTTCGAGAAGATCATAATGGCCACCCAAACTGTCTAGGAAAAGCCATTTAGTTTGAAGCTTATCAAATGGAACCTGCCCTGCATCAAAATGTTGGCCCTCGCCTTTATACGAAAGAATCGTCCGTTCACCGCCGGCATGTATAAGAATCGTGGAATAGGCGGTGTGATCATCTTTGTGGAATAAAAAATATTGAGTATCAATGCCCTCCTGCTTAAGCTCATCTACTACCGCGTGGCCGTTGACATCATCGCCCACCACGCCGATACAAGCCGTCCTCAATCCTTGCCGGGCAAATGTCGTCGCGGCATTAGTGCCCCCTCCACCGGTAGTTGTGATAATTTTTTTTATTTCAATCTTCGAGCCCAAACCAAAACACATCGCTTCTCCCGTCGGAAACTGATCGGACTTTACGGATTTAAAATCATCGGCGCCGAGAAATACATCTCGCGTTGCTGAACCAAGTGAAATAATGTCGAACATATATAAATTAGCGAGGAGATTATCAAGCAGAGTAATCTCCCCTCAAGAGGACGAGCTCGATTTCCCCAGCGAGGAAATCGGCTCTCGCCCTCACTGCGCATCTTGACCGTGCATGCTTGTTGCGGGAGCCTCTTTCAGAGAGTTACTCTGCTTTCAAATTTTTTAAAGCTTCGCCCACATCTTTGCTGTTCATTATATAACTTCCGACGACAAGAATCGAGGCGCCGGCCCCGACGCACAGCGAAGCTGTAGTTGGGGTAATGCCGCCATCCACGGCAATGGCAATGTGCGGATATATGCCCCGAAACTGCTCGATTTTCTCGATAACTTCCGGAATGAACGGACTGCCGTAAAATCCCGGATTTACGGTCATAAACTGTATAAAATCAAGATGCGGCAAGAACGATCCTACATTTTGAAAGGGGGTTTCAGGATTCAAGGCAAGCGCGCGACGCTTGCCGTTTTGCTCAAGCTCTTCAAGTATGGCTAGCATGTCGCCTTCTGCTTCGGCGTGGAGAATAATACGGTCTGCCCGCGTTTCGTACCAATGTTTCAACTGCTCGGCCGGTTTCTTGACCATCAAGTGAACATCAAAAAGCAAATCGGTCTTGCATTCCGATAATTCTTTATATCCTTTGATTGTAGTGGTGGGCGCAAATTCGCCGTCAATGATATCCAAATGGACCCGTTTTGTATGCGGCTCAAGCTTTCGCACCATCGCTGTAAATTCTTCCGGAGTTTTGGCTAAAATCGAAGGGATAACAGTAATCACAGTAAATGGGTAATGCCCTCCGTTGCAAACTTTGGAGAGCCGCTTGCACGGCCTGTCAATGACCGAGCGAAGCGAGTGTCTTTACAGAAGCGGCTCGGGGACGTAGTGAGCGGAACGCGCAGGGTGTAGCGAATGGTTGCAGGGAGGGCATTACTCATTATGTAAATCAATTTTATTTATTCTTCGAACATGGCGCTCATCGTGAGAAAATGGCGTTATTAGCCATACCTTGAGCACGTGCTTAATTTCATCTTCAGTTACAAAACTTGCACCAATTGAAAATACATTAGCATCATTGTGCTCGCGTGAAAGCGCGACGACATCGTGCGGACCGCCATAATACACCGCGGCACGGACACCGATATGACGATTAGCCGCCATCGCTTCGCCCTGACCGGAAGCGCCCAGGATAATGGCTTTATTTTCCGCCGGTTTTTCTGAGACTTTCTGGGCGGCCGCATGCACAAAATCGGGATAATCGTCCTGTTCGTCATGGTTTTTAGCGCCCAAGTCCTCATATTCATATCCCCATTCGGTAAGCCATGCTTTGAGCCTTTCCTTCAATTCATATCCGCGGTGATCGGTAGCAAAGTAGATCATTTGAGTCTATTCAGATATTGTACCGCGCTTAGCGTGGCAATACAGCCCTGGCCAGCGGCGATGACAATTTGTTTAAATGGCACATCGGTTACGTCTCCGGCCGCATAGAGACCGGGAATGTTGGTTTCACAGTTGGCGCTTACTTTGATTTGACCAAACGCATCGCGTTCGATATTCGCGGGGACGACATGAGAATTGGGCAGTTGGCCGATATGCACAAAGATGCCGCTTACTGCTAGCTCGTGTTCAACGCTAGTCTGATCTTGATATTTCAAAGCATTTACGAATTGCTCCCCGATAATCTGCGTGGCTTTAGCATTATAGATAATTTCCACATTAGATTTCTTCTGAAGATTTTTAATCAGAACGTCTTCCCCCTTGAAATACGCATTTTTATTGATTACATACACTTTGGAACAGATATCAGCGAGCATCAAGGCGGACTCAAGCGCGGAATTACCACCGCCAATGGTAGCTGTAATTTTCCTACCAAAAATGGGCCCATCACACGTCGTGCAATAGCTTACGCCTTTAGTACGGTACTCCTTCTCGCCAGGTATGTTGAGCTCGCGCGGATGCACACCCGTGGTAACAATGACTGTTTTGGCCTGATATTCTACGGCGGTGCCGTTTTTCTTCGCGCTAATTAAAAATAACCCATCGTCCTGTTTTACCACATGCTCGACCTCCACGCCCACTTCCGGTTCAACGTTATAAAATTTAAGATGCGCCCGAAATTGCTCGGCAAGCGCAATGCCATCAGTAGTCGCGATGCCTGGCCAGTTGCCGATTTCTCCCGAAGTTGCCACTTCGCCGCCGAACTCCTTAGTGATGATTTTAAAATTGAGGCCGCGCCGAACAGCATATATTCCGGCGGTTGTCGCCGCCGCGGAACCGCCGACAATGATCAGATCGTATACCATAAATCAGTATAAAATTATAAAATAAAAAGTTTGTAAAGTAGCTTTATAAACTTTAGAACTTGATGAACTTTTCACTTAAATAGTATATCATCAGGTAGTAGAACTTCCAACTGCTGCCAGAAATGGCAGCATGACTGCACTATTGGAAGTTTCACTACCTGAATCATACAGAAACATCGGCTCTAATGCCAAATTTTTTGAATAAAAAATGGGCTCTCGGTATTCTCCTTGTAACGAGTCTCATCGTTCATTTTTTGTTTTTTGGACACCCGCGCCAAACCGTTTTTGACGAAGTACATTTTGGGAAATTCATTTCCGGATACTATACGCATGAATATTATTTTGATATCCATCCACCCTTAGGCAAGCTTCTCATCGCCGGACTTGGAAAGCTTTTTCATTTTTCCGCCGAAGGCGGATCCGCCTCTGGCGGAAGCTTTGGAGAGATCGGGGAAAAATTCCCCGATAAAACTTATATGGCATTGCGCTTCCTGCCCAGCCTCGCCGGCGCTTTACTACCGCTTGTGATTTACCTTCTGGCTTTAGAATTGGGTTTCAGCCTCATCGGAGCGATGGCGGCCGGCGCAATTATTATCTTTGAGAATGCTCTCCTCACCCAATCACATTACATTCTTCTGGATGCTTTTCTGCTTTTATTCGGATTTATCGCGCTTTTATTTTACTTCCGTTATCGCAATAGAAAAAAATGGAAAAATCTCATCGGCGCTGGAATCGGGGCAGGCCTGGCAATATCGGTCAAATGGACAGGACTGACCTTCCTCGCCCTGCCAATTATTCTGGAGCTTTTCGATTTTATTAAAAGCAGAAAATTTCCCGATCTTTACAAAAAAATTGTTACTTTGGCACTTACGCCTATCCTGCTATACACGGCTATTTTTGCGGTACATTTTTCTCTATTGTCCAAAACAGGACTGGGAGATGCGTTTATGAGTCAGCGCTTCCAGTCTACGTTGCAGGGGACCAGCGTTCCCGCGCAGGAAAACCCTCCAGGATTCTTGGAAAAATTCATCGAACTGAACACGGAGATGTATCGCTCAAACCAGCGCCTTACTGCCGATCATCCTTTCAGCAGTAAATGGTACACCTGGCCCTTCATGACCCGTCCGATCTTCTACTGGGTTGACGCTGATGCGCGCATCTATCTTCTTGGCAATCCCGTCAGCTGGTGGCTATCGACGCTAGCAGTGATTATGGCGATTTCCCTTCTCATCTTCGATCCCAAGAGCATTAAAAAACCCGCTATTATCCTTCTCTTAGGCTATATTCTCAACCTCTTGCCTTTTATCGGCATCCACCGGGTAATGTTTCTCTATCACTACCTTACGGCGCTTATATTTGCACTTTTGATACTTATCCATCTTATCGACCAAGAGCCGAAACGGCTTCGCTATTTTATCCCGCTCATAGCGCTTGTTATAGTAACTTTTATTTTCTTTGCTCCATTAAGCTATGGCCTGCCACTTTCAGAAAATGATTACAGTCTTCGCGTTTGGATGCAAAGCTGGCGATAACTTCTTTGACGCTGAATGCCGACTTGGCACTAAGCCGATTACGCTATCGCGTTCGGCTTTGCAGAGATGCTTGTTGAGTAACGGGGCAAGTAGTGCCTCTGGGGCACTCTACTTTGGTAACTTGAATTCTCTGGCGGCAACGAAAAGTTTTTCAGCAACGCTCCAATCGAGGTTTTTCCAGAAAGCTTCGATGTATGCTTTCTTATCAGAACCAAAATCAATAAAATATGCATGCTCGTAGCAGTCGATCGTGATAATCGGGACGCACCCCCAGACACCACCTTGGTTGTGGGCATCACCGTTATAGTGTTTTAATTTTTGTATTTTAGTATCCCAGCAAAGTACTGACCATCCGCGAGATGCCATGGCGCACTCCGAAAAAGTTTTGATAGCGACCTCTAAAGACTCCCACTTTTCAATAAGCGCTTTACTTAGCTCTGGAGCTTTTTCAAATACACCATCGCCCCCTAATATATCGAAATACCATTCATGAAGATACACTCCATTCACCGCAAACGTTTCAGCATCTTTGAGAGCGCGTAGTTCGCTAAATGTCGCGTTTCCTTGATTTTTTCCCGCTAAACGCAACTCTTTTAGCTTTACGGAAATCTCATCGACTTTAGCTACATACCCCGCGTACAATTTGTCATGGTGGATCTGCATCGTCTTTTCAGAGATGCCTTTTAATGAAGAAACTTCAAACGGAAGCGGTTTTGAGTCCATAATGATAATTGGCAGTCGGACTGGCGCGCCTTCTCGGAAGGCTTACGGAGCGCGACGGTGCGAGTACGAGACGAATTTTCAGTAGAAAATTACGTCAATGAATTTCTAGGTACTCATTAATCCTGGGGCGATCAAAACCGACGACAATCTTGCCATCGATATCGATGACCGGTACGCCGAGCTGGCCGCTTTTGGCAATCATCTCCTGTTGAGCCTGAACATCGGTGGCAACGTTCTTCTCTTCCCATTCGAGCCCTTTTGATTTAAAGTATTCTTTGGCCATCTTGCAGTAAGCGCAGGTTGGCGTGGTATAGATAGTGATTTTTGCCATAGTTCCGCTTATCGTATTACTTTTACTTTTGCAGTATAGCATGGCCGCCAAAAAACAACCATTATTTTTCGAGGTCATTAAAAAAGAGGTGAAAACCCGAGCTCGCTTGGGTATTTTGCACACGCCGCATGGCACGGTTAAAACCCCTTCCTATGTCATGGTAGCTACCCACGCCCAAATAAAGTGCTTAAAGCCAAGCGATATCAAAAAAACAAAGACTCAAATGGTTATTTCCAATACTTATCATCTTTGGGATACCGTACTTGCAGGCAAAGCTTCAAAGAAAAGTTTTATTTGGGAAAGACTAGGCACAAAAATGCCAACCATGACTGATTCAGGAGGATTTCAGGTGTTCAGCTTCGGCGCGGCTAAAGAGCACAACGTCGGCAAAGTGCTGAAGCCAAGCGACAAGAAACAAGAAACAAGCGACAAGAAAAAGAACGTCAAAATTACCGAGAAAGGGGTTTACTTTTCGCTTGATGGAAAGCGGCAATTCCTGTCGCCGGAGAACTCAATCCAAATACAGGAAAAAATTGGCGCCGATATCATTTTTGCATTTGATGAATGTACCTCGCCTCTTCACCCCTTTGCTTATAATAGGCAGGCCATGGAACGCACACATCGCTGGGCGCTCCGTTGCTTAAAAGCTAAAACGCGCGACGACCAAATGCTTTTTGGGATCGTCCAAGGCGGCCGATCCAAACAGCTTCGAACCAAAAGCGCGAAATACATCGGCTCCCTGCCTTTCCAGGGTTTCGGTATTGGCGGATCATTCGGCGAAGACGAAATGGCCTCTACGCTCGCTACAATCGTTCCCCATCTGCCAGTAGAGAAACCCCGTCACCTTTTGGGCATCGGGCGCGTTAAAGATATCTTTATTGCCGTGGAAAATGGCATTGATCTATTCGACTGCGTTATCCCAACCCGCGAAGCGCGTCACGCGCGTATTTGGACTAAACAGGGCCATTATGATATTCGCAAATCAAAATTTGCAGATGATAATAAGTCGCTTGAAGCAGGTTGCGGATGTCCTGCGTGCAAAAAAATTTCAAAAGCCAAACTCCATAAGCTTTTCAAAACAAAACACCCCAATGCAGGGCGTTTTGCGACAATCCATAATGTATGGTTTTTTAACACGCTTTTGGAAGAAATCAGGAATTCGCTCGCGCGAGGCACATTCCGAAAGCTTAAGAAACGATATTTAGGTTATTAAGTTTTCTCTTCCTCACCATTATTACTACTTACAGGTTCAGCGTTATCTAAGAAGCTGATTCCGGTCGTATGAGCATGAATATCATGATCCTTTTCATCTTCGGGCCGCCGCTCGCGGTGTTGGGTTTCGCGCTTCTTGGAAAATACGTAAATATATAAAATCTCAAGAATACCGAACGTGTTCAATACGAATAAAACGGCAAACCACCATTTCTGGCCAAGGCGCGCCGATTTCCATAATGCTATGCCCTTCCAAACAACTACCCACACCAGCATGAGGACATACCACCATTTATCCGGCAGTGGAATTTCTAAGAATTCTTTAAACATATATGAGTATCATATCAATATTATATATTTACACAAGATTCTCTCGTTCCAATTCCGCCATGAGGCCTTCGGGCAAAGGCACACGATCTCGGATAGGACTCACGCCCGGGTAACGCCAGGCAGTAATAACTACCTTCTTGGGACCAGCAACAAATGACAGGCCACCAAGTTGGTTTCTTTCCGTGTCTTTTGTCCCCTGTCGCTTGTTTCTTTTCTCCGCGTACATTACCCAAATTTCTTGGGGATTTTTTATTGAACCGGCTTTCTGCATGACGGCAATAGTGTTTTCCGCTATACCCTCCTCGGCTCTTTGAGGCGCGCGGATCACCCGCAACACACGGCTGGGCGACAAGCCATAGTACATCATCTTTTGCATAACATGATTTGTCCAATGATATTTCTCGTCATTTTTCGGCATTTTGAACTGCATACAGCTAGTTTATAATTTTTAAGATAAAATGGAGCAACCAACTTCAAGTATGATTGGGGAACGGACAGAAAGCAAGTCATACTGGCTACCACTCAACCCCTTTTTTGCCTTTTACGCCAGAGTTATAAATATGCTTGATTTCTTTTACCTCACTGACGATATCCGCCCGCTCAATGAATTCCTGCCGAGCATCGCGACCAGTAAGGATGAGGTCCATGTTTTCCGGTGCATTATTCACGAGTTGTATAACTTCATCCACGGTGAGTAGGCCGAGCTGTATAGCATTGTGTACTTCGTCCAGAATCAGCATTTGCCAATTGTCCGACTTCATTTCCGCGCGGGCAAGTTCAAGTCCTTTTTTGGCGGCATTAATATGATCCTCGCGAGGTAACGCATCACCCAAGATGCCCACAAAGCCCAGTCCGGTTTTTATTATTTTAAAATTGGGGGCAAGAAGCTTCTGTGAATCGTCCTCTCCTGACCGCCAAGGGCCTTTAATAAACTGCACCATCAAAACCTTCTTTCCGTCGCCCACTGAACGAAGCGCTTGGCCAAGCGCACTCGTGGTTTTACCCTTTCCATTACCGGTAATTACGATGAGCATAAAGAGAGTGTAGCACAAAAAATCCCCCCTTCATCACGGGTCTCCGTTGAAACCGCTTCACCAATCATTACGCTCGTGCTTCGGATACCTCGCGGGTCCTGTTTTCAACACCCACGAGGTATCAATCGAAGCATCTCACTTAATTCTGGGAAGCGTGGCAACGTCAACCAAGTGATTCATTGGGGATTTTGTGCTTGAAGGTTAAAAAATTGAAGCCATTACTAATGAAGAAGCCTTCCGCGCAAATGATTCAGTAAGAACTTTTGTGGTTAAATGGGAAGTATCACTTGAATCGCTCGGCGACATTGTTAGAACTATCCGAAGTTGAGCGAAGATGTTTGAGTGGTACTCTCTAGGTGTTGAGTGAAATGAAACAGAGCCTAGAGAGTACCCGAACAGCGACCGAAACGAGGAATTAGTTCTCGATGGAGCCTGGCGCGATGAAAAGTGATACTTCCCATTTAACACAAATCAAAAACTCCCTTGGCCGGGCAGGCCCAAAGGGAGTTTTTGAAAGAGTTGTCATTCGACAAACTCACGATAAAGCTTAGTAACCGCCTCGGCCACCACCGAAACCACCGCGGCCACCGCCACTACCGCCATCGCGGCCACCTGTTCGAGGGGCGCGAGGTTCCATTGGTCGGGCTTCGTTGACTACGAGCGTCCGGCCGCCAAGTTCCTTGCCATTCCACATTTCGATGGCTTTGTTGGCTTCATCGTCGTTGGTCATTTCCACAAAACCAAAACCCTTAGAGCGACCGGTCATTCTGTCCATGATGACAGCGGCGGACTCTACGGCACCAGCTTGTGAAAAGGCATCCTTCAACTCTTGATCAGTGGTCTCGTAAGCGAGACTACCGACATATAACCTTTTTGACATTGCTTGAGACATTCAGGCGTATATTCTTACTAAGAATACCAGCTAGAATGCCCACTATTTTTACAGTAGGACGACCTCCCGTCTAGTTCCCACTGTTGAGGTCTCTTCAGAAATAACCATCCTCCTGCAAGTTGTCTATTCCAACTGCGCCTTTGAGAAAATCTCTCGAAATAGTCCCGCTATTCCTTAAGATTTTCTCTTCGGCTCGTTTGGAATATACAAACTTTCGGTACGGACGTTATCTCAGAAGAGACCTCTTTGCAGCAAGGCACTACTCCGAGAAAACCTACACTGGTTTCAGTATACCATAAAGCCCATTAAATCACAATAGGGCTATTTGGCGGGCCTTTTTGCCCTATCACGATCTACGTGTTTTAGATGGCGCTTTCGAAGGCGAATGCTTTGTGATGTAACTTCCATGAGTTCATCATCTTCGATAAAGTCGAGCGCTTGCTCTAGCGACATAATAACCGGCGGCGCCAAAGTGATGACCCCGTCCGAGCTCTTGGAACGCATGTTCGTCAATTCCTTCCCCTTACAGACATTAATGTCAATATCTTCCCTTCGACTGTTAAGACCGATAATCATTCCTTCATAGACTTGCGTACCGGCGTCTACAAAGGTAATGCCGCGGCCTTGAGCAACTTCCAAACCGAAAGAAACGGCCTGGCCTGTTTCTGAAGCCATAAGCACGCCGTTACGATCACGCGGAGGAAGATCGGACAGCGGCTCATAGCCCAAGAAAACGCTGTTAATGACGACGGTGCCTTTGGTGGATGTCATAAGTATGCTTCGCAATCCAAGAAAGCCGCGCGTAGTAATATTGTAAACGAGCCGCGTATAACCATTATTGTGATTAATCATGTCGATCGTCTTGGCTTTGCGTTTGCCGAACTCTGCGGTTACCACACCGACATATTCTTCCGGCACATCCACGGTCACTTCTTCTACCGGTTCAGTTTTTATTATTTGTCCCTCGCTGTTTGTCTCTTCCTTTATAATAACTTCCGGTTTGGAAATCTGCAGTTCGAATCCTTCGCGGCGAAGGGTTTCAATAAAAACAGAAAGATGGAGTTCGCCCCGGCCAGAGAGCAAGTATTCACCACCGCCGGGTGATTGTAATTTAAATCCGACATTAGTTTCGAGTTCTTTTTCGAGGCGTTCACCGATCTGGCGGGACGTAACAAATTTACCTTCCTTGCCCATGAACGGCGATGTATTTGCGCCGATAGTAATGCGAAGGGTAGGATCTTCAATCTTGATAGCTGGCAATGCCTCGGGATTCTGGGCATCGGCAATGGTTTCACCGATATGGGCATTGGTAGCGCCAGTCACGGCTACGATATCGCCGGCAAAAACCTGTGAAGCTTCGATGCGCTTTAATCCCTGGTATACGAAAACTTTTTCAATCTTACTGGCTTCTTTCTTGCCGTTGGGATGCACCACTACTACCGATTGGCCAGCCGTAACCTTACCGCGGGCTAAGCGGCCGATGGCATAGCGGCCTTGATAATTGTCGCGATCAAGCGCGGCGACGAGTAGTTGGAGCGAACCATCCTCATCGCTTTGCGGAGCCGGAACGTATTCAATGATTTTATCAAATAATGGTTTTAAATCCCCCGCTTGAGTGCGCTCTTCCGGCGTAGGATTGTGATCCCAAGCTTTTCCTTCACGTCCAATCGCGTACATGACCGGAAATTCCAAATTGCCCTCATCATGCGCCAGCTGGAGAAAAAGATTGGTCGTTTCATTGATTGTGCGCTCAACATCACTACCGGGTTTATCGATTTTATTGACAAGCAGGATAATCTTCAAACCCATCTCCAAAGCTTTTTTAAGAACAAATTTGGTTTGAGGCATTGGGCCTTCCTGGGCGTCAACGAGCAGTAACGCGCCGTCAGCCATATTGAGCGTACGCTCAACTTCACCGCCGAAGTCAGCGTGGCCGGGAGTATCGACAATATTGATTTTCACGCCGTTATACTGCACGGCGGTGTTCTTGGCTAGAATAGTAATGCCGCGCTCCCGCTCCTGGTCGCTGGAATCCATGATGAGATCCTCGCCCATTTCGTGAGATGACTCACGGAAAGTGCCGGATTGTTTCAATAAAAAATCAACCAGTGTGGTTTTACCGTGATCTACGTGAGCAATAATGGCAATGTTTCTAATGTTTTGAGGCATATTAACGTAACTTAGATTTGCTTAAGCCCATGAGGCTGCAAATCTGTTTGATTCAACTTTTCCTATAAAAAGTTGAATCAAAATTCCGCCCAAGGCGGAATGGCTTCCGAAGGAAATCACTATAACACAGTTTCAGATAAAAAGCGAGGCGGGAGCTCGCAAGCACCCGCCTCCCGCCCCAAACCTACGCTTTCCCGTAGATTCTCTTTCCTGCTTCAAAGCCCGCCCACCAGAAACCGCCACCCAGGGACAATACTCCGATGCTCATCAGCCCATAAAAGGCACCGATGCCTCCCTGCATATGGAGCATGATGGCCAAGCACCAGGTAAGGACAAAACACAAGGACAGAACCGCTCCGCCCACATAGATTGTCAATCGATGCAGGGGCATAGTCACCTCCTTTTAATATCTTAGCACCATATAGGGTTATTGATAAATATAACCTGATGCGATAAAGTAACAAAAGTGGCTTAAGCTAAAGAAAATTAGAAGTAATTATGAACAAAAAATTATTGATTGCTGAAATTATCAGAGAGCTTGAAACCGAGAGATCACAAGTTGAAATTAATCTAAAATCAACTCTTCGGGCCGCCGCTGAAGCACCTGGCGCAATGCAATCTCATAGTGACACTACAAAATCGCAAATGCATACTCTCGCGGATAATATTAGAAACTCACTCGTGGAAAAGGAACGGGCTATCAGCGCATTACGAAATCTGCCAGAAAGTCAGCTTCAGCAATCCAAAGTGGTTCAGATCGGTTCCGTGGTTGAAGTTCAAGAGTTTGGAGATAAACAAAGTTTATATTTCGTCCTTCCGGAAGGCGGTGGTATTAAAGTTAAAAACGAAAAACAATGCATTGTTGTACTTACATCACGTGCTCCACTTGCTATGGTTTTAATTGGAAAGAAAAAAGGAGATAGCACAAAATTTCAAATACCTTCCACTCCCGAAAAAGACAGGGAGATGACAATACTCAATGTATGGTAAAAAGGAAACGCCACGTACTAATCTATTAGTTCGTGGCGCTAAGTCGTCTCCTTTCTAATGAGGGACTCGCGAATTTTGGGGTAAATATACTCGCCTGGCTCTTCCATGCACCACCCATGTTGAGCGCCCGGTGCTCTACAATTGAAGTTACAGAACGGCGTTACTGTGAGGCGCAGTGGGGATGTTACAAGAAGATCGTCAACGTCTATGTTCCCGAGTGCTTCCTGTATTTTCTGCTTCAACGCCTCTGGTCTTCCAAAATATTCTGGTACTTGGAAGCCGAGGTCCCGGCGCATGTAGCAGAAATAAAGATGCAAGCGCGGGTCAACTCGAACGTAATCACCAATTCTGTAAAGATTTTGGAACGGCTACTTCCGAGATGTCTGTAAATGCTTCATCGCATACTCAAAACTTCCGCCAACTTTTTTGCCGGGATTAAAGATGTTTTGAGGGTCAAAAATTTCCTTCGTCTGTTCAAAGAGTTTATACATTTTTTCTCCGTACATCTGTTTCAAAAATGGACTTCGGATAAGTCCGTCGTTGTGTTCTCCGGTAATCGAGCCGTGAAACTCGAGAATAAGATCATACACTTTTTTGGAAAGCTCGGGGATGATTTTGGTAATCTTTGGATCATTCAGCTTTATAAGCGGAATGATATGGAAATTGCCGTTGCCGATATGGCCGGCTACCGAATAGACCAGATGATACGGTTTCATGATCTTTTCCAGACGAGGAAGAAATTTAGGCAAGTCTTGGGGCTGGACAACCATATCATCGATAAACGGCGCTGTGCGCTGGTTCTTGAGGTGATTGCGCAAAAGATTAAAGCTTTCCCGCCGGATCGTCCAATATTTTTTAGTCTCTTCTTCATTCTTTGTGACATGAAGCGGCACTTTGAATGGCTGCAGTGCCCATAGGGCTTTATTAATTTGGAGATTAACTTCATGTTCCGTGTCTCCCGCAAACTCCGCCATAAGAATCAATTTTGGCATTCCTCCCGTCAGGAACATCCAAATTTCCGGCAGGAATTGCCGGGCTAGCGAAAGAATATTTTTACCCAAAAGCTTAATGAATCCCGGCAGGAATTTGAGGGCAAGCTTGAGCGTCTTGTCGTCATACGACTCAAAGCTTTCGGGACTGTACTTCAAAACGGTTGTTGCGATATCCCCCAGTCGATCTAGTTTATGAAGAAAAATTACCAGTAGTTTATGGTGTTTTTTTGGTTTTATCAGGTTAAATTTTATCTCGGTGATAATTCCAAGCGTACCTTGCGAGCCGGTGAATAATTTTGTAAGATCAAACGTCTCCCCATCCCATATATCCCACAAAAAATATCCGGCTGAATTCTTTGATACCCGCGGCTTGTGCTCCTCAAGAAACTCTCGATTTTTTTTTACCAAATCAAAAACTTTCTTATAGATATCTCCTTCGAAATCTTTCCGAGCAATCTTTGCTTTGAGTTCCCGCTCGTTTAGCGGCCGCACTTCGTATTCGTTGCCGTCGGCCAATACCATTTTTAATCCGGCAACATAGTTTTTGGTCTGGCCGTACGTCAGCGTCTTCTCCCCTCCCGCGTTATTAGCAACCATGCCGCCGATCGTGCAGATTTCGCGCGATGCCGGATAGGACGGCATGATTAAGCCTTTCCGCAAAGTCGCTTTCTCAAAATCGCGATAATATACGCCGGGCTGGGCAATGGCATAACCATCAGCTACTTTCTCTATGCGATCAAAATGCCGGACCATATCCAAGACGATAGATTCCGTAAGCGGGCCCCCCGACATGTCAGTTCCCGCCGCGCGAGGCGTCAGAGAGAGCCCCTCGTTTCTCAAAACAAATTCTATCAGTTTTTTTAGATCTCCCGCTGATCGAGGAGCAACCACAATCTTTGGCCAGACCTCAAAGAGGCTTGCATCGCGGCTATACTGCCGTATGAATCGCGAAGGAAGAATATCTCCGGCACGAAGTTTTTTTATTTCTGTTTGTAAATTCACCCTTACACTCACTGACGAGATATGGCTCGCGTTCCGCAAAGTGTGTGCTGTGGAAACACTAGACCATATACTTCAGTATTAGGGTATCTACGATAGATCCTCGCCATTTCTAGGAACCACTCGTCTGTGAGTGTCAGGGTGAATCCCTCCTAAAAATATCTTAGTTTATTTGCGTTCACTTACAATCTTAAAATAGATTTTACTTCTTGCTTATATAATTCTACTCCCGGCTGATCAAACGCATTTACGCCCATCAGTTTTGCGAGATAGACCGTCTCCAGCATTTTGAGAGCGCAAAACGCTCCCAGGGACTCTTCGTCTATATCATCGAAGTTAATTGTAATATGCGGAAGTTTTTTCTTGATATATGCTCTCCGAATTCCATCATTGATTCCTCGCGTAACTTCCTCGATCTTTTTGCCATTCAAAGACGATAAGAGCGGCACGCCGGTAAGAACTGTTCCCGCATCTGAAGATAATTCAATAAAAGTAGTAAAAACGTTGGCCGGACCATCCATATAAAACTGACTAAGAGCATGCATATCGCTCGCCTCGGAAAGAATAGGCAGAATCCCCTTGCCATCTTTGCCCAGGCTTTCGCTGATAAGTTGCTGCCACCAGCGGCTTAGGCCCCGCAAAAGCGGATTCAAGAAAAAAAGTGCGTGCGTGGACTTGCCATGCTGATAATTGAGATACGTCGCCGCCGCTCCCCATAGCGCCGGATTTTTATTTACGTCGGGATCGAGGCATATCTCCTGCATACTTTGCGCGCCGGCGCGAAAACGGCCGATATCGATTCCCAAAAACGCCAACGGCGCCAATGCGACAGGACTAAACATAGAATATCTTCCCGAAATAGGGGAAGCAATAGTTTTCCATCCTTGCTGTGCGGCGTATTCCCACAGTGGCGTACCTTTATCCGTAATTACTAAAGTTCGGTTGGCAAATTCGGGATCGAGATTTTTAAGAAATGGAACTAGAGCGCCGGTATTTACTAAAGTTTCCAGCGTGGTGCCGGATTTAGAGACGATTATAGTTTGGTATTTTTTTCCTTGGACGTACTCCGCTTCTAAAATTTCCTGGGCATGTTTTAAAAGCCGCTCGTCAACCGCATCCGCAACCAGGAGCTTCTTGGTGGGACGCAATGCTTGAGCAATCGCCAGCGCGCCAAGGCTGGAAGCGCCGATGCCGATCAAGAGCGCGCCGTCGGTATTGTTTCCAAGCGTCGCTACTTCATTAAGGATGTTTTCATCTTTGGAAAGAAGTAAAAAGCTCTCGGGAGATTCATAGGAGGCAACGGCTTTTAGTTCGCGGCAATACTCTGCTAACGAAGCAACTGCTTGAGATAGTTCTGTCTCCGGATATCCGCATTGTCGATAGTCGAGATTCAACGCCATACTTTATTCTACTATAGAAACAGCGCACATAAAAATCTCTTTTATATTTTGGGAAGGAATAGCTCTTAAGAAAGCATCTCGCAGTGCGAGAGGCATGGTAAGCGAGCACGAGAGTAGGACGATTTTCTCGCTGGGAAAATCGATCCGTGGTTTCGAGAGAGCTATCCCTTCTCAAAATTAATTGTGTGGCTTTACCCGTTGGCGAATAAGGATAGCCAGTCCGATACCAATTAGATTAGAGATGAGATCAATGATCGTATCTCGAGAAATCTGGGTGCCGTATACGCCGAAAAGTTGAGTTCCGAAAATCCGGTCGCTGTAGAACTCAACGACCTCCCATATAATACCCAGCGCGATAACAAGGAAAGCTGAAGCCGTTAACGCGCGCTTGAAGCTGAATCCCCACCACTCCTGCGCAAAATGTGAAAAAGAGAAGGTAAGCAATCCGGTAATAAGAATATGTACGAGCTTGTCGTACTGAAATCCTATAAGATAGAGTTGCCATAAACCAAGCTCTCCGGCTCCGCTCAATACTAAGCAAACCGCCAAAGTAATTTGGAGGTGCTCACGCGCTTTTCGCTGACGTTTATTTTTAGGAATAAATATCCATTCCGGGAGCACCAACAGCAAAGCAAAAATCAGTGCTACGATCCCCATGAAAGTCGGCATATAGAATGAAGGGAACCAGGAACGAGGCCCAAAAATTAAGATGCCTCCGACCAAGATCATTGCCGCTATGAGAACCGTCAGTAATTTCCAGCGAGGTGCCATATGTCTTTATTTATAAGATACCCTAGCGTTGTTTACACTTTTCGGTAGACAATTCGTTAAGAAAACCGTCTCGCAGGCCAAGCGGGCATGGTGTCCCGTCTGAGATATGACTTCTTAGAAACACTCGCTTCGCTTCCAGCGGCTTCGCTCGTTCGTCCTCGGAAAATTTGTTTTCCAGTGCGCTTCGCGCAATTATACCATAAAACACCAAGCAAATTTTCCTGTGGATGTTCTTCAAAATCATATCGCAGACGGGACGAGCGAGGGCGAGAGCGAGCGGTTCGACCTCGCTGGGGTCGGGCATAGCGTGTTTTCGTACAAATTGTCTGCTGAAAATAAAGCATATGAGTATAAACAACGCTCATAATTCTTACAATTTATTATACGGGAAACGGTAAAACTTCGAGTTTCTCCACGCGAATGCCGATCAAGCGGATCTTTTGCCGGCGAGGATTTTTTCGCCGATCAAGATATGGCATCATCAGTTTCATCCCTTCCCGATAGAGCGTATCAAAACTATTACCGGCATCCGACAGAGTGTGTGAACTGGAAAAAGTAGTAAAGTTTTCAAACCGCACCGTAAGCACAATTGTCCGATACCCAATAAACCCGTCTTTTTTGAAACGTTGGATAACCCCTTCGCATAACGCTTTGAGGCGTTCAAAAATAATCCGGGAATCAAGCGTATCCTCGTCAAAAGTTTCCTGCTCACCGATGGATTTCGCTTCGCGTTCCTCTACGATCGGACTGTCATCTTCTCCGCGAACGCGATGATAGAGATCTACGCCCCATTTTCCCAAAAAAAGCTGTAATTCTTGTAACGAATACTGTTTTAAATCACGCACGGTTTGAATCCCCTTCTCCTGAAAAAACTTTTCAGTCTTGGGTCCGACGCCGGGAATAGTGCGGATCGAGAGAGGTTCCAAAAACTTTTCGGCCTGTTTTTCGGTGATAATCGTCATGCCGTTCGGTTTATCGCGATCTGACGCGATCTTGGCAATCAGCTTATTCGGCCCGAGTCCAACAGAAGCCGTAATCCGTACGCGTTTCTTGATGTCATTTTTTATTTTCCGACAAAGTTCCGCCGCTTTTTTGTATGATTTAGTGAAGCCAAGATCAAGATATGCCTCGTCCACGCTTGCCGCCTCCACGAGTGGCACATGTTGTTTAAGGATCTGAAAAATTTCATCCGACACGCGGACATACTTTTTCATATCAACCGGCAGAAAAATCGTCGCCGGTTCTCCCCGCTCCCGCGCCGCTGACGCGAGTTTCCACGCTTGTGAAATCGGCATCGCGGATTTAATGCCGTACTCTCGCGCTTTATAGCTGGCCGTGGAAACAACGCCGCGGCCAAGGCCATTTTTGGGATCGGCGCCGATCACCAGCGCCGCGCCTTTAAATCGCGGCGTATCTCGTTCTTCAATGGCCGCAAAAAACGCATCCATATCAATATGAGCTACGATTCGTTTCATATATTTTTTTGAGAAGGGATGGCTCTTAAGAAAGCATCTCGCAGTGCGAGAGGCATGGTAAGCGAGCACGAGAGTAGGACGATTTTCTCGCTGGGAAAATCGATCCGTGGTTTCGAGAGAGTTATCCCTTCTCGATTATGCTGATTTCGACTAATCTTGTGACCATTCGATGATCTTCCCCGCCTCGATCTCCACTCGATCTGCCTTACGCATCGCTCGCAAAATAGCGGGTGTTGTGATTTTAATGTGTGGACTGGCATCAAGAGCTTCGCCTATGGACCAAAGATCTTCCTCGCTCGTCATCCAGGCATGTCCGAATTTTTTTAGATTGAACGGCTTCGAATACGCGCGCATCGTCTTTCTGCCGTCGTTAAGAAAGTATTCATGAAAATAAGACATCGCCAGCTCGCCACAGCTCCGGTAGACCGGCTCACGATAACGAAGTACGGCGTGATTTGTTTTTGAAAGCGCGCCCCAGCGGCCTCGGTCTCGGAAAAGGGTGACTACGTGATCCAAATCATCATTGGTGGACTGCAAATCTAAAAGCAACGGTTCTTTGCCGTGTATCCAAAGCGCCGCGGCCGCCAAGAAGGCTCCTTCCAAGCAGTGCGCCTTCCCCTCGCGCAAGACCCGCCGCGGCGACATCAACGTATCGCCTTTGAGTTCGAAATTCATCTCCAGCCCGCTAAGAAAATCTTGGATCTTCTTCGGCGTATTGAGACGGCGCAAAGCTTTGATTTCTTGTGCATTAAATCCAAATACATGCGGCCTAGTGGCCGCAGTACCTCGTCGCCTTCGCTCCTCATGCATGAACTCATGATAAGGCTTTTTTGATAAGAAAGCTACTTGTTGTAAATTACATATTCTGCCATAACCTAAACAGCTCAAGTGACGCTTGAGCAGGAAGCAATATGTCTTCCCGGGAGGCTTTCGGAGCGCGACGGCGCGAGAACGAGACGCCCCGCTAGAAGGCGGGGACGTCGTACTCTCCGGAAGGCATGTTGCTTCCTGCTTATTAACTACAAGAGCGCCTCTTGTAGTCTGTATTTCCTTAGTCGCCCCGCGCTACGGTACCCAGCATTTTTTTACTGAAGTAGTTTCCAACCCGCCTCAATAAAAATGTCAACGTCGTGCGTTTTGCGCCATACTGCGCGGAGGCGTGGAAGATAACGACGATGAGCGGGATAAGCGTCAATATGAGTATTCCCGTGAATTTTCATGAACCGGGGGTCAGAAAGAACCACCGCGTTGAAAAGCTCTGCTAGCGACCAATAGGAACCGTTGTCGGGATCCGCATTCTTGAAAAATCGGGAGAATCGCCTGCGGCTATAGGCGTAGAACATAAAATGCGTGAGTTCGTGTGCCGCAACATAGATCGGGCCGCGCGGGTGGTCACGATACACTTGAAACGCTTTATCTTTGAGAAACCGCGGATTCAAGTTGAAAATTGACACAAAACCGCGATAATCCCCTTTTGGGAACGCGGCTCCTCCAAAGATGTACTTGAGTTCGGTAAAAAACTCCTCTGCCTTCTGGTCCCACTGTTTCTGAAATCGCTCTGCAATAGTTTGGAGCACGCGGCGGTGTCTTCTATAATAGCTCCTCACGTATGAACGGAGTGCCGTTTCCCGAGGTACCGAAGAAAGTTTTGCAAACGGACGAATAACAGGGTGCGGACCAATGATTCCTTTGGTAAAGTCAATGCCACCTTCCCGGCAACCCCAAAACGCAATGGCCATTGCGATATCAAGCTTCTCATTGATTTGGAATAGAACGCGAGGAAACATAGGAAAGAAGAACTGGGTCCGGCTTCAGTATAGCCGAACCCAGCGTGACGCGCTATGCGCGGTTCGCGACCGCCAGTGAGATGAGGTTTTTAAGAAGAAATTCAACCGTTGCAGTCGCATGCACACAAAACACGTCGTCGAGCGCCCAGATGTTGCCGTGGCGCAGGTCAGCACTGAAATCCCCCTTACGCGAGAATCAAGAATGCGATGGCGATAACAATGCGATAGATGCCAAACGCAGTGAACGTATGATTTTTTATATACTGAATAAACCAAGAAACCGCAAAGAGCGCCGAAGCAAACGCGCTAAAAAATCCTACAAATAATAAATTTACTTCTCCGCCGCTAAAACCGTTAAAATTTTTCAAAAGATCTAACCCCGTGGCGGCCGCCATCGTAGGCACCGCGAGCAAGAAGGAAAATTCGACGATTGTCTCCCGCTTTATCCCCACCATCATGCCGCCGATAATCGTGGCCGCCGATCGAGATATGCCCGGCACCATCGCGACAGACTGCGCTAAACCGATAGCAATGGCTTGCTTGTATGAAATAATGCTCAACGCGCCGACATCATTCGGTCCTTCTCTGTGCAGTCGCTCAAAAACTATAAGCGCTATACCGCCGACAAGAAGCGCGACTGACGCGCTGGTGGTACTGCCCAGCAGTTCTTTTATAAACGGATAGAGAGCCGCTCCCAGAATCGCCGTAGGCAAGAACGCGATCAAAACCCTTTTATTTATTTGCCACTGCTTCAGGAAAATCGCGCGGTACAACAAAGCCACCGCCATGATTGCGCCCAGTTGGATGGCAATTTCAAATGTCTTCAGAAAATCATCGGTGGGAATGCCGAAAATCCGCGAAGCAAGTATCAAATGCGCGGTCGAAGAAATCGGCAGGAATTCCGTCAGCCCTTCCACAATGCCCAGCACTACCGCCTGAAGTATATTCATTGCGGCAGAACTTCCTTCCAGAATGGGATCGGCTTCTGGACATTCAATGTTTTGCTGTAACCGCAGGTGTAGCCATTTTGCTGGTCGGTGGCTTTAAGATTTACATTGTAACTGCCGGTATTGGTGTAAGTATGAGCGGGATCACGCAGAGTTGATGTGCCGCCATCACCAAAGATCCAATTCCAGGCCAGGCAGGTATCTACGGTGTTAGGCGGCGTTTTGTAACAGGTGGTGGAGCCGTCATCAAACTGCACCGGCTTGTTGACGGCCGGTTTGGCCGGCGTCCAGCTGAAGGTGTTCAGGCCCGAAGGATATTGATTGTTGGGCGACTTCCATGATTTGTTGTCGCCCGAACAACCGGAGGGATTGGCGGGCGGACCTTGGCATAGTGTCTGGGTGGCCCAGGCAGATGCGCTATCAGATCCGTCCCAGACCATGACCCGAGCGCGATAGGTGGTGTTCCAGGTTAGGGGTTGCGCATATATAGCCGTGCTGGAACTTAGTATTTTTCCCGAATCATAGTTGGGACTGGAAAAACCGGCATTGTCATCAATCTGCACCTGATAGGCGGACTGGGTAGTGCCTTCCGGATCAGTATATACCCAGGAGATGGTAATGGATGGACCGAAGATGCAGTAATCCGGTTCAGTTGCTTTTACGCTGGAAGCGGTGGGCGGATTGTTCGCCACCGTAATACTCACGTTCGTTGAAGAGTCGCCGAACCACTCTACGGCTTCCTGCAGCATGCGCCATTGGAAGTTGTAGGTGCCGGTAGTGGCGGGAGCGGTGATCGTAAAGGGAAAGGTGTATTGGGAACCGGGAAGAATGCTGGTGCCTGCAGGCAGGAGAACGCGGCCGATGCCCCATGTGTTGTTGTCCTGGGGGTTTTGCGAACCCAGCCGGTAATTGGCCGTATCCGCCCAGGTATTCAGGCCTGTGCAGTCGTTGGTGGGACGGCAGTTGCGCATGGTGACGGATACATTCATGGTCTCGCTCGGCGCCAGAGTAGTCTTGGGCACCGATTGAGAGATGAACTGGGCAGAGTTGAGCGGAACGGGCGCGTTCACATACACCGTCACGCTGTCGGAATCCGAACCATTCGCGTTATCGCACTTGTACGTATAATTATACGTACCGGCTACGGTCAGTGGCCCGCGATTTTCACTGCCGCCGCCCCGCGGAACTATCGGATCGCGGGGCCAACTGCTATCGGGCCCGCCGCCGGTGGTCCAACAGCTTGAGGCGTTGCTCTCGCTCCAACTGATATTAATACTATCCCCTTGGTTGATGGTACACGGCCCGTTGCCGCCCGCGCAGAGAATATCAACGGTTGGCACCACCAGTGCCTCAACCGTGATATCGCGGCTCCGGCAAATTGAGGTCCATTCATTAGCCCAACTATAACCGGCTACGCATGTTTCCACATTCACCGTGCCGACATACCCCCCATTCGTATAAGTGTGACCGCTGGAGAATGATCCGTTTGGATCGCCGCCTTTCTGAATTGTCTGGCCTCCGTCGGAGATGGTCACCCAACTATACCAGGCATGAGCGCCCGACCAGCTGATATTCGATGAGCCGTTCTGGTCAATCGTCGCCGGATTCACCGACATGCCCGTATGTTCTACGATTCTCCCGTACACCGTAAAATCTCCCGCGAAATCGTTATTATTAGAAACATTACCGTCGCATTCCACCCGTACAATCATGTATTCAAATGCCGTCATGTCTCCACCGATATTTTGTTCCCAGCCGCTTCTCTCTGGTGGTTGCACGAGCCAATACGCGGAATCACCCAGCATGACATTAGCTCTGCTCAACCCCACCTCTACCTGGGGAGACGGATCGTCATTCCGCGTATGCACCGAGCTCCACCTCCAGGCCTGTCCGGCAATGTGCCGGACATCTCTGCTTACCTCGGTTCCCCCTCCTCCGTCATTGCATTCAATATGGAGCGTGCTATTAACCTCCACGCCGTATGCCCGATTAGGGAAAATGAGCGCGACAAAAAACGAAACGAATATGAAAAGAAAGAAATGTCGCATACCATACAATTATACCCCGTTTTGGGAAAACAAAAAGGGTGGGGTTGCTGGTTCAGAGCCAACCCCACCCAAACCTTCCCGAACCTTCGCTTACTGACGAGGGACAGTCCGCAGTCCGATGTCCTGGTTCAGCGGACTGGACACCATGTCCGGACCGCTCTCGGTGAAACGGAGCATGATTGTCACCTGCGCCGTCCCGCCGTTGCCGCCCCAGATCGAGAACGAACCGCCGGACTCCATCACCCTCGCAGGTGGGCTCTCGTTGAACCCCGAAGACATGCGATCCTGCCCACCGAAGATGGGCAGGGTGGCGATTATCTCTCCCTGGATGCGTCGCCCGCTGATCCCCGGATGATTGAAGTAAACCCTGATGGCGTGTCCTCGATCCATCTGGACGGTAAACGTCCCGTCCGCGTTGGGGTTCAGCTTGAAGACGGGCCCGTCACAGGCCGGTCCGCCGCACCCGGGGATGCCGCCCTGCCAGATCTCATACGTCATTGATGCCCGGGCGGACGAATTGTCCGGCGGTCCGACGACCGACGGAATTCGGTCACAGTTGATGGTAGCCAGCATGGCCGCCATCAGGAGGACCGGGAAACGGATCGGCCACTTGATCGTGGTCATGATTGGCCTCCTTGGCCAAAAAACGCGTTACTTCACATGCAGGCTACTGCCTGCAGCATTTCGTCGCCTTCGTTCCTCAACAAACTATGGCGAAGCGGTGAAACGATGTAGAATCTCGGGTGTTAATGATCTACTGGAAGTATAGCATACAAAAATCAGAAAGTCAATTGGCTGAAAAGTGGATAAAAAGGGCTCAAAATAGGCCGAAAATAAGATATATTTGACATATATCGATAAAAGATGGAGAATGGAGAATAGTTCAACTTCCACCTGAAAGGAGGTGAGAAAGATGCGGAAGAGCAAGAAGTTCAAGGTTTCCGACGGAGACTTCGTCAAGTCCTCCTGGTCCAAGAACAACCCGAAGACCTGCGTGATGGTCGCGGTCAA
Source organism: Patescibacteria group bacterium (assembly GCA_038064515.1). Lineage (GTDB taxonomy): Bacteria > Patescibacteriota > Minisyncoccia > 2-02-FULL-40-12 > GWA2-44-9 > JBBTSY01. Next base: position 5,933 of record JBBTSY010000012.1, on the reverse strand, counting down.
GCCCAAGGGCGTCGCCGTCCGCGACAGCCAGGACCCCCCGCGAAGCACACGCTGTTCTTCAGCCCCGACGAGTGGGGTGCGTTCCTCAGGGGCGCGAAGGCTGGCGAGTTCGATCCCGCCACCTAGTCCGCGTCCTACGTCCCGACGGGCAAGTGAAAGCTTGCCCGTCCCTTTTTTAAGTCGAAACTTTATATAATAAGCGAGTATGAAAAAGATTCTCTATATCATGCCGGGATGGGAGGAGAAATGTAATTACAAACCCTACCAACTCTTGGCGAACGTTGCTAAAAAGAATGGCTATGAGGTTATCCATAAGAATATCGATTGGAAGAAACCTCTCTCATCACAAATATTTTCTATCCCGCATGAAGCGGTCTTATTCGGATTCTCTCTTGGTGCTATCCTCGCATGGCTCGTAGCACAAAAAAATCCCTGTCGACACCTCATTCTAGCTTCGATGACCCCTCGTCATAATTTCACCGACCCGATAATCAAAAAAACGCTCATTGATCTGGCGGGTAAGAGATTTGTTGAGGATGTTATTACTCATCTCAAGTCGACACACCAGGCGAAGAAGCAAACAATAATCTACGGTGACCGAGAAGAAGAGACAGCGGATATCATAGTGCCCAAAACAGGACATAGATTAAATAATAATTATATTGCAGAAATTGCAAAAATCCTTTAATTTGCTCGTTCATCAATCAAAGAAGATGACAAAGACTTATGAATACGAAGAAAGGGCCTTCTTGGAGGAAACAGATTTTTTGAGGGTTCTAGATAAACTTAGTGGTATAGCTACATCCAAAAAACTAGACAATAAAGTCTCACATTTTTTTGTAATTTCAGGAAAAAATCTTTCTATAGCTAAAAGCCAGGGAAAGTCAGTAGTTAAATACAAGGAAGGAGCTGTGGGAGTCGGCAATGGTTTTCGCGAATATGAAATTCCGATTGATCCTCAGTATATCTCACAGGTCATAGGAATGTTTGGACATCTCCTTGAAATACAACCGCAAGTATCCGAAATGAGCTTTTAAGCTTTTATATTTTGCCTCGTCGAATCGCGCCCGAAATTCAATTTCAAACATAAAGCTAGGTAAGCTGGGATTTTATCTCTAATGCCCGTTGGATGATTCGATCCCCTATTGCTCCCCAATCGAAGTATTGCTTGTAGTCTTTCGGATCGATTAATTTTATTTCAGTGATTGATCCGGCAGGATCAGAAATAAATGGTCCGACGGGTTCGACAAGGCAGACATACCTTAACTGACAGCTATCGAATTTCCCCACCTGCTCAACTGTTTGATATCCTACAGGCCGATAGGCCACAACTCGCATATTTGACTCTTCAAGCACTTCCCGCTTTAGGCAGTCTTCATATGATTCTCCTTCCTCGATCTTTCCTCCTACGAGGCCCCATGTTTTCTTCTTCCGATTTAAGACGACCACCATTTTATCTCCCAGAAAGCATACGCCATATGACTGGGTAGCTTTCCCGGGTTCCAGCGCCGCAAAAGAATCCGCATCTTCATAGGTGAGTTGGTATGTCCTGCCATCTAAATAATTCAGGGTAGATTTTATTTTCATAGAGGTTCGAGGACTAAATCAGCTTGATCTTGGGGTTTGTAGAGGTCAATATAGCGGCGGTAGGCGATTTTGCAGGGCCGAAGAAAAGAATCGGGATGATCATCGGAAACATATTTATCACCCGCGCAGGATTTATGGTCAAATAAGTATCAAAAATGCACCCGAATGATCGAATTTTAATAATATTCTCTGAATTTGTCAATCCCCCATAATGGTTCAGTAGCTTGTGACCACCCAAGAAGAGGGGGGGTCAGCAAGAAGAGGGAGGGGTCAGGTCCCTTTTATTTCTCCTACTCGCTATACCCGTGTCAAACCCATCAAAACAGATCCAAAAAGCCCCGTTTTCAGCGGTTTTTGAGCTAACCTGTCAACAAGATATCAACTCACCTTTTTCTCTTAAATAGTCTATGAGCGTATAATCTGACGCATGGATGTTCCTCTTTCGGAAAGCGCACTGGCGGCGCAGAAGCTTCAAAATGAAGGATTTTATACTTCTTGGAAAAAAACGGTTGTTAAACCTATTACTTTCATCGTCCATCCCGAAGCCCAGATCAGCGATACATGGATGAACAAAAGGGTCCAAGCATATGTTGAGAATGCAAGTATTCTCGGAGTTAAGACGTCGCCATTAAATTTTTATGTGTATCCTTCGATGGACTTCGCTAAGGACCGCGGGGTTGTTGCTTCATTTGCAATCCCATCAAAGCGAGAAATACATGGACACTTTTATCAATCAAAGGGACATGAGGTCACGCACATTCTCCTCAAACAGCTTGTTGATCCTTACAAGTGGCCGTGGAGCGGATTATGGCTTGAGGGAATCTGCGTATTGCTCGATCGGGAACGACCTGATCCAAAATTGCGTTTTATCTCATGCAATTATAGTCAGGAGGTTTATCAAAAAGATTGGACAGAATGGCGTACTTGGCTGCCTGATGAATTCTATCCCCTAGCTGCAAATATTATGGCCTTTCTTTCGGAGAAATTTGGTTGGTCTTCAGTGAAAACATTTCTCAAGCAACTTGATTTCACCCAGAAGGATGAAAATGCTGTAACACTTATGGCATTCGGCCAAGATCTCCCGCATCTCCATGCTCAATGGGATACCTGGCGAAAAGAACTGCAAAAATTGACATAGAAGAATTTTTGTTGCAATATATACACTGGGTTCGCACCCCAACAGAAAGGATAGGGATATGCGCGACAATCTCGCATGGCTTATTGGAGACACGCTTGTCGTTCGTGATGGTGAGTCTCTCATCGCCTACTCTCCCGTCAAGGGCAAGATTGCGAGACTGAGTGCTCATTTCTTGTCCGAAGACGATCATAGGCTACTCGTCGACAACGGATTCTGCAATCCAAAACCGGCAACGGCCCGTTGTGACACTGAGTGGAAGGGTTTTCGGTCTCTAACCCTCCTCCTCACAAGGCAGTGTAACGTAAGACTAGCTGTTTCCATTTCTTCTTATGATTTATGGTTATGAGAAGCTTCAAGGATTGTCTCAAAATTATCACTCCCCACTGTATTGTTTTTCCGTGTGAAGCCGCATCGGACACAACAGTGAAGGATCCTATACTTCCCCTTCTTCATTTCTGCGTTCACTGGCTCCATCATACCGCCACAATGCGCCTGGCGATCGCCCGGATTAACATCAACATGTTTGCTCCATAGACATTCGGGGCAGTGGTTGGTGTAACCATTCCCTTTCACTTCTTGCCCGCAGTGTTCACATACGAAGTCCTCCTTCGTTCTTTGGAATCGCTTTGTCCCCATAGAGAATTATATCAGTGAATAATAAAAAAGCTTTGCACCTTTTTCCAAAATGCAGCTCTAGACAGATTTGAGATTGACAAATGCCCTCCCTTTTTGAGTACGGTTATCTTACAGTCAAGTTCCTTGGCGAATTTTATTGCCGGTTCAATAGAAACTACTTCATCATCTTTGGCGTGAATGATGTAGATTTTATTCTTATCAAGTTTTCCTAATTCAGAAGCGGGATTGTAAAACTTTCCATCTTTTAATTTATGCCAATCTTTCTGTCTGAAGCGATAGCCGTTGCCAAAAGCTATTCTCGTGAACCTACCCATCCAATCGATCGGCTCAAGCTTACTTTCTACTCTCCAATCTATCACCGGTGAAAGAGCGATCGCTTTCTTCACTCTCGTGTCCTTTGAGGCCAGAATTGCCGCCGGTCCGCCGAAGCTGGAGCCGATGAGATATACTTTTGGATTTTTGATTCTGTATTTCTTATTATTCCAGAGATCAGTAAACCCCGAAGAAAGTGAGTCAATAACATCAATGACATCCAAATGGGGTGATTTTTCCAAAAATGACCCGTCGCTTTCCCAGCTTCCTCGATAGCGCGGCGAGAATACCCAAAAGCCCTTTTCGGCAAGAAAAAACATAAACTCTTTTTTGGCAGGATATCCTGGCATACCGCCACAGAGTATAACAACTTTATCTGATCGCCTCATCGGCGGCACGAACTCCGCGACGATTTCTCTTTTTATTCTAGTCCTAAGAGCATAAGACATGAGACATAGGATAGCATAGGAAACGGGGAAGAGCTATCTGGTCCAAATACCCTTTCGCTTGCTTGCGGAACATGCGGGCGTAGATACCATCCATCGCTATCAGCAATCCATGACTTCCCTCCTCCGCAATCATCTCGCCCCAGTGGGTGAAATATGATGAAGGACCATAGATTTTTCCCAGTCCTATAGGGTTTTCTACTATTGACATTTATTAAGAAAATAGTAAATTATGGATTGTTTAGTGTTATGTTGTTCTTTGAGATCAACGTCTGCTAGTTACAGGGAGGGGAGGTGATGAATTTGGAAGACCACGTAGCTGGATCGGCAATCCTGGCGAGCATCGCGACCGAACTCGCCAAGGAACGCGAGCAGCGCCGCTGTCCGTGTGACGACTACGAAAACTGCGACTACGACAACAACAACTGATCGGTCCACGAAGTGCGCTCGGGCAGGATAAACTTGCCCGAGCGCGCGACAAAGAGGTGACACATGACACCCATCAGCAAGGTGCTCGTAACGCCAGTCGGCATGGCCTGCAACCTCGCATGTTCTTACTGCTACAACAGTCCATTCGCGGATCCTCTTGGATCGGTCGAGATGATAAGTGTTGCCCTCCTTCGGAAGTTATACGAGGGGCTCACGGTCTCGGCAGCCCAGAAACTCACAGTTATCTGGCATGGCGGAGAACCAACGCTGGCCGGAATTGACTTCTTCGCATCAACAATCCGCGATCAGGACGTCATTCGGGCAACGGGACGAACGGTTCATAACTGCATCCAGACAAACGGGACACGGTTGACTGACGATTGGTGCGTCCTCTTCGCAAAAAACGACATACGGCCGAGTCTAAGCGTTGATGGACCGACCGAGCTCCATGATCAGCATCGTCGGGACCGCGGTGGACACGGTACACACGGCCAGGTGATGCAAGCGATTGCACGCCTCCGCAAACACAACGTCGATTTCGGGCTACTCGTCGTGGTTACCCGAGACACATTGTCTCGGGTTGACGCGCTCTTCGATTGGATCGTTGAGCATCACGTCTCCCATCTTGACTTACTCCCCTGCTTCGAGTCAAACCGCGATGGTCAACCGAGCAAGCGAGTCCCGACGAATGACGAACTGTCAGAGTTCTTCATCCGAATGTTCGACCGATGGTGGGAGCACGACGATCCGACAATACGCATCCGCACGTTCCAAGACATTCTCCGCGATGAGCTAGGTGGTACAACTCGAGTTTGTTCCTGGCGAGGAAATTGTTCCTGGATTGTGTCCCTCAACGAGTCCGGACGGGTCTATCCGTGTGCTCGATTCCACGGATTTAACGACATAGCGCTTGGAGAACTTGGAACAGCGACTCTTCCAGACATCCTTAAAAGTCCGAGAGCAATCGAGCTTCGCCAATCAATGGCAAGAGGCCAAGAAGAATGTCTAGACTGTCGCTGGCTCCGCGTCTGTGGAGGCGGGTGTCCATTCGCACGATACGCAACTGGCGGAACGTTTTCGGCTCCATACGCATTCTGCAAAATGCGGCAGAGGCTGTTTGAGCACATCCACCTGCGCTGTGAAGCAAGTCGTGATAAGTAGTTGAGCGCGGTCGTTGCTAGCGGCCGCGCCCCCTTTTTATATTATTTAATATCTTATGAAAAATATCAGTCTTACTGTTGCCCAAGCTCGAACGGACGAACCACTGCTTCGAGTTCTCCGAACAGTAAAGAATGAACTCGATCATTTTTTTAAAATCAAGCTTGATTTGCCGCTTCTAGTTTTGCTTTCCTCGCGGCGCCAGTTTAATACCTTTTGGGGACGAC
>JBBTSY010000011.1:0-7754 GCA_038064515.1 Patescibacteria group bacterium | reverse complement strand
CTGGGGATAACTTTCGGAAACTTTATCCCACACTCCTTCGCAGGTAATGAGATTAAGGTATCAATACTTCAAATTGTAAGGAAGCGAAATCGCTGCGCGCACACAAGTGACGGAACTGCTTCCATTTGTACTCTTATCGGATAACACCACCCCACTCAATGACGGTAAATCCTTTTCGTGGAATCGACTTTAAGTGGACGGGTTCCACTTTGATCGATTTCTCGAGAGGATAAAAGTCCATTAGAATTCGAATGACCGTATCTGGTTCGGGAGTAATTTTCATCGGTGCAAGCGCATTCATTGCCTGGGTACCGAGAAAACTGACGAAGTAATAAGGTGCTTGTTTCATTCGAGGTTCCCAAAATTCAATGAAATCCGCGGTTTCTTTTGAATTCAATCCGAGTTGAGCGAGAGAGCGGATCAAAAATGCATGGACATCGCCTTGAGTTACTACAAATCCGCGCTTTGGCCGATCGTAGATACCACCTCGGCCTTCCCAAAATAGGTACGGATAAACTTTGCCAGATTTTGTTTCGGTCAGATTCCCGTTAGAGTCTGCAATAACCGACCATCCTCCATCATAGGCTGGTTCTGTAAAGGAGAAGCCTCCTTGCGGTTCAAGCTGAACTGAAACTTGCGTGGTATGTTCAGGGTAAAGATAAATTACCGGTTTGCCACATTCAGCCGCAGGAACAAACTTTGCGTTCTCAAATTTGATAACTCGTTGGAACGGGTCAATCCAGAAAAACATTGGTCTTGCCTTTATATACTCGTCATAGCTGAAGCGGTCCTTGAGATATTTCTCATCGTAGTCATCCCGTAATAACTTATTATCTGTATCCTTGAGTGTATATATCGTGTCGCCCCTTGAGTTAGTTCCGGCAGACACGAGATCATTTGTTTGATTTACAAGACCAGTAACGACTGAAGCGTAATTGCTACTACCACATCCAGTTAGATCAGTGTATTCATACTGATCTACGTTATGTGAACCATCGTTCCAGGTTACTTGAGGCACCCGATCATCACCCACAAAATCAACTACCAGTTTATACGTCACTTGGGTTCCATCTGAAGCACGCATATAGAAACCGTTCATAGTTGCTGTATCTTGGATTTTTGAGATGAAAACATCACCCTGTGGAATACCAAAGGCCTTCTCAGAATTTGTAACCAGTAAATTAAACATGCCGCGATATATGATATCCCGCTTTAGAATTTGTCGAGTTTTCGGGCCACGAATTTCATCGGGAAACGCGAGACCGGGCAATTCATACTCTGTGTCTACTACTACCTCGCTCTTCAACTTAACGTACTGCCCGTCTCCCAAAGAGTCGGATTGCTTTTTGAGTAAGAATGTCTGTACGCCATCCATTGTCGTTTTTCGAATAATTCGGTAAATATTCTGACTAAAACACATGCCATAACACCCTCCGAGCATCACCATAACGTTACCATCCTTATATTTACCCGAAATAATTGTCCCTACAAGATAGTACTTATCACCCAACGTGCCTTCACTGCTGGTAAACAAAGCGTCTAAATTCCCCATATCGCTTGGTTCCGTCCAGCGAACCTCGCTCTCCCCTGATGCGCTTGGCGTAGGTGAGCTCGTTGAATCTACAACATCAGAACCACGAAAAGCACCGTAGAAAAAATATCCAGCAACGGCGCTTGCTACGCACAAGAAAATCACCCCAAGTACAATCAAAACTACTTTCGAACTTCGCCGTACCGGATCTAGTTTCGTTGGTGGGGTTTGTAGAGTATCCATTGATTCAGTGTATCACTCTCGATCTAGTCTGTGAAATATCCGGCAATATAACTCGTTACGTCGGATTGATCTGGGCGCTTAAGTATCTTCGCAGAATTTGTTGCTCCGAATAGAACAAAGTGACGTTTATCTCGTAGTGCCGCGTATTGCATGAGGAGTCGGAGACCGGAACGAGAATCCAGGCTTAATTTAGAAACTGCTGTAATATCAAATGTTTCCAGGGCAGCGAGTGACTTGGCATCCTGCATATCTGCTACAGTGCCGGTAACCTCGTGCGAGAAATCAAAAGACCCAATAATAAGAGCGTCGGGTGGTAGTGCTTTGGCTAAAGCATCTATATCTTGCGAACTCGCGGTATCTCGTATCATGATTGGAACAATACGAGCATTAGGCACGGATTTTTTGATAAAAGGTATTATGTTTGAAATGCCGTGCTCTCGTTCAAATGGCACTGGATCAATCGTTACCCCAGCTCTAACTAATTGCTTAATGAGCTTTCTATCGGCAGTAAGTACTCCATAAGAAGTTTTCCATGGATACAGAGTTGTAATAGCAAAACCGTCACCCGCGCCAAAGTGGTTTGGGCTAATAAGTACAACGGTTTGTTTATTTTTTGTAGCTACGCCCGCAAGTGCTCGAGCGATGAGATGGGGTGCGAGGAGATGGTGGTTTACTAAAATAATTTTTGTTTCTAGCCGATCATGCTCCACTTGTTGATAAATCATATCAAGGTCATTTCGTAGCATCGGGTAAGCCGCATGGTATTCGGGATCGGATAAACTAAAGTGGGCCACGATAACACCGAACACTAAAGAAGTGATCATGAACACAACAACTATTTTCACATTCATAGAGCTAGTATACCATTGAATCACTATGAATCCACCAATCATCGATAGTTCGATGACTCGCGAGGAAGCAATCTTAAGCAATTTATCAACTGATTGTCCCAATTCCATTATCGAGAACCAAGCGGTTCTTAATGTCGTCTATCTCGGATTTGATAGCAAACTTCATCAAGGTCAGGTGGTAATCGATAAGACGCTAGCAAGCGATATTTCGCAAATTTTTGATTTAGCGCTGAAAATTCAATTCCCTTTTGAACGCGTTATTCCGATTTCTCAAGCAGATTTCCTCTGGAACGATGAATTGTCGATGAGTGCTAATAATACTTCGGCTTTTAATTATCGAGTAAAAACGGGGAAGGCTGAACTTTCCATGCACGCGCGAGGCCGGGCCATTGATATTAATCCTCGCGTCAATCCTTATATCCACGGTGCTATCGTACAGCCTGCCGGCGCGACCTATGATTCCGCGAAACCGGGAACTCTTACCATGAAGCATCCCATCGTCCAGAAGTTTAAGGAATTGGGTTGGACATGGGGCGGCACTTGGGAATCGCTAAAGGATTACCAGCATTTTGAGAAAAATATCGAGGGTTGACCCTCACACTCACTGACGAGATATGGCTCGTGTTCCGCTAAGCTGTGTGCTTAGAAAAGGCTCTCCAACTAACCAGGTTTATCTTTTTTATAAAATAGTTCTCGCCATTCACTAGACCTGCCTGCCGGCAGGCAGGAACAGCTCGTCAGTGAGTGTGAGGGTTGATTTATACCGATAGCGTGGTATAATCTTGGAACAACCCAAAACACCTGAATTTAGAAGGGGCCATAACGTCCCCTGCTGGAGGTGCCTATTGAGCGTCGAGGATTACGGTGAGCACGTTTCGACTGTGATGGCCATCATGAACAGCCTGCCGCCTAAGTTGGCGGGAGGACTGTGTAAGGGCCTGTCTCCCGAAGGATGGTATCTGGACACTTCAGCGAGGTGCCGCGTTTGCGGGTCGGCACCCATGAGACATCCAGGGAAGCCAAACGTGCTCGTCTGTCTCCGTGGTGACTGTTGCCACGTGGGCCAGACACCTGACGAGTGCGTGGCACTGTTCGTGCCGCGCATGATTACCGTCACCAACTAGCCGCACCACGCCGGGATAGGAGTGCCCCAAAGCCTCCTATCCCGCCCCCTTCTAAACCCAGGTAAGATAAAAGCCCCGTACGGGGCTTTTATCTTTGATATTTCGGATCCGAGATATCAATTTACTTAACTGCTTCTTTCAAAACTTTAGCTGGCGTAAATCGCAATTTTTTCGAGGCTGCGATCTGAATCGTTTCACCGGTTCGAGGATTTCGTCCTTCGCGGGCTTTACGATCTGCGACTTTGAAAATGCCGAAACCACTTAAGTTGACTTTGTCTCCTTTTCTTAGATGATTGGTCATGAGCTCGATAAAACTATCAAGCCATGCCACGCCATCCTTCTTGGTAGCACCCATTTTTTCAGCAAGCGCTTGTGATACTTGGTTCTTTTTTACAGTTTCCATATGTGCACCCCCTTTCATATATTCGGCAGGGTTTAGCCCTTTCCGAGTTAATTATCATTCAATCCCAGTAATTGTGTAGGTTTTCTGCGGATATTGCAATAGGGGTGTGGAAAAGTGCTTGATTTTCGATTTATGAGCGGCTGGACGCCCCGTGCCCTAGCGAGGGCTTTCGGAGCGCGACGGCGCGAGAACGAGACGCGCTGTCATCAGACGGCGACGTCGTCCCGAGTCAGGGCATGGGGCAAGAAGAAGCACTAACGCGCATATTCGATAGCCCTGGTCTCTCTGATCACATTTACCTTAATTTCGCCTGGGTATTTCATTTCTGATTCAATCTTTTTAGCGATATCGCGCGCGAGTTTCATCGCTGAAAGGTCGTCAATCTTTGTCGGCATAACAAAGATGCGTAATTCACGGCCCGCTTGAATGGCATAAGATTTTTCTACCCCGTCAAACGACCCGGCGATGCGTTCAAGGTCTTCCAGACGTTTAAGATATATTTCAACGGAATCGCGGCGAGCGCCGGGACGAGCGCCAGAGATGGCGTCGGCGGTCTGAACGATGCGGGATTCAAGCGTGGAATATGGATATTCCTCATGATGGGACTCCATGGCGCGAATAACACGTTCGTCCACGTTGAATTTCTGGAGAATCTTACGGCCGATCTCGACATGCGTTCCTTGAACTTCATGATCTACCGCTTTTCCGATATCGTGGAAAAGCGCGCCTTTTTTAGCAACTTGGACGTCGGCGCCGATTTCCGCGGCTAACATACTGGCGACATGCGCCATTTCAATCGAGTGAACAAGCACATTCTGACCAAAGCTTGTGCGAAACGCCAAGCGACCGAGGAGATAAACTAGTTTAGGATCAACAATACCAACCCCAGTTTCAAAAAGCGCCGCTTCACCCGCTTCTTTTATTTTTACATTTATCTCAACTTTCGCTTTTTCCACCATCTCCTCAATCTTGGTAGGATGGATGCGGCCATCGACAATAAGTTTATCGAGCGCTAATTTAGCAATCTGGCGGCGAACGGGATCAAAGCCAGAGATAACCAGTGTTCCCGGAGTATCATCAATAATAACGTCAACACCGGTAAGCCGCTCAATTGTTTTGATATTTCGGCCTTCTTTACCGATAATCTTGCCCTTAAGCTCATCAGAAGGAAGATTAACAATAGTTGTCGTAGCATCGGCGATATGCGAACCTGCGTAGCGTTGGATCGACATGGTAAGGATCTCTCGAGCCTTTTTGTCGATTTCTTCGCGATTCTCATTGTCGAGTTTCTTGAGCTGTTGGTAAAGATCGTCGTGATACTCCTCCTCGACTTTCTTAAAAATTTCCTTTTTGGCCTGCTCTCGACTTAATGATGTAATGCGTTCAAGCTCTTGGAGTTGTTTTTGCCGATCCTGTTCCAGCTCTTCCTTAATTTTGAGGAGCTCTTCGGCTTTTGATTTAAGAGTATTCTTCTCCTGGCCGAGTTCTTTGCTTTTCTCTTCGAGTTCGCTCCCCTTTTGCGTCAAAAGGTTTTCAATCTTTGTCAGCTGATCACGACGCTCTTTCTCGTCCTTTTTTGCGTCGTCAAGCAATTTCAAAGACTTGTTCTTAGCTTCAAGAAGAATGTCTTGAGAAGTAGATTTTGCCTCGGCTAAAAGTTCCTGGGACCGTATTTCAGCTTGAGTTGCACGATGGCCTGCCAGTAATTTACGACTGGCGTACCCAATTCCAACACCTATCAGCAACGTTAAAATTCCCGCAGTTAGCAGGGTTAAAGTTATAACCATGATTGTGATGAGTTAAGTACATCTCGGTAGCTCCAACCGGACGGTTCTTGCGAATCCCAGGTCAAGAAGGAAGCGTTCTTTGATTACTGAACTGATTAATAGCCTCATATCATACCGATATGATCTGATATAAAAGTAACAAATATAGCAATTTATGCAAACCCGCCTAAATTTTGGGACAAAACTTTGGCGGGCAAATCCCTGGCCGAGGGCCGGCAGGCGCTCAAATTTAGCGCTCTTCAATATTGTCCAACTAAAATATCCTGCTATACTGGAAACTACATGCGACCAATTGTATTGATTATTCTTGATGGCTGGGGATATTCCAAGCAAAAGCTTGGAAATGCTATTGCTAGCGCGCAAACACCGACGATTGATCTCATTAAAAGAAATTTTCCCTCACTAACGCTTCAGGCATCTGGCGCGGCAGTGGGTCTCGCTTGGGGAGAGACTGGCAACAGCGAGGTAGGTCATCTTACCATCGGCGCGGGACGAACTGTATCTCAATACTCTACTCGCATTTCTAAAGCAATCGTCAGCGGCGACTTCTATAAAAATCCTGCATTCCTCAACGCTACTGATCACGCAAAAAAACATGACTCGTCTCTTCATATTATCGGACTTTTGGGATCCGGCACCGTGCACTCCAGTTTCGAACACCTGGTAGCGCTTATGCGGCTCATAAAGGGACAGGGCATCACTAAGGTTTACTTCCATTTTTTTGGCGACGGAAAAGATTCAGGACTCAAGGAACTGCCGGCACAATTAGCTAAATTCAGGATACAGATGAAATCAATAGGTCTAGGAACGATTGCCACGCTCATCGGCCGTAATTATGCCATGGACCGAGATAATAACTGGGAACGCACACAGCAGGCATTCGAATTGCTTATCGCCGGCAAGGGTGCCATGGCTACCGACGTTGAAGCAAGCATTCAGCAGTACTACGAGCAGGGATTTACGGACACAACTATTCCTGCGACTCTCATCGAACCTACGGGAATTATCAAGGACAATGATGCGGTTATTTTCTTTAACTTCCGAGAAGACAGTATGCGGCAAATTTCTCGTTCATTTACCGATTCCACTCTGACAGTATTCCCCCGCACTCTTCCTAAAAATCTTTTCGTTTCATTTATGACCCAGTATTTCGAAAATCCTGCGATTAGTCTTCATGTCGCCTTTCCTTTGCCGGAAGTTAATAACGGCCTAGCTGAAGTCTTAAGTATGAACGGCAAGAAGCAACTCCATATCGCTGAAACGGAGAAATACGCTCATGCCACGTATTTCTTCAACTGTTTGCGAAATACGCCGTATGAAGGCGAGGAAGATGTATTAATTCCTTCGCGTAAAGATCACGAGTCACAGATGAGGGCGCCGGAAATTACACAAAAATTCATGGAAGAAACGGCAAAAAATTTCTACGATTTTACAATTATCAATTTTGCCAACGCTGACGTATTGTCTCATATCGGTAACTTGGAAAATACGATTAAAGGCATCGAGAGTGTCGATGTCGCACTCGGCAAGATGTATGAAACTATAATCGCTAAGGATGGTATCCTCTTTATTGTCGCCGATCACGGCAATGCTGAATCATTAGTACATAGAAAAACCGGAGAAGCCGAAACCCGGCATGATCTTAATCCCGTCCCGCTTCATCTTGTAGCTCGCGAGTATCAGCGTACCCGCACGGAAGAAGAAGTTATAAAATCAATGGATAATCCCGTAGGTCTTATTTCTGATATCGCTCCGACTATTTTAGACCTTTTTAAGATACCCGCCCCAACTGAAATGACTGGCACCAGCTTATTG
>JBBTSY010000010.1:0-5078 GCA_038064515.1 Patescibacteria group bacterium | reverse complement strand
GAATCTATCAATATGTAGCTTGCAGGTTTCTATGGAGAGGGTACAATGGCGATATGGAAAATGCTGAACGCCAACAAAATGAGGGTCGCCGGGAAAATCTTCCTCCAGAACATAAAGATCTGAATCTTACTATAGGAGAAACCGTCAATGTTATCTTATCCGAGGGAAAGCGGGATCAATTATTCTTTCTGGGACAATTCCCGCCGGAGGGACAGCCTATTAGAAATGAACAAGGCCAACGTTTGCTAAAATTTACTGACGGCAAAGACGAATATCTTATCTTTGAAGATCCGCAGAGAATCTCGCCAATTGAATCTACTATAACAGAATCTATAGCTCAAAAAAAGCCTGCTGAATCTCTAGACGGAGATGCGGGGAAAACAAATAAGTTTTATCCTCCCGAAAAGATTCGCGAACTGGTTGAATCCCTGGGGGGCACCAAAATTGATTTAGAGTTTTTTGAAGAACTCCGCAAGCATTGGAAAGTCGAGGGCGTCACGCAGGATGCAAGCGGAGAGCTCGTGGTTATTTTAAAATCGGAAAAGACTATTCCTCTGGCCCAATTCATTAAATACGTTAAAGAAGTTTCTGAATAATGCCAGAATCTCTAGAACAATCTGTTGAGCGGAACGAAGACCTTGATAAGCGGGGGATTTTTCGTTGGGAAAAGGGAGAGATTAAAAGAGTGACGAAAGAAGAGTATGCCGAAATGAAAAAGAGCGCTCCTGTTCCAGAGGTTCCCGTGCATGTAGAGACACCAGCTTCTAAACCAATTTCTGATGGCAAGTTTCAGGAAGATTCTGATCCAACCAGGATTTTTCAAGCCCCTACGTCGGAAGCGTTAAACATGTATGCCCAGAAAGAAGCCGATGCGACGAATAATGTTATGGCTGAAAGCGAGAGGTCGGAAGTTCATGTGCCCGTGGAAACGGAGTCGATGAGCGTGGTGGAGTCTACGGATCCGAAAGAACGGCTTTTATCTGCTAAAAGCATCGATGCATTTATCGCTATCTGCGATGAGTTGCAGGCAAAAAATGAATCCATTGAAATCAACGGCGAGCCGTACGGCGGCAACTTTGTGAAAAGAAGCCTTGAGGCGGCGCGAGACAGCATCCGTTCCGGTAAAAAACTTATTGAAGCCGCCGGCTTCATCGGGCGAATACCAAAAAGCGAACTGCGTGATAAACTGGAACAGCTTCTAAATATTAAGGGCATCATGGAAACTGCCCGAGCCGTAGAGGAGGCTTATACACAGGCCGCCTAGGCAATATCTTCCCATTGTATTTTTTTGTGGTACAATTTTATCTAACCATATAGACATATTAAGGCGAGGGATTCGCTCCTTTGCCGTTTGTGCGTTTAAGTTTCCTCATGGCAGATTCCATTGAACAAATAAAATCGAAACTTGATGTCGTTGATGTCATTTCCGGTTACATTAAGGTTCAAAAATCTGGCGTAAATTTCAAGGCTCGCTGTCCGTTCCACAACGAGAAGACCCCTTCTTTTTATATTTCTCCCGAACGGCAGATTTGGCATTGCTTCGGCTGTGCCAAAGGCGGCGATATGTTTGGGTTCATCAAAGAAATCGAGAGCGTGGAATTCGGTGAAGCGTTGCGCATCCTTGCTCAACGCGCCGGCGTGCAATTAGATCGCTACACTCCTGAAAGTAAGAGTGAAAAAACCGAGCTATACGAGATTACCGAAGCGGCATCACAATTTTTTGAAAAACAACTGACTCATTCCCAAACGGGGCAGAAGGCGCGGGAGTATTTGAAAAGCCGCGGCGTCGATGAAGAGATGGTCCGGGAATTCCGATTGGGATTTGCACCCGATGACTGGCAGGTGTTGGGAAAATTCCTCAATGACCGCGGCCACAAGAACCCCAAAATCGTAGCGGCAGGATTGGCGGTGCCGAAGGACAATCGCCAGTATGATCGCTTCCGCTCACGCATTACATTTCCCATTTTAGATATCAATGGCCAAGTCGTCGGTTTTACCGGCCGGGTTTTTTCCACTAAGCCTATGACGAAAGAGGAAGAGGGAGCGAAGTACATCAATACGCCCCAGACCTTGATTTATGACAAAAGTAAGGTATTATACGGACTCCACCGCGCCAAGGTAGATATTAAGACCGCTGACGCCTGTGTTCTCGTAGAAGGGAACATGGATGCGCTCATGTCCTACCAGGCTGGCGTGAGAAATGTCGTAGCCACTTCGGGGACGGCTTTGACCCCCCATCATTTGCGCCTATTACAGCGCTATACGACGAATTTGAATTTTTGTTTTGATACTGATCAGGCGGGAGCGATTGCGACTCGCCGCGGCATTGGCCTGGCTTTGAGTCAAAGCTTCAATATCAAAGTACTGACGATCACAGATGCGGAATGTAAGGATCCGGCAGATTATGTAAAAAAATACGGCAGTGGCTGGCAGGAGGTAGTGTCAAAAGCCAAGCCGGTCATCGAATTCTATTTCGATAAAGCCCGCCAAAGCTTTGACCCGAGTTCCGTCGAAAGCAAAAAAGCGATCATTGCCGCCATTGCACCGTTTATCCAACGGCTCCAAAGTCGTGTTGAACGCTCTCACTGGGTGAACCACGTGGCCAGTTACCTGCGAGTGCGGGAGGAAGACGTAAGTGCGGATATTGCCCAGATTAAGGATGATCTCGGGGTATATGAAGAGACGACCAAGCCTCAAGCCACGGTAGCGAAATCGATGCCGACCGTAACTATGGACATGCTTAGTGAGGCGCTACTGTCCGTGATAATGAAAAACCCGGCGTTATTTCAGGAAGACGTAAAGCGGATCAATACGCAATTCCTTGATCCGAGCATTGCTTCCATCGTACGGCAACTGACGGCGCAAAAGCAGTTTGATATAGACAGCTTTATGAAGAATTTTAGGGAACAGAATTCCACCTATCGTTTGGAATTCGCCTATTTAAAATCACAAGAGCTTTGGAAGGATTTCCCCGATGAAGCGCTAAAAGCGGAATTCTACACACTTCTCCACAGGATTAAACAAAAAGCGGTCCTCGCTAAATTAGCTACGCTGGAATTAGAGATGAAAGAAGCGGAAATACGCCATGACGACGCAAAGGCGCACGCCCTTGCTACGGAATTCATGGAACTTACGCGCCAGCTGGCCGAAATACAAAAAGTATAATGAAAAAAGTTCAGAAGAAAAAGAAGATTGCTTTAAAGAAGGCGAAAAAGGCAAAGAAGCCTGCTCCAAAACGGAATTTGATCAGGCGCAAAGCCAAAGATCGCCGTAAAGTGAGGCGTGTTCCTACTGACCGCCGCAAAGAGATAATCAGTGAAAGCGGTATCATGCTTCTCGTTGAGAAAGGCAAACAGCGAGGATTTGTCACCCAGGTGGAAATTCTTAACGCATTTCCAAATATCGAAAAGGACATCGACGGGCTGGAGGCGCTCTATGAGCGCTTTGATTCGGCGAATATCAACGTGATCGAATCCGGCCGAGTATTTGAAGATAAAGAAGTAAAGGAGCTCGAGGAGAAAAAGCGTATCGCATCGGAATTTGAAGAAACGGCAACTGACTCGGTGCAGATGTATCTTAAGGAAATCGGCAAATATCCGCTTATCACCGGCGAAGAGGAGGTAGAGTTGGCGAAGAAGATCGAACGCAATGACGAACCAGCTCGCCAAAAACTGGCATTATCCAACCTTCGCCTAGTAGTTTCGATTGCCAAAAAGTATGTTGGCCGTTCGGCAAACCTTACCCTTCTCGATTTGATCCAGGAAGGCAATATCGGCCTCTTCAAAGCCGTTGAAAAATTTGATTACAAAAGAGGATATAAATTCTCGACCTATGCCACGTGGTGGATTCGGCAGGCGATCACCCGCGCCTTAGCCGATCAGGCTCGCACGATCCGTATTCCCGTGCACATGGTAGAAACAATCAACAAGTACCAGCAGGTTGTCCGCCGTCTCGTGCAGGAACTTGGCCGCGATCCGCTGGCCGAAGAAGTTGCTTCCGAGATGGGTCTGGAAGTCGAAAAGATCCGCTACATTATCAAGATTTCCCAGGACACCGTTTCGTTGGAAGCTCCGGTCGGTGATGGCAAGGAAGAAGATAGTTCGCTTGCTGATTTCATTCCCGACGAGGATGTCATCTCGCCACCCGTTTCCGCCGCCCGCAAGATTCTCAAGTCTTACATCAATGAAATCATCAGCGATCTCACGCCCCGCGAACAAAAGATTCTCGACATGCGCTTCGGTCTCTCCGACGGCGTAACGCACACGCTGGAGGAGGTAGGCAAAGTATTCAGCGTTACTCGCGAGCGTATCCGTCAGATTGAAGCGAAAGCATTGGAAAAAATCAGACAACACCAGAAGATCGACAAGCTGAAAGGATATTAAATACATTACAGCGTCGGAGATCGCGCCTATTGTTCAAATGGGCGCTGATAGATAAATTAAAAGGCTACTAATGGTAAATCGGATCAGAAAACTTGAGCGTGAACTGCGCCGGCTCCAGAAGCTCGTGTTTTACGATGAGCTGACTGGCGTGCTCAACCGCCGTGGTTTCAAAGATGAAGCGGAGAAAGCGTTCCGCGTTGTCTATCCGTCGGCGCGTCATCAAAACCGACGAACACCTATGCCGGTGCGCTTCTGTATTCTCTTTACGGACATTGATAATTTTAAGAAAATCAACGATACTTTTGGCCACGAGGTGGGGGATAAAGCGCTCAAACGGATTGGCGCCGCGCTCCGCAAGACGCTCCGCTCGGAAGATCTCTTTGGCCGCTGGGGCGGCGAGGAGTTTGTTGTCGCGCTGTTGTGGGCGCGTGCGGCACAAGCTCGTATGGTTGCGGAGCGCATCCGCCGTAATATTGAACAAATCAACCTGAAAGTGAAGAACCGCCGCGTGACGGTCACGGCGAGCATCGGTATCGCCCTGCACAGCCGAGAAAAGGACATCTTCGAGCTCATCCAAACCGCCGACAAGGCGATGTATCGAGCCAAGAAACTCGGCAAGAATCGCGTGTTCGAATTTGGTTAAACTCTTCCTTTCCGGGCAGATTTTGGTATACTGAAGCCTGTTTCGTTGGGATA
>JBBTSY010000009.1:0-75281 GCA_038064515.1 Patescibacteria group bacterium | reverse complement strand
CTGCCTACTTTGACTCTCTAGTCTCCATCTCCTCAAATTTTGAGGTCTCCGGCTATGCATCCGCCTCCTCCCTCTTCGGCGCCACCCTTGCCACATGCTCCAGTACCCAGAATCTCCAATGGCTGAATGGACGGTTTACCTGTGTCACCACCCAGACCGGTACCGGCTCCTCCTTTATTGAGGTCTCTGAACTAGGGGATACCTTCAATTCTAATCAGATATCAAGTATTTCCTTCTCCGGAGCCCACTTCTCCCTCTCCGGCACCAACCCTGAAGCCCAGATCCGCCTTGACTGGGGTGTCGGCGGCCCCGCATCGCTCTCACAAGCCGAAGATGTGACTGGCCTGTGGTCCTTCTCCGGCACCGGCTCCCACTCCGCCGCAGGCGAATGGAACTTTGACTCCAACACCTTGGTGATTGATGCAGGAACCGATCGGGTGGGGATCGGGACCGCCGCTCCCGTTCAGAAACTCGATGTATCGGGAAGCGTGAACATATCAAAAGGGAGCGCGTACCGCTACAACGATGTTCTCTTCGCCATGGCCTCCACCTCCCTGTACAACTACTTCACCGGAGGATCAGGCAATCTCACGATGACCGGCACCCGCAACACCGCCAACGGCTACCAGGCCCTCTACTCCAACACTACCGGCGACTACAACACCGCCAACGGCTTGTACGTCCTCTACTACAACACCACCGGCTACCAAAACACCGCCAACGGCTACCAGGCCCTCTACTCCAACACCACCGGCTACTACAACATCGCCAACGGTGTGAACGCCCTCTACTCCAACACCACCGGCTACTACAACATCGCCAACGGCTACCAGGCCCTCTACTCCAACACCACCGGCTACGAAAACACCGCCAACGGGCTCAATGCCGGATACGGCACCACCGCGAACAATCGCTCCGTCATAGACACCAAGATGGTACTGCTGGGCGCATACGCCTCCCGTCTGGACACCGTCGCCAGCACCTCGGCCATCACCAACGGCATCGCCATCGGATATAACGCAAAGGCCGGCTCCAACACCGCCGTCCTGGGCAACGACAGCATCGTCACAACCCTGCTCAAGGGCAACGTGGGCATCGGGACGACGGGACCACGCTCGCAATTGCATATTTCAGAAACTGGTCAAACTACCGCCGCTATAACAAATACGGGTGCGCGAGGAGCGACGCTATTCTTAAATGATCCCAATCAACAAGCGGGTAGTGGCGGGGCTGTTCTTTTTGGCGGCAACGGCTCTGCGAGCTGGTTCGGAGGGATAAAAGGGTTGCTGACGAATGGAGATAACAGCTCGCAGGGTGATTTGGCGTTCTCAACGAGAAATGCCACGACGGATGCGGCCCTGACAGAGCGAATGCGCATCACCGGCACGGGGAATGTCAGCATCGGGACGACTTCTCCCGACTCCAAGCTGGATGTGAATGGGAGCATCCTTGCCTCTGCCTCGGGGATTGATTCAACTATCCTTAGACTCCAGGACTCCGACGGAACTTGTGATCATAACCCCGAAGCCGGATCGGAAACCGTCACCTGTTCGTCAGATGCGCGGCTTAAGAGCGATATTACCGATGCGGGGTCAGCGCTCGCAGATCTCCGAAAGTTTCGTATCCGTGAATACACGGTGAACGCTTCCGGTGATAGAATGACCGGCGTCATCGCGCAAGAGATCCGGCAGTTATTCCCGGAGTACGTCGCAAGCGGCTCTGATGGTTATCTTATGGTTCAACAGCCATCGGTATGGCAGTTGGTGAAGAGTATTCAAGAGCTTGCCTCGCAGAGCGAACAGATTGCAAAATCACTGCAAGGCCCCGCATCATATGGTACAGGGCAAGGAGGCGAGAAGACGGCAAGCGGTTCGGTGATCGTGGAGTATAGCGGAACCGGCAATGTGTTAACCATAATCGCGGATGCTGTTCAGGTAGTTATGCAAAAATTAAAAGTGACCGGCGATATCATCGCCGAGGGCGCAAAGAAAACCTACTTTGCGGTAGCAACCGTGTTGCCGAACTTTGATCCACTCCGCCAGCTGGCGGATTGGGGGACACGAGCTATTACTATCGCGCCTTCTGCTGATGGCATCACTCAATCACTCTTCCAAGGCAATGGTGCCCAGGCGGCCGATCAATCTAAAGTTGATTTAGTTGAAGACAACGGAAACTATCTTGCGACCTACGGGGTGGATTCAACAAGAGGGGAGATCCAGCTCAACGGCACAAGCGACCTCGTGAACGGGGAAGCTAAAGTATTCTTTGATTATTCATTTACCTCGATCATCTCCGATAAAATCTCGCTTCGAGTGCTCGTTACTCCGACCAGCGATACAATCCGTGGCCAAGTGTATGTGGCGACCAAGACCCCGTATGGATTCGTGGTGAAAGAGTTGAATGGAGTTAGTACCGGAAAATTTGATTGGCTGGTGATTGCCCGGCGCAAAGGTTTTGATCAAGATGTAGTAATTACGCCATTCCCAAGCCCGATAACTTCGGTCTTGTCTACTCCGGCGCCTGCGTCTTTATCCGCATCAATACTAAGTGCTTCCCCAACGCCATCGCCAACTCCCGACCCTTTTCTTTCTAGCACTCCTACTCCTGCGCCTTCGGTAGAAGCGACGCCAACTCCAACTCCAACTCCAACTCCAACACCAGCAGAGCCCTCCGCGGTGACAAACCCAACACCGGCGGCGACACCCATTCCTAACTTAACACCGTAAAACCTACGGTGTTAAGTTAGGAATGGATTATGAATAAAATTTATCAATACAATACCTTACAATATCTTAACCTTAACTAAGCAACTAAGCCTTGCATTTAAATACGATCGACGTAAAATGCAAGGTAATGTCCACGGAAATACATAACTCATCTGGCGTCACAGCACTCTCGGTTGCCGGAGCAATTCTCGCGGTTCTCTGGGAAGCAGGCGAGGGGACTGTAAAAGCGTTTTTTCCTCCTAAATACGCTAAGAAATACGGATATCCATCTCCCCAAAACTACTACAGCGCAGTATCTCGCCTCCGTAGTAGGGGCTTCATTAAACACAAGAGTAAAATGATCTTCACTCTAACCCCAAAAGGTGAACGTGAGGCATTATTTGCATATTTGAACGGTGAAATAGCAGGTTTTCATCCATCAGTTCCCAAAAAGTGGGACGGTGGATGGCGGATCATATTTTTCGATATTCCCGAGCACAAGCGTAGGTATCGGGATTTTCTGCGCCGTATTATTCGGGCAATTGGATTTCGAGAATTCCAGCGCAGTGTCTGGGTATACCCTCATCCAGTGCCTTCATTTCTCCGTGATCTGCTGTTTGAGGAAAACATTAAGCATTACACGCGGTTCATAACAACGGATACAATTGAGTACGACGCTGACCTTAGAAAACTCTTTCCCGAGACATTCCTTAAGAGTTGAAATGTACGTTATTCCTATACATTTTTTATACTCACATATTACGTCGATCGTACTTATTTATGAGTCAAGTCTAAAATAACGTTGGATTATCACGATAATTTTAAACTTACTTATTTTACTATTTCTGTGGATATGTTGATCTTTCCAAGGAGGGTTGATGTGCGATAATAGAGCTACATTATTAATTAACTCACTGGCGTTCACGGTTTGCGTATTGAATTGAATGCTCAATATGCAAGGTGTGAATCTTAGTAGTTGGAATGAAATTAAATTTTTGGCAACACGAAGCCACACCGTTAACTTCGTACGAGATCGGAGATCAGGTAGAGGCAGATTTAGCTGTATCGGAGAAACATATTGCGGTTTCGGAGAAAGCAGATAGATATGACACCATCACAAGGTGGATATTGTATATCGGGACGGCGCTTTTGCCGATCTTCTTTTTGCCTTGGACAACGAGCGTTTTAGAACTTAGTAAACAAACCCTATTAGTATTGGTAGCTGGGACAGGCTTAATCACATGGTTATTGGGGGTTGTGATCTCGGGTCAGATTAAATTTCGGTCTACTTTATTGGATAAAGTGGTGCTTATCACTCTGATTGCGACCGCCGTGGCTACGATTTTTTCAATAACTCGCGATAAGAGCTTATTTGGCGTCAGTATCAGCTTGAGCGAATCGCTTATCAGTGTTTTAGCTCTTAGTATTATCTATTTTTTGATAGTAAACATATTTGATGATCGCGGAAAGAGACTGATGTCGATTTTAGCAGGTTCATTCGTTCTGACCCTTGTCTACGGTCTTTTCCAGATGTTTGCCGTGTATATTCTTGGTTTTAATTTCGCGCATTCACGCGCATTTAATACCGTCGGTTCATTGAATTCTCTCGGTTTTTTGGCGGCTGTGGCTTTACCGCTTTTTATTAAAAATCGGTTGGCGGTGGCAAAGATTCCATTTCTCGATGTAGCAAAAATCGGTGTGGTGGCAGGACTTGCGATTCTCATTATCTTAAATTGGTGGGTATTATGGGTAGTTGCCATTACGGGCATGCTTGCCTTAATTGCCTTCGATAGCATAAATTTTGCACTCTGGAATCAGGGCGGTAGATTTACTCTTGCTCGGTTCTTGATGCCTATGGTGATAATTGTTCTGGGCGTGTTCCTTATGGTAGTTGGTTTCAACCTCAACTCTGTAAAGAAAAATTTTCCAGTGGAAATTGGTCCTTCCTTTAACTTGTCTACTCAAATCGCGAAAGGTACATTAAGTAAAAATGTACTAACTGGCTATGGACCCGAAAACTTTTCCGTCGCATTTGATAAATATGGCGCGAAAGCATTAGCAAATAGCACGCTATCAAATCTTAAATTCTTTGATGGCACTTCGCATGTGGTTAATATTATAGTTCACCAAGGCATTGTAGGAGTGCTAGCTGTCTTGTTCCTCTTGGGTAGTATTATTTATATTTTTGTCCGTTATCGCCACTATATAAGCGAGGGCATGATTGATCCTCATTTATCTTCGGCGATATTTGCCGCAGTGATCGCCGCAAGTGTCGGTATGTTCCTCTATTCCTTCAATATCACGCTTCTCTTTGTCTTCTATGTATTACTTGCCATGATGGCATTGGTTGTGTGGGGTGGAAAGAAGCGAATCGTGAATATCGAGGATCGGCCAGTATTCTCTTTAGCTTCTTCTCTTGGATTTATCGTCGGACTTATTTCTGTGCTGACCGGCGCTTATTTTATCACGATCCGCTACCTAGCTGATGTCGAATTTGCAAAGGCGCAAACTGAAACCGACAGCGCTAAAACGGCGGAACGGATCGTCACAGCAATCAATTGGGATGCTAGCGATCGATATTATCGCACCGCTTCACAGGTAAGTTTGAGCATACTGACGACTGAGTTGCAAAAAAAAGAGCGATCAGCGGATCGGGCAACTCGTGTCCAAAACCTAATTGTTTCTTCTCGTGATCTCGCTATTCAAGCTACTAAGCTCGACCCGACAGAATCAAACAACTGGTTTAACCTGGGAACGGTATACGAAAGCTTGATTGGTCTCGTGGAGAACGCCGATAAGTTTGCCGATGAGGCATATATGAAAGCAGCGGAGCTCCGACCGGGCGATGCCTCTTTCTATAACCGCATTGGTTCGATGTACCTTGGAAAATCTGAATTTGATCGCCAGGTAGCTCGATCAGCCGGAGCAAATGCCGCGCAGTTTAATGCCAACGCGGATGCCGCTCTATTGAAGGCGGAAGAGAATTTCAAAAAAGCTATAGAGCTGTCCCCAAACTATGGGCTTGCAATCTATAATCTTGCCGCGGTCTACGATCGTCAAGGCAAAGTTACCGATGCCATTAAGCAGATTGAAAAGATCGCGCCGTTCAATGCTCAAGATCCAAATCTTATCTTTCAGCTTGGCTTGCTCTACTTCCGAGCAAATCGCAAGGACGACGCGTATAATGCGATGCAACAGGCGGTATTTCTAAAATCTGACTTTGCAAATGCCCGCTGGTATCTCGGCCTTCTCCTGGAAGAGCGCAATGATTTCCCAGGCGCCATCGCTCAAATTGAAAAGATCCTCGAGACGAATAAAGATAATCAAATTGTGATTCAGAAGCTTGAGCAATTGCGAGCTGGTGTTGCCGCCATTCCTCCTAAGCGTGTCATTGACCAGCCGCCTATCCAATAGTGTGATGTCTACCGGTCTACAAATAAAGCGCTCTCACATAATCGCCATTGCCGTGGCGATTATGTGTTTGTCGGTAGTGATGCTGGGTACATGGCTTCCGGCCCAGCGAAAAGATAATGAGATCCGCGAAATAATCATTGAGCGAGGGCAAAATCTTCAAAGTATTGCCGACGATTTAAAATCTCAACAGCTTATCCGAAGCAAATATCTTTTCATCTTTTACGTTACTGCTCGCGGCCAGGAGAGTCAGCTTCAGGCTGGTCGGTACCATCTAACGCGCTCGATGAATATTCTCCAGATCGCGTATCGGTTGGTAAATGGTCTGGCGGAATCGGATGATTTGAAGGTTGTTATTACCGAAGGATCGAATATCTGGGAGATTGACGAAAAGATTGTCGAGGCCGGCTTGGCCAGAGAAGGGGAATTTGCACGCTTATATTACCCAAGGGAAGGTAAGCTATTTCCCGATACATACCGTTTTAAAAAAGATACCGTGCTAAAAGAGGTAGGGAATAAATTTGCGGATACTTATGCTAAAAAATCCGGCAACCCGAATATCTACACTCTAATTACGGCGTCACTCTTGGAAAAAGAGGCAAAAAAACCAGAAGATATGGCAATGGTGGCTGATATTATCGAACGTCGTCTTGGACTTGGCATGCTTCTGCAGATGGATGCTTCTGTAGGGTATGGCTGGTGCCTGCGCACCTCTCTCGCGCAGAACTTTGCCCGGCGTTGCGATGTTACGCAGGCGCCGATCGCCACCGAGATACGAAGAGATGGGGAATTCAATTTGTATATGCGCCATGGCCTTCCGCCTCGGCCGATCTCGAATCCCGGAACAGTAGCCATCAATGCCGCGCGCAACCCCATTAAAAACGAATATCTCTTCTATCTTTCCACGCGAGACGGGAGTGAACTTATTTTTGCTAAAACACTCCAAGAGCATGAGCGAAATCGAAGAAAATACCTTGGACTATAGGGATTGACCCCGTAGTGAATTTTCCGGTAATGCATTCAAAGCGAAGCTTTGCCGGAAAATCTACTACACAGGGTTGACGTTTTTTGGCTTATTTGATATATTATTGCGGTAACCGTAGATAGCCCACCAATTGGGCCGAGGTACAGTATCTCGACTTGTTAGCATGCAGAGTTTAGGTCGTCCTGCCTGCCGGCAGGCAGGCTGTGTCTACTACTGCGGTGAAAACGCAGTTTTCGCTTTTATTTTGTATAAGACAAAATAAAAGCGGGCAGAATCGCAGCCGGTAGCGACCGTATAGCTACATAGCTTGGCGAAGTCCCGTAAAGCGGGGGCAATAGTGATTCTGAATTACCGAAAAACAATGAAAACACGTTCACAGAAACAAACAGAAGTAGGGAAACTCAAAGAGAAATTCCCGAAATCAACCATTACCATTTTTACGACCTTTGCTCGCGAAGGCGAGAAGGGTTTATCAGTGGCTCAAATGCAGGAGCTCAAGCGAGCGCTACGTTCCTTAAAGCAGTCTGAATATCTCATTGCGAAGAAGTCTTTAACTGATCTGACGGTAAAAGATCTCAACTATGACGGCGTGGATGTATTCAGTATGCAAGGCTCTCTGGGAGTAGTCGTCGGAAATGATGACGCGTATTCAATTGCCAAGAAAGTATATGAATTCTCAAAGAAAAATCAGGCGTTGAAGTTTTTTGGGGCCTACTTTGACGGTTCATTCCTGGATGTGGAGCGATTTATGGAAATGGCAAAGATGCCGTCTCACATTGAGCTCATCGCCCGACTGCTAAGCATGCTGAAATACCCATTGTCGAGCTTAGCGATTGTACTTAAACAGATAAGCGACAAGAAACAAGAAACAAGCGACCAAGGATAAAACCTGTCACTTGTCTCATGTGACTTGTCGTTCAAAAAAAGTGGATAAAGATAAATTTATTACAGAACTCGAATCCATGTCAGTAACGGAGCTTAACGACTTGGTGAAAGCACTGGAGGAAAAATTTGGTGTTTCCGCCGCAGCTTTTGCCGCTTCGGCTCCTTCGGCGAGTTCCGGACAAGTTGAAGCAGGAGAGGAGAAGGATATTTTCACGATTATCCTGAAAGACGCCGGCGCCGCCAAGATTCAAGTTATTAAGGCTCTCCGTGAAATCACCGGTTTGGGCTTGAAGGAAGTAAAGGACATGACTGATAAGGTTCCGGCAACGGTTAAAGAAGGCGTCAAAAAAGTTGACGCCGAAGAGATGAAAAAGAAGTTAGAAGAGGCTGGCGGGACTGTGGAGCTCAAGTAATCTCTCAAGTAGTTCACTAAATTTCGCTCGAGTAGTTCATTCGAAACCACGGATCAAATCCCCCCAGCGGGGGATTTGCCCTTTTGATATAAGGAGGTTATTGAGCGGAGATCTTCCATATCTTATTATCCTGCGTGAGGAAATAGATCGTATTATCGGTGGCGAGAGTTGCGGTAACGATAGGTTCCTGACTGCCGATTTTGAGTGTCTTTAAGAGCGTCCCTGTTTTTTTGTCAAGAATGTAGATGCGCCCGGTTTTCGTATCTACGAGATATAAACTAAGAGCATCATTGTGAGTCAAGAGGAGGTGATTATCGGTGATGCTCAAGGATGTGGCAACTTCACTGACTTTTTCTCCCCGGAAATAGGTGGCCAAGATACCATCCTTGCTTATGATGAAAATACTTCCGTCAATGGCCATCAAGGCAGGATCAGCGATTATAGACGCGCCATTTTTCATCCAGTTCTTAGGTACGGCATTGCTTTGGAAAATATCGGCCGCTTTTTGAATAGTTCCTTCATGAATGAAATAAAGATTATCTTCGTAAAAATAGTATGTGGTCGGCTGGAGAATTGAGAATGTGGCGATTTCTATTCCTGAATCTTTCACGGCGACCGTTTTTTGATTAGCCATATCGAGAAGCACTGGTGTGCCCTTGGTACTGGTAACAAGCGCACTCGGAAACGTGTTGACCACTTCTTTGGATGTTTGAACGGATCCATTTTCAATAGTTAGCAGGTGGCCAACGCCGTCTTCGGTTCCCCTAAGGTAAGCAAACATATTTTTGCCGCTAGAAAGAAGTATAGCGCGGCCTTGATCCTGCGGGAGCTGGATTACCAGGGAGGTGGAAGCATCTTGAGCTTGATCAATCTCATCGAGCAACTGCCGCAGTTCAATCTCGACTGACTCCGTTCCATCCGATGCTAATGCGGTGAGCGAAGCAATTGAGCTGTTGATTATGCCTCGAGCACCCGTTTTGTCATTCTGGCTTAATCTGATCTTGGCAAGTTCAAGTCGTTCCTGGGCGGTCTTAATGGTGTCATTAAACGTGTTCACTTCAGGATTAATATTGATAACGGCTCGAACCGCAAATGATGTGCCGACTATGAGCGCGACAGCGATAAGGGAGAGTACTGCTTTTTTCTTCGGTGTAAGATGACCAAACTGGAAGCGATGCACGACAGAACTGATGAAATTATCTTTTTTGCCCCGTAAAAACTCGCTGGGGATTATTTGGGGGACTTCAATGTTTGTTTCCAGGTAATGATTTGGCGTTGTGATAATGTCCTTGACGGGTTCTTTTTCGGGGATAAGAGATACGGCCGGAGAGACTTCTTTTATTTCAGGTGATTCTGTCGTGTCAACGGGTTTTTTAACAGAGTTACGTGTTTTTTGAGCATTTGTTTTAGCTTCTGTGACGCTGACCACCGCCGTGAGGCGGGGCCCCGCTGTAGTGGTGGCCAGCTGGGGAATAGTAAGCTCTTGTGGTTGAGTACGTGGCGTGGTTGTAGTTTCTTTAACTTTATCAAGTTGGACATAAACCATGGCGCAATTGAATCCGTCTTTTTCTTTTTTGATTGCTTGGAGTTGTTGGGTAAATCCTGCCGAATCATACTTATGGAGATACATCTTCAGATAGCGCTCACGAGCAGTGGTTGCGCGGCATGGATAAAACGCGAGAATACGATCTTTTTCGTTCACTTGGCCGGAGATAATGCTGGAGAATTGTTTCTCCTGGACATGCTGACGATCGAACATAGCATTATTGAGCACATCAATGGTTTTATTATCTCTCGCGAGGAGTACTTTGAATTTCCCAAGTTTGGAAATGTACATCTGTTCACCAGCGATGGCGAAGATGCCGATATTAATTTTGAGCCCTTTGTGTTCAAAAAATTCTTCAACAACTTCGTTTATTTTTTTGAGTGTGGCGGCGAACGCTTCTTTTGGTGTGATATTGAAAGTTGAGTAATATTCTCGCTTGGCGAGCGCAGAGATCAGGTTGATGGAGTACGTCATATCGTTCGTCTCGTGCTGAACATGTCCAATAAGAAAAAGGTGTCCTAATTTTTTGGTTTGTTCGCCCGAAGGATCATACGAAAAAATGTCCATGTGGCCCTCGGTCGAAGCTCCCTTAATGATGATTTCTTGAGACGTGGGTTTAATGTATATTTTCTCCATAAAGGAAAGTGGCGAAATAGCGGCTTCGCAGTTGCATTTTTTAGACCATTTGGCTACACTCTGTTTGAGCTCGAATGGCAGTATCTAATCGTTACCCCTATTCTAGAGGAATACCAGCATCCATGTCAAAAAATATACTTGATAACCTGTTTGGATCTAAACCTCGAGTGAAGCTCATTAAATTTCTTTATCGAAACTATCCCAGAGGTTTCTCGGTGGGCGAAATCGCTCACCGCACGCAAGAGTCACCTACGACGATTCGGCAGGAACTTAGTATCCTTCGCCAGATACGATTAGTGAATAAAACGCGAAAAAGACCATAGCAATGAAATCCCGAAGATCCAAATCAAAAAAATTCGTACGCTCCAAGCGGTTGACTTCTCGAAAATCATCATCGCTTAAAAAGAGCGGCAGCGAATTTTTTCTCCTAAATCCCAATTTTGAATTTTTTCAAGAACTTCGTTCGCTCGTTTTAAAATCTTCTCCGGATGAACGGAATAGATTGGCGAAAAAGATTTCAGTCTTGGGCCGCGTTAAGCTTGCCATTGTCTCGGGAATCTTTTTAAATACTATGGAAGATTCGGCGCTCGATACTCAACCAGTCGCAGATCTCTTTATTGTGGGCGACGATATTAATAAAAGGAAGCTCACGAATTTTCTGCAGTCGCTCGAAGCTGAAGTGGGAAAGGAGATAAAATTTGGTCTTATGGAGCGGGAGGAGTTCGAATATCGCTTTAGCATGTTTGATCGCTTCGTTCGCGTACTATTAGAAGGTCCTCACGAAAAGATCATTAATAAGCTGGAGATCTAGCTGGTAGAGTATAGTAATGAAGTAGTTTGGACGGTTAGCTCAGCGGTAGAGCACTGCATTCACATTGCAGGGGTCACAGGTTCAAATCCTGTACCGTCCACTTCACATTGGCAATTTAGGGTTCAATAAGTTTCTTAAGCACTTCGTGCCCGAGTTTGGCCCCGTTCATTGCGCGGTGTATTTCCGGTTCGGGTACTATATCGAAATACTTACAAAGTGCGCTTAGGCGAACTTTCCCGATGTCTGCGAATCTTAGTTTTATCCAAGCAATGGATGGGATATCAATCATATGGTAGTCCATGGAGTGGCGCACGCCTGTTTTGTAAAATCCTTCGGCTAGAAACGGCCAATCGTTATTGATTGTTTGAGCACAGAATATTGCGCCTGCTGTTTTTTGAGCGTAGAGCTCTAGTGCCCCTGAAAGAGGAATTGCTTCGGTCCAATCCTCGGCACGGTAACCGTTTACCTTGAGCGCTTCTGGCGTTGCCGTTTCGATGTGTTCCGGTCGTACTTTGATATCGAGCGTATCGATAATTTTCAGGTCCGGTTGCCGAACAACAACCAATCCTATCTCAATAATTTCATGACTGTGAGGATCGAGTCCCGTCATCTCAAGGTCGGTAATGGCTATCGGGCGTTGGAAAAAGTTAATTTCTGTCATTGCTTCGATTCTAGCATTTGAGTTTCAAAAAACCACCCCCACCGGACGCTGGTCTTTAGGAGACCAATTTTTAAACGGGGTCCCTTAAAAGTTATCAACAGTTGGAGGTTTTTTTGCCTGTTGCAGAGTGGGAGAGAGGGGTATATTATAAACCTAAGAGTGTTAAGAAGTGGATAGAAGTGTTAATACAATCCTCACGTTTTGTGCGGAAATGAGAAGGAAATATGCTAATTGGCGAATATCAACATAGCCTGGATGCCAAAAAACGTCTTGCAATTCCTTCTAAATTCCGCAAGGAGCTTGGGGAAGGAGCGGTGTTAACGAGAGGGTTAGATAATTGTCTGTTTGTGTTTCCAATCAAACAGTGGGAGGAGCTGGCCCAGAAGCTCGGCAATTTGCCTATGAGCCAGCAGGGAACGCGAGCATTTGCCCGCTTATTGCTCTCCGGAGCGGTAGAAGTCGAATTTGATGTGTTGGGGCGAATCCTTATTCCTGAATATTTAAAAAATTATGCCGGCTTAAAGAAAAATGCCGTTATCACCGGAGTGTATAATCGCCTAGAAGTCTGGGATTCGGAAAAGTGGGCCAGCTACAAAGAAAAATTAGAAAAAGATTCAGATAGTATTGCCGAAAAGTTGGGGGAGCTCGGCATGATTTAGAACATATGCCCCATACGCCAGTCCTTTTACATGAAGTGATCGAATATCTCAAGCTTGAACCTATCAAATCCGTCGATAGTACTCCGGGTAAAAAGATTATAGATGCCACACTTGATGGTGGAGGCCATACTCGGGAAATCATCAGTCGCTTTCCTAATGTAAAGGTTCTCGGCATTGAATTTGATCCGGTTGAGGTAGAGGAATTTAGGATGGATAATTCCGCTTTGCTCGAGAAGATGATTTTGGTGAACGATAGCTATATCAACATGGAGCAAATTGCGAAGGAGAACGATTTTTATCCCGATGGCGTGATCTTTGATCTTGGAGTGTCATCATGGCACTACGGTTCAAGCGGGAGAGGCTTCTCATTTCAAAATGAAGAGCCACTCGATATGCGGTTCAATCCCAAGAAAGAGCAGACTACCGCCGCCGATATCGTGAACACGTGGGATGAGGGCCAATTGGTGCGAATTCTAGCGAAGTATGGCGAAGAGCAATTTGCCGAGAGCATCGCCAATGCCATGATCAAGGCCAGAAAGGAACAACCGATTCTGACGACAACTGATTTGGTCAGCGTTGTAAAGAGCGCGGTACCCGGGTGGTACACTCATCGCAAAATTCATTGCGCCACGAAAACATTTCAGGCATTACGAGTGGCGGTAAACGATGAGATCGAGACAATTCGCAAGGGGATAGAAGTGGCAATCAAAATTTTAAATCCCGGCGGGCGACTAGTGGTGATTTCCTTCCATGGACTAGAAGACAAAACTGTTCGAACGGTGTTTAAGGAACAGGTTGTCGCCGGAACTATCAAATGGGTAACAAAAGATACTATTAAGCCCACATGGGCCGAAGTAGAAAAAAATAAAAGAGCACGAAGCGCAAAAATGAAGATTATTGAAAAATTGTAAGAAGCAGGAATGAAAATCGCCCAGAAAATATAAATAAAAAGTTTAATCTGGTTGGGTAGGAATGCCTTGACCAGCGCACGTGAGCCCTTATTATCAATTTTCGTACGCTAGTGGAAACCAAACCGTTCATCGGCAAGTACAACACGAGACCTATGCAGTTACCCCTATCGCTCCCGCAACTATTTTGAATATGCTTCTTGTTGCGCTCGCTGGAGGACTCCTTCTCTTTTATATCATTGAAGCTAATGCAATTGCGGCAGATCAGTACACTACGCAAGCGTTGAATAGAGAAGTTCAGACGCTTTCAGAAACACGCATGGAACTCGCCCAGCAACAAGCACAGTTCGAAAATACTTCTGTCTTAACCTCCTTTGCGCTCGAGCATAATATGATAGAAGCGAAGGAGGTCAGTTATTTGTTTGAAAGCGGCAATGTCGCATATCATCTGTCGGGTCAGGACCTGCCTGTCCGGTAAGTAGGTAGGCGGGCCTGCCTGCCGGCCACGCCCCGCCGAAGGCGAGGCTCCGCCAAAGCGGGGCCGAGGGCAGGCAGGTTAACTTACACATATGCGAGCACGCTCGGACGGACATTCTCGAATCCACTTTTTTTTCGCTATCACGCTTCTTCTTTTCGGAGTTGTTTTCTATCGGCTTTTTATTTTGGCGTATGTGAATCATTCGTTTTATGCTCGCATTGCCGAAGCAAATATTGATCATATCAATAACATTCTTGCGCGCGGCAATATCTATATCGCGAATGGTATTGATGTCCCAATGCTTGCCGCTACGAACAAAAAATTTCCCGTAATCGGAGTAGTGCCTTCCAAGATTCCCGCCGAGCAAAAAGATGAAATTATTCGCTCGCTTGTTGCCATAACCGAAGTCGATGAAAAAACAGTTGAGAAAGCGGTTCGTTCCGATAGTGTAAATCTCAAGGTGATTGCTCGTCGGATCAATGCGGATCAAGTAGCGCGAATAAAGAACTTAAATAATAAAGACATCTCCATTTCATACGAGATGGATCGATTCTATCCAAATAACGGTCTTGCCGCCGATGTTTTGGGATTTCTAGGTTATGACGGAAATTCCCGCGCCGGGCAATACGGCATCGAAGCCTCCTATGACCGCGAGCTCTTCGGCAAAGATGAGCCAGCCACAGAAGAGAAAATTTCATTATTCACCAAATGGTTTGCCGGAGGCAAAAATAAAACCGAAATCGTTACGCGCCCTAATGACGTGATTCTGACGATTGATAATTCCATTCAGAGTTTTGCGGAAAAGCAGCTTGATGCGCTGATGAAAAAATGGAGTGCCATAGCCGGAAGCGTTATTATCCAAGAACCGAAAACCGGCAAGATTTTGGCGATGGCAGACCGGCCTTCCTTTGATCCAAACGTCTACTCATCGGCGGAGACTCGATCATTTCTTAATTCAAACGTTCAGGAAATCTTTGAACCAGGTTCGTCATTTAAACCATTTACTATTGCTACCGGATTAGATCTCGGAAAGATCACTCCTCAAACTACCTATGAAGATACCGGTTCGGTGACAGTTGGCGGCTACACAATTAAGAATTTCAGTAATAATGTATTCGGTACTTCAACCATGTCTCAAGTATTAGAGAAGTCGATTAACACCGGCGCCATGTATGTCGAGAATCTCGTAGGCGATGATAATTTCACTAACTACGTCATTAATATGGGCTTCGGACAGAAAACCGGCATCAGTCTTCCCGGAGAAGTTAACGGCAATATTGCGAATCTATATTCCGGGCGCAAGATCAACCATCTGACCGCTTCATTCGGCCAGGGTATTGCCGTTACGCCGCTCCAGCTTACTAATGCCTATTCGATGATTGCCAATGGCGGCAAGCTCATGCGGCCCTATATCGTCGATAAGGTGATTCATGAGGGTGGACGAGAGGATATAACCCAACCGGAGATCATCGGTATTCCTCTTTCTGAAAAAACAGCCGCAAAACTGCAAGGCATGCTCACGAGTGTTGTAAAGAACGGCTTTGATAAAGCCCGCATTACCGGGTATGATATAGCCGGTAAAACAGGTACGGCGCAGATCGCAGACGGTAAAGGCGGATATCTAGAGAATCAATATATCCATAATTTCGTCGGCTTCGCTCCCGCTCACGATGCGCGCTTTACGATCATGATTAAAATTGATAAACCACAGGGCATCACCTTCGCGGCAGATAGCCTTTCGCCGACATTTAAAGAAATAGCTCAATTCATGCTCCAATATTATAATATCCCCCCGACACTACAATGATGCAATCATTGCTTCAAAGAATTCTTACTACACTCGCGCAAGCATATTTGGCGCGATATAAACCCGCCATTGTTGCCGTAACGGGTAATGTTGGTAAAACTTCCACCAAGGAAGCCATTGGCGCCGTTTTGGGAACTATCATGCGCGTGCGGATGAGCGGCGGTAACTTAAATAACGAACTTGGCGTTCCATTATCGATCATAGGCGATTGGAGCGAAGAATATTATCAGAAAGGGAGCAGTTTTTTTCTGTGGGCAAAAGTCATAACCCGTGGAATTATCGGTCTTATTTTTCCTCTAGAATATCCTAAAGTCCTCGTACTTGAATATGGAGCCGATCATCCCGGTGATATCGCGCGCCTTGTCAAATTATATAAGCCTACTGTGGGCGTCGTGACCGCGGTCGGAGAGATTCCGGTTCATGTCGAATATTTTTCCGGCCCCGAGGCATTAGCAAAAGAGAAATCCGAACTGGTGCGAGCATTAGACCCTCACAGCCTTGCTATTCTTAATTTCGATGACCAAGTAGTTCTGGATATGCAAACAGTGACCAAGGCGCAAGTGAGGACATTCGGTTTTGGCGATGGTGCTTCAGTCCGTATTTCAAATCTCGATTTAAGCACTGATGATCGCGGCCGTCCCCAGGGCATTAATTTTAAGCTACATTTGGATGGAAGCCTGATGCCCATGAAAATCGAAGGATCGTTGGGAAGATCACAGACGTATGCTAGCGCGGCTGCGGCAATTGTGGGTCTTCATTTCGGCATGAATCTGGTAGAAATAAACAAGGGTCTCTTGAGTTATCGAGGTACGCCGGGACGCCTTAGGATCATTCCGGGCATCAGAGGTAGTGTCATTATTGATGATACGTACAACGCGGCGCCAGCCGCCATGCATCTTGCGCTAGACACGCTCCGGAATTGCTCGGCGCCTCGGAAGGTAGCGGTACTAGGCGATATGCTTGAATTGGGAAGATATAGCCTTGAAGTTCATCGTACGGCGGGAAATAAGGTAGGCAACCTTGTCCATGCGCTCGTATGCGTTGGGGAGAAGGCAAAATTTATCGCCGATTCAGCCGCCAACCAGATGGCGCGGGAACAGATTTATACATTTCACACTTCGGAAGAGGCTAAATCAAAAGTTCAGGAACTTATTAAAGAAGGGGATCTTGTGCTGGTAAAGGGCTCGCAAGGGATGCGCATGGAAAAGATTGTGGAAGAAATTATGGCGGAGCCGGAAAGAAAAGAAGAGCTTCTTGTTAGGCAAAGCAAAAAATGGCTCTCGAAATAGTTTATTGGCACTACTCACTTCGTTCGCAGCGCCATGGGGATTCGAACCCCAGTTTCTTGGATGAGAACCAAGTGTCCTGACCAGACTAGACGATGGCGCCATAGGCGTATTTATTGTACATTGATTTCCAGTTTTTTCAAGAAAAAGCCGCACCCGAGAGAAAAGTGTGAGTGCGACTTTTTCTACAGATGCGGCGGGGTCTACTGGTTACCACGGCGGATCGCCTGAAGGCGGCGATCAGCGCGGGGCGGGGAGCAACCCACGATGCCGAGGTTCTCGGCGAGGCTGTTGGCCACCGTCGCGAATACTTCCGCGACGGCCAAGCGGGTGGTCCCCATCGACCGGATCACCACCGCTCCTTCGGGGTCCCAGGACCACTGACGGAGGGCCTTGAAATCCGGCTGACCTTTGACGGTGAGCAGGGGCCACTTCTGTTTGGGAATGACCACGGCCTGCGCATAGGCTTCCGCCTTGCGCAGACGTCCCACCACATGGATGTCTCGAATCTTGGTATCGCCAACCCGGATCTCGTAGACCAGTGAATGGTCCGAGAGTCGGATCGCCAGAACCGCGGCGGCGAGTCGCTTGATGCCGTTTTCGCGGAACCAAGCGATGGCCGTGGACTCGGCGTCGGGGAGCTCGATGGCGCCCACGAGGCGGGTGATCTTGTCGATACCCATGACGGCGCGATCCATCTTGGCCGCCCCGTCGATGATCAGCTGAAGCACGCGCTCGGTGTGCTTCAGCCCAGGCTCCACAAGCTTCAATTGGGGAGCGATCCCACTAAGAGCAACTTGTAGCGTACTCATTCTTTTACCCTTGCCTTTCTT
The DNA here is from genome assembly GCA_038064515.1 of Patescibacteria group bacterium. Lineage (GTDB taxonomy): Bacteria > Patescibacteriota > Minisyncoccia > 2-02-FULL-40-12 > GWA2-44-9 > JBBTSY01. The sequence goes on along the minus strand of JBBTSY010000009.1, from coordinate 57,257 downwards.
CTTTGTAAAAGCTGGTTATTCTTAGCCAGCGAACTGGATGTAATAATGATATCATTATTACAGGAAAAGTCAAGAGTAACAAAGTAAGCTCTTATTTGATTACTCTTATTTGATTATTTGAATAGAATAAAGCAGCATGTCTTTCGGAGAGTACGACGTAATTTTCTACTGAAAATTCGTCTCGTACTCGCGCCGTCGCGCTCCGTAAGCCTCCCGAGAAGGCATGCCGCGTTACTCTAAAACCCCACCCTTCCTGTTATTATCGGATTGACCATTTTGGGTCTATCTGGTATCATGCGTAGGTTATTTTTATATTATGTTTGCCCTCCTTCGGACGGGCAGGCTGTTGTTAAGGAAATGTTCGCAATTATTAAAACTGGAGGAAAACAATACAAAGTTGAGGAAGGCGACGTTGTTTCTATTGAAAAACACGCTTCGGAAGACGGCAAAGTAACTTTTGAAGAAGTGCTTCTTATCGCAGACGGAGACTCAATCAAAATAGGCAATCCTATGGTTTCCGGCGCTACGGTTACGGCAAAAGTGCTCGCGGAGGGAAAAGGCAAGAAAAAAATGGTTTTCAGATTTAAATCTAAAACTCGCCAGCGAAAGAAGAAGGGCCATCGTCAGCTATTTACGAAAGTCCAAATTACAAAAATCTCCCTCTAAACGAGGGAGATTTTTGTTTGAGTAGTAATTCTACCTTTTTATTTTCTTTGTTCTAACGCGTGCTTTAATGTGATTTCGTCAGTCCCGCACTTCGTTCGGGACGAGCATTAGTTACACATCGGTTCTACCTTTTCATTTTCTTTGTTCTAACGCGTGCTTTAATGTGATTTCGTCAGCATATTCGAGATTTGAACCGGCCGAGAGTCCTCGGCCCAAGCGGGTAAGTATAATCGGCTGATCATGAAAAAGTTCCCGAATATAAAGTGCGGTTGTTTCCCCCGAGGTGGCGGTACCAGTAGCCAGAATAAGCTCGAACTCTTCCTTATTTTTGGAAAGCTTCTGGACGCGACTTTTTAATTCTCGAATTTTAAGGTGTTCCGGCGTCATACCCTCCACGGGGTTAATACTGCCTCCCAACACATGATATAGGCCTCGGTAAAGACCAGTTCTTTCAATAGAGTCCAAATCGGTTATCTTTTCGACAACAAGCATTTTGGAAGTATCGCGCCGCGGATTAGCGCAAATAAGACAGATCTCGTCCTCGGCTACGTTAAAGCACTCTTTGCAGAAGCGGACTGATTGTTTGAGCGTAGCGATAGCATCTCCAAGCTCTTGCAATTCCTGTTCGTCACGATTTAATAATGATAAAACAAAACGCGCACCCTGCCGTTGGCCGACGCCGGGGAGTTTTTGGAATAAACGGACGAGATATTTAAAACGAGGATTCATTAGAATGCAAAGTCGATATCCTGGTGAGTTTTATCAATCTCAAGGAATTTAAGCGAATCAGGATCGATATGGAAATCTACTTGGCCAGTAGGGCCATTACGATGTTTAGCAATGAGAAGTTGAGCCATATTTAGTTTTCCGCTATCTTGGGCGGCTTGAAAATTTACCTTATCCTCGCGATGGATAAACATAACCACATCGGCGTCTTGTTCAATAGAGCCGGAATCCCGAAGATCGGATAACTTCGGCTTAGCATTGTCGCCTCGGTGCTCCACGGCGCGGGAAAGTTGGGAAATGGCGATTACGGGAATATTCAGTTCCTTCGCCAGTCCCTTTAATCCGCGGGAGATTTCAGTAACCTGTTGCACGGGACTATCATAGTTTCTACGAGCGGCCATTAATTGGAGATAATCAACGATTAAGAGTCCTAAACCATGTTCAGCTTGCAGACGACGAGCCATAGCGCGCATTTGGAGTACATTAAGGGAAGCGGCGTCGTCAATAAAGATGGGGAGTTCTTTTAAGTCACTGATGGCATTAGTGATCTTAAGAAAATCATCGGTTCCGTCGTGTGAAAGTTTTCCGGTACGGAGTTTCCATAAACTCGTACTTGATTTTGTTGAAATGAATCGATCGATGACTTGATCGATAGACATTTCTAAACTGAACATGCCGACCGGAATATTCTGTTCCGCGGCGCGTAACGCCAGATCAATGGCGAATGCCGTTTTTCCGACCGAAGGGCGAGCGGCCAGAATGATCAGGTCTGATTTTTGGAATCCGCCGAGCAATTCGTCTAAACGCCTGTGCTTTGTGGGGTGACCGCGCATTACGCCGCTATCTTGATTGCTGATGCGTTCCATGGCCGCTTCCAGCCCGGTGGCAAGGGGATTGAAGCTCTGGCCGTAAGTTTTTTGGGAAACTTGAAAAAGCCTTTGTTCAGCCTCATCGAGAAGGTTTTCAATATCATCTTCTTCTCGATAACCGAGACTGATGATGTGATGCGCAGTATCAATCAGATTGCGGAGAGTTTTCTTGCGCTGAACGATGCGGGCATAGGTAGCAACGTGCGCGGAAGTGGGCACGGAATTGGCGAGTGATGTGAGATAACTCATGCCGCCGATCTGCTCTAAAGCGCCCATTTCGCGCAGTTTATTCGACAGGCTCAAAATATCGATGTTTTCTCGCTTCTCAAAGAGCGTCATCACGGCATCAAAAATAACCTGGTTATTGCGATTATAGAAGTCGTCCGCACCCAGGATATCTATCACTTTATTGATGGCTTCTTTATCGATGAGGAGAGCGCCTAATAGTGATTTTTCCGCGTCTAAATTTTGAGGCGGCAATTGCGTCATGATAGTGGTGGTCCCGTTCTGCATAAGGGTATTATTCTAGATCAAGGAAAACGAAGCAAGGCATAAGTAGGGGGATATCCTGTTGAAATCAAAAGATTTCCAAACATTACCTTTTCTTTATGAGAGGTCCGTAGGGCGTATCGTCAATGAGATAGCCTTGAGTTTCTACTTTTCGGCGCAATTGATCGGCTTTTTCAAAATCCTTGTGTTCTTTGGCTGATTGGCGCTCCTGAACCAATTGAGTGATTTCCAGAGGAATTACACTGGTGGCCAGAGGGATGATGCCGAAGACATTGGAGAATATGTCCAAAACATGCATTATTCGCTTAGCGAAATGAAAATCTATCTTCTCTTCATGGATATACTGATTGCTAAGGCGGATAAATTCGAAAAATATGCCCAATGCTTTTGGCGTATTAAAGTCATCATCGAGCGCATCAATAATACCTGCATATGTTTTATTAGCGGCATTGCCGACCTCTTCATCAAAACGATGGGCATTCGGGTTCTTATTCTCGAAGAATTTTAAGCGATTGATAAATTCCGTGATTCGATCAATGCTTGCCTGGGCTTGCCGGAAGGATTCTTCGCTAAAATCAAGCGGGGATCGGTAATGCGCGCTTAAAAAGTAAAGGCGAAGCACTTCCCGCGGATATCTTTCAAGCATATCGCGAACAGTGGCAAAATTGTCAAGCGACTTGGACATTTTTGCTGATTTGTTCTCAAGAAAGCCGGCATGCATCCAGTATTTAACAAAGGGGGATTTCCCTGATGCCGCTTCCTGTTGGGTAATCTCCGCTTCATGGTGCGGAAAAATAAGGTCCCGGCCGCCACCATGGAGATCGTATTGAGGACCGAAATACGCTTCGGTGATGGCCGTATCTTCGATGTGCCAACCGGGACGTCCCGGAAACCAAGGAGCTTGCCATGACGGTTCGTCACCTTCGGAGCGTTTCCAGAGCGCAAAATCGCCCGAGTTTCGCTTTCCTGGATTTTCGTCAATTCGCGATACGGCGTCATCGTCATTAACGGTAGTGCGGCCGGATAGTTTCCCGTAGCCTTTAAATTTTGAGATATCAAAATAGATGCCATCGCTGATTTCATAGGCAAACCCCTTATCGATCAGTGTTTGTACCTGCTTGATGATGGCCTCAATATGATCAGTAGCGCGAACATAGATGCTGACGGCATCAATACCGAGGCTTTTAATATCCTTAAAATACTCCGTTTCAAAGCGCTGGGCGTAGATTTCCGCGTCTTCATTATTTTCTCTGGCACAGCTAATGATCTTATCGTCGATATCAGTGATGTTTTGAATGTAGCGAACTTCAAATTCTCGAAATCTTAGATATTTCGCTACCATGTCAAAAATAACAAATGTACGGGCATTGCCGATATGGATAAAATCGTATACCGTCGGTCCGCAAACAAACATATGTACCGTCTTGCTTTGAAGCGGCACTAATTCTTCGACTTTTCGAGTGAGAGTGTTGTAAATTTTCATTTTTTTTAATGCACAAATACAAAAATGCTACCCGCCAACATTATAGCAAAACTTGCATATCCCAAATAGTTGGTGTGAACTTTTGAGCGATGCTCGCCGACGATGTTGGGATTATTCGACATGTGAATAATCATAAATATCAGAATAGGGGCGATTAAGCCATTGATAATGCCGGTATAAAAGAGCGCCTGTAACGGGGTGATGCCGACAAGAGGCATGAGCAAGCCTACGACGATGGAAAGCATAATTGCGATATAAAACTCTTTAGCTTCCAAAAATGATTTATCAAAACTACCCTTCCAATTAAAGAGTTCAGACAGAACATAAGCGGCTGATCCGGCCAGTACGGGAATGGACAACAATCCGGAACCAATAAGACCAACCGTGAAAAGAAGATACGCATATTCTCCGGCGATCGGGTGTAACGCGGATGCAGCGTCGCGAAGTGTTTCAATATTTCCGCCTCCTTTGAATAACGTAGCGGAAGCAAGTGCTACAATGAAGAAAGAAATAAAATTCGAAAACACCATTCCTAATTTTGTATCTAATGCCAATTTTTGAAGCGTGCCGGGTGCTACGGTCCGAAATTTACACACGCGAATTCGAGGACGGCGTTCTCGGACATTTTCCGCTTCTTCACTGGCCTGCCAGAAATAGAGATAGGGAGAGATGGTAGTGCCGATTAATGCGAAAAGTATAAGGAGCGATTGCCGATTGACGTGAAATGAAGGAATTATCGTATGTTTAAGCATGGACATCCAATCCGCTTCCACAAATAAAAATGCGAACACATACGCAAAGAGAGTGAGAGCTACCCATTTAAAGATGGAAACAATCTGCTGATAGCGAAGCTTGATGATGAGAATTAGAACGACAACGGAAGTCCCAATTGCCAGCATCGTGATGGGGACGGGCAAGACCAGGTTAAGAGCTCCTGCCATACCATATAGGTTACTGCCTACATTGAAAACATTAGCGACGACAATCATGGTGGCCGCTATTATAAGAAGCCACCTGGGATAATGGGTTTTAATATTACCAGCTAGGCCGCATCCGGAAAGTGCCCCAATACGGGCACTCATTTCTTGGATAGCGATCATGAATGGTAGAATAAATAGAAGTACCCACAGCAGTCCATTGCCGGTTTTTGCTCCCGCGATTGTATAGGTGCCAATCCCGGCGATATCATTATCGGAAGCGCCGGTAATAAATCCCGGACCGAGAGCGCGCCATAAGCGCTTTACCTTAGAAAACATGCTTGCAGTTTATCACAAATATGCCCCGAACCCTAAGTAAAATGTGTTGAGGAACGAAGGTGAGGAAGTACTGAAGCAAGTAAGCTGAACATGTGGCCTGAACGTAGAAAATGGATTAGCACTCTTGACACGAGAGTGCTAATGAGTAAAATAGAAGGTGTGATGGTAACCGAACGACAAAAAAAGCTCTTGGATTTCATTGTCCGAGAATATGTTAAGCACGCAGAACCAGTGGGTTCGGCGCTGGTTGTCGAGCGAAGTAATCTCGATGTTAGTCCTGCGACTATCCGAAATGAGATGCAGACCCTAGAGAATGACGGCTACCTGGTTCAGCCCCATACCTCGGCTGGAAGAGTTCCTACCGACAAGGCATACCGGCTTTTTGTAAACGGATTATTACAGCAGGAAAATATCGGTGTAGAATCTCGCTCAAAGCGGCGCATTGATAATGCTTTTGCAGAAGTTGCTCATGATCCGCGGGAAATAAACCGGATGGTGGCGCATCTGCTTAATGAACTTACGGATAATTTAGTAATCGTAAATGATTCGGCTAGCGACGAATTTTATCAGAAAGGCTTGGCTAGTCTTCTGGAATTTCCAGAGTTCCGAGAATTTGGTCGCACTTTCGAACTGATGAGTTTTTTTGACCAGTTCGATGAACGATTTATTCAGCTTGAGCGTCAATTTTTCGGAGGCATAAATGAGCTTCAGCATTTTAAGATATTTATTGGCAGAGAAAACCCGTTCGGAGCGATTGAAGAGGAAACGATGATTCATGCCAAATATCATTTGCCACAGCATCGCATGGGGTCAGTAACCATTATTGGACCGATACGCATGGATTATGAATATAATTTAGGGCTGATAAACTATACAGCCGAAAAAGTAAATACATTAACTGAAACAGTCGAAAATTATGAAAGAGCACAATAAAATCAACATTCCATTGGAAGAGGAGATGGAATCCAGTGAAGCTCAAGCCCTTCAACAAATTCAGGATAAAGCTTTTCAGCAAGCTAATGATAAAGTTGAGGAATACCTGAACGGATGGAAACGAGCGCAAGCTGACCTGGTGAATTTCAAAAAAGATGAGGCGCGGCGAGTCGAGGATGCAGTCAAATATGGCAATGAATGGATTCTTCTTGATATGATTGACGTGCTTGATACATTCGAGATCGCTCTCCAGCATGCGCCTCCGAACACCGATCGAGAATGGCTGAGAGGAATCGAGCATAGTATGGCGAAAATGTACGGAGCGTTGCGAAAGCACCATATCAAAAAAATAGAATCAATAGGCAAGAAATTTGATCCATTGCTTCACGAAGCGGTACAGATGGAAGAAGGACAAGGAGATGAGCAGAAGGTAACAGAGGAATTTCGAGCCGGATATATGTTAAATGAAAAAGTGATCCGGCCGGCGCGAGTAAAAATAATAAAATAAATCGGTTCTTCAGCAATGTGATATTATCGGGTACGCGTCAAAATCCTGCTGGATTTTGCGCTCACTCTCGCGCCGTCGCGCTCCGAGAGCCCCTCTAAATATCACATTGCTTCAGAACCACTTATACAAATGTCAAAGATTTTAGGAATCGATTTAGGGACAACTAATTCAGCGATGGCTATTGTTGAGGGCGGTCAACCACGGATGCTTGAAAATAAAGAGGGTATGCGCACGACGCCATCGATGGTTGCGGCCGGCAAAAATGGAGAACGATACGTTGGTATCACGGCCAAGCGGCAGGCCGTTACAAATCCGCAAAATACGATCTTTTCTATAAAGCGCCTAATCGGCCGACGATTTTCAGATGCCGAAGTTCAGCGCGACAAGAAACTGCTGCCATATGAAATTAAAGAAGGGTCACAGCACGATGTTGAGGCAAAGATCGGCGATAAATGGTACAAGCCGGCTGAAGTTTCAGCTATGATTTTGCAAAAGCTCAAAACCGACGCAGAGGATAAGCTTGGCGAAAAAATTACCGAAGCAATCATCACCGTACCTGCCTATTTTGATGATGCCCAACGCAAGGCAACTAAAGATGCCGGAGAAATTGCCGGACTTACAGTAAAGCGCGTCATTAACGAGCCTACCGCCGCCGCATTAGCGTACGGCTTTGGAAAGTCCGCCAAAAGCGGATCTGCCTCTGGCAGAAAAGATGAAAAAATTGTCGTTTATGATTTCGGCGGCGGCACATTTGATGTGTCAGTGCTGGAAGTTTCAGAAGATACAATCGAAGTAAAGGCTACCGGCGGCGACACGCATCTTGGCGGCGATGACCTGGATCAACGAATTATTAATTTCTTATTAGAGGAATTTAAAAAGGAGCAGGGAATTGATATTTCAAAGGATCAACTTGCAATCCAGCGTTTAAAAGATGCGGCCGAAAAAGCGAAGCATGAACTATCCAGTACGGCCCAGACTGAAGTTAATATCCCATTTTTAACTGCGGATGCTTCCGGACCAAAGCACTTTTCGATGTCATTTACGCGAGCTAAGCTGGAAGATCTCGTTCGTGATTTCATTGCTAAATCCATCGAGTTAACGAAGAAAACCGTCGAGGAAGCTGGATTAAAAATTAACGATATTAATGAGGTGATTCTGGTTGGCGGTCAAACCCGTATGCCAGCCATCAGCGAAGCGGTTAAAAATCTCTTCGGTAAGGAACCACACAAGGATATCAATCCGGATGAGGTTGTGGCCATCGGTGCCGCTATTCAGGGCGGTATCATGCAAGGCGATATTCGCGATGTCCTGCTCTTGGATGTAACGCCGCTTTCGCTTGGTATTGAAACGCTTGGTAACGTCATGACCAAAATGATCGAAAAGAATACGACCGTTCCTGTTTCTAAAACGCAGACGTTTTCTACCGCCGCTGATAATCAGCCCTCGGTGGAAATTCATGTTTTGCAGGGCGAGCGGCCTATGTCCGCGGATAACAAGACGCTTGGGCGATTCATTCTTGATGGTATTCCGCCCGCGCCTCGCGGCGTTCCGCAGGTTGAAGTTTCATTCGACATTGACGCTAACGGCATTCTCAATGTAAAAGCCAAAGACAAGGCAACCGGTAAAGAACAATCCATTCACATCGAAGGTTCTTCCGGCCTTTCCGAAGATGAAAAGAAGCGCATGATGGCAGACGCTGAAAAGTTTGCCGCAGAGGATGCAAAGAAAAGAGAACTCATTGATACCAAAAATATGGCCGAGTCTCTTGTGTACATGGCGGAAAAGTCGCTGAAAGATGCCGGTGAAAAGGTATTAGCCGATGATAAAAAGCAGATTGAGGAAAAGATCGTGGCGCTCAAAAGTGTAAAAGACAGTGATAATACGGAGAATATTAAAAAGGCTTCAGAAGAACTTTCAACGGCTATTCAAAAAATAGGCCAAGCCATGTATGGCTCGACGAATTCAACGCCAACCGGCCAGCAACCCGGCGCTGGTGCGCAGTCCGATGCCCAACAGTCGGAGGCCAAACCAACCGAAGAAACAATTGAGCAGAATCCACACGAACAGAAGTAAGAGTATACTGAACCTAATGATAAAACACATAGCAATTCTCATTGTTGTCTTGCTCGCGTCGTTTCTTCTTTGGTATGTCGCGAAGCCGTGGATTTCTGATCCGACATGGTCTACGATTGATTACGGCACCTGGCTCGTTCCGCTGGTGGTGCTTATGTTTACGAGTGCGATTATTGCGATAGCCTTGATATTTTTCAGTTCTCATGCGTGGCGTTTTGGAACAAGCGCGATTGTAGGTGTTACATTTTTACTTGTGTTTGGAATTACTAAGCTTAATTTATTAGCACTTGTGATTCTGTTTTTGTTCCATTTCTGGGCAATGAAAGGTATGTCAAACGCGGTTCGCAATCACTTAAAAATTGATTTTAGAGCTGCCGTAGGCTCCGGCATTCGGAAAGTAATTATGCCGCTGTTAATTATGCTGTCATTCGTATATTTCGCCAATCCTGATGTGCAGGCGAGCGCGCGCCAGAACCAGCTTCCTGTTTCAATTACGAAAGCCGTGGAGGGCGCTTCGCGGCTTATCGCAAGAAACGAGCTAAACCAGCTTCCAGTCCGACAACGCGAACAAGCGGAAAGTCAGATCATAAAAGAAACTACTGAATTATTAAATCGCTCGGCAGAACCTTATCGGCAATACTTTCCGCCTCTTTTGGCATTTGGTTTATTTTTAGTCTTGCAGGGGCTGGGATTTATTTTTATTCCGGTGGCAGGATATATCGCTGGAGGATTATTTGAAGTATTGAAAATCACCGGATTCGTAACCATTGTCGAAAAAGACGTCAAGGCAGAAGAATTAGTGCTATGAACAAGGATCCATATATAATTCTTGGCGTGGGGCGTAGCGCCTCCGCTGACGACATCAAAAAAGCTTATCGCAAGCTGGCGCACCGATTCCATCCAGATAAGTCTGGCGGCGATGAAGCTAAATTCAAAGAATTGAACGAAGCATATCAAGTGCTTTCCGATCCCAAGAAACGATCAAATTTTGATAATTTCGGCTTTGCATACAATGACGGCGGCTTTCAAGGGGAGCCTTACGGCGAAACTCATGGCAAACAAGGCGGTTATGATTTTAGTAATTTTTGGGATATCTTTGGCGGTAGCCGCGGCGGTTATCAACAATCGGGCGGCATCGAAGATTTTTTTGATGTATTTTCTGATGCCTTTGGCGGCGCTCGCCATACCCAGCCGGATTCCGTAAAAGGCGAGGATATTTATCTAGAAGTAACGATCAATAAAAAAGATCTCGATCAGCGCCGTATCTTTGAATTTGAAGCGCAGAAAACTTGTGACGAGTGTAAGGCAACCGGATTGGCAAAAGGTGCCAAGATGATTGATTGTAAAACATGCGGCGGTACCGGTCAGGTCCGTCAGCAAACACGAACACCATTTGGTTCGTTTACTCGAGTCGGTATTTGCGCGACTTGTGCCGGCAAGCGAAAACTTCCGGAAAAAATCTGCGATAAATGCAATGGTGAAACACGCATTCCGGGCAAACGCAAGCTTGAACTCCATCTGCCAAAAGATTTAGCGGACGGCTATACCATCGCCATTCCTAAAGGCGGTAACGCTGGCCGCGAAGGCAAGCCCGCTGGCGATTTAATCATCACACTTCGACTTAAATAGTCGGTCATTTTTATGGTATTATGTCGTTATGAAATCGTCTATCTGGATTGGATTTTTCGTAGGATCTATGCTCGGTAGTTTTTTATCTGCACTTCTGGGATTAAACTCTCTTTCGTTTACCTCAATCTTTATCTCTGCAATTTGCGGAGGGTTGGGCATCTGGGCTGGTTGGAAATTTCAAAATTCCTAGCTTTTGACATATCGATATAAAAGGTGTATGATACTTTGACGGATTAGAGGGAGGGGTGAATCAATGACGACTTTTGAGCCGCAGGATCGGCTGGGCGTGATCCTCGGATCTTCGTACGCTGATTCGGTTGATCTCCTTGAGCCAGCTCACCGTCTCAAGGCAAGCTTGTTGGAGCTAACAGTCGTGGATCGTGCCGAGGATCTCGGCCTCGATCTCATGAAAGTAGCTCACGAGATCGATAACGCTCTGCGGGGACTTGGTCCTCTAGGAGCGGAGATTCACGAGCTCATTGGCATCACCGAGGAAAAGCCATTCAGGCGCCACGCGTTCTACGAGCGGAGCAGTATCATACTCGCGGAGCTTGAGGAGCTCATTGGCGAGATCGCGAAATTTCACTGATATGAAGTTTTGAGGTCTCACCTTGGCAGACGGCGGTTAACTGAAAGGTGCCGCCGTTTTTCTTTTGTCAGTCAAAATTTTATGAAATAAAGTTTAAGCGGGTTTATAAAAAATCGCAATCAAGTATAATGGTGATATGGATCCCGTTAGAGACATTTTAAAATTTTCTAATCTTTCAAGCATTACCGCTAATCTTAGCGGACTCACCGGACCCAGAGAATTATTTGTAATGCTTATCATTGTTGCCGTATTTCTATACGGCATGAGTATCGGCAAAACGCGAGCTCTCATGTCGCTCCTGGCTATCTATGTTGCGCTCACGTTGACGAATCTTTTCCCATTTTTAGAAACGCTTACAAAAGCAGTTCCGGAAAGTTTCGAACCATACTTTATTAAAGTCGGATTATTCTTTGCTCTTTACATCAGTGCGTTTTTCATTCTCTACCGATCTTCGCTTAGGCGTCTTTCAATGGGTGATATGGCTTTGACAAAAGTACTGCTTATTAGTCTTTTCCAGATTGGGTTTATCGGAGCGGTTATGGCTTCATTTATTCCCGAGGCAACCTCCGAGAAAAGCCTGGGCGTAATTTACCCTTTTATCGGTACGCCACTGGCTCTTTTTGTATGGTCGTTGATTTCCCTAGCCATCCTGCCTCTTATGAAAGAAAAACGCTCGCGCTGATATTTTTTGAAGCGCGGACAGTTATTTTTCTTTATCCGCTCGCTCCACGTACTGACCAGTTTCCGTGTTAATAACGATCTCATTGCCCTCGTCAATAAAGAGGGGAACATTGAGTGTCGCTCCTGTATCTATTTTTACTTGCTTTACGCCGCCTTGGGCCGTATCGCCCCGGATGCCCGGAGGCGCTTCGATAACTCGAAATGTCATCTTAATGGGCAGAGTAATAGTGATGACGTTATCGTCCCAGCTTAACGCTTCCAAGATCGTGTTGGGCTTAAGGAACTTCGCTTGATTACCGATCAGTTCTTCTTTAAGTTGGAAGCGCTTGGAAGAATCTTTGGGATCAACAAACCAGAACTCGCCACGGTGATTATAGAGAAACTTCACGTTGCCGCGGGTTATATCAGCTTCCTCAAACACATCCGATTGGGCAAAATTGCGCTCCAACATCTTGCCGTTCAGCAAATTACGCATTTTGGTCTGTACGACCGGCCGCCGTTGCTGCATTTTAAGATGGTGCGTTTCAAGCACCAGATACGGCTGGCCTTCAAAAATAAAGAATACCTTCGGTTTTAGGTCGTTAACGGGAATGGACATGTTCAAAGATTCTAACCTACTTTTTCTCCTTTAGCAAGAGGGTAACGAGGAAGAGCGCGCCGCTAGCGAGTACTACCATAGGACCGGGGGGCAGAGAAAAATAATACGCAATCAAAATCCCCGACGCGGCGCACAAGGCGCCAAAGATACCAGCATAAAGCGTATAATCTTTGAGGTTTATTGAGATGTTTTTAGCGGCGGCGGCGGGGATAATCACCAACGAGCCCATGAGCAGAGTGCCGGCTACCTTCAAACCGAGAGCAACCACGACGGCGACAAGTATTAAAAAGATGAGGTTAGTTGTATTTACCGAAATACCCATCGAACGAGTCAGATCACGAGAGATGATATCTAAAATAACGCCCTTATATATTTTCTGCATCAGGATTATCGTAATAAGTACGGCGCCTGCGGTGAGAAATAGATCAGTGGAACCTATTTTATTAATATCGCCGAAGAGCGCTTCAAGGAGTTCTGGTTCAGGAGTGATAAGAATGCCGATTGCCAGCGACAGCGTGAATAGGATTCCGACGAGTGTTTCGGATGGCAGTGCTGTTTTTCGTTCTAAGAACCAGATGCCAATAATACCGATGAAGAGGGTACCGAATGCGCCGAAGAACGGGTTAAAGCTCAACATCATGGCAATGGCAATACCGGGTAAGGCGACATGAGAAAGGGCATCGCCAACAAGTGACATGCGCTTCAGCACCATGAAGGAGCCTAAGAATCCAGCGCCAATACCGATAAGTACGCCTACGATAAGCTGAAGGCCGAGGGGATTAATGTTCAAAATGTTCATGTTTGTAGAAGCTTGTCTCTCCGCCGTATAGCCGAGCTAGCGCTTTTGGATCCAATACCTCACTAGGGATACCGTGACAGACCATTTCTTTATTTATACACATGACGTTGTTGGCATATTTATAAACAATGTTGAGGTCATGAGAGATGAGTAGGATGGTCAAATTGCGTTGGTCTCCTAATTTTTTGAGGAGATTATAGATTGTTCCTTCGCCGCCTAAGTCAATGCCGGAAGTCGGTTCATCGAAAAGAAGAACATCGGGATCATCGAGGAGCGACCACGCGATCATAATGCGCTGAAGCTGGCCACCAGAAAGCCAGCCAAGACGCTGACGAAGCAAATGCTTTTCAATGTGATGTTCGTCTTCAAGACCAACAGTTTGGAGGGCTTGAATGATTTTTTCTCGATTTGATTCTTTCAGCGCCAAAAACTCTTCAACATTTAGTGGGAGATCACGCTCGATAGAAAGTTTTTGCGGAACATAACTGGTTTTCAGATTCTTATTCCACGCGATAGTGCCGGAATAGGGGATTAGTCCGAGGAGTGCTCGGAATAGAACTGATTTTCCGGAACCATTTGGTCCTACGATAGCGAGGACTTCTCCTTTCTCAACGCTAAAAGAAATACCCTTAAGAACATTTTGATTATCGAAACTGACGGCAAGGTTGTCGACAGAGAGCACTTTTTCCATGTACATAAATTATACCAGCTATTCGAACGTAGAGCCAATAAAATTATGTTTTCCGAAAATAAATTGAGTAATATCCATTTCCTTTCCTCCCTCCAGCTGAATACGAAGTAAAATAAGGGGATGCGTCGCGGTCTGAACGGCTATAAGTGGTCCAGATTTTATTATTGTTCCTGGAGCTCCGGGAAATGACATGGTTGACGCAACTTTTGCTTTACTGATTCGCAGTATTTTATTCTGCCAAGTCGTCCACGTTCCCGGTTCATGACTAAGTGCGCGGATTTGATTGAAAATTTCTTCAGCCGAACGCGACCAAACGATCTTCCCATCTTCCCGAGAAAGTCGGTGGCAAAAAGTGGCTTGGGAATGATCTTGTTCTCGCGGCTTGGACTTACCGTTGAAATAATCAGGAAGCGCGCTTATAAGAAACTGCGCGCTTTCTTTTGATAATACTCTTGCGATCTCCGGGTAGTATTGCTGACCGGGCAGTTCACATATCTGTTGAGCAATAATTGGTCCGTGATCAATTTGATCATCTATTAATTGGAGGCTGATGCCAGTTTGTTTTTCGCCGTTGAAAATGGCGGTTTGAATAGGGGAGGGACCTCGATATTTTGGCAAAAGTGACGCATGAATATTGACGAAGCCGTAACGGGGAATCACAAGATATTTTGCTGGAATAATTTTCCCATAAGCAACGATGATGCAAATATCAAATTGGAGATTAGTGAATGTTTCAAAAAAAGAATCATCAAGCTTATCCGGCTCAAGTATGGGAAAATTCAACTCTAGCGCCGCCTGTTTTACGGGAGAAGGAACGAGAATCCCTTTTCGACCTACCGGCTGATCGGGAGTAGTAACCACGGCCGAGATCGCGTAGCCAGCTTCATGGAGAGCTTTGAGGGATGGTACGGCAAAAGCAGGAGTACCGAAGAAAATACATTCTACATCCTTATGCATATTATACTCGATCTTTAATGACTAAACCATTGATATGATCAGTCTCGTGTTGGAGAACGCGGGCAAGAAAACCGCGAACCTTAAATTTAATCTTATTGCCTTGCTGATCTAGCGCCTTGATTTTTATTTTTTTTGCCCGACGAATAGGTACGTAGAAGGCGGGAATGGAAAGGCAGCCTTCTTCCATCTCATCAGTTTCATGAGAATATTCGGTGATCTCCGGATTAATAAACGCATCAGGGACTTTATTTTCTTCAGCAAGTTTTTTGTTAATCACAAATAGCTGAAGGTCTTGATTGATCTGATTGGCGGCAAGGCCGACACCGTTAGCTTCGATCATGATTTTGTGCATGTCCTCGATAAGCTGCTGGACGCGTTCGCTTAAAAGCTCTACTGGACTAAGAGGTTTTTGTTTTTTCCGCAGAATGGCTGCCGGGACCGTGATAAGAGGCAGAATAGGCATATTTCGGTCAAATTACCATAATTCTTCTTATTTTTCTATACCTACTCATTATAGATAAGTCTCGACGATTATCATTTTCAGGAGTGAGCTAGAGCCCACTCCTTTGCTAAACATTATTCTCTAGTGGGAATGTTATTATGAGACTCACAGTATTTGGTGAGGATCAACATCAATATGCCATTGCGCAGGAACAAAGCGAAGGAGGCTGGCAAGCGGCTGAAATTCAGGGTCAATTTTTAAAATGATGGAATAGTGGTATTGGTTCTTTTCTCGAGCTATCGAAGCGGGATTTGGGCCGAAGATTTTTATTCTTTCTCCGAAATTAAACTGGGCAATAGCCATTCGTAATTTTTCATTTAAAGCGCGTGCCTCAAAAGATGCCTTAGTTGCGCTAGTATGCGCATAGGTAAGTTTTATAAGACGGGAGAATGGGGGGTAACCAAGCAGTTTTCGGTTCGACAGTTCTCGTTCGTAGAATGCCTTGTAATTTTCCTGCGCGGCCATCATAATCGCGGAATTTTCCGGATTATATGTCTGAATTGTGATTCGCGCTGGTTGAAAGTCGAGAAGCTTCTCATACTGGTAAAAAAATCTCTCTTCAGCGCGAAAGTCAGCATTACTCATGAGCGCATCGGCATTAATGATGCCGATAAAATCAAATTGCTCCTGATAGCGATGGCTAAAGATCATCTGCGTGGCGATAATGATCGGCTGGGTTGATTTTTTTATTGCGTCAAATAGTTCTTGCTCTTGGGAATCATCTTGAGTGAGGTCGGAATCCAAAATAAACGATTCTACGTCTTCAATTTTTTGTTCGCTTAAAAATTTAGTCAATTGTTCTTGGATTTTTTGACTGCCAGCAACACCAGCAGGGGAAAGCTTAGTGCTGTGACAATTAACACAGTTTTTGGGAAAGTTTTGGTATGCTGAACAGTGGTAGCATACTAGCATTGATTCCGCGGTTTTATGGACGCGCATCGGTATCTCGCAATTGGGGCACTTTACGAAGGTCCCGCAATTATGACAGATCAAAATTCCTGAATAAGCTCGCCGAGACGAGACGAGAAGAATACGTTCTTTAACTCGAATGGCGTCAATAAGGCGCTTCTGGAGTAGGCGGCTGAACACCGAATAGTTTCCGGTTTTTCGTTCATATTCGATATCAACAACGTCCGTATCAGGGAGTGAGACTTGGCGTTCTTGATGTAAAGTAAAGGTCCGCTGATCAATAGCATATGCGATATTGAGATCGGGAATCGGAGCAATAAAGATTGTTCGCGCGCCGTGGAAGTCGGCGATTTTCAGCGCGACATCGGAAGTATTGTAGCGCGGCGACATCTCTGATTTATAAGATTCATGGAAGGGGTCTTCCACCATGATTATCCGCAAATCATGAAAGGGGAGAAAAAGTCCGATACGGGTCGCGCAAATAATCTTGCAAGAACCCGACGCGACTCGTCGCCAGATGTCATAATAATCAGCGTTGGAGATTTTGGATGACAAACGAGCGGAATCCCCGAGATTCTTAAATGATTCAAAAAGATAATTAAGCATTGTGGTGTCGGGTGAGAGAATAAGAACTTGGCCTGCTTTTTTAAGGGCTTTTTTAATGAATGGTTCGAGTTTTCTTGCAGTTTGGTGGGCGCGAGCTTCGATAAAAAGAGGTAGGGGAGAGGCGAGGCGAGACGGAGGAATTTCTTCATGGACTAATTCATGCGTTGTTTGATAGCCGCGCTTATTAAAAAATGGTGGAAGCACTGACTTGAGAGATAGACCCAGCGGAGCGTAATAATGTTTAGCAAGCCATAAGGCGGTTTGAAACTGATGAGAGCCTACCTGTGATTCATCAGCGAGAACCTTAGAAATTTTCTTAAGTTGAAAAGCAGACTTTTTAAGCGTTATTTTTTGGCGCTCGAGCGGTGTTGATAAGACTACTATTGCTTGGACTTCTTTCTTTTGAATTTGAACTTTAACTACGGCCCCTTTCGGGAGCGCCTGATCATAAAAATAGCTCAAGATTTGAGATACCTGGGGCGGAAAGGTGATGAGGGGAATGACTTCGATTATAAACATATAATGTTCGGATATATCCTTTCAGGAGCACGCGTCGAATTCCCCAGCGAGGAATTCGCGCTCGCTCTCGTCGCATGCTCTTAACCATGCGCATGCGCCTCCGAGAGGCTCCTTCAAGGATATACCCTCACTTAGTTATTGATAATTCCTAGTCTTACAGAATTATAGGTATTTGAAAACCCCGCAGAGGACATGGTGTAAAACCAGGTGTTCTCTGCGGGGTCAGCGGGCGCCGATGTTGGTCGGCTCTAGGCGGGGGTTTCGTCGACGATGACCGGGTGGAAGACCTCCTTCTCCAGCCCCTTCCGCTCGAGCAGGGAGATGATGGTCTCGCGGGTCTCCACCTTCATCTCCAGTGCTCGCATGGGCCTGATGATCCCCATCAACTCTGTCGTTTCGGCGTCGGTCAGCGACTCAAGCGCGGTGACCTCGAAGGATCGCGCTGCTTCCACGATCTGGTTGAGCCTTGAGATACTGTACTCAAGGTTTTCCGGCCAGCAGTCCTCCGCGAGCCACTTGATCCGCTTACCGATCTCCTTAATGAACGCCGCCTTCGCCGCCTGCTGCAACTTCGTCATCTCACTCATCTCTTCACCCTCATTTCTGTCGCCCTCTTCTCAACAAGAGCTGCGACTATCGGATTAATAGTAGCATATACTACTAGGAATGTCAATATCCACAGAAGTGCTGGAAAAATGACAGGAAAAAAGGTAAAATCATATTATGCCAGTAAAAGTTCGCATAGCACCGTCGCCTACGGGTAATTTACACTTTGGTAACGCACGAACGGCGCTTTTTAATTGGCTTTTTGCCAAGAAGCACGGCGGTCAGCTCATCCTGCGGATTGAAGACACTGACCTGGAACGCTCTGACAAAAAATACGAAGAGAGCATTATTAATAGCCTGCGATGGCTGGGCATTCAGTGGGATGGTGAAATTGTTCGTCAATCACAGCGTCTTACTGTGTATACGCAGTATTTGAAAGAGCTTCTCGCATCCGGGAAGGCGTTTTGGTGCCACCATACGGTCAAGGAGCTTGATGCGGAGAAGAAAGGCCAAATGGAGCGCAAAGAAGCGCCTCGCCACCTGTGCGACCACAAGAACAGCGAGAAGGGGAAAGAAACAGGCGAGATTATCCGGCTGGTCGTTGATCAGACCGAGGAGAAGAAGCTTTCTTTTGATGATGCGATTCGAGGAACGATTGAATTTAATCAGCGCGTAATAAGCGATGTGAGTCTCGCTAAGGATTTACAAACTCCACTATATAATTTTGCCGTTGTCATTGATGATATCGATATGGCGATAACGCATGTCATTCGGGGCGAAGATCATATTTCTAATACGCCAAAGCAGATGCTTATTTATCAAGCACTCGGAAAAACGCCTCCCATCTTTGCACATCTGCCATTAATTTTAGGTTCGGACAAATCAAAACTCTCAAAGCGCCACGGCGCGCTTGATATTATGGACTACGCTAAAGATTATCTGCCCGAAGCACTGGTGAACTTCATGGGTTTTTTAGGCCACACGTACAGCAAGGATATTTTAAGCAAAGAAGAGATGGCAAAAGAATTTGAATTAGCAAAAGTGCATAAGAGCGGAGCGATATTTAATATACAGAAGCTGAACTGGATTAATGCGCAGTATGTGCGCCAGCTTGCGCCCTCGGATTTCGAAAAGCTCATCGGACACAACGTTTTGAAAGCCGCAATCCCGCTCATGACCGAACGGCTTGAGAAACTGACCGATATGGATGCATTTCACTATTTCTGGGAAGCGCCTTCGTACGAGGCAGAATTATTGATATGGAAAAGTTCTTCCCGCGAGGACGTTAAAAAATCTTTAGAAGCATCGCACGCGCTTTTGGAAAAATTGGAATTAAACAACAAAGATGAATTGCGTAAAGAATTGGACAAACTTTCAGCCGGCCAGGCAGGAAATAGGGGACTGGTGTATTGGCCGCTTCGTGTTGCGCTGACGGGAGAGAAAATGTCGCCCGATCCAGTCGATATTATATCAGCGTTAGATAAAGAAGAAGTGCTTTCGCGCGTACGGTCAGCAATCAATAAACTTTCATGAATCCTCACACTCACAGACGAGTTGTTCCTAGAAATGGCGATGATATTGAGTATGGCAGTAATTATCTGTCGAATATGAAAAAGCTTCTCCCTAGCACTACGCTGTGCGGAGCGAGCCATATCTCGTCAGTGAGTGTGAGGATGAAACGATTTATTAGCACCATGCTCATCAGTATTGCTACCTTTAATTTTGTCGTGCCAGCATTTGCCGCCAACGAAGCACGCATTGCTGAATTACTTAAACAAATTGAAGTGCTTGAAGAGCAAGCTAAGCAATTCAAAGGAAGTATCGCTGAAGAACGCGCAAAAGCCCAAACGCTTCAGCGAGACATCGCGATTATCAAGAAAGAGATCCAGGGCCTGGAACAGCAGATTATTTTGACGTCTACAAAAATCAGTAAAACAAAAGTAGAAATTACCGACATGGAGGGAAATATTTTTGAAACTCAACAGACTATTGATCGTCGGCGGGAGACAGTCGGTGAACTGCTTATTTTTTTGAATCAGCGCGATAACGAGAACTTAATGGCTACACTCATGAAGAATGAAAATCTTTCGACGTTTTTGAGCGAGGCTCAACAACTGGCAAACGTGAATGATAAACTTCTGGAATTAATTGGCGATCTTCGCAATCAAAAGCAGCAGCTGGAGATTTCTAAAGTTGGACTAGAAGATAAGAAAGGGGAGCTTATTTCTCTGAATCAGGAACAGAGCGCAAAGCGCTCCTCTTTAACCGGGGTAAAATCTCAAAAGGACACCATCCTAGCTCAGACTAAGGGCCAAGAAGCAGAATATCAGAAAATGCTTACTGCCGCAGAAAAAAAGCGCAGTCAACTTTTTCTCGAGATGCAACAGCTGGAATCTGATGCTGTTGCGGGCGGATTATTTATCATACGTGTAAAAGCTACGGGAGTTCCTCCTCGAGGAACAAAGCTCTTTACATATCCGGAGGACTCCTATCGTTTGACGCAGGGCTACGGTATGACGACCTATGCAAAACGAGGAGCATACGGGGGATCTCCGCATAATGGGATTGATATCGCCGGAGGTTATGGAACCCCGATTAAGGTTATCGGCTCCGGAGAGATTATTGCTAACGGTTTCAATTCAGGGTTCGGGAACTGGGTAGCCGTTCAACATGACAGTTTTGGACTAGTAAGTGTCTATGGCCACATGAGCGCGTTTGCGCCTCTTCGCGTCGGTACAAAAGTGACCCAGGGACAAGCCGTTGGATATGAAGGCTCTACAGGCAATTCTACGGGTTCACATGTTCACCTTAGCCTCTATCAAGACTTCTTTACTTATACTAAAGCGGGACAGCTCTATTTTAATTATTTCGATGGTTCGCTAAATCCTTCGGACTATCTCTAAAATAGATTCTAAAAAACTATCTGTGAGTAAGATCATCATCGTCGGAGGGGGATTTGGCGGCGTACGAGCCGCTCTTGATTTGGAAAAAAAACTAGGGGATAGGGCAGAGATTACCCTTATCGATCGTAATGGCTATCATTTTTTCGCACCCGCTCTTTATGAAATCGCCTCGGCATTTGGTCTTGCAAAGGATCGTTTTTCGGTGAATCTCCGCAAAACAGTCTCTATTCCTTACGGAGATATTTTTGAAGGAAAGAGGATTCAGTTTGTACAAGCGGAAGTTGTACATATCTCGCTTGAGCAAAGGATACTTACGACAAAGAGCGACATCTCGTTTTCATTTGATTATCTCATACTTGCTTTAGGCAGTCAGACGGCCGATTTTAATATTCCCGGCGTAAAGGAATACGCTTTTCAATTTAAAACAATCGAAGATGCGCTCATGCTAAACCATCAGTTAATGATGCTCTTTGAAAAAGCCAGTCGCGGTGATCATGATCTTCCCTTAAAGTTTGTTGTTGGCGGCGGCGGCTTTGCCGGCGTTGAACTTGCCGCTGAACTTGCCTGTGCCGTAAAGCACCTCGAGAAGAAATATCAAATTGGTTCGGGACACAGCATTATTACACTCGCAGAGGCAGGACCAAAGATTTTACCTCAAATCAGTGATCGGGAACGCGCTATCATTACTCGTCGCTTAACGGAACTTGGCGTAGCAATTAAAATAAATGCGACGATAGAAGAGATTAAATCGGATTTAGTAAAATTAAAGGACGGCCGCTCATTAACGGGTCATATTATAGTGTGGACTGCCGGCATACGGGCAACTGATTTCATTAAAACAATACAGGGACTCGACCTGACTGCTGACGGCAAGATTATCGTTGACGAGCATCTTAACACGCCTCGCTATGATCATATTTTTGCCGTCGGAGACAGTATTGAATTTATTGATCATAAAACTCAACGACCGGAGCCCGCGCTTGCTTATGTAGCCGTTCGGCATGGCCAAGTCGTGGCAAACAATATTTTTCGAACACTGCAAAATAGAAAGTTGCGCGAGCATGTACCATTCTATGCCTTCTGGATCGCTCCAGTAGGCGGTAAGTATGCTGTAGCTCATCTATGGGCCGGAATTAGCGTAAAGGGGCTTCTAGGGTGGGTTATTCGAGAAATTGTCGATTTCCGATACTTCATTTCTATCCTATCGTTCAGAAAGGCATGGAGACTCTTTCGAGAAGAGGTTCAAATTTTCATAAAAAATGATTAATTTTTTGCGACATCATTTTTTTTAAAATTGTAGGGGAGCGGGGTTCGGAGAAGTGACCCCGTAGGTGATTACGGCCCATTAAATAAAGTGAGTATTTAGTAACAGCTAAAATTACAGTCATGGTGATGAAGAGGGAAGAGAGTTATTTCAGCTATTTATAGAAAGTCTGAAAATCTAATTTTAAAAGCTTTTTGCAAGTAACATAGTCGCATAATCTACATTGTGCGACTAGTACTCTTTTAAAATAAGTCCGCTTCCCTGTGGTTTAGACCGGATAGGCGCGGCGGCGGTTCTATTTTCTATCTCTTAAGTTGGTCATCAGTCCAAGCACACCTCCCTATCGGTGATACTTGTGATTCAGTCTCTATAAATGTAGAATATCCCCATGCCTCGACTCATTTTTGATATTGAAACCGTGGGCGTTGATTTTAATGCTCTTGATGAAATCTCGCAGGAGTATCTCGTAAAGAACGCGCGCAGTCCGGAGGAAGCCGAAGAAGTAAAAAACAATTTAAGCTTCTCCCCTCTTACGGGCCAAATTGTGGCGATTGGCATTTTAAATCCTGACACTGATAAGGGTGCGGTTTATTTTCAAGCGCCCGAAGCAAACCTAGAACAATCTGAAGAGGAAGGAGTCCAGTATTTTCCGGTTACCGAGAAGGAAATTTTGGAAAAATTTTGGGAAATCATCCAGCACTACGATCAGTTCGTTACCTTCAACGGCCGCTCGTTTGATTGTCCGTATATTATGGTTCGTTCAGCTATTCTGAAAGTGAAGCCAACTAAAAATCTCATGCCTTATCGATATGGCGACGAACATATTGACCTCTATGATCGGTTGGGCTTTTTCGGCGCTGTGCGGCGAACTATGAGCCTTCATATGTGGTGCCAAGCCTTCGGCATTAAAAGCCCTAAATCTGACGGTATCAGTGGCAACGAAGTGGCCCAGCTCTTTAATGACAAGGAATATCTCAAGATTGCCACATATTGTTTTGGCGATCTGGTCGCCACCAAAAAACTCTACGAAGCCTGGAATAAATACATTAATATTAAATAACCGCCTTTAATGTTCTATCGCACTGCTAAAGAATTTCGAAATGAAAACGGTTATGATATCGAAGGAGAATGGTTTCCCCGCGTCACTTCGATCCTCTCTATAAAATCAAAGCCTGCGCTCTATGCATATTATGCCGGTATGCCTAATTTTAAGGCTGGCGAAGCCATCCTGAACCGCTCCGCCGAAGAAGGTTCGGCCGTTCATAATGCCGTAGAGGCGATACTAAAGAAGGAACCAATTGATATTCCATTGGCAATCCAGCCGAGCATTGATGCGTTTTTAGATTTCTACGGGAGTAATCTTGTTATACCGCTGAAAATCGAAGAACGGATTATCAGCCGAAAACATCGTTATGCGGGCACGATTGATATTCTTGCCGAGGTAAACGGCGTGGTTGGCGTATTAGATATCAAGACATCCCAAGCAATATATCGCGATTACGGCATACAGACTGCGGCGTACATGCAAGCATTAAGCGAAGATTCGAATATGCCTCCCCTCACCTCTTGGGTTCTGCGTCTGGATCAGAATCAAAAATGCATTCGTTGCAAAGCTACGATGCGTCAAAAGGGTGGCAACGTAAAAATCAAAAATGATCGCTACCCTTGCGAGCATAACTGGGCGCCAATTAAAGGAGAATATGAATTTAAAGAGCTTGCTGGATATGATTCAAATATCAAAGCTTTTTTTGCGGCTAAATCTCTCTGGGAATGGGAACACGATTTCTGGTTGAAAAGATTCTTATAACTACGTCAGAATAGAAGCGTCTTATTTTTATTGGCAGTTGCCGGCAAGAGTGTAGCCTGCTTTCTGGGCAGTGGCCTCATTTTCAAACCAGATCTGATTGGCGGGTAAGATCGTCTTGACTCCCGAGCACCAGCTATAATGGTATTTTTTCGATGTCGAGCTCTTGGAGACCACCACCCTAGAATCACGCGGAATTTGGGGTACTGGAGTTCTTGCCGTGATATTTCCGGAAGAGTCTTGGATAGGAGCGGTGGCGGCGTTATAAATATTAGCCCCCTCCCCTACTTTTAGCGGGGACTTCTCAAGCGCATTAATGCGGCCTAAATTGTAACTGATTATCGCGATGAGGACGATGCACCCAAGAACAAACATGTCGTGCCAGAAAGATTTGACGAAAGCAGTAATTCTTGCTATCATATCCGAGTATTTTAATTTGGATTCTACGGTAGTTATTGTAACACTAGCCCTGTAGGATTTCCACGTAGAATGGCACATACAAAAGCCGTAGGTACAACACAGTTAGGACGAGATTCACAACCAAAATATCTCGGCGTGAAACTCCACGATGGTCAAGTTGCCAAAACCGGCAATATTATCATCCGACAGCGCGGAAGTAAATTTCTAGCTGGCGAAGGCGTCCGACAGGGTTCTGATTATACTATCTATGCAGTTATGGATGGTAAAGTGAAATTCACCACGACCAAAAAAAAGAATTACGACGGTTCTCGAAGAGTCGTAAAAGTAGTAAATATCATCGTCTAGCGTTTATCGACTATAAAACCCCTCCGCCATGGCGGAGGGGTTTTATAGAGCTCATCTATGCCTCGGTAATGATTATTTTGAGCGGCACAATAACTTCCGGAGCCAGCTCAAGCTGAACGGTATGCTCGCCGACAGTCTTAATATGCTCATCGAGCTGAATCATATCATCTTCCAGATGAACTCCGGTCTTTTCCTTAAATTTGTGAGAAATTTCTTTCTTACCGACGGCGGCAAATAGTTTGCCCTTCTCGTTGGTTTTTTCCTTGAGTTCAAGCGTTACATCCTTAATCCTATCAGCGACTTCGCGAGCCTTGTTTTTTTGCTCCTTCATGATTACTTCGCGCTTTGAGCGAAGCTCCTCCGCCTGCTTCAAAGCCGTAGTAGTGGCCGGCTTGGCGAGATTGCGGGCAAGAAGAAAATTGCGGCCATATCCGTCATTTACGTCCTTTACATCGCCAATTTGTCCGACTCCTTTGATATTTTGTAATAAGATTACGCGCATAATATTACTGTTTGACGACTTTAAGCGCTTTATCAAGTTGCGGGTCTTTTCCCTGCTCCCCTTGGATGATGGCGCCTGATTCGACTTCTTTAGGATCAAATTTAATTTCTATATCTGCGTTAATGCCCTTTTCCGAAATTGAGATACCGGAAGGAGTTAACCACTTGGCTATGGTAACCTTTAATGAAGATCCGTCAACATATTTCGCCAGTTCCTGCACTGAACCTTTTCCGAAGCTCGTTTCGCCAATAAGTTTGATACTGCGGTTGTCGTGGAGCGCTCCGGCGAGGATTTCCGATGCCGAGGCCGAACCGCCGTTAATCAAGACGACAGTCGGGTAATTTTTCAACTCGGCATTGCCGGAAGCCTTGAATTCGTTCTTGGTTCCGTCGCCGAAATTCTCGATTGTCACGACACTGCCCTTATCCAGAAAGTATCCGGCAAGATTTACCGCTGAATCAAGGAGACCTCCGGGATTGTTGCGAAGATCGAGTACGATGCGATTAGCTTTTGATTTAATAATTTCCTGAACTGCTTTTTTGAATTCGCCATCAACGTTGGAATTAAAGACAAAAATTTCGATGTGAGCAACATTACCATCGCGGAGGGTCCATTGGACTGCGGGAATCTTAATGGTATCTCGGATAATTTCAACTTCCCGGGTCTCATTGCTATTGCTTGGTGACAACATCATTTTCACTTTTGTACCCTTGTTGCCGCGAATGAGATTTACGGCTTCTTCTACCGTCATGTCAGTTGTGACCCTAGTGTTAATTTCTAGAATGCGATCTCCCGCCTTGATGCCTGCGCGAAACGCGGGACTGTCTTTAATCGGAGAAATAACCGTGAGCAAATTATTTCGTTTGCCGATTTCCATGCCCACGCCGCTAAAAGCGCCGGAAATTTCTTCTTGGAATTTTTTACTTGTGGATGGTTCGAAGAAAACGGTATATGGATCGCCGACACTGTTAACCATACCCGAGATCGCCCCGTAGATGAGCTTTTGAGTTTCAATGGTGTCATTATTAACATATTTTGCCTGGAGTGTGTCCCAAACATCCCAAAATAGAGAAAAATCAACATTGTCCGGCTGACCCGATTCCTTATTGATGAGTTCTCGAAGACTTGTTTTAAGCGTGTTCCCTTCTTGGTAGCGCGTATAAGAATAACCGGAAATAAATCCTGCGCCGAGCGATAAAAGCACAGTAAGAATGAAAATTTTTCTAGTAAGTGGTTGCATGTGATGGCTGTGAGATGTTCCTCGCAGAATGCCGCGTTAGGAATCCGTATTTTCTGAAATATCTCCAGAAATCCTTGATATGCCAACGGGTTGTTTGATTGAAAAATATATCGAAGATCAACAGTTTGCCCTTCGAACTTCGTCCCAGGTAATGGTAAAACTTTGCTTCTGGATAATAAACAACTTGATATCCATTCTCCCAAAATCTTCGTGCCCAGTCAACGTCACTGAAATAATGGAAAAGTTTTTCGTCGAGCAGGCCGACTTTTTTGATTGCCTCCCGAGAAGTCATAAATGCCGCTCCCGAAACCCAGTCGGGCTTTTGGACTTTTGAGGGATCTGTTTCCCTTAAAAGAAACGGGTCTAGTATTCTTCGAGCAAATGGCAGATATCCGATGCGTCGATAAAAGATTGTTACGGGTGTGTAGAAGCGAAAATAAGAGTCTTGGTGTGTGCCGTTAAAATTAAGGAGCTCCGGACCGATTAATCCTATTTCAAGATGATCTTTAAAATACAAGAGAAGCTTTTCAACAGCGCCTTTTAACACCACGATATCCTGATTTAGCGCTAGGAAATATTCGCCTTGAGCGGCACTAATACCTTCATTAATTCCTCGCGTATAGCCGGAATTTTTCTTGATCGGTACGAACTTAATAGAACGAAAGGCTTCTTTGAATTCGTCACAGACCACATTCCGGGTCTCGGACCGAGTGGCATTATCAACGACGACTATTTCATAGTTGAAGTCTTTCGGAAGTGCCGCGACAAGCGATTTCAAGCAGAGACGCAAAAGGGCGGGGTTACGGTAGCTTAGGATGATGACAGAGAGCATCATGATTTCTTTGAGACGGCAGAGACGGGTTTCAGAAAATCCTGGAAAAAAGTCTTAAGACGATTGAAATTATCTCCCTGCGGTAAAAGCACATAAGCACCCGCCTCACCAACACTTTCATAGAGATAATCAGCCGTGGAAAGAATATGGCGATTTACTTTATCGACGTTTACCTGTTGAGCAAGTTCAATCAAACCTTTAATATCAAGGAGATTAATGTCGGTATTGATATTTTTCTTGAGCGTGTTTAGGAGGCTCAAACTGCGAACAGGGCTTGAAAGAAAGTCCATCTGAATCACCTTATTTTTGATGGCAAACATAACTTGCTGCTGTCGGCGAGCGCGATCAAAGTCATTTGAGGAGTAGCGGGATCGGACATAATATAAAGCGTTTTCCCCGTCTAAGTGGTTGAGGCCCGTTGGAAGCTTAAATACATATCCCCACTGCGTTGTTTCTTCAAATGGTTTATCGAGAACGATATCGATCCCTCCGAGATCATCGATGATTTTCTTGAATGAAGAGAAATCAAAAACGATACTATTATCGACATACACGCCGGTGATTTGAGAAACGAGTTTTTCGGTGCTTCTTAAGCCAAGATAGGCATATACGGCATTGATTTTTTCCTTCTTGTCTTTACTGATCCGCACATAGAGATCGCGCGGGATAGAAACGAGTGTTGATCGGCCCGTTGTCTTATCGAGGCTAAACAGCATGATGGTATCAGTTAAATTTCCGCCGTCCGGGTCATCTTTTCCTCGAACGCCAAGAATAAGAATATCATATCGGTTGGCTTCGGCTTTCGGCATCACGTAATCGGTTTCCACCGGCTTATCGCCGCCAAACGGAAAAAGATTCTCCTTCCAGTTGGCTTTACCAGCATCCACTAATAGGCTATCAGACCAATTATACGCAGTATAGCCGGCACCAAGTAGAAACATAACAATGAAGATTGAACTCAAAATTACCCCTTTGCGGTTAAAACGGAGGCGAGGCTTTTCATTAAAGTCTGGCTGTAAATTCATCCTCACACTCACTGAAGAGTAATGGCTCGCGTTCCGCCTTACTTGGTATTGCGGACAAGCAAGTCATACAATCAGTGTATTATGGATATATTCATATAAACCCTCGCCATCACCAGGAACAGCTCTTCAGTGAGTGTGAGGATTCATGCCGATAATAAGATAATTAGATGAACCATGTGTGCATTTCTTGAGGAGATTTTTTCGCTTTCGCCATCACGAGCCGACGCTTGCGGAGCATCGCCGGAAGAAGCCCGAGAAAGCGAGGAATTTCTAGAAAAATCTGGGGCTCAAACAGCAGCGCGAAACCTAAAACCTGAATCTCCCTAATCGCGATGTAGGGCGCGTCCTTCAAGATGTTTATTATATAATCATTTTTAATAATTGTAAACCGCACGTTCGACCAGTCGAGAATGCGTTTTCTGATCGGTATTTGCTGTCGTGTCTTAACTCTGCGGAAATAATCCATCATGCTCCGGCTGTGTCCTTTTGTCGTCGAGCGGTCATGATATGCAATGACGTCGGGATCATACCACTGCTTCCATCCAAATAGCTGCATTCGCCAAGTAAGGTCTAGGTCGTCTCCGTACCAGAAATAGTCGTGATCGACAATAGCGCCGTCGATGCGGATGGCTTCCAGGGCTTCTTTTTTGAAAAATGGCACCGCTCCTTCTGCGGCAAATATTTCAGTTGCTTGGTCATGCTGGCCATAATCAAAGGCTCCGTGACCAACATTCATCACCCGACGCGATCGAGCAAGGCGAAATCCGCATGTATCAATGATTTTCGAAGCGTCATATGATCCGTCTGCCAGTTGTTGGAAATCATAGCGCAGTATTTTAGCTTGCAGAGCGCCGATCAAAGGATCAGCTTCGCACACCCGGATAGCGTTTTTCACAAATTGCGGATGCATCATTACGTCGACAGAGAGCCCGACAATATAAAAGCCATGACTTGATTTGAGCGCCTCCTCCTGACCCGGCCACATGCCCAAGTTTTGGGGGTGTGCGATCAGGTTAAATTCAGGATATTCTCTTTGAACAATATCACGTGTCGAATCAATTGAAGCGTTATCAAAGACATTGACCTCCAAATTCTCGTACGTTTGCCTTCTGACGTGATCCAGACAATAACGAAGATATTTTTCTCCGTTATTGACGACCAAATTAATTGTGACGAGAGGTTTATTCATAATAGCGGTCCACTCCCGCGATGAGCGCTAAAGTTGTTGTAAAAAAGAGCATGGCGCGTTCATCAAAAAGAGCTACATCGGTCAAAGAATAAATTAAAACCCAGGGGATGAAGAGCATTGCTCCGGCAAGATACGTCATGACAAATGGGTTTTGTTCCAGAACGTATGTTTTGTAGATGCGGATAAAGAAAAGACTTAAGAGACCCAAAACTGCAAGCAGTGCCGGTATGCCCATTTCTGCCGCGATATGGAGATAAATATTATGGGCCGATGATCCAGCACGGGCAAGGAAGATATCCTGACCAAGCACGACGGGAAAATTTCCAATCCCCACGCCCAGAAATGGCTGGCGGCCGATTGAAGCAACCGATTTCTTCCAAATCTCAATACGCTGGCGATTCGATGTCTCGCCAAAATCGATAATCGATCTAACCCTGTTTCTAAATAGGCCGAAATCCCCTTTTGATAATAAAAATTGCGGCGACGTAAAAATAGGATACGCAATGCTGAAAAGCAAAAAGAAAAGCGTTAAGTAGGACGTAATATAGCGAAAAAACGTTTTATGCGTTTGGGAAGCTCGAAAATGGACTAAAAGGTAGTTTATCGCGATAATCATAAGAACAACTCCTAAGCTAGCGGCCCAAATACCTCGCGTACCGCTTAAAATTGCGATTAGAAGCGCCGCAGGCACCCAAAGAATGGCAAGCCTCCCCCTGGTCATAATGAGGACCTTAAAGCGATTTAAACGTTCCGGCGCCGAGGTGATATTTGAGACTCCATATGCCAATAATGCCGGTATGCCCAAAAGTACGAATTGCGGAAAAGAATGAGAATCAGGAAACAGAGAAAAAACTCGCAACGACAGCTGTTCCCCATAATATGCAAACCAGGTGTTGCCAAGGCGCACCGCGATCTCGCACCACTGACTGCCGAATTGATTACATTGAATCCCCTCTCCCCACAGGCGCATGAATTGATAGATATCGATAAAATATGTCGAGGCAACTTGAATAAACCCCGCCAAGATCACGAGCATCGTCGGGATTCTAATCGCTCGAATAAGTTCCAGTGTGAAATTTTTATCACGCCGGATAAGATCGTGAATGATTATTCCGATAAATGCGATGTTCGTGAAATAAATAATCCGCTTTATTCCGGCGCCTACTTGCGGTGCGTCGATAAGCGATAAAAATGCCAGGAGCAAAAGTAAAACTCCTCCTGCGCCGTACGGATGCTTCTTTATGAAATCGCCCGGCCTGCGAATTGCATCCAGTAGCGATACCAACCGTGGTTTTAATTCCACTTCAAAAGCCCATTTCAAAAAAAGAAGAAGCAAAATGATGCGCCAGGCGTTGAAACTATCAAAGCCTTCAGTAAAGGGCAGCGCCACGAAGAACGGAATTGATTGAACGAAAAATAAAACTCCTTCCTTGAGCGGCTGGCGCATTAAAACTATTGCAATAAAAGCAGTAACATACAGCATTACCGCCCGCGGCAAAATTCCTAGAATGACAAGGATAAAAAACAGAAGCTGAATTATGAAGAGATAGTGAGCGGGTCGAAGTTTAAGCATATTAGCGTTGAGCAATATCGCGAACGATAGCGAGAAACCGGTCCGCATGTCCCTGCCATGTAAATTTCTGGAGGATGGCCTCACGCGCCGCGAGAATTGCATTTCGCTTTTCGGTATTTATCAGTGATTCTTCTAAAACCTGCGCAATTTCCTCAACTGAATCGGGACGCTTCACGAAAAATGCCGCTTTGTCGAACAATTCATGACTCATCGCGGTATCGGCCACGATCGGCATGGCCTTATACGCCAATCCTTCGATTGGCGGCAAGCCAAAGGCTTCTTTGGTAGAAATATATGTGACTGCCTGAGCGGCGGCATATAAAGAAGCAAGCTTATCATCGCTTACCTGATCTTTGATTATTATCCGCTCGGACCCTAAATGTTCATTAATCTCTCCGATGAGATTTTGAATAATCGATGGAGAATATTTATCTTTTCCGACTACGATAAAATTAACATCTGAATACGCGCGAGCGATCTTTTCAAACGCCAACAGCGTCTCCCTAAGAAAGCGCCGGGGAAATGCCTGACCGACAAAAAGGAAATATCGTTGAAGCGAATACGGAGGTACGTCCGCCGGCGGATCGACGGCTAGATAATTTACGACGATGCGGTTTGGGTTAATTCTATAGACCTGCTCCAACTCCCGCTTGCCAAACTCCGAGATAGCCATGACTTTTGTGCCATGTACCGCGCCCCAAGTGGCAAAAATTCGATACGCCAGTCGATATCGAAACGGAATGTTCCTGGACCGAGCCTCGTAATAAGCATCGTGCACAGATAGGACAAGCGATTTCCCCACAAAGATCAGCGGTAGCATGTAATTAGGAAAATACATGACGTGCAAGCCGTCAAACAGAAGACGAATCGGTAGCATGATGTAGTAATATAGGCTGAATGAGTCAGGACCGATAATGCGTTTGGTGAAAATGGGGTTATTCAGATATGGATAGTTTGGAATCTTGGATTTGAAATATAAATAAAATTTGAACTCTTGCTGGAGTTCTGGGCGACGGACTATTTCTTCGAGGAGTTTATTGATTGCACGGGCAATGCCGTACGAATCGTACTCGATAGATTCGCATTCAATGCCAATTTTAAGCATGGAGCTTGCCGAATTTTCCCATCACATAATCCTTGATGCCGGTGATAATTGCTTTCGATTCAGGACGTTCGGACGGAAGAAAAATCAGTTTTAGCGTTTGTTTCACTATACCTAAAAATACCCACAGGGGCAATAAAATCTTAATATGCGCGGGTGCGTGTTTTTGATTGAATAAAAACATATTGCGATAGTGGTACCGTAAGAGTAGTGGCGACCCAAGCTTGTCCGTTGATTGAGAAATCTGGTGATGAATCTTCGGTTCGGTGAGAAAGGAAATGGAAATCCCGGCCTTCCGCGCCGTCAGCGTGAAATCAGCATCTTCAAAGTAAAGAAAATACCGCTCATCCAGGAAACCGATCTTTCCAAATACGCCTTGATGGATGGCAAGGCCTGCCCCGATGGCATAATGGTTTATTCCGTTCTTTAACGGCTCGTACTGATGCAAAAGAGTCGGTTTTAGCCACGCCACATTGCCGGCATACGCTACACGTTCATTTTTCTGCAACGGTACGCCCACGATTCCCTGCCGCTCTTTCAAGCCTTGTTTAAGGCATAATATGAAGCTTAACTCAACATGCGTATCATTATTAATGAGTAGTACCCAGTCGGCGTCCTGTTGGAGCGCCTTTCGAATGCCGACATTATTACCACCGGAAAACCCGAGATTCGTCTCACTGGGAACGAGATTCACAAACGGTAGATTCCGCAGTTGTTCAACGGCGATAAGCTCCTCGGGAGTCGAAGCATTATCAATGATAATCAATGAAAAATCAGGATCGGTCTGCTGATTAAGCGAACGGGCGAAGGCAATCGTATCTTTAGATCCGTTATAATTGATGGTGATGAGAAAAAGTTTCATGGATGAGGTTTTGTATTTCGGTACGGAAAGTATCAGTAGAAAATTTCTTAGCGGCCGTTTTAATCATCTCCGAATCGTAGGTTTGTTCGTTTAATCTGCGTACGCCGTCGGCAAGCCCTTCTGCGATCGGATCGTCAAAAAATTCTCCGCTAATTCCTTCCTGGACAATTTCAAGGGCGCCGCCTTTGCGCAAAGCAAGAATCGGCTTGCCAAAACTCATTGCTTCGACAGCGGTCAATCCGAAATCTTCCTCCTGCGGCATAATAAATGCCTTGGCATATTGATAATAGCGAGCCACTTCGTCATCGTTTAGCTCTCCTAAAAATCGGATATTAGCGTCTGCCAGTTTTGAAAGCCTGTTTCTTAGCGGCCCGTCACCGATGATATAGAGACTATACCCCAGTTTATTAAAAGCTTCGATAGCAATGTCGAGGTTTTTGTGGGGGTACAGTCGCGAAATGATAAGGTAATAATCTTCTCCGGGAGCCGTTGAGGCTTTCCGTGCAAACGATGTTGCGGGCGGGTAAATGATTTTTGAATCGCGACGATAATATTTTCGTATGCGATCCTGGACGTGCTTTGAAATCGCCACAAAATAATCGACCCGTCCAGACGAATGGCTGTCCCACAGTCTCAAAATATTCTTGCCTATCGCGGCAAATATCCCTCGTCTTGATTCAATATTTCGATCCCACAACTGCCGCGTAGGACTATAGCAATAGCAAATATGTTTTGTCCGAGGACGCAACACTAATCCCTTTGAAAAAAATACCGATGAAGAAATGACAATATCGTACGCGGAGAGATCAAACAACTCTATCGCCACGCACATTGCCGGCGCCCATAAAGCACTGCGGCGAAATGGAAGATTTTGAATGCCACTCGTTATGATACGTGCTTCGGGCAGATACTTTTTTAAAAATTGCTCTTCGGCAAATAACGTATAGATTGGCGCTTCGGGAAACATCTTATGCAATTCGATAAGAACCCGCTCCGCACCGCCGAGCATGTCAAGCCAATCATGAACAAGTGCGATTTTCATCCTTACACTCGCTGACGAGTAATGGCTCGCGTTCCGCTAAGCGAAGTGCTTACAGCGCAGCAAACTATTACACGACATATTATGCTATTATCCATGACCATCCTCGCCACCAGGAACAGCTCGTCAGGTGAGTGTGAGGATTCATTAGCGCTTTGCGATGACATTTTTCTTATAGACATCCAGGTTTTCAAGCACGATGCCGGTACCACGAGCGACGCAGAAAAGCGGATCGTCGGCTATGCGGGCGGGAACACCTGTTATACGGGTGATCAGTTGATCAATATTGCGAAGTAGCGCGCCGCCACCCGATATTACAATTCCGCGATCCATGATGTCTGAACAGAGTTCCGGCGGAGTTACCTCGAGTACGCTCTTCACGATCTGGACAATCTCACGCAAACTTTCATTTAGAGCCTCTGTAATTTCATTCGTAGTAATTTCGATAGTCTTAGGCAGTCCGGTCGCAAGGTCGCGGCCACGGATATTGATTTTATCTTCTTGCGCTTGCTTCACCGCACTGCCAATATTTATTTTAATAAGTTCGGCGGTTCGTTCGCCAATAGCAAGACCGTGCTTCTTTTTAACGTATTCAACGATAGTGAAATCAAACTTATTACCGCCGATACGGACTGATGACCAGCTTACAATGCCGCCCAGCGAAATTACAGCCAGCTCGGTTGTTCCTCCGCCGATATTCAGGATCATATTTCCAATCGGGCTGTTGATGGAAATTTTTGATCCGATGGCGGCAAGCACCGGCTCTTTAACGAGATAGACTGCTTTTGCTCCGGCGTTGAGCGTTGATTCGATGACGGCGCGTTTTTCCGTTGACGTAATACCGGCCGGTACCGAAATTAAAACTTCCGGTTTCATAAAGCTAAAAACGCCAATTGCTTTCTTTATGAAATATTTAAGCATCGCGCCGGTAATCCGATAATCCGCAATGGCGCCGTCTACTAGTGGCTGGGACACGATGATGCTATCGGGAGTGCGGCCGATCATTTCCTTCGCAAGATTGCCAACGGCTATAATTTTATTATCGAGAACTGACACCGCGACAACAGACGGCTCGTTGATAACTATGCCTTTTTTAGGCACGAAAACAACTGTATTAGTGGTTCCAAGATCAATGCCTATCTTTTTCATCCCGTTAGAAGCAGTACAAAACTGGGCATAGCTTTGTACTGATGATTATAGAATACATGTGACATACTACAGTTTTGACTATCAGACCCGTTGGGGCTGCTTTGTGCGGGATTCATCCCACCAACTATAGCTGGTTTAGTAGGTGAAATCAAATGACCAGGCATACTCCCGGTCGACTAGTCAAAAAGCTTTAAAAATGCTATCCTTTAGGAACATTTTTAACACCTTCCATGACTAAAAACGCCCGACGAATTTTCTTTTATCTAGGTCTTCTTATTTTTATCAGCGCCAGCTATATCGCTATTGTCTATGCCCAAGGATATAAATACAGCTTTAAGGAACAGCGGTTTTTGCATACGGGCACGATCCAGCTTAAAGTCAATGACGATGCCAAAGTATTCATAAACGATGAGCTTGACGGCACGACGTCCCTCTTCGGAAATTCTCACACCATAAGCGGCCTCCTTCCCGCTAACTATATTGTCCGTTTAGACCGCGAAGGATTTACGCCGTGGCAAAAAACCGTCACCGTGCAGGAAGGTTATATCACCGATTTTCCTCGTATTATCATTCTACCGATGAGTGAAGCGGAAGCGCCAAAGCTTCTGGAAGAATTTGAAAAACTTTTACTATCGGTCAATGTTGTAATTGCCATTCCGCCATCTTCACCTGTCCCCAAAACCACGTCCCGAACGACCAGATCTTCCTCTCCCGGTATTACCGCGTCAGTTAGCGCCTCCCCTATCTCGGATGAAATATTTATTCTTGAAAATAAAACTCTTTATACAAACAAGGACGGCACACTAACATTATATGCTCCCAATGTTGCGGGATTTTCAATATCTGACAATGGCCGAAAGATTCTTTGGTGGAATGATCGTGATGTATGGGTCGGCTGGCTTCACGACACCGATTACCAGCCCTATCACAAGACTGGCGACCGAGAACTTATCACTCGTTTTGCGGCAACAATCAAAAAAGCCGCTTGGTTCCGCGGCGAGGATCATATTCTCGCCGACACCAATGGCTATAAAATCGTCGAAATCGACAAACGCGGCGGCATTAATATCATAAAGCTGTAAATGGACTTGGCCATATGCTATTCTGAATTATGGAATCAGAGAGAGAAAAATTTACCCCGGAACTCAAAGAAGAAGAGCCAAAAACGCAGGAGCTTATCGTTGATTTCGTAAGGCATGGAGGGACAGAATACACAGAAGAATTTCCTGATATAACAGAAAGAGGCAAAGAAGAAATCAGAGCTACTGCAGAACAGATTGCCGCTACTATAGACCCACAACAAGAGATCGTGGTTTTTTGGTCTTCTTCAGCCATGCGCGCAAAAGGCTCTGCTGAAGTAATGAAACAAGTCTTTGAAAAACACGGCATAGAAATAGCAAAACAAAGCTCCATTTCTTCTTTGCGACAAATGGAAGTAAAAGACCCTGATTTCATATTTAATTTATTTGATAAAATCATAGAAGAAGGCAAAAACCCCGAAGAAGTATTTTTAGAACATGAGACATGGGCAGGAGAAAAAAGTGAGAAAGTAGAAACCAGAACGGAGATACAAAAAAGGATCGACCGAATAATGAACTATCTACGATACGCCGCCGAACACATAAATACGCAGGGCAAACGCTTGAGAATCATTGGCACCACTCATTTCGAGACGATGCAACCACTTATTCAGGAAATTTTTGGGAAAGAGACCGGCGAACTCCTGAAAACCGGCGAAGATTTTGAAATTCGGATGAAACATAACAGAAATACCGGTGATACTGAAGTAGAATTTTCTTTTCGCGGCAAAGAAAAGCGGGGTTATCACTTTGACAAAGAGACAAGGAAGTTCACAGCACTGGACTCTCATGATTGATTTAGAAAAGGCACTATTAAACCCAAGGGCTTACGACTCTAAAACCAAGAGGGTTAAGCTTATAAAAAGCTTGGTTAATTTTGTCTTTCTTACTGATAATTTTGTTTATAAAATCAAACAGCCGACAGTTCGCTTTGAGGGCAAGATTAACTACACCACACTTGCTAATAGAAAACGAGCAACACTTGAAGAATACAAGGTTAATAAGATTTTTTCTCCATCGATTCATATAGGCGTGGTACCGATACGGGCTGGTACCAACAGTAATATCGGAATTAATATTGGAGGCAAAACTTTGGATTATGCTCTGAAGATCAAGAGATTACCGGAAAATTGTGAGTTATCGGAGTTGATCCGACTTCACAAGGTAAAAAACAAAGACGTTATTTTACTCGCAGATACCCTCCGCAGGATTCACCAAAAATTACCTCGCAGAAGAAGATTTGCTCGCTATGCTTCTCTACGATCTCTTCAACAACGCTGGCAAGAAACTTTTGACTGGATGCAAGAACCACACATGAAAAAGATTGTTGCCGCAAATTTCTATCATCACCTAACCGCATGGCATAAAAAATATTCCCGCTTGTTTCACCTATTGCTTGCGGCAAGACAACCATTTACTCAACGCATTCACGGCGACTTAAATACGGAAAATATTTTTTATGTCCGCGGTACATATCATTTTATAGATGTAAATCAATTGCTTAAGGAGTGGGAATATGGCGATCCTCTAAACGATGTTGGCGCCATTGCAAAAGATTTCGATGCATACGGACAAGACGAACTCGGTAATTTATTCGTGACTTCATATCTTGGAGGTCTTACTGATAGCACAACAAGCGTTGTCCAATTCTATAAGATGTACTGGGCTGCAATCCGATATTCAGTCTATGCTGATATCCTTGCAAGACGCGCTCGAAAAGAATGGAAAAGAACCGACATGGTGCGAGCTAAACTTTACAGAATTCTTGTTGAACGTTATTTGAGGGTTCCGTAGCGACAGTTTCTTTTATAAAAAGAGGCCCCCGACAGAGAGACCGAGGGCCTCTTCCGCGGGGGCGTGTTGCTACTTCTTGATGCGGTATCCCGCCTTGTCACGCAGGGCCAGGGCTTCCTGCTCGGAGATGGCCCAGCGGGCAAGCTCGGCATGTGAGCCGCCGGTAGAGTTGATCCACAAGGTTGCAAAACCAGTCCGCAGGTATCCCGTTTCACCCTTCTTCAGACCCAGCGCCGCGGTAGCGAACCCGCAGATTCGGCCGTCGTCGGACTGCCGCAGAATGCACACGTAGTTCATGTCCCCACCAATGGGCATGACCGTGACCACTGGGCCCATCGTGATCTCCGGCCCAATAACAGGCAGGTCACCGACCGGCAGCTTCTTGATCTCCATCCGGGTGCCCCGGAACTCGGTGAGGTCGGAGGAACCGACTGTTGTGGTGTACAGTACCGCCGGCGCTGCTTGCTGGTCCTGCTCGTTCTGCGAGAGGGCATTCACAAACAGTCCGGCAGAGAATGCGACGACCATCACCAGCGATGCGAATCGGATACCCAAGAACGTACTCTCGTTACGGGTTACGAAGGCCGCGAACCGGCGCCGGACATCATACCGCAGGTTAGCTTCCGTCTTGGACTGTACGAACATGTCAAGATTGTCAT
Source organism: Patescibacteria group bacterium (assembly GCA_038064515.1). GTDB lineage: Bacteria > Patescibacteriota > Minisyncoccia > 2-02-FULL-40-12 > GWA2-44-9 > JBBTSY01. The sequence goes on along the minus strand of JBBTSY010000009.1, from coordinate 18,426 downwards.
GCGGACCGGTAAAGGTAAGGAGGTTAGCCTGCGTATCGTTCGCCAAGTATCGCTCGGATGCGAACGGCACAAACAACGAATGTTCGTATTGCCTGCTGTCGAACCCGCCAGTGAACAAGTATGGCACAGATGTGCTGAACCACCGACCTGGGATGGGATGCTGATGGTCACTGAAAGTCAGCGTATCCGGAACCAATACATACCCACCAATCCTCTGGTTCCGGGGATTGTGGAAGTCGCTGACCGCACAGACTGCGACAACCCCGCCGACGCGATTCCAGACGAAGTCCGGTAGCACAGTCCAGCGCTCCTGGAGTCGCTGGATGACCTTGGCGGCCAGGTACGTCAGCACAGACACGGCGAACAGTACGAACAATGCGACTTGCCATGTAGTCATGGCGACCTTCCTTTCATTTTCAAAGAATGTCCCACCGTTGCACCCTTAGGCGCCGATTCGGACAGCCAGTAACGCCTTAGCGTCTAGGCACTTGATATCATACCACGAAATAGTTATTTGTACAACCCCCATTTTCAGTGTATCGGAACGGCATAGCCGCTAAGCGTTTTATCGCTTGCTCCATTGAGGCGCTTTTCTGGCTTTTTTGAGACCGTACTTGCGACGCTCTTTCTTGCGGGAGTCGCGAGTCAAGTAACCAGACTTCTTGAGCTTCTTGCGGAAGTTAAGATCGAACTGTTCCAATGCGCGGGCTAAGCCATGCCGGAGAGCATCAGCCTGACCGGCAATGCCGCCACCTTGCAAAAGTGCCATCACCTTGAATCGATTAAGCGACTTGAGTTTGCGTAACGGAGCTTCAATACGAGCAATAAGATTTACATCATTGAAATAGTCGAAGTAATCTTTGCCGTTGGCCGTCATCAGAGCCCGATCTTCTTTCATGGTATCGGTTGACTTCTTAGTATATAAACGTACGCGAGCGATGGATCGCTTGCGACGACCAACTGATTCATAGTAGCGTTCTTTATCGCCGGCTTCTTCTTCACTTTCAGGTATAATAGAATCTGCATCTATAGCGTCGACGTCGACAGTTTGTGTGTTTCCTATAACATCAGTCTCGGCTACTCTAGATGGGGCGGCTTGCGATTCAGGAATTTTCAGTTTAATCTGTTTCTTTTCCTTGACTTTGGTTTTTTTGGATATTTTTGGCATATTATGCAAACTTAAGATTTCGGATGATTTTATCGCGCAATCGGTTATTGGGCAACATGCGATAGACGCTTTTGCGAATAACTTCCTTGGGTTGTTTAGTCCATTCTGCTTTTAATGACCGCTCCTTCATTCCACCCGGAAAACCTGAATAGTGATAGTAGATCTTCGTATCCATTTTAGAACCGGCAAATTTAATTTTATCGCTATTGATGATGGTTACCTGCACTTTCGGCATAATATGCGGCTGATAGTCGGGCGAATCTTTGCCGCGCAATAGCATCGCCACTTTCGAGGCAAGACGTCCTAATGATTGATTTGTTGCGTCAATTTCGTGGGTAATCATATCGCTTACTTAGTAAATTCAATGACTGCCATTTCGGAACCGTCGCTCTTGCGGCGAGCCAAACGGACCACGCGCGTGTAACCGCCATACGTCTCGCTAAAACGCGGGCTAATGTCCTTCATGAGTTTGTCGACAGTCTTAACGCCGATTTTAGTTTGAAGCAAGCGGCGACTGGCAAGATTTTGCTTTTTAGCTAAAGTGATCATCTTATCGACGTATGTCGAAAGCATCTTCGCTTTTACTTTGGTGGTCGTAATCTTGCCATGATCAATCAACGCCGTGGCAAGCGATCTCTCCAACGCCTTGCGCTGGTTTCGTTCGCGTCCAAATTTTGGTTTATTGCCGCGTTTCATATTTTTACTTTTCGTTTTTCACTTTTTTCACTTTCCCTGGCCCTTGGCCGGGCAGGCGGGCAGGTTTGGTCGGCTTCTCCAGCTCCTTGACCTCAACCTGTAAAAGCACATTAAAGTGATTTACAAGAATCTCGGCGGCATTCTTAAAAGCCTGCTCTGGAGAAATTGAGCCGTCGGTTTCGATTTCCATCGTTACTTTATTAAAATCGATTCTCTGGCCGACACGGATATCTTCAACTCTGAAGTTAACCAAGCGGACAGGAGAAAAGATAGCATCGATAGCGATAACACCGATGGGAAGCTTTTCTTTCTGCTTTTGTTCTACCGGCACATAACCGATACCCTTTTCGATTGTGAGCTCCATGCTTATTTCGGTCTTTTTATCAGTGATCGTAATAATGTGCTGATCCTGATTAATAATCTCAACATCAGCGCTAAGCTTGATATCGCCGGCAGTAACCTCTCTTTCGCCTTTTACATTCAATGTAACCGTAATGGGACCTTCTGTGTGAAGCTTAAAGCGACACTTTTTAATGTTAAGGATGATTTCGATGACATCTTCAAGCACGCCGGGTATGCTGGAGAATTCGTGATCAATGCCCTGAATCTTAACGGACGTTACGGCAGCGCCTTCGAGCGAGGCAAATAAAACACGCCGCAATGGGTTCGCGATCGTTGCTCCGTAGCCGGGCAGGAGAGGAGAAATTTCAAAAACAGCCTTATTGCCTTCCCGGGAAACTATTTTTACATCTTCTGGTAGCTGGATCATATTTTGACGCCTTCGATTCCTGGGGCATACGAGAGTAGGAGGTTATATGTCGGTAACTCGGATGCTCGGGAATCGCTGACGCAATTAATTAATGTCAACGTGAATAATACTCAATAATAGCCTGGATATCTTCAACTTTGATTCCGCTGTCCAGCATCGTTGGTTTCGCCTTAATTGTCGCCGTTCCCTTTTCTTTATCAAGGAGAATCCACTGCGGCGCTTCATACTTCATCCACCATTGCGGCATCAAGCTCGTGAAGTATGGGGATTTCTTACTGCCTTCACGAATAGAGATAACATCGCCCTGCTTTATAACAACAGAAGGGATTGAAGCCTTCTTGTTGTTTACGAGGATATGGCCATGATTTACGATCTGGCGAGCTTGATCGCGAGATTGAGCAAAACCCATGCGGAAGACAACGTTGTCCAATCGGCTTTCGAGAGAAAGCATAATTGGTTCATACGGCTCGGCTTTCTTTTCAAGGACTTTCTTTACGTAGGCTTTAAACGGCTTCTCAAGGAGTCGGTAGATATTGCGTACTTTTTGCTTAGACTTGAGTTGCTGGCCGAATTCAGAAAGTTTCTTGAGCCGTCCCTGGCCGTGCATGCCCGGAGGATACGGTTTTCGAGTCATGGCTGACTTTTGAGAATATGAACGCTCCCCTTTTAAGAAGAGTTTTTCGCCGATTCGTCGTTCAATTTTTTCTCGTGGCCCTAAATAACGTCCCATGGTTGTAAATGTTTTATACGCTAAATAATGTTATACGCGGCGGGGCTTTTTAGCCTTAACACCGTTGTGCGCAACTGGAGTCTCGTCCATGATAGACGTGACATTCATGCCAGTTCCGGCAAGACCTCGGATGGCTGATTCACGAGCTGGTCCAATACCGCGAACAACAATTTTAATATTGCTTAAATTATACTTTTTAGCTTTCTCCACCACATCTTTGGCAACCATATTTGCCGCATACGGAGTGGACTTTTTTGTTCCCCTAAAACCAAGAAGGCCGGCGGATGACCAGGAGATTATATCTCCTTTTAAATCGCTGATGGCAATTAGGGTATTATTATAGGAAACGTGGATATGGGCAATGCCGTTGACGACTTGTTTTTTGACTCCTTTTTTGGAAGCAACAGTACCAGAGCCTTGCTCCTGAATGTCAGTTTCTGTTTTTGTGATAATTCGCTTTTTACCCATACAAATTAAGTCTTTTCGCTTGATGATTTTCTGCCAGAGCCCATCGTCTTTCTCACATTTCCTCTGGTAGTACGCGAGTTAGTTTTCGTACGGCCATGAATTGGCAATCGTCGAGCATGGCGCGTACCTTTCCAGGTGCCGATTTCTTTATAGTGTTTGATATTTTGGCTAATTTCTTTTCGGAGATCGCCTTCCACTTTATAGTTATGCTCAATAATCTTTTGAATCTTACTAAGTTCTTCGCCCGTCAGCTCCTTAGCTCTCTTATCGCCATCAATACCGGCAGATTTCAGAATGATCTCACTCGTCTTTAAACCGATCCCATACAGATATGGCAAGGAATAAAGGATTTTTTTATTGTCGGGAATTAAAACTCCAAAAATACGCGGCATGTTAGAAATTCTTACGAACGAGCATACTTACCCCTGGCGTTGCTTATGCTTGGGATTTTTACACAAACAGTATAGGCGACGCTTGCGCCTGACGAGTTTGCAATTATTACACATTTTTTTTACCGATGCTCTGACTTTCATGATATTTTTCTGCGAGGAAGTGGGCCACCAGGCGAGCAGTCAAAAATTCATGACCCCGCCCTTTAAGCCCGCCACCCATAGTTCGTGTTTAAGATCACAAGCATAAAGGGCGGGGTAAGGTTTTGCAACCGTACTCGCTATGCTGCGTGCGGGCAAAGCCCTTAGTAGCGGTATGTAATGCGGCCGCGAGCTCCATCGGGACTTAATTCTAAGGCAACTCTATCGCCAATCATAACCTTGATGTAGTTCATGCGCATCTTACCTGCAAGATACGCCAGGACGATATTGCCATTCTCCAACTGCACTCGAAAAGTGGTATCAGGCAAAGCCTCTATAACTAAACCGTTGATTTTTTCTTTCTGCGGATTGCTCAAAATATACCCTGAAATAAAAAACACTCTCACGACCCGATACACTCATAGCGTGAGCCTCCGTATACTAACAAACATCATTTGGAATGTCAATTCGATATCAGCCTATTGATAATCTATTATAATCGTAATCTTTTCCTTGTTTTTTGGCACTTTTTTAACCCAGAATGGTGACAGGATCACTTTGGCTTCGGCGACGCCTTGAGCTTGCTTCAGGTACCCTACAATATCGCGCTCTCCCTTGCCCAAAAGATCATTTGTGATTTGATCGGTGTCGATTTGACCGTAACCATTGCCGGAAAGTTTCAGGGTAAGCTCCAACGTGCTTCGGACTTCATTCAGATTTGCTTCTTTATAATCTAGGGCGATCTTGTCCGGCACGACCGTAAGGCCAAAGTTTTTCTCGGCATACTGGCGCACCAAAGCCCATACGTCTTCTTCCTTAAAGCCTATTGTTTTAAGCCGCCCCTTTACCGTTACGGTAAATATATCGGCTGGTTGATCTGCTTGAACGCTGGAATCAGTGCTAAGAATAGTGATCGGAGCGCTATCAGCAATCTTGAGGCCGGAGGCCTCCTGGTCTAGTGCTTCTTTTATCTCATCTTTGAGTTTCTGGGTTACTGTTTCTTTAGCTTTCGTGAAATCTTGCTCGGTAACTACCTTTGCCACGCCGCTAATACCATCCTTCATAGCTTCCATAGATTGGCCATAGAACTTCTGGTAGCGGGCTGTATCGCCTTTTTCTTTAAATGCCGGAATTGTAAATCGTCCCGCGGCGATATTATAGGTATCCCCGACTTTATCGGCGATTACCTCCACCTCAACTGAACCGGGAGTGCTGCCTGTCATGCCAGCCACCGTAACCGTGCGAAGAGTCCGAAAAATCAGCGCGTCTGATGATTCAAATCGCGTAGTTGCAATAAGAGTCTGCGGTGCGTTGCTGAATGTGTTGTAGACGGTTATTTTTCCGCGGGCTTTTTGGGCGACATCTCGTTGGCCCGTTGCTGAAAATTCCTGCATGACAGTTTTCTCAATGGTAAAAAGCTGTCCCGGCAGTTTACTGAACGTGCCATCAACGGAAGCAAATTGATCCGAGGCATTGGCGCTCATTTCAAAATCAAGATGCTTCGAGAAAGGGATGATGGTCACTATGGCAGTTCCGGTAGTGGCATAAACGACTCCTCCCGCGATTAATAAGATAGCAATCGTGATACTGGCTATGATTTTTCGAGAACGATTTGGTTTGATCTCCTGCCGCCGCCCAGGTTTTTCCAATTGAAACGCCGCCGAGCGGGAAAAAATACGCGCCCATAACGATGGCCGGATATTCTCTTTTTTGTTTAAAATACCCGTCCACATGCTTTCGCCTCTGGAAAAAGGTTCGTGTTGCCATACTTCGGCAATGTCCTCGACATTCTTTTGACTTATTTTCTCCTTCTTCACGCCAAGCTTAATCGTTGCGTCTCCGGCTGAATGAATATGGATACTCTGTCCCTCCCCATCCGATGGCACCATGCCATCAAGTCGGCGTACACGCGCGAAACTTGCCACTGGCTCGGTGGTATTTTCATATGATACGAGATCTGCATCATCTTCTGCGTCTTCTTTAAGTTCAGAGTCTTCCTCCTTTTCATCTTCCTTCTTAAGTTCTTCCTCAAGCTCATCTTCGCTGTCTTCTTTGTTCTCAAAGAGATTTTCGTCCTCTTCTTTGATAGGCGGTGTAATTTCTTCCTCCTTGTCGGAATCATTGATACCCATGATGCCGTCGGAAGGATTGAGCGGGTCGAGAAGATCACTGTCTTCTCGAACGATTTCATCTTCATCTGCCACGGCGAGTACGGATACCGGCCCTGCTTTTATTGCTTTCCTTTTAGGTTTAACCGAGGAATCAACTTTATCCTGTAATACTTCAAAGTTATATTGCCGGGCAAGTGCTATAACATCGGCGTTAGAGGACATTAGAGAAACCTTCTTTTCCTGCTCTCGAGCCGTTGTCTGAATTTGTTTAAATTGTTCTTCGTTGATAAATGCTTTGGCTTTCTTGGGGAGAATAAAAATTACTTCTTCGGCGCTGGCATTTTTAAATAAATCAAAAATCTCATCAAAAGGGTCATCTCTTACAACATTAATAATTTTAGTTGAAGCCATATCACCACTGTATCACAGGAACCATAACATTAATATGTAATCTGTGGATAGAACAATAAGATTCATATCAATGTTTTATAATGTAAATCGCAAAGGAGTAATATATTGACTTTTATGCTTACCTATGTTATTATTGGCGAGTTAGTAACTCATTTAAGGAGGCAGCCATGGAAGTTCTGCGCGGTCTGGGGGCATTCCTGCTCATCGCAGGAAGCATCCTGATCATCTCTTTCATCTACCACATCGACAAAGTGGTAACCAACGAGAGCCTGCCGAAGTAGCAACGCTCCTCTCGTTCAGAAGCCCTGGCATACGCACGCCGGGGGCTCCTCTTTATGAATTCAGTAATTTACGCAGCTTGCAGTACTCGCAATCTTTTTCTTTACAGCCCTTTTCCCAGAAATCAAGATTCATAATCTCACCTGCCACTGCCATGACCTGCTCTTCAAGATCACTTACTTCCTTAGGATCAATACTAAATGCCTCTCGCCTAAAGCTCCCTCTAATGTCCGGTTCAATGAAATCGATGATCCCCTGTTGAAATCGATACTTGCCGTCATCAAATCGATTTAGAAGTAGATTATAAAATACAAGTTGCCGCTTATAATTTCCGTCTGATGTTGCGGTAGCGCCTTCGATCTGGTTTCGTGATAACGGCTTTCCTGTTTTGTAATCTATGACATTAACCTTTCCTGCCTGCGCAGGCAGGCCTGCGCTATCCAAAATCTCTAGGCGGTCAATGGTACCGTTTAAGCGAACATCAGGCGTCAGTTCGATGCCGTCTATTTTAAATTCATTGCGGATATTCTTGTTCCAGGTACTGTGATAATTCGTATAATAGCCCGCGAGCGCCTGTTCGCCCTTGGCTAGAGCCTCGCTATAGTCGCCTTGAGTAATGGGCTGATGGGAAAGCGATTCTTTAAAACGCTTAATGAGAAATTCCGAGCCTTTATCATCTCCTTGCACCCAGCAATCGAAGAATTCACGCAAAGCCGAATGTACGGCATTACCGTATGCCAGGTGCTTATTGGGAGCTTCCGGGATACGGAGCAGGTTTATATAGAAATACCGCCAAGGGCACTCCAGGTAGTTGTTGAGCGCCGTTACCGATAAGCCATATTTTCGGAAAAGCTGATTAAGAAACTCCTTATCCTTTACTCCGGGTTTAGTAATCGCTGGTTGCGCAAAGAGAATCTCTTTTTCCTTAAGGAAGGCCTTCTCATACATTTGACTGTCGCCTTCGATGATTAAATCCTGATCAATCTCCTGCATAAATTGCGAAGGAATCTGTTCACGGCCGTTATATCCTTGCCGGGCGTAGCATAGCGCGACTTCTTTCTTGGCACGCGTCAGGGCTACATACAGCAGATTGCGTTCGTCTTCATTGTCGAGTGTTTCATTGATCAGGCTCGCGCTTGAAAGGGCAAAGGCTGATTTAGGAATCTTGAAATGGCCTATCCGGCGGCGATTGCCCCAGTGTCCGTCGTACATATTCGTCAGATACACGTATTCAAACTCTAATCCTTTCGACCGATGCGCCGTCATCAGCCGTACATTGCCGCTGTTTCGGGTGATTAATTTATTTTTTACCAATACTTCATGTTCCTGCAACATATCGAGATACGAAAGGAACTGATCAAGCGTATAATCGCGATGAGTCTGTATTAATCCTTTGATCTGGTCGAACAGCGTCCGGACTTTTTCGATTTTTTCGAACGCATCCGGCAAACTTAAAATGTAATTCAGGAAACCCGAATCGCGGACAATTGTTTCAAATGTTTCGGCGGCGCCCTTGTTAGCAGAAGCGATTTTCCATGATGAAAGCTTAGTATACAAGTCTATGAGGCTTTTGACATCTCCTACTTTTGTGGCTTTGAGCTCTTTGTCACTCTTAATGACGTCATACGGATTCATCCGTTGTGCCCGACTATACTCCGCGACTTTATAAATATCGAGTGGCTCAATCTTGAGAAAATCGACGTGAAGCATTTTCAAGAGCGCTCCCGGTTCGCCGAATGTTTTCACCGCCCGCAAAATATAGAGTAATTTTTGGACGTCCTCATCGCGGAGAAGATTCTGATCGGATTCAATCGCGAATGAAATACCGACCTTCTCCAGCATCAGGGCGATTGGCATCGCATCGGCGTTGTCCCGATACAAAATAGCAATCTCTTCTGGCTTCGTGCCTGATGCGATTTTATCGGCAATGCTTTTCGCCAAGAAATATTGTTCGACATCGGGTGTCGTGAATTCATACAGGGCGATTTTTTGTTCAGAATATGTGCTGTGGGCTTTAAGCTCTCCGCGTTTCATCCCGTTAGAAGTAGCCTCGCCGAGGTCCTTAAGACTCGCGCCTCTGGCGCGAGCGAGACTTCTAACGGGATTCATTAGCGAGACGGCTACGTCCAAAATAGTCTGCGTGGAACGATAGTTATGTTGGAGATCGATGATCTGGGCACCTTTGTACAGATTCTTGAAGTAATGGAAGTTTTCCAGCGATGCGCCCTGAAATCGAAAAATAGCTTGTTTCTCATCACCCACCACGAACAGATTGGGGTTGTCATGGTAGCTAGCAATTAATTCAAGAATGCGATTCTGCGAATTGTTCGTATCCTGGTGCTCGTCTACTAAAAAGTAAAGGTATTTCTCCTGAAGCGTGAGGAGAAGCTCTGGGTCGCGCTCCAGCATGGCCACAACTTCCATTATCATATCGCTATAATCGTATAACTTATTATCGCGCAGAGATTTCTGGTAGGCGGCATAGAGTGTTGCCAGTTCGGCATTGCGCTTCAGATGTTTGAGCTGATCCTGATACGTACCTTTCATTTTGCCCTTGTAGGCTCCTTTTTCATAATACAGATCATCGATGGCGGAGAACGCCTTTTCTTCCGCGTCGATCAAGGTTCGGAAGCGTTCCGGCGAGATACCTTCTTGCTTCAACGTATTGATAGCCTGAATAGCAGGTTTGAGATAATAGAACCGGTCGCCGAACGGCCGAAGCTCCTTGATGGAAGCTGTATCGATGACCTGTTGCATGATTTCTATCTGCTCAATTTCGGTAATACTTTCGGAACCGATAATATGGGGAAATTCCTCCGGATAGCTCCGAATGATGTCATTACAAAAACCATGGAACGTGGTAATAACAACGCGATATGCGGCGCTCCCGATAATTTCAGCGAGACGCTTTCGCATGGAGACTACGCCGGATTCAGTAAACGTAAGAGCTAAAACTGCTTCAGGAGGCGTATCCGTCTGCTGAAGAATGTTGGCAATACGAAGCGTCAGTATCTGGGTCTTGCCAGTCCCGGGACCGGCGATCACCATAATCGGACCCTCAATTGCATCAACGGCATTTTTCTGCTCTGGGTTGAGCTGTTTGTAATATTCCTGAAATAGTTTTGGCGTAGGAGTTTTTCTTTTTGATTTCATTTAAATTATCATATCACGCCTACATATTTGGTATAATTGACTTGATGTTTATAAAGTGGTATCATTACGCGAGCAGTATCGCGCGCATTTGAGAATGTGCAAACAATCAACAGTGCGTTGGAGCAGGAGAACCAAAATGTCACGTACCAGCGGCATTCCGAAAGGAATTCGAACACACCTCAAGGGAGAAGGACGAGTCATGATCTACCGTGAGCTCGTGAGACTGGCCCAGAGGGAGATGGCGGAGCTCAAAGATCTGATTGTCGACGATGAGCCGATAGTCAGCATCAAGGACGGAATCGTAACCATCTCCCAGCCCGAGTTTCTTGACGAAGCGGCCGAAACAGCCGCGGGCATCTTCAAAGAACTCCTCAACGAGTTCATCGAGGAACCGCGCAAACCAGCATGTTCGTGCGGACATCGGCCAAGTCTGGCCAAGCGGGAGGAAGATGTCTCACCGGACAAGTTGTTCCTTATGACCAAACCAACGGATTTTGGAAAGGGCTACAAGTCACTGACTGGCCTTTTCGACAAACCCCGCTGGCGCCACTAGGTCTATCCACGCACCCCCGCGGGAGCCCCAAAAGGTTCCCGCGTGTTATTTTACAGTCACACCTCTACCTATTTGCGTAGGGTTCTATAATTTCCCTTACTTGCTGTTCATTTTTTACATTCATCAGTTGAATCCGTAAATCTTTTGCTCCATCCCAACCCGAAACATACGCCTTATAGAATTTTTTCATCAGATCAAAGCTTTTTGTATCGCCCCATAATTGCTTGAAAAGCAGAGTGTGTTGAAGCAGAAGCGCCAGCCGATCTTTTGTATTTCGGCCAGAGACTGGTTCGTTTTTGACTGAAAAAAACCAAGGGTTATAAAAAATGCCTCGCCCCACCATAATGCCGTCAATACCGTATTGTTGCGCTCTCTCGATCCCCTCCTGTCGACTCATAATGTCACCGTTGCCGACGATTAGCGTGCCGGTATCTTTCGCCATTTTTGCAACTTCGCCGATGACATCCCAATGAGCGGGAACCTTTGACATTTCTTTCATAGTGCGACCATGCACTATGAGCGCGGGAATCTTTGCGTCGAGCAGATTTTGAATCCAGGCGAGATCTATTTCATAGAGACCTAGGCGTGTTTTAACGGAAACGGGAATATCTGCCGCGCCTTCTTGGGTAGCTCGAATGATCTCTCGCGCAAGTTCAGGAGTTTTACAAAGTCCGATACCGGCGCCCTGCTTGATCATCTTGCGATCAGGACAACCCATATTGATATCAATGCCGTCAAAACCAAGTTTTTTTGCTAATTCGGCACACTTATAAAAATTCTCCGGTTTTGAACCGAAAAACTGGGCAACAATCGGGCGCTCACTTTCTGTAAAGATTAAGTCCTTTATCAGCCGTTCGCGGCCTCGAGAACACAATCCGTCACACGAGACAAACTCCGTATATAAGATATCGGGTTTTCCGCATTGTAAAATAATCTGTCGAAATGCGGCATCGGTGACATCGGCCATCGGCGCCAAAACGAAAAATGGCTGTTTTCCCGCCAGAGGCGGATCAGCCTTTGGCTGAAGTTTTTCCCAGAAGCCATAAACCATAATTAGGCGATATGTGTTGTCTGCTTAACGACTGGATTTACGATTAGTACGCGAGATCCAATTCCTTTTCCTTCGAGAGAGATCTTTATCTCGTATTTCCCGGGAATAGAGAATGTAAAGTTCTCAAAATTCGCGATTACTTGGAATGGCGAGGAGCTGATATTGATTTTCAGCTCGCTCTTGATAAGTTCTTTATCGTTCTCATCAACAATACGGGTTTCTAACGCGTGCATCCCCAGGCTATCGGAATCAAAATTGATAACCAACGCGAATCTGCGGTAGGTAAATGGAAATTGCTCCGCATGAATAGTCGTAAAGATCCCAATCAGATTGAGGTTATTTGTTCCCGCGGTCAGGAACGCCTGATCACAGAGAATAATGAAGTTAGGTTTGATAGTCATAAAACTAATTTAGGGTTGCGCGAATCCGGCGGACACCCGCGCTCACCGCTTCCTCCTTAATAATTTTAAATTTTCCGATCGCGCCGGTGCGCTCCACATGCGGACCGCCACAAAATTCACGGCTTACAACCTCCCCGGTTGCCGGATCGGTAATAGTATACACCGATACAGTGTCGCCGTATTTCTCGCCAAATGCGCCCAGCGCGCCGAGTTCAAGCGCTTTTTCTTTGGGCATCATCTCGCGTGTCATCGGAAGGTCGCGACGAATCCAGTCGTTCACTAGCGCTTCCACTTTTGCAATCTGCTCGTACGTCATTTTGACGGGATGCGAGAAATCAAACCGCGTTCGTTCGGCATTGATGTTGCTCCCTTTCTGTATCACATGCGCGCCCAGTACATCGCGCAATGCTTTGTGCATGAGGTGGGTGGCGGTGTGATAGCGCACAACTATATCAGAATGGTCGGCAAGTCCTCCCTTGAATGTGCCAACAGAAGCCGTGCGGGAGAGATCCTTATGTTTTGTAAATTCTGCTTCGAATTGCGACTTCTCCACTTGCATGCCTCGTGCGAGTGCAAGCTCGTGCGTAAGCTCCCACGGGAAACCGTAGGTCTGGTACAGGTTGAAGGCATCGGTACCGGCGATTGTTTTTAGTTTATTAAATTCTCGCAGTCCCTTATCTAATGTTTTTTCAAATTTGTCCGTTTCGATAATGATGGCGCGATCAATAATATCCTGACTAGTTTTCAGCTCGGGGTACGCTTCACCCAAAACACCCACAAGCGCTTCTATGAACGGTTTATGCCAGCCCGTGTGCATGCCCAACTGTTGCGCGTACACTATCGCGCGACGAAGAAGACGCCGCAGGACATATCCGCGATCTTTATTGGAAGGCTCGATGCCGTCGGTAATGATGAACGCCGCGGCGCGCATGTGATCCGCGATGATACGGAGCTTGCGCTCGCTCTCCTCTTCAGTAATCGTTGATAGCTCGCGAAGCGTTTTCAGCAACGGCACAAATAATTCAGTGTCGTACACTGAAGATTTACCATTGAGCACTGCAAGTGTGCGCTCCAAGCCCATACCGGTATCAACATTGGGTTTTGTGAGCAGTTCAAAGATGCCTAATTCTGTTTTGCGGTACTGCATGAACACATCGTTCCAGATTTCAACCCAGCGCACATCGAACGGATCAAATCGCTCCGGTGCCGGAATATCGTTGTCTATCCAATAGAACATTTCGGTGTCGGGTCCGCAGGGGCCGGTCTGACCGGCGGGGCCCCACCAGTTCGCATCGCGTCCCAAAAATACAATGCGCGAATCAGGGATACCTAACGATTTCCAAATTGCAGTAGCTTCTTCGTCTTTCGGCGCGCCGTCATCGCCCGTGAAGCACGAGAAGGCAAGCCGTTCGGGCGCGATGTTGAGCCACTTCGGAGAAGTCAGGAACTCATAACTCCAAGCGATGGCGTCTTTTTTGAAATAGTCCCCCAGCGACCAGTTGCCGAGCATCTCAAAGAAAGTGAGGTGCGTATCGTCGCCGACCTCATCAATGTCACCGGTACGAATGCATTTCTGAACGTTGGCAATGCGTGTGCCCGCCGGATGTAGCTCACCTAATAGATATGGGGTTAGTGGGTGCATACCAGCGGTGGTGAATAAGACCGTCGAGTCGTTGACGGGTACTAAAGGCGCAGACGGGATAACAACGTGCTGTTTTGACCGAAAGAAATCTAGAAATTTTTTACGAAGGTCAGAGTGCGTCATATTTTATTACTTTAGCAGAAATATGCTTTTTTTCAATGATTTTGACTAAATCTGACTTCTGGGGTACTATAGATACTTCTGCTATGAGGGAGGGTGAACATTGACGACCAGAACAACTGCCTCTCGAGATGAGCACCTAAGGCTCATACTCGAGTTAGTTCAGAGAACATACGTCCACGTCGTGGACGTGTCGGCACAACGAATTCGCAAGTTAAGGGCAGATTCAGAACTGCCCCACCTGGGATGTGTGGAGTCTGAACTAGCGGAAGATCCTAGTGTTGACATCGCGCTTGCGACGCAATCTCGTCAACTGGTAGATCAGTTGACGACGGCACATCGTCTAGCCAAAGAGGGAAGCTTCGGCGCCTGTCCGGAGTGCCGGGAGGATCTTGTCGAAGCCCGCCTTGTCGCAATTCGTGATGCGATAGAGAAAGGGGCACCTTTTAGCTGGCGGTGCTGTCAGTGTCAGCGAAGGATCGAAACGGAGAGGGAACAAGACTTACTTGTTAGGGCTCCTCGACATCGCAAACAGCTTCGCCCGACGACCCAGCTATGACGTGACACCCGTGTCCGTCCGAGCCGTACCACCCTGTAGATGGTACGGCTCGCATCTATTTCTACTCAATAAGCATTGAAATAAGCTTTAAAATACCGTATTATGCAGTATTGCAAAGATGGGAGCTATGGTGAAACGGTTATCACAGCGCTCTGTGGCAGCGCGGTCGAGGGTTCGATTCCCTCTAGCTCCCCAATAATAAAACCTCCGCTTCAAGCGGAGGTTTTATTTATGAAAATTACGGCTGGAGAATATCGTCAATCCGTCCATTGATAGAAATAACGACATCTTTGATGGAAGAAAATTGCTTTAGCGTATTTGTGATCTGTAATCGAATGACTCCTACGCGGCATGACCCACCCACTTGATATTCAAGCGTACCATCAAAATCGGCATACGCGATCCCATTAGTAATGCGCACAGAGTTAACTTTCACACCTTCAGGAATGCTGGTGTAATATTGTTCAACCTTGTCACTATCGGTGGGACCTTTAAGGAGTTCCGTAAGAGAGATGTACGCGGTTTCTTGAGTCTTAATAATGGTTCTTTCTACCGGGAAAACCACACTGCAAACATCGCCGCTATTAAGACGATGGCTACTCAAGTAAACTTTAACTGTCGCAGTTGTCAGAGTTGAAAAACGAACAGGCACACGAACAAGATTAATAATTGAACCGTCTTTGGCGGAATACTCGAATACCTCGATAATAAGATCCTTAGGCGTGCCAACTGGAACCGGAATTTTTACCGTAAACGGCTGGTAATTACTATCCTCTGGAGCGCCGGTTTGACCATTTGCCCGATACCAAACCTTGCCGGTCATATCTCGAAGCGCATATTGAAAAACGCCTTCGAATACTCGCGCTTTTCCGATTACCGTAATCGGATTTCCCACAATTGCATTAACAGACGGCGATGTGACGATAATATTCTGAATGATAGCCGTGCCTGACGGGACCGGAGTGGCGGTCACTTTTCCCGAAAGCGGCGAGGAAAAAATTAACCCGGTTGGAGTCGGGGTTTCTTCAGGAGCGATAGCGGGCTTTTTAAGCAGTAAGAAAGCGCTTATGGCCACTATTAGGGCAATCGCTACGCTAAAAACAAGTGATCTTTTCATGGGATCAACGCACCAAAGCAGTTATCTTCTATTGCATATCATACCCTATTTTCTAAAAACTTTCAAGCCCCGACACTTCGGTCGGGTTTAACCAAGATGAAGAAAAATTTATTTGTTTAGCGATTCAAAATAAACCCCAAGAGAGAGCCGAGATAGGCATGCCGATAAGAAGTCTGGCGAGCCTTATTTTCCACTGATGCGGACAGATTGATGTTGGTAAACGGATTGGTTCTGGGAGCTTCAATCGCCTGCTCTGCACTGATCTCTAATTCAGCTTGAATAGTTCGGTCATCACTCGCCGCGGGAGCATAAATCTTATCAGCTGAACTCAATGATTCATCCAAACGCCAATATTTCCAAGAAAAATATCCGCCAAAAATAACTACGCCGATGAGAATGACGATAATGCCTTCGTAGAGATCAACGTGGCGCTGATGCCAGCTTTTAGGAGACATAGTTCGAGTATAGAACATTTTATCTTCTCTTGAAACCTTATTATCAACGCGCATTAGATTTCTTTACGAAACGTATTTTTCATGCTAAAATTTTTAGTCATTCCTTTAACCGCCAGTGGTTCGATAGATATCTGCCCGCCAATGCCTTTGCCCCTATAGCTCAATGGATAGAGCGACGCTCTTCTAAGGCGTTAATGGGGGTTCGACTCCCTCTGGGGGCACAGGCGATGGCAGGTGGGTGGGTTGGAGATGAGTTTTGATGATACGGGGTGTAGTGTAACGGTAGCACGAGACGTTTGGGACGTTTTAGTCCGAGTTCAAATCTCGGCACCCCGACAAGTTAGAACATTCGGAATCTGAAAGCCCAAAATCTGGTCGCGCCGAAGGCGCGAATGGAATGGTGGGGACACGTCCTGTAAGGCGGGACGCGCTCCCACCACACCTATCGCGCCTTTGGCGCGGCCGGACTTTTCCGTCTCCGAATCCGAAAGTATCTTTTTGTCGACGATTCTTAACTTTGCTCTAACTTATTTTACCAAAAAATCTGAGGAAAGCTAAATCAAAAACCCTCCCAATTACTCGCAGGCAAAATGTTTCCTCCCCCCAACCCCCTCCACATTTTGCCTGCTCGCTGGAGAGGATGGCGAAAAGAAGAAAAAGAGTATATTATTAATCCATGGAAACACCCCAACAACAACCATATCAATCTCCAGTTACACCTCCGCCAAGTATGCCTCAACCAATGAACAAGGCTTGGATAATACCAGCCGTTGTAGTCGCGGTGCTTTTAGGTGGATATTTTACTTTTGCAAAGTATCAATCAATGTGGCCTTTTTCTTCTCAAGTAGCCATGGAAAGTCCAACCCCGACCCCATTTTCAACTAGGAGTCCATCCTTGTCGCCAAGCGTTTCACAAAGTCCCGTGAATGAGTGGACAGCATTTAATTCAAAATATTTTACCCTATCTTTTCAAGTTCCTGTAGGATTTGATGTCAATGACAGTCAAAATTATATTGCCGTCGCAAAAGGAAAATATGAAACGTATGAAATCGGCTCAAATAATGCATTTCTCACAATTCAAAGATTTGATCAAAATTTCACAAAAGAAAAAGCCATTGCAGATGCTCGAGGATTACTAAAGAATGTTAAGGAATCAAAAATTACAATTGATGGTTCTGAATTCTTAAAAATTGAGGGTGATGATTACGGTAGATACGAGGGTACAAGTGCTGGTAAAATAATTGAAATATTTTTTGAAAAATCACTCCTACATGTAGAATCTGGACGAAGTAATCCCGCACCAACCTTCGATGTTCTCTCTACGGCCAACAAAATTATTTCGACAATAAAGTTTTCTTCGACAGCAAGTTGGAAAGTGTACACAAACTCTCAATATGGATTTGAAGTGAAATATCCGCCACAGTATTTTGTCGAATCCGCAAAAGTTATTGATTCTAAATTTGAATTGCGATTTGGCTTTCAAAATCCAGGCGAAACTCGCGCTGTGATAACAGTTGAGCTCTCAAACAAAACTGCGCAACAGTGGTATAATTTACTCGCAAAAACACCGGATTATCCGGCAGCCCAAGGCATCACAATCTCTGGTGAGCCAGCTATCCGAATAGATTTTGGCGAATGGGGACTGTCTCAAGTGGGAGTACAGCATAAAGGCTATTTCTTCATCTTTGACGGCAACATGCTAAGTCCGCTTCTCTCTACTTTCCGATTCACAAAGTAGTTTTCTTCTTTTCGCCATCCTCTCCAGCGAGCAGGCAAAATGTGGAGGGGGTTGGGGGGAGGAAACATTTTGCCTGCGAGTAATTGGGAGGGTTTTTGATTTAGCTTTCCTCAGATTTTTTGGTAAAATAAGTTAGAGCAAAGTTAAGAATCGTCGACAAATTACTGAACGAGACTGATGCGGGATTGGTATATCGGTATTACGCCACCCTTCCAAGGTGGAGAGACGGGTTCGACTCCCGTATCCCGCTCCAGAATTAGACCTTCCGGTTTTTGACCGACGAATCGGTGGGCGGCACGAAGTGCCGCCCATTGGTTTTCCCCCGACAAATCCTCTCCGCTCGGCGCGCGCAGGCGCGCCTCGCGGTTGGCCAAGACGAGGTTCGAGCCGAACACTTGTTCGGCAGCAACCTTTTTTAGAAAAAGGTTGCTATCCCTTGCGGTTTTCTCAAGAGATGAAGCAACTTTTATCCATT
>JBBTSY010000008.1:0-1638 GCA_038064515.1 Patescibacteria group bacterium | reverse complement strand
TCAATGCGAATGACGCGCTCTACCAACTGAGCTATGGGCCCAAGTACCGATTCAAAATACCAGAAAAGCGCACGAAAAGCCAATGTTTTCTTGATTTATGTAAGAAACGCCATGAGGCTGACGTCATAGTAGTGAAACGGTACATAATCAAGCGTTAATTTTTCCTTAACCCGTATTTGCTATCGCTGTATGCGATTTCGAGTCGTGGTACGGAAAATTTGTTCATAATGAAGAAGTATCTTGCGATGTCGGTACTCGTGGCAGTTGCTTTGAGTATGTCGGGAGTTGCGGCATTGGCCAATGAAATGCCCAAAGAGATTCAGGAAAAAGTTGGGCTGAAAGCAAAAATCCAAGGATTTTTGGGACTAAAAAAAGACGAGCAAAAAGCTAAAACGGAAGTGAAGCTTGATGATAAAAAAGAAGAAGCAAAAGAGAAGCAGGAGCTCAAGAAAGTTACCGCTCAAGAAAAAAAGCAGCAACAAATTCAACGATTCTGGGACAAGATGGAGTTTCGCCTCGGGGTCCTTATTAAAAACCAGGGAAAACTCGCCGATCGAATTGAAAAGAAAATCATTGCCATGGAGGCAAGCGGTAAAAATACCGCTTCTATCCTTGAACTCAAAGCAAAACTCGTGGCCGCTCGCGTCCTTATCGCAAGCGCAAAGACCGCGTTGGATGATGGAAGTAAAACTGTGAAAGATTTAGATACCACCGATTCAAAAGCCGCGCTTAAGCAGGTTCGTGAAATCAATAAGGATATTCTCGAAAAAATTAAGGCAGTTCATGAGGCGCTGGTAGATGTAATCAAGTCTATTAATGACGCAAAGTCATCTCCGACCCCATCTCCAACGCCGAGCCCAACGCCTACCCAATCCTAGTAGCGTAAGCGTTATAAACGCCCCCGCCCTGACGGGGGCGTTTTGAGTCCCGACGTTGCAGTCGGGACTCCGACCTTTACGCCTACGCGGCGTATAAAGCGTCGGAGTTGTTGTCCGTGTTGGGTATGATAGAGTGAGCAACGTAAGCGGGCCTACTTGCTGCAGGTAAGATTTATCTTGTTTTCACGTCATTATCTATGAGTAAACCAGGCACCAGCGAGCTATTTTTAAAGGCGTATGAGAATTATTCGGATGCAATCTTCCGATTCTGCTATGTGCGCGTGCGCCAGCGCGATCTTGCGCTCGATATCACGCAGGAGACATTCATCAAAACGTGGGAGTATCTCCGGGCGGATAAAGAAGTACGGAATCTCCGAGCATTTCTCTACCAGGTGGCAAGAAATCTGATCACCGACTATTCACGCAAGAAAAAAGAATCATCCTTGGATAATCTCATGAATCATGGATTCGATGCTCCCGCGGACGACGATCATCAGCTTTACGACGTTCTTGATGTAAAATACCTTGTGCGGATAATCCAGAGCATGGATGGGAAATACCGTGATGTCATTCTGATGCGCTATGTCGACGAGCTTCCCATCAAGGAGATAGCCGATATTATCGGCGAAAGCGAGAATGTGGTGTCAGTACGGATTCACCGAGGCTTACAGCAGGTGAGAAATTTAATACCAAAAAGTAATGGATCCTGACACTCACAGACGAGTGGTTCCTAGAAATGGCGAGGATCTATCGTAGATAC
>JBBTSY010000007.1:9945-104573 GCA_038064515.1 Patescibacteria group bacterium | reverse complement strand
CCTTTTAAAAATACGCAAAAGCTATTGTAACTTAGAAAGTGTTTTTTGTAAATCCCGTACAAAGTCCGCCCTGCCGGAGGCAGTGGCGGCAGCCACCTTGGGGCGGCTTACTTCGTACGGGATAAATCCTCCAGCGCCTGTGAAAGGTCTTCCGGCAGACCAGCTTCTAAAACTAACGCTTTGCCCTCGGGCGTGACGAATTCAATGCGCTGGGCATGCAGGAACAGCCGGTCCAGGCCTGCGGGCAGGGGTTTGCCTTCGGCGTAGAGCGGGTCGCCCACGATTGGATTTCCGATTGATTTGAGGTGTATGCGTATCTGGTGGGTGCGGCCGGTCTTTGGAGAGACTTCCAAGAGTGTATAGTCTTTGAATGTTTTGAGCGTTCGATACTCGGTAATAGCATCTCGCACTGTAAGGTCTTTTTTGCCCTTCAGCTGGGTAGTCTGTTTGGTACCCAGCTTGCCTAAGGGCACATTGATGATTCCTTCTGGATTGTGCGGATGGCCATATACGAGAGCAACATAGTGCTTTATCATTTTTCTTTCCTGAAAGAGGTTTTTGAGGTAAGAGAATGTGGGATTGTTCTTGGCAATAATAACAAGTCCGGATGTCTCCTTATCGAGGCGATGCACAATACCAGGGCGTAGCAAATCTTCACCTACATCTTTAAGGAAGGGATATTGTTTGATCAGGAGATCGGCGATAGTTTCGTGCTGGTCATTAATGTGGGTTTTGTGCATCGAAATGCCAGACGGTTTGTTTAGAACTAATAGATCGGCATCTTCATAGACAATATTAAGCTTCATAAGTGTGGGCGCTGAGGGATTCGAACCCCCGACCTACTCGGTGTAAACGAGTCGCTCTAACCAACTGAGCTAAGCGCCCCCTGTGCGCCTGCTTGGATTCGAACCAAGGACCGAACGTGTATAAGACGTTTGCTCTAACCAGCTGAGCTACAGGCGCATTTTTTGTTCCACTATAGACTAACAACCGGAAACTAAAAACTATGCTGGTGTTTGCGTTGGAACCGGTTTGTCTATCAACGCATAGAATTCTTTCTGTTCAAGTGTTTCTTTCTCGATGAGTACTTTGGCGATGTGGTTGAGTTGATCGATATTTTTCGTGAGAACGGCTTTAGCAGTGGCGAGCGCTCTGGCAAAGAATACGTTTACTTCCTCATCAATCTGAAAAGCCACTGCCTCCGAGTAATTTTTCTGGCTGGGGCTGTCTTTACCTAAGAATGGGATATCTTCTTGGAAACCGAATGTGACGGGCCCCAGCTTTTCAGACATGCCATAGCGGGTAACCATTTTACGAGCGAGGTCGGAAGCAACCTGCAGATCATTGGAAGCGCCCGTGGTCATCTCTTTGAACATAATCTTTTCTGCCGTATATCCGCCCAGCAACACCGCGAGTTCCGATTCGAAATCTGACCGAGAACGCATATGCTTATCCTCGCTCGGGAGCTTTAATGTATATCCGCCGGCGCGCCCGCGAGAAACGATGGAAACCTTGTGGACAGGATCCGTATTAGGTAGCGATGCGGCGATCAATGCGTGGCCGGCTTCATGGTAAGCGGTGATTTCCTTCTCTTTTTTGCTGAAAATATGGGAACGGCGCTCGGGGCCGAGCATCACTTTCTCAACCGCATCGGTCATATTCTCCTGGGTAATTTCTTTCTGGTTCTTGCGAGCGGCCAAAATCGCCGCCTCATTAACGAGATTTGCCAAATCAGCGCCCGAAAAACCCGATGTCCGCTCGGCAATGACTTTAATATTAATATCATCTGCCAGCGGTTTATTGGAGGCATGAATCTTCAGGATTGCTTCGCGATCCTTCATAGAAGGTCCGTCGAGAATAACGTGCCGGTCAAAACGGCCCGGGCGTAAAAGAGCAGGATCAAGAATATCGGGACGGTTGGTTGCCGCAACGACAATGACGGCATCATTCGTTTCGAAACCATCCATTTCCACGAGAATTTGGTTGAGGGTTTGTTCGCGCTCGTCATGGCCGCCGCCGATACCAGAACCGCGGTGTCGGCCGATTGCGTCGATTTCATCGATGAAAATAATTGCTGGCGCAGTTTTCTTTGCCAACTCAAAAGTATCGCGGACGCGGTTGGCACCGACGCCTACGAACATTTCCACGAATTCAGAACCGGAGACGAAGTAGAACGGCACGTTTGCTTCGTTAGCGACTGCTTTTGCAAGCAGTGTTTTACCGGTGCCCGGAGAGCCGACGAGCATTACGCCTCGGGGGATGCGCGCGCCGAGTTTGTGAAATTTTTTGGGATTCTTGAGAAATTCCACAACCTCTGAAACCTCTTCTTTTGCTTCGATCAAACCCGCGACATCGTCGAACATAATCTTCTTCTTTCCCTCATCAAGATTAGCGAGCTTGGCCTTAGTCTTACCGAAACTGAAAGCCTGCATCGATCCGCGCTGAGCCTGACGAAACATAAACCAGAAGATAAGGAGGATAAGGAGGAAGGGGACAAGGATGGGGATCAGAGAAGAAAGAAAAACAGCGAGGCCGCTGGGATCTTGAACAGCGATATCGATCTGCGAAAGCTTGCCTTTATCCGCGCCGAAATTCTCTAATGTTTCAAACACCGAGATACCGGCTTCTTTTTTTGCGGTAGCTCGAGAGTCATCCGTGAACGTGATTCGTAGATCGTTGCCCTCAACAAGAATTTCTTTTACTTCTTGGGCATTAATTTTTGTTATTAATTCCGAAAGGGCGATAGTCTTAGGTTTCTCAAATTGGGAGCTAAAGAGCGCTATAAATCCCGATGCCAAAAAAAGCACCAAGAAGACGATACCAATATATTTTGCGAATAGCTTCATGGTTCAATATTACCTTAAAAAAATTGCGGAGCGCAATTCACTGCGGGATATAGTCTAATCACCTAAGACTGAAATGAGAAGGATGAGCGAGATTATTTCAATTCATCTTTGGGGTCATTCTTCTCGAGCGTAAGGATAAGTTTATGATCTTTGACATCGATACTGACGATTGCGAGATCATACTCTTTGCCTATTTCGACGGCATCTGACAGGTTTTGACCGCCGAACTCGGCTACCGGGACGAGCCCGATGATTTCGGGAGATAGTTCAACAAAGACGCCATTGCCACGAATCTTAAGAACCTTACCGTGTACCTTCTGACCCACGACGTATTGCTCTTCAACTTTTAACCAAGGGTCATCCTGCAATGCCTTCAGTGAAAGGGAAACACGGCCGCCATCAAGATTAATAATCTTAGCTTTGACGGCATCGTTTGGATGAAGGACTTCGCGAGGATTTTCAATAAATCGCCAGGCAATCTCCGAAGAATGAATGAGGCCGTCAAGCGTATCGCTAAGCTTCACGAAGGCGCCAAAATCTGTAACTTCGGTAATCGTGCCATCAATAGTGTCGCCAACATTCAATTTGGAGAGTTCTTCTTTCGCGGCTTCTTCTTGGATGGCTCGCTCTGAAACAATAAGCTTGTTCTCTTCTTCGGCGAAATCAAGGATCTTCACTTTAAATTCTTGGCCTTTGTATTTCTGAAGGGCCTGAACAATCTTGGCGGTGTCGCCACCCTCAACTTTCGGATAGTGCTCGCCGGAGAGCTGGGAGAGGGGGAGAAAACCTTGGACGCCCTCCACTTCAACAATCAAGCCGCCTTTATTGATATTAATAATAGTAGTCGAAAGAACCTCCCCTGAATCTTTGCGTTCCTTGATGCGCTGCCAGGCGGTCGTCATCTGGGCGGCTTTAAGTGAGAGCTCGCGATAGCCGTCGTTGTTTTCAATCTCCAAAAGCATGGCCGTAACTGTCGCGCCGATTTTTAGAGCGCGCATGCTGTCGGGGCTGTCATAGAATTCACCCGGATAGACGATGCCGATGCCGATCGATCCGAGATCCACAAGCACGTTGCTCTTGGAAATAGTGATTATGTTGCCTTGAATAATCTGGCCGACTTTTGGCAAGCTGAACTCCTCCTTAAGGAGAAGTTCTTTCATAGATTTTACCGGCATTGTGGACATTTCCATAAGCAACAATTGCCCGAAGAATCTTCCGGACAATATGAGTCCCCATTGTATACAAAGGTTTGAAAAAAAGCAAGGAACTAGCCAGGTACGATGCCGAAAATCGGTTGATATCTGGGCGGGATTTTGCTATACTCTACACATGACTATTACGTGGTACGGACAGAGCTGCTTTCGAATTGAGACAAAAGAGGTCAGTGTTCTGATTGACCCGTTTTCAAAGGACATCGGATTGCGGCCTCCTAAAATCAAAGATGATCTAGTGCTGATCACTCACGAGCACTCGGATCATAACAATCTTGATGGCCTCAATGAGGGAGCCTTCGTCATTAGGGGTCCAGGCGAGTATGAGCGCAAAGGTGTTCAGGTGCGGGGCATTCTTTCGCATCACGACAAAACTAAAGGCACTGAACGCGGACTCAACACGATTTACCTTATCAAAACTGAAGACATGGCTATTTGCCACCTAGGGGATATCGGTCAGAATGAGCTAACGGATTCCCAGATTGAAGAAATCAGTGATGTAGATGTGCTTATGGTTCCCGTGGGAGGCGTCTATACTGTGGATTTCAAAGATGCTCTCCACATCATTAGCCAGATCGAACCGAAGGTGATTGTGCCGATGCACTATCAGGTTCCTGGGTTGAGTATACGACTTGATAGTGCCGATAGGTTTATCAAAGAGGTCGGCCTTACGCCGGAAAACGTCGATAAAATCAAGCTTGCCAAGAAGACGCTTCCGATTGAAGAGGTGAAGTTAATAGTTCCCCAATTATAATCAATGTCACTTCTCCATGAAATCAGATGCCAGCCGCCGCACATCAGAAAGCTGATGTTTGGTCTCTCGATTATAACAACGGTGTCGCTTGTGGGAATGATCTGGTTTCAGTCATTTCAGAGCAATATGTACGCTCTCTTAAATCCTGAAACGATAAATCCGGAAGACCAGCGGTATTATGCCGCGGCGGATGAGAAAACGAAGTCGCCGTTTGCGTTGATGAAAGGTGCGTTCAAGGATGTGAGCGCCAGCATCTTTGGGATTTTTGGAGGAGATGGCGGCGATACTGCTCCGGCGCGCCCAACGCCGGGATCTTCGGTGAGGGCGCTACCGTTACCTCTGTCGGAGCCGAAATAGATCCGCCTAAGTCGTAGCTCATAAATTATGCGCTCGATTTAAACAGGCCAGCCTCGCCGAGTCTAGGCGGGTAGACAGACCCCAGAAAACGAGATACATTTCAAATATTGTTATCCTCCCATTCGGAGGATAACTGATTCATATGGCCGAAGACAAAAAGAAAATCCAAGCAATCCCAACCCGAGAAATCACCGATGAAATTCAGCGTTCGTACTTAGAGTATGCGATGAGCGTCATTGTTTCCCGCGCCTTGCCTGATGTTCGCGATGGCTTAAAACCGGTACAGCGGCGCATTTTGTGGGCGATGTGGGAAAGCGGCAATACAGCTGGGTCAAAATTTAAAAAATCAGCAAACACTGTGGGATATGTTATGGGTCGCTATCATCCTCACGGCGACAGCGCGATCTACGATTCACTAGTCCGTATGGCTCAAGATTTTTCACTGCGATATCCGCTCATTGAGGGGCAGGGGAACTTTGGGTCTATCGACGGCGACAGTGCCGCCGCCATGCGATATACCGAAGCTCGCTTAGATCGCATTGCCGAGGCGCTCCTTGAGGATATCGACAAAGATACGGTTCCTTGGCGGGCCAACTATGACGGCTCATACAAAGAGCCAGTCGTATTACCATCGCGCACTCCTAATCTTTTAATAAATGGTTCCATGGGTATTGCCGTTGGTATGGCGACCAATATCCCGCCCCATAATCTGGGGGAAGTAATTGATGCAATGCTGTATCTCATTGATAATTCCGACGCGGATGTGGCGGCGCTGGCGGAATTTGTTAAAGGCCCCGATTTCCCAACGGGCGGCATCATATATAACCAGAAAGATATTCTTAATGCCTATGCGACGGGCCGCGGCCCGCTAGTCATTCGCGGCGTGGCCGAAATTGTGGAAAGCAAGAAAGGATTTCAGATCATCATTTCCGAGGTGCCATACCAGGTAAACAAGGCGGAGATGATCGTTCATATCGCTGATCTGGTCAAAGAGAAGAAGCTTGAGGGCATCAAGGATATCCGCGATGAGTCTGCGCGTGAAGGCATTCGCGTTGTTATCGACCTTAAACAGGACGCATTCCCGCATAAAATTCTTAACCAGTTGTATAAGTTTACGGAACTTCAAAAAACCTACCACTTTAATATGATTGCGCTAGTGGACGGCATTCAGCCGCAAATATTGGGCTTGAAGCAAATGCTCGAAAAGTTTATTGAGCACCGCCGCGAGGTAGTAACGCGCCGCACGCGCTTCGAGCTTCAGAAAGCTAAAGACCGAGCCCACATCCTTGAAGGCTTGAAGAAAGCGCTCGATCACATCGATGAGATTATATCCACTATCCGCTCATCGGAATCTCGAGACGATGCCTTTAAAAACCTTATTAGGAAGTTTAAATTTTCAGACCGTCAAACGACGGCTATCTTGGAGATGCGGTTGCAGGCATTGGCGGGTCTGGAGCGCAAAAAAATCAATGACGAGTTAAAAGAGAAAAAAGAGCTGATTGCGTATTTGGAAGATCTTCTCGCCAGTCCCAAGAAGATTTTAGGCGTCGTTAAAAAAGAATCTCAGGAAATTCGGGCAAAATTCGCGAACGAGCGCCGAACTAAGATCGTAAAGACTGCCCTTCGGGAAATCGGCGATGAAGAACTGGTTCCCGAGGAAGATGCGCTCTTTATGATTACGCGTGGCGGCTATATCAAACGTCTTTCTCCGGAAGAGCTGCACGCGCAAAAGCGCGGCGGCAAGGGTTTGATGGGCATTGCTACGAAAGAAGAGGATATTGTAGAGCATTTCTTTTTGGCCAATACGCATGACAGCCTTCTTTTCTTTACGAATTCAGGAAAAGTGTTTCAAACGAAAGGGTATGAAGTGCCTGAATCTTCTCGTCAATCCAAGGGCCGGGCGATCGTGAATTTCCTCCAGATCACATCAACGGACCGCATTACGGCCGTTATCCCTATTTCCAAAGACAAGAAAGGGTCCTACTTACTCATGACTACGGCCCAGGGGATTATTAAGAAAGTCGAAATGGATGCCTTTAGTCAAGTGCGGCGTAGCGGTATGATTGCAATCAATCTCAAAAGTGGAGACGAGCTTCATCGGGTGCTTTCGACTTCCGGCAAGGACCATGTCATCCTGACGACATCTGACGGCAACGCGATCCGTTTTGCTGAAAAAGAAGTACGTCCGATGGGTCGCACCGCTTCCGGCGTAATTGGTATTCGTCTTGAAAAAGGAGAGCGTGTTGTCGGAACGGACATTATTCCCGCCGGAGCCGAGAAGGGACTTCAGCTTCTGGCAGTTATGCAAAATGGCTACGGCAAACGAACGGACATTTCCGCTTACAAGCTTCAAAAGCGTGGCGGTAAGGGAATTATGACGGCAAAAATTACGGCCAAAACCGGAAAGCTTGTTTCTGCCCACATTACCTCCGAAGAAAATAGGGAACTCATCGCGCTCTCGCAGAAAGGCCAGGTTATTAGAACTACAATCGATGGAGTCTCCATCCTGGGCCGGGCGACCCAAGGCGTGCGTATTATGCGTATGGATGCCGGCGATCACATCGCTTCCGTGGTGTTGGTATAGTTTAATGATGTCTCTCTCTATGATAAAATCTCGCCCATCGTGCGAGAGTGGAGTTTTATTGCGTTTTAAAACTGCCCAATTTTGGGGATAACTCTTTATAAGTATGTATGTTTTTGTGATAAAATGACAATAGAGTTTTTATCTCATGGATACTTCTCATACGAATTCAGAAAAATTACAATCCGGACTTTTGCAACCGGCCGCATTAATTGACGCGCTTTTAATTCGTCCGGGCATGAATGTCGCTGATTTTGGCTGTGGCGGCGGACACTTTACTTTCATGCTGGCTAAAAAAGTGGGAGAAAATGGGAAAGTATATGCGCTCGATGTACAAGCTACGCCACTCGATATGGTCAAAGAACGGGCACGAGTGGAGGGTGTAGAAAATATCCAAACGATCAGAGCAAATCTCGAAACTCCCGGCAGTTCGACGCTGGCGGACGGCTCACAGGATCTGGTGCTTGTCGCCAATATCCTGTTTCAATCGCCCAAGAAATCAGAAATTATCAAGGAAGCGAAGAGAATTTTAAAACCGCAAGGACGGCTTGTACTCATCGAGTGGCGAAAAGGGACGGGTGGTTTTGGTCCTCCTGACGACCTGCGCATGGATGAAGAAACCATTCACACCCTTGTCCGGCAAGAAGGTATGAAAGCCGGAGAGGATCTCCATATCGGCGAGTTTCATCACATTATGACCTTTACCCACTAAATGGATGGATATTCGATCATTCACCAGTTCTAATCGTCTACTCTATATTCTTGTGGTTTCCATAGCTCTTTTAGTTTTTCTCACGATCGTGTTGATTTTGCGAGGATTGGGCGGAAACTCAACTGAGCGGATAACCCTCGAATTCTGGGGAGTGTACGATGCCACCGATACTTACAACAATGTCATTCGCAATTTTGAGTCACAGCATTCGAATGTAAAAATTATATATCGCCAGTTCTCGTTTAATGATTATGAGCGTAAGCTCGTCGATTCCCTTGCCGCCGGCTCTGGCCCCGATATTACGATGATTCATAATTCGTGGCTACCTAAGCATGGCGATAAGCTTATTCCGATGCCGGAAGACAAATTGCCCGGATACAATAAGGCGCTCATGACGCTGAAGGAATTCCAGGAGCAGTTTGTGGATGTGGCGTTCGAAGATCTTGTCTCGAATAATCGGATCTATGCGATGCCCATCTATATGGATACCTTAGCGCTCTATTATAATAAAGATCTCTTGAATGCCGCCGCTATCACGGAACCGCCCAAGACCTGGGATGTGTTCAATGACAATGTGTCTCGACTGACGCGCTTTGACGAAAGCGGCAATATCATCCAATCGGGCGCCGCCATCGGTTCAGCGCGTAATATCAACCGCTCGACGGACATCCTTATGTCGCTCATGCTGCAAAGCGGTGTCCAGATGGTAAATGATGAGTTGACTAATGCTACCTTCACGCGATCAGTCTCAAATATCAATGTCGGCGAGACTGCCCTTCGCTACTATACGGAATTTACCAATCCAAATAAGCAAACATACACATGGAATAACTCCCAGCATTACTCTATTGATGCTTTTGTGGAGGGGAAAACGGCGATGATGTTCAACTATGCCCATCAAGTGGATATCATTCGCGGCAAATCCCCGAGATTGAACTTCTCGGTGGCGCCGATGCCCCAGTTAAGCTCCACCGATGCCGTAACGTATGCCAACTATTGGGCGCCGGCAGTAACGATAAATTCCCTTCATCCCAACGAAGCATGGGAGTTTATCGCCTACTTGGCATCTCGTGAAGGATCGCTGGATTATCTAACTGCTACGAAGCGGCCGGCCGCGCGGCGCGATATTATTGAGCTTCAAAGAGATGATTCTGACGTGGGGGTATTTGCCGTACAAGCGTTAACCGCCCGTTCTTGGTATCAGGCGGACAATACGGCAATCGAAGGAATTTTTGCAGACATGATTGATAAAGTCATTTTTAATGAGGCTTCTCCCCGCGATGCCCTGCAAGAAGCAGAGTCAGAGGTGGATATTCTCATGGGCCGACGATGATCAAATTTCTTCGCATCACCGCCGTCCTAACGCTTGTTCTTTTGTCTTTTCTCGTTGTGCGAGAATCGTACGCCGCCCCTCAATGGTGGCCGCTTGTCCCGTGCGGTCTGAATACGCAGCCGGTAGGTATCTCTAAGACGGTTAGTGACTATACCCAGCCCTGTAATCAGTGTGACCTGTTACGCCTCGTCAAAAATCTCATAGATTTTATCTTTTTTGCGATCACGCCGATACTTGCCACGCTTTTCTTTGTGATTGCAGGGGTCCGGATGATATGGGCGGGAGCTGTGCCCAGTGAATTGAGCGCCGCGAAGAGGATGTTCTGGCAAACGATTATCGGAGTTTTGGTGATATCTTTTGCTTGGCTGGCCACAAATACGCTTTTGAAATCATTGGCTCGTGACGATATCTCTAATCATTGGTGGGAGCTTCAGTGTCGAACTACGGCGCCGGCGCCATTTATAACTCCGACCCCGGGGGAAACAACCCCTCCGACTAGCGAGTGTCAGCAACAATTCGGAGTCTCTTCTTCAAGCGGCTGTGCGGACACGTCGAGTTGTGTAGATGTAAGTTCATACACGGCTAGCCATGGATGTGAGTCAAATAGCGGGACATGCTTGCTGTCCTCGGGATCAGCTCAACGAGTACAGCAATTTATATCCGCGTTCAATAGTGCCGGGGGAGGTTCATGCGGACTTAGAATTTCATCGACTATTCAAGGTTCCGGTGGCCCCAGCATATCCCAGTGCCACCAAGCAGGTAATGCAAAATCCGGGACGTGCGCCGATTTTAATATAGAGCGAAGTCAATCATGTATCGATGCATTCTATCAAGCGGCGCGTACTTCGGGAGTGGTAGTTTCGTTTTTGGATGAGTATGTCGCCGCATGCCGACCTGCCAACGCGACTGGCGGCAACATCCATGTTAACTTCTAGGTATAGACGCGTGGATATTCTCTAAATATTTAAGTATAATAAAGATAATGGACTCAAAGCTTTTCCATAGGGTATTCTTAATTGCCGTGCTAAGTTTTTCAGCAGTGGTGTTCCTGTGGCCCTCCGATTCGTATGCTGATTGCAGTTTAGCCAGTGTAACTTTTGGGAAAAGTTCGGCTCAAGTTGGCGAAACCGTACCCATTAATTTAAATGGGGAAGGATGTAATGGCCTTGTCATCACAGCGCGGATTCTTGTATATAATACCGACGAAGAGATTAATATTGTCACTATTCGCTTTCCCAATAGCGGAACTACGGCGCAGGGGCAATATATTTTTAATTCTCGGGACGTTAAAGAGGGAGAAACTGAGACGTTCAAAGTGCGGGCGAATGCTCCTGGATTACTTGCAGTTACATCTGGGGGGATCACTGTTACCGGAGGGGCATGTGCTTTATCGGGAGCCTACTGGACTACGGGAGCCGTGGTTATCGGTCAGACCATGACCATGTCGGTAAGCGGCCAGGGTTGTAGCGGCTATGCAGTTTCTTTTGAAATTTACGATGAAGATCCTGGCTTGGATGACCATATTAAGAGTGTGTCGGGCGTCTTTCCTCAAAATGGCACCCGGTTGAATGTTAATACCGTCGTTACTTCCGATGAGTTTAGAGCAGCAGGAGGATTTCAAGAGAATGCTCAGATTGAAGTATATTTTGAGGCAAAGGCTGGAAATAGTAAAGTAAGATCCCCCATTGTCCCAGTAACCGCAGAAGAACCGCCACTTGGCAGTCCTGGTTCAACCAATAGTTCGGGCCCTGGCCCAACTGGCAGACCTATCAGTTTTGATTTTAAATTCGATAATCCACTTGGCGGAGGGGAACAAAATCTGTTGGACCTAATTAATACGATAAGCCGATGGATTTTCAACCTGGCTATTCCTATCGCCGTAATCTTTATTATCTATGGCGGCATTCTTTTCTTAACGGCCGGCGCGAACCCTACAAATGTTGATGAAGGAAAGAAAATTCTCAAGTATGCCGTTATCGGCTTAGCAATCGTATTTATCGGGCGAGGTTTCGTCAGTTTAGTGCATAGTGTCATAAAGTTAGGGGATACCACCACGGCAACGCCCACAACTCAACCAAGATGAAATTAAAATATTTTTTCCTAACTATTTTGATCTTTGGCGTACTATTTGGATTTGTTGTACTGCAAGCGACGGTAGCTGATCCTGTACTCGCCGCTACTATTATTCGCGCTTCGCCCTCACCAACCGGGCAAGGAGCCCCGGGGGTAGATTTAACCATTCAGAAATTGTTTGATATAATTGTAGGGTTGGCCTGCTATCTCATACGGATCTCTATTATCCTTATCGTCATAGCGGTTCTTTTCTACGGGTTTAAGTTTCTGATCAGCCAGGGCGACCCCACTAAAGTAGGGGAAGCAAAGAAGGCGCTGGGCTGGGGAGTGGTCGGCATCTTGGTTATTTTCTCGACATATACGATAATTAAAACGGTAAATGTAGCAGTAGGAGGCAGTGCAAGCAATATTACACTGCTGAATTGCTCTGGAAGATGAAATATTTATTTATCACGTTTCTTGGAATATACCTGCTCACAGGATCTGTTTTGGCCGCCGAATTTACTCTCCCTGCCGGAAACCCGATTACAAAAACGACCATTGAGAATCTCATTCTTAGCATCTACACCTTTCTCGTTTGGGCGAGCGTGATCGTTGCTATGGGTACCTTAATTGTAGCCGGTCTTATGTGGGCCACGGCCGGTGATTCAGGAAGAGTTGAGCAGGCAAAAGCTATGCTCAAGGGTGGCATTATCGGTGCGGCTATCATTCTAGGTTCGGGGGTAATTATCCGAACGGTCAGTGTATTCGTAACGAGCCAAGGTGAATCTGGGTCCGGAGGATTCTCCAGCGGAGGCGTTGGAGCCACATGCAGAGGTGATCGGGATTGTCGTGCCGGTCTTATTTGTGATTTTAGGTTTACCGGGCCGACGCGAGGGACGTGCGAAAGGAGATAATTTGGTATAATTAAAATAATATGAAAAACATGAAAGGGGGTGTGGTTATGAGAGGATTAAAAAATGTAGTTTTTGGAGTGCTGGCAGTAGGTTTGCTGGCCGCGCCTATGATGGCATCGGCAATTGTAACTCCTACGGCGGCGCCAAATCTGGGAGATCCGGTAACGCTGACAACGATTGAGAATATCATCCTTCGTATCATTACCTTCTTGGTAACGTTTGGCATCATTATTGCCGTAGGTATGATTATCTTAGGCGGTATTCGGTGGATGGCGGCCGCGGGTAATGATGAAAAAGCTGAAGGCGCGAAGAAAATGATCAAAAATGGCATCTACGGCGCCGCGATCGTCTTGGGTGTCGGTGTTATCTTGCGAACTGTCGCATCGTTGATTAACTTGGACTTCTTTAATTTATAGGAATTCCCGCGATACGCGTATAAAAATCAATCCCGCTTTCCAGCGGGGTGATTTTTATTCAAAGGGAAATATATTGGCAAACGCTATATGGTTTAGTATAATTGAGGCATGGGTGCTCGAGGACCAAAACCATTAGGCAAGGTAAAGATAGAGTGGTCTCCTAATTTTGCATATGCGATAGGTTTAATTACTACGGATGGGAATCTATCTAAAGATGGACGGCATATTAATTTCACCTCAAAAGACAAAGAACTTATACAGAGTTTTAAGGATTGCCTTAATTTAAAGAATAGAATTGGTAAAAAAGCACGAGGCGGATCAAGAGATAAAAAATACTTTGTAATCCAATTCGGTGACGTTCTCTTCTATCAATTTCTGCTTACGCTAGGACTTACGCCGGCCAAATCTAAAACGTTATCGAAACTAACAATACCAGAAAAATTCTTTGCAGATTTTATGAGAGGGTGTATTGATGGAGATGGAAATATCAACATAGCCAAGCATCCAGAGAGCCGGCATCCTCAATTGAGGATTCGGTTGTTCTCGGCCAGCGAACCTTTTCTTTCTTGGATACGAGTTGAGATTAAAAAACTATGTGCAATTAAAGGTGGGTGGATTGAAGTTGATACCGCTCATAAGTACTGCAAGCTTTCTTTTGGTAAAGCGGATTCTGTTACGCTGATAAAGTTTATATATTATAACAACATGGAGTTTTACTTAAAGAGGAAATATAGTATTGTAGAAGATTATTTTGGGCGAGTAGCCGAACTGGCATAGGCGCACGGCTTAGGACCGTGTTCTCGAAAGAGAGTGAGGGTTCGACTCCCTCCTCGCCCACCAAGATAAAACCGGTAGCTGCCGGTTTTATGAATCTATCCTGACCTTTTTAGTCTTGAGGCGCTCCAGTTTTGGTAGGCGAATCGTGAGAAGTCCATTCTTCATTGACGCTTTGGCGCCGTCAGCGTCAATATCTACGGGAAGTATGATTGATCGGGAAAACGCTCCCCAGTAGAGCTCGCGATAGAAGTAGTCGCCAGGACGGATTTTAGCGGCGGGCGCGCGGCGGCCCTTGATCGTCACCATGTCGTTAGTGATTGAGATGTCGATATCATCCTGGCCCACGCCGGCGATGGTGGATTGGATGATGATATATTCATCATCCTGAAAGACATCAACCGTCAACTGGCCCTCTTGCTCGGTGCTCGTGTCTTTCTGGGTCTTAGCGGTTAGCTCGGCTTCAAATTGTTCATCGAGAAAATCTGTCATATAGATTCTATGCGAGGGTGGGGTTAGTAGTGCTTCGTTCTCTTATTTTATCAAATAAAATAGAAATAAGGAATGCCATGGTGATAAGTAAGAATGTGGAATACGCCTGATTTACCAGAAGCCGGTTGAGAGGATTCCATGATTCGGGAGTGAGCGGCGTAGAAACAAGGATATTGAAGGTAAAATGGAATATCGTCGCCAAGACGAGACCTATATAGAATAATTTCCGCCGGTGATGCTGGAAGAACCAGGAAAGGGCTAAGAAATAGCCCAAGAGTGCCGACGAAAGGGTGTGTAGGAGCGTGGCGCCGGTGAAACGAAGGAGCCAAACGCTCAAGGTGGCCTGGGCATGCATGCCAAGTGTAGCGTGGATGGTGATACCTTCCTGAATCGTGCGGGAGAGATACAAGATATTTTCCATAGCCGCAAAGCCCAAGCCGGCCGTAATCATGTAGACCATGGCATCTACCGGTTCATCGAATTCACTGCTGTTGAGCACAAGGAGTTTCACGGCATAGAATTTGATAAATTCTTCCAGGAATGCGGCCCAGAGAAGGAATCGATAGTCTTGGATGCTAATCTGACAGTCGCAGATTTTTGATGCGGCCGAAATAATCAAAAAGCCCGCGGCGATAACGAGCGGAGAGACGATAATGCCCAT
The DNA here is from genome assembly GCA_038064515.1 of Patescibacteria group bacterium. Taxonomy (GTDB): domain Bacteria; phylum Patescibacteriota; class Minisyncoccia; order 2-02-FULL-40-12; family GWA2-44-9; genus JBBTSY01. The sequence continues at coordinate 89,467 of JBBTSY010000007.1, read as the reverse complement.
GAGGAAAGTCTTCGCGATCAGGTATTTCGGCTCGGGATGGCAGTCCTTGCGCAAGTAATAGGCGAGCCAGATAGCACTCGGGAGGAGGCCGAGAATAATGAGGATAATGTAGTAGGTGGCAATCGACATACTTTCGTTAAGTATATCGTAGGAGGAGTGTTCTACCTAGGCCATTCTTCAACAAGGAGGAGCTTTTTGTCAGTAATTGGAAGTTGAGCGTAGATTTCTTCCGTTACGAACGGCATAAAAGGATGGAGTAACTTAAGAGTCGTACAGAGCGTATGGAGAAGAATTTGCTCTGTGTTTTCTTTATTCTCGTTTTTCAACTGCGGTTTTGACGCTTCAAGATACACATCGGCAAAATCATGCCATATAAACTGGTATATAGCTTGTGCCGCTTCATGGAGTTGAAACTGCTCAATATTGCGCGAAACTGATTCGCGAACAGCCGAAAGTTGTTCAAGAATAACTCGATCTGCGTCGGTGCGTGCTTTGGGTTTTGAACTAGGCATGACACCAGTATTATTCATGAGAATAAATCGAGCGATATTCCAAAATTTATTGGCAAAATGCTTCATGCCTTTAATTTTCTCTTCTGAAATAACCGAATCAGTACCTGATGCGGTGTTGAAAATAAGAGCCATTCGGAGAGCATCTGTTCCATACTTCTCCGTCATGACCAGAGGATCTATGACATTTCCAAGTGATTTTGACATTTTCTTTCGGTTTTCATCTCGAACTAATCCATGAAGATAGACTGTGTGAAAGGGAACTTCTCCAAGAAGAAAACTGGACATAAGAATCATTCGGGCTACCCAAAAGAAAAGAATATCGTATCCAGTTTCTAGAACGTCTGTAGGATGATATGTTTTGAGGTCCATTGTTTCATCCGGCCATCCAAGCGTAGAGAATGTCCAAAGGCCGGATGAAAACCAAGTGTCAAAAGTATCTTCTATTGGTTCCCATCCTTCTCCTGGCGATTCTTGCTCAACTTTAATTTCTTCGCCTTTGCACCATGCTGGAATTCGATGCCCATACCACACTTGGCGACTGATATTCCAATCTCGCAAGGTATCAATCCAATGGAAGTAGTTTTTTTCAAAGCGTTCGGGGATAATCTTTATTTTCCCGGTAGTAACCGCTTCACACATCAGCTCTCTAAGAGTTTTTCCATCACGGTCAACAATCGGCTTATTTACGTTAACAAAAAACTGATGGCGCTTAGGAAGGATTTCAATAATACCTCCCGAACGTTGAGCTTTTGCAATATTATGTTCAATGATCTCCTCTTTTTCCAAAAGATTTTCGTTCTTTAGCCATTCGACTACCCGATCTCGCGCTTCTTGGATATTTAAAGTATCTAGACCAGAACCCGTATGCATGATTTTTCCAAATTCGTTGATTACTTGCTTAGAGGGGAGATTATGTCGTTGCGCAATTTCAGCGTCTACCTTGGAATGTGCTGGTGTAATTCCCACTGCTCCTGTGCCAAATTCTGGATCGACAGCTTCATCGCCCACAACTTCGATTGTAAGTTTAGTGCCGACAAAATTGTCGATCTCAAACTTTTTTCCTATATATTCTTTCCATTTCCCAGACGGATGGACCGCGACCGCAACATCTCCGAGTTTCGTTTCCGGTCTGGTAGAGGCAATAGGGAAGGGGAAGTTTTTAGAATAGCGGAATGTATAGAGAGTCCCCTTAGTAGTTTCGTATTCTACTTCTTCATCTGACACGGTGGTCTGACCTTTTTTGTCCCAATTAATAAGGTATTCCCCGTGATAAATAAGTCCAGCATCATACATTCGTTTAAATGCGGTATATACTGCACGTTGCCGTTTCTCATCAAGGGTAAAGGCAAGGCGTGACCAGTCCAATGATGCGCCCATTTTTCGAAGCTGATTTAAAATAGTTTGTTGACTTTCTTTTGCAAAAGCATCAACTCTTTTCAGGAATGCGGGTCTTCCTAAGTCATTGCGATTTTTACCTTCTTTTTTGATTAACTCTTTTTCTATCTTTGATTCTGTAGCGATTGCGGCGTGGTCGGTGCCAGGGAGCCACAATGTCTTCTTTCCAAGCATGCGTTGGTATCGAACGAGAATGTCTTCGATAGTTACGGTAACTGCATGTCCAAGATGAAGAGTGCCCGTTACATTTGGAGGAGGAAGGACCATAGAGAAGCGTCCCTTACCTTTATCGGGCAGATTGTCTGGATTAAAAAAACCGCTCTCTTCCCAGAGCTTATAAATGCGGCTTTCGGTTTCCTGTGGATTGTATGCTTTCGGAAGTTCGATCATGAAATCAGTCTACGATAGACGGAGGTTTGCGTCCATACGAATTGATTGCCAGCCTAAACCAGCTTTGTCTTTGGAAAGCGAGGCAAAATATCCGGCGACGGCGATCATCGCGGCGTTATCGGTAGTATATTTCATACTTGGACAAAAAAATGGCATACCTATTGCCGAGGAAGAATCCAGGAGCTGTTCGCGCAGAAGCTTATTTGCCGAGACGCCGCCGGAAAGGAGAATGCCGTTGACCTGGTATTCTTGGGCGGCGCGCATAGTTTTCGAAACGAGGACATCGACAGCCGCTTTCTGGAACGATGCGGCGATGTCTGCTTTTGTTTGTTCATTTTGTGCTTTCTCTTTAAGATCGCGCAAGAGATACAGCACTGCCGTTTTCAATCCGGAATAGCTGAAATTATAGTTCTTGGACTTTGCCATGGGACTTGGCAACGGATACGTTTCTGCATTTCCTTGTTCCGCAAGTTTCGATATGGCGGGGCCGCCAGGATACCCCAAGCCCAGGAGTCGCGCCACTTTATCGAACGCTTCGCCAACGGCATCGTCCATAGTTTCGCCGATGATTTCGTATTCGCCGTGATTTTTCATGAGAACTAATTCCGTATGCCCGCCGGATACGACAAGATTCAAGAGAGGGAAGTCGGGGAGCGGCGCGGCAGGCTCGCCTGACCGGCCAGGTAGCCAATTGGAATGGATATGGCCGTCCATGTGGTTTACGCCGATGATCGGCTTGGTATAATGCCAGGCTAATGTTTTAGCAAAGGTAATGCCAACGAGAAGAGTGGGACCTAGGCCGGGACCATGCGTCACGACGATAAGATTAATTTCTTTTTGAAAGTCCGTGATACCCGCTTCTTTGAGTGCGCTTTCAAAGACATGTCGGATATTTTTGACATGCTCGCGTGAAGCGAGGCTTGGAACGACTCCGCCGTATTGCGCGTGGAGCGCAATTTGTGAGGAGATGACATTCGAGAGAATTCTGATGTCATTGTTTTCCGAAGCTTCAATGATTGCGACGGCTGTTTCGTCACATGATGTTTCAATAGCAAGTATAGTAAATGACTTCATTATCTCCGTAGTCTACAATAATGTTGATTTTATTCAATATTTGTAGGACAATAGGAGTATTGGTTGGGCCCTATCGTCTAATGGTTAGGACGGCTTTCTTTCAAGAAGCAAATCGGAGTTCGATTCTCCGTAGGGCCGCATGAACCCACGAAGAGACTATAAAGCAGCTCTTACTCTGCGTCTTCAAGGGAAGACATATGGAGAGATTCGAGATCTTTTCAAGATTCCAAAGTCAACTCTAAGTACTTGGTTCAAGGAAATTAAACTTTCTTCTCAAGCTAAATTATTATTGGCTCAAAAAACAAGAAATGGTTATCTCGAGCTCGTTAAATTTAATAAACAGCGAACAATAAAGATTGAAGAAGAAAATCAAAGTATCAGAAAAAAGCACGAATCTTTTGTGGGAAAGCTAAGCGACCGTGAACTTATGATAGTGGGCGCAATGCTGTATTGGGGAGAAGGGTATAAGAATTTCGGAAAAAAGAGTTACGTACATCTTTGTCTAGCTAATTCCGATCCAGAATTAATTAAAATTTTTATTGTCTTTCTTAATAAATTTATGGATATCAAACCTGAGGATATTAAACCACAAGTGCTGATTTACCCAAATATGAATCCCCGAGAAGCAGTTAGTTACTGGAACAAAGTTTCCGGAATTCCAAGCTCTAATTTTCGGTGCTATATTGCCTTAAGTCGAGCAAGTCAGCGAAAACGACCTAGAAATTTACTCCCCTATGGTACATTGCAACTCAGAGTTAATAGTCGTCAGCAATTCTTTAAAATTCGTGGCTTAATTGACGGCGTAATTAAAAGTATTAAGTAAGAAAACACCGCCTTTTGGCGGTGAGTTTTCTATTGAACAGAGGAGACGATTTGCTTGAATATCGTGGGATTGTGTTCAGCGAGATCGGCGAGAATCTTTCGGTCCAATTCAATATTGGCTTTTTTGAATTGAGCGATGAGTTTAGAGTAGGAAATGCCTTCCTGGCGGGCGGCGGCGTTGATTTTAATCTGCCAAAGCCGGCGAAAGTTTCTTTTTTTCTTCTTCCGGTCGGCAAACTGGAAAGACCAAGCATGAAGCAATGCTTCTTTTGCCTGTCGGAACTTCGACTTTCGGGTCCACATAAAACCCTTCGCGTGTTTTAAGACTCGTTTTCGGCGGGCGTTTGCGATTGTTCCTCGTTTTACGCGCGTCATGGTTGTTTAGAATTGCGAAAGAAGCACTTTCGCATCTTTCGCCAGTGAATTAGGAGCAATTTTGTCGCCATGCTTGGCGCGACTGGCATTGCCTGAATCCTTTGAATTAAAATGGTTCTGGCCGGGAGGTCGCTTCATGACTTTTTTCCTGCCGGTAATTTTCACCCTTTTAAATAGCGCCTTTTTAGTTTTCATTCCCTTTGCCATATTATTGTGTTTTTGTTTGCCCGCTTTTTTGTTGGGGAGCTTTTTTATCTTTTTGGATCATAATGACCCATCCGTACGGGGAGCGCCTGGGATCACCTTGAGTTATAAATGGTTCGGCGATCTTCGTGAGGAAATCTTTGAGTTTTTGCTTTCCAATTTCCGCGTGACCTTTTTCTCGGCCACGCAAGGTGAGCTCAATTTTAACAATATTTCCTTCACTAAGGAACTCATCAGCCTTTTTAGCTTTAAAAGTGAGATCGTGGATTCCGGTCTTAAAACCTACGCGGACAGTCTTGGTCTCCTGCTCCTTCTGCTTGACGCCAGTTTTCTTTTCCTGGCGTTCTTTCTGATACATATACTTGCCATAGTCCATGATCTTTGTGATCGGCGGCTGGACTTGGGGACCTACCTCGACTAGGTCTAACTCCTGTTCGCGGGCTAATTTGAGCGCATCAAGAATTGGCATGACCCCCAATTGTTCACCGTTCCCGCCAATTACTTGAACTGCGGGCGTACGTATCTGATTGTTGACTCGTAAGCGTTTAAGCAAATGTATGTATTTTTTTTGCGCTTTTTAGTCTACCATGATCTTTTAGGCTTGGGAAGGGGTTAGAGCTGATTGATTTTTGCCGCTAGAATAAAGTCGTTTTCAGAGAGTCCGCCGATGGCATGAGTGGAAAGGACGAGATCAACTTTATTGTAGGAGATGGCAATGTCAGGATGGTGGCCTTCAGATTCGGCGAGGTTGGCAATCTTATTAATAAATATCATCGCTTCTTTAAAATCTTTGAATTCATAGTGCTTGGAAATTTGTTTTGCGTCTTTGTTAAGTTGCCATCCTAAAACCTCTGCCACGTAAGCGTGGGCTTTATCTTCGGCCATTGGCGCGATTCCGCCTTCGCAGGGGGCGCATTTTTTTGAGAGGAAATCGTTACTCATAGGATTCGTTATGATTTTTTCTTAGAGGCGGTGACAACTGATTTTGGCGTTGCTCGATGGGTCATGATTTTCTGTTCTTCCGGCGAGGTTGGCGTAACCATTTTAGCGGCACTCTTATCGTGGATTTTTTTCAAGAGTGCGAGGGGGTGAGTTTTGAAGTGATTGCCTTCGATTTCCATAGTGATTTTTTTTTGGAAGGCTTTCGGCAGGGCGTTGCGAATATAGGTGTGCATGTGTGAGGGGGAATAAATATACAGTCTATCAAAGCGATATTTTTTGGAGATTGCGGAAAAACGTTTTTGAAACTCTTTGATGAAGTCCGTGATTATTCTTTCTTTGCGCTTTTCGAAGACGGCGCGGAAGTGGAGAATTTTGCCGCCGGCGCGGGTTTTAAAATGACCTTCCCGATCTGAATATTTTGGCGCTTCGATCAAAAATGAATCAATACTTTTTAAGATGCCATTCTGGGCCAGATAAAATATGGCGTCTTGCTGGCCTGTGGCGATCAGGAGAGCTTTTTCGCCGCTGAACGCCGGCAGATTGGCGGGAATCAGCATTTCTTGCGATGGCGGAGGCATCCTCGTGAGTTTTTTCATATACCCAAAGTATATACAATTTTTGAGTATAGGGCGACCTATTCGCCGAAGCTTGGAAAAAAATCGTACGCACCCTAACAATGAAATATAGCAGAAAGAAAAAGGGTTGCCACTTGCGATGGCGACCCCAGGGGAACCTGTTGTGGATTCATGCTTGCTTACGTGTGAGAAACTCGCGCCCCTTGCCGAACAAGATGTTGGCTACTTTTTGCTCCACAACTCAAGAGGAACGGCGAAGGTTGTCTTGGCCGCGCTTCTCAAGTCGGGCTTCTCTCCAAGAATCTCCTTGACGCGGGCGAAGGATCCGTACCAGAGGGACTTAAACTTGTTTTCTCCCATGCCCTTCATGTCCATATCGGCAAGATGGATAACGCCCGGTGGCGTCTCCTTCATCACCCAGTCGTATGGTGGTCTCGGTTTTGAACGGAAGGTGATTTCCGTGAAAACCGACTGGCGCGTCTTGGGAAGGAAATCGAAGCCCCCAAACCCAGTGACCCAAGATGTGAACTCGCCGACCGTGATGCGGTAGCCAAGGCACATCGAATCCGCGAACTCCTCCTGTTGCCCGAGAGCGACGAGCGGTGTTTCCCGAAGAACTGCAAGGAGGTTTTTCAAGTCGGGCCACTTCAAGACCGATGGGAAGATAATGCTCTGCGTCGAAACGTCAGCCACAGAGATGGCTGACCGGATCAACTCCTCAATCTTCTGCACATCCGTGTCGCTTACCGACAGTTTCCAGCCGAATCGTCCCGGGTCTCTTGCCGCGTGGGCGGCAAACAAGCAACCGGCACCGCCTTTCCTGAAAAACTCTAACTGGGCTTCGATAATCGCTTGTTCTTGCAATTTCGGTCTCCTTTCTTATCCTTTCTGTTTGGATAAAATTCTTTTACGTGCCGCTTGGAATTTACTCTACATTCATGGGAACTGTCAACAAAACTGGTTTCTTACGAAAGTGCCTTCGCGAAAACTCGCTGGTATTTTTCTAGATACTTTAAAACATGTTCCCGTTGATACTGCATGATAAATCGAGGGTGTTCAACCGCATACACTTTTTGGAAAAAGCCGTACTGCTGATTTAATTTGTTAAAAAGCTTTTGATTTTTGCCCGTGCCGAGCACAATAGCGACATCTCGCCGCGCACCGAACGCGAGCTGTGTTTTCATCGAGCTTATGATGAACGGCCGCAATGCGGAGAATAGTTTCGGATCATCGTAGTAGTTGTAATTAGTGCCGTCTCGTATAAAGCCGATGGGTGAAACTGCGGTCAGAAAAAATTGCTTATAGAAAACGTAAGCACCGCCCCAAAGTTCTATAAATTGATATATGAATTGAGAAGAAAGTTCCCGGCGTTTTTCGAGGATATTGGGGATTCCGCAAAAGTCCTGAAGCGCCACGGGGTCAGTAAACGGGATACCGGTAACGCCGGACCCAAATCTTCCGGGGTTTATTCCGAAAACGAAAGTACGCTTTTTTTTATCTTGAAAAAACTTATTAAGAAACTTCTTTGTATGCCTCAAAACTCCTGCGTTGCCGTGCGGGTAAATAATCTTGATCCTACGAGAATAGGTGCGAGGCAGAGCAATGGTTTTATGAAATTTTAGAACTTTATCGCCGAAAGTTAATCTTTTTGCTCGCATATGTTACTAAATTATATCACTGTTTTACTTCTAGCGAAGTGCTGCATGCCCCGAGGCTTTTTGAGGAGCTTGCAACTGAAAATACTAACGATGTGGAGATGGCGAGAATCGAACTCGCGTCCGCTGTTGCAAACCAATGATGTACTACCGTGATAGCCGATTTGGTGTTTCACGCGAGAGTAGGAAACCGACAAAATAATCTCGCACTAGTTCTCCAGATTTTCAGCAGACGAGGGGAGAACATCCGTCCTGCTAAAGCTCGATAATGACACTCCTTAATCCCATATCGAACATCTGGGAGGAATGGCTTACCTAACTAGGTTAGGCGAAAGCGTAATTACTGGAAGTGTTGCCAGTTATTATGTTTGACCGAAGATTTACGTGGTAACGATCATTCACGCACGGCATCAGAGGGATGGAATAACAACGTCGATACCGATCATCCCCAAGACAGCATTATAGCATGAAAAATAGCGATTGACAAGCACAGCATTTTTAAAAAAGGGATCGGGTGCCGCGCACGTTGCGCGACACCCGAGGGTGAGCACCTAGACTAGAGGTAGATCCCCATAGTGCTCGTGCGCAGGCTTGGAAGGCCGACGGGAGGCCGGGGCTTGCATTGTTGCCAGGGGTAAAGGCCCTTTGTTCGCCGCGCGACGAAGTTCTTGACGAACATTGTTACTGATTGCTCGAGGCAGAGTTGAGGCACTGACTTTGGTCCCAGCATCACCGCCCAGTGAGCGTATGGAGCCCAAGAGACAATCGGTGTTTTGTCCGTCAGAGACCCTGGTAGAGGTCGGAACTGACGGCTGAAGTTTTGGTTATCGAACACCACGACGGCTGGCGTGTGGGGATCGTCATCACCGCCCGATCCCAATTCTCGTTGAATGTCTTCCGGAGTTTCGCAGACCTGGAAGCGCAATGCTCCGCGTTCATCATAGCCAACCACTGAATTGGCGTAGTTGATAAACGCGACGCTGGCCGGATTTCCATGCCGGAGAGTCAGGAAAAGGCGAGGACGGAGGGCTTCAGCGACTTCTCGATTCATATTCCAGATATCTCCCAAGGAACAATCAACCCCCGAGGCATTCGGGGGTTGATTCGAGATTTCCTTATTTCCTGCTTGGCTTGGTGCGGATCGGGACTAACGAGAGCTCGAATGAACCTCCGAAAAAAAATCGAGTAATAAGTTGCTTGACCCACGTAAAGTAGTTTATCTGATTCATCACGTTTTCATCTTATCGTATCTTGGTGATATGTCAACCCTCACACTCACTAACGAGATATGGCTCGCGTTCCGCCACATTGTGTATTGCAAAAAACTCTTCCAAACAGTCGTCTTATCTCTATAATAAAATGACAATTCTCGCCATTCACTAGGCCTGCCTGCTGGCAGGCAGGAACGACTCGTTTGTGAGTGTAAGGGTCAACCCGCCTAAAATAATATTATTCTGTTCCGCGCTGTTGGGAGCGGGCGATATCTTTTTTCTTAATCGCTTCGCGCTTGTCGTGTTTTTTCTTACCTCGGGCTACGCCGATAAGAAGCTTCACTAAATTACCCTTGGGATACAGCTTTAACGGTACAAGAGTTAGACCTTGGGATTTTGAGAGGCTGACGAGGGCGGAAACCTCCCGCTTGCTCAAGAGCAGTTCGCGTGTTGCTTGGGGATTATAGTCGGGAGGAACATTACCCGCTTGATAGGGTGAAATAATAGCGCCCAGAAGAACCGGTTTGCCGTTGATGATTTTAACGTAAGCGCCCTTGAGGGATACCTTCCCGGATTTGATGGACTTTACCTCGTAACCACGCAATGCCAAACCTGCCTCGATGGTCTCGAGGATTTCATAGTCGAAGTGTGCGCGTGGATTAGTAGTGAAATCAGACATGTTATGTAAATTAATTTATTATTCTTACGAAGACGAAGCACGAGGAAACGGTGGGATGAACTGTATCATTAACCAGCCGATGAGCATACCGATAAGTGCGCCGCCCAGGATATCACTTGGCCAGTGGACACCGCCGATGATGCGGGCGGCGCCCATGAGAAGTGCTCCCGCGAAAAATATGCATCCCCATCGTTTATCGTATCGATATACCGCTGTGGCCAGCGCAAAGAAGAAAATAGCATGGCCCGATGGAAAAGATTGAAGGTTTTCGCCCGGGTCGGTTCCGATAAGGTTGCGAACGCCGTCGAGCGTGATGAATGGGCGGGCACGGTGCACAAACAGCAGAATGAGTGGTTTGACCACTAATCGCGCAAAGATGGCGGCGGCGAACGCCGCTCCGAACATGCGGATGTGCCCGCCTCGACTCATCGTCTTCGGCGAGGCGGGGCGTATCGGCCAGAAAACGAGCACAACGAGCAGTGCACCCAGCACATATTGCAAGTCCGACGCAATAAATACAATAACACTGTCCCAGAGGGCGCCGTGTCCCGCCCACCCGTTGAAATACCAAAAGAGAGTGAGATCCATGCTATGTTCGTTCTTCGAGGGTAAGCTTGAGTTTATGGGGGGTATCCTTACGAAGAATATTGAGCTCTATCTCGTCACCGACTTTGCAGGCCTGAAGCAAATCGGAAAAGTCTGCATCTCCTGCAAGCTCTTTGCCGTTTATGGCCGTGATGATGTCATTTTCTTTCACGCCGGCCTTAGCGGCGGGGGATTTATCAATGACGGCTTTGGAATCAGGCAGGTGGTCGCGCATAACTAATGCGCCGTGGTCGACGGGGAGATTATATTTTTCTTGCGCCTCTTTCGAGAGCATCGTATACATGAGGCCGATGTATGGTTTGATGATCCGGCCGTGTTTAAGAATATCGTTAATGTCGCTCTTGGCAAGATTGATAGGAATAGAGAAACCGATGTTCTGGGCGCCGAAGATAACGGCTGTATTGATTGCAATGGCTTGGCCGTCTAAGTTAAGAAGCGGGCCACCCGAGTTGCCTTGATTGATAGCGACATCGGTCTGGATAACGCCGCGGAGATTTTCCATGTGGCCGCCGTTGCTCAAAGAGGCGGAAATCGTGCGAGCGAGGCCGGATACGATGCCTTTTGATACGCTATTGCTGAACATGCCAAGGGCATTGCCGATGGCGATGACGGTTTGGCCCAGTTCCAGCTGGGTTGAATCGCCAAGTTCAAGCGCCGGCAGGCCGACTGCTTCTACCTTGAGCATAGCGATGTCATTGATAGGATCACGCGAAAGGACCTTGGCCGGTAATTCTTTATGGTCATTGGTAATGACCATATATTCCGCATCTTCTTCGGAGACGACGTGCTTGTTGGTGAGGATAAGGCCATCGGGATGTACGATAAATCCGGAGCCGCCGCCCACTTTTACTTTTTGCTTTGCTCCATCATCGGCAATATCAAACACAAATGGATTAAAGAAGGAAGTTGAGCTTACATCTCTAATTTGCGGCATATATTTTGATATAACTATGCTGACGACCGAAGGAGCAACCTTCTTGACGGTATTAATAATAACTTTATCGTGATCGTGACTGTTCATTTTTGATGATGGAGAATATAACATAGTACCTCTTCAGTATGAGGCTTTTGAAGAATTTTTTCAATCAGGTGACAGAAGTCCGCTTTTGAGGCCAGCGACTTTTTTTTAACGGGATGCTACAATAATTACATGATTCAGAGCGAACCTAGAAAAAAATTGATATAATCTTTAAAATATATTCATAATTACTGGATGAATGCGAATTATTCTATAGATCAAACATCCATCATTTCACGAGAGTTGGTAGTAAGGATTCTTAAGAATAAGGAAAAACTCGTAAACTGCCTTCTGAATTATGAAAGTTTTGAAACAGTAAACAATGAAATCGAGCGGTCACTGGATTGCCTTCTGAATATTCGGAAAGAAAAAAAATATTTAGAAACGGTATGTGTAAATAGCATAAGTGTTTTTTTGCCAATAAATTTACCCCTGTATTCTTTAGTACTTTTTGCCGTAATACCTAGTTTTCAATCGTTAAATATCTATTTACGCCCGCCCCTGCTCGCAAGAGATATTTTAGATGATATTATTGTGATTCTGGATTTCAAAACTCTTTTCCCAAAAATAGAGTTTTCCCATTCAGAACGGAAAACTTTTTTAAAAGACTATATCTCTAGCTCAGATGTGGTCATCTTCACCGGAACTTATAATAACGCGATGCAAGTTTTGGAACAGTGCAAACCATACTCACTCTTTATATACAATGGTGCTGGTATAAATCCTGTAGTAGTAACTCAAAATGCTGATCTCGATCTCGCAGTAGAGAAAACAATTCAATCAAGAATTTTTAACAGCGGGCAGGATTGTGCTGGTCCCGATGTTATATTTGTTCACTCTTCAATATCAAAGAAATTTTCAGATTTGCTTATAGCTAAGCTGACTATATTAGAAGTTGGTCAATATACTAAGCATTCGGTCAGGGTTGGTAAAATTATTCATAAAGAAAATATTCTAGAAATAAGTGCAATGCTTATCAAAAATTCTGATCAGATACGGTACGGCGGTATCATTGATTTTAGTAAAGCGATAGTATATCCAACAGTAATAGTCTCTAATCTGCTAAAAGAGAAAAACTACACAGAATGGTTTAGCCCAATTTTTTATATATCTATTTTTAAAACCCATGATGATCTAAGAAAGTATTTCCATACTAAAGAATACAAAGAGCGCGCCATGTATGTATCGGTATTTGGGAAAATAAATTACACCATACCAAATTCCATAATCCTGGAAAATAAAAATATTTTAGATATAGAAAGAGGAAACGATGCTTATGGTGGGCATGGTCATAAAGCAAATTTTTCCTTCTGTCAAACCGATGGGGAGAATAAATTCCATTATCGACCCATCCTTATATCTCACGAGATATACGAATGGACAAAAAGACCAAATACGAGATAAATTACATCCTCTCTGGCGCATCAATACCCAAGAGCCACAAACCATTTTTCATTGTTGTTGCAAATGCTTTTGTGAGTGCACGCTTATATGATTCATATTCAGAGCCAATTATGCGCTCATTTGCGTACCAACTGTTAAATGTTGATGCAAGCTCAGTAAGATACGTTGTCACATAGTGTGGCTCATACTCTTTTGATGCACGTTCTACTGTTGCGGGAAATCGCGGTAAGAGTCTTTCAAATACTGGGATTTCTTTGGGGATCAACATTGTATCGTGTATCGTGATAGAGTCATCGCTCACTTTTTCAAGCACGCTTTGTGCGCGAACATATGAATACTGTAAATATATTCCCGAGTTCCCCTCCAGCGATACAGATTGTTTGAAATCAAATATAATATTTTTACCAGATCCACCCTGTAAAAATGAGTAGCGAAGTGCGGCAAGCGCGATCTTTTCAATCAAAATATCATTGTTGCTAATTTGTACCTTCCGCTTAACAACATTCATTTTCTCGCGCACGACTCCCTTTACCTGTTCAAGTAAATCTTCAACTAAAGGAACATTACCATATCGTGAAGAAATTTTTTCTCCCTTAAAACGTAAACGTCCGTGTTGCCAGTAAATTGATCGCGTACCCCACTCTTCATGAATCAACATTGCCGCTTTTTTAATGACTTCAAAATATTGTTTCTGTTCAACATCAGTGATTACCACCGAAACATCTGGGTTGTATTTCTCGAACTTTAGCTTTAATAAACCTATATCTTTTGCCTCATACACAGGAAGTCCTAAGGATGTCACGAATACACGTGTATGAAGTCCATACTTTTCACCTTTAAAAATAATTGCGCCATTGGACTCTTCAAAAACTTTTCCTATGTTTGCTTGAACAATTTTCTTTCCTACCACACCAGAATCACTTTCAAAAAAATAATCTGCAAATTCTGACTTAAGGCGCGCGGTAATTTTTTTAAAATACTGTAAATTGAGTTCTCTCCCTTCCTTATACGTGTCCCATACAACACCCGATTCTTTCGTATTGAGCTTTTTATTAATTTCGATTATTTCCTGCTTTATATTTTCATCTTCGTCGTACATCCTAGTGCCGTAAATGTAACATTCACCGAGAATATTAATTGTGAGTTTGCCTTGTGTGTGTTTTTTTAAAATTGCCCAAATTGTCTTAGCAACGCCGAGTGAAATATCTGAAGGATATGCAACGGGGATAACATCCGCACCCGAAAAATACAAAATCCGCGCGAGTGATTCGCCGATAGAAATGTTAAGGAGGTGCCCAACATGAAACGGTTTAAATAAATTTGGTGCACTTTTCTCAATAAGAATTTTTTTTCCGGAAAGAATAGACCCTCTTCCCCAGTTATCATCAATTTTTTTTACGGTTTCGGCAAAATATTCACGTGAAAGATGAAAATTGATGAATCCGGACCCAGCAATTTCTATTTTCGAAATACTATTAATAAAACCAAGCCTTTCGACAATTTTTCTTGCTAGTTCCTTTGGATTCATTACGACCGCTTTCGCAGCCACCATTGCTACATTTGTTGAGTAATCTCCATAAAGCAATTCCTCCGGGTACTCTATCGAGTACTTAATGTCTGTGACGTCCATGTCAGTAAGTACCACATCTATTGCACTGTATAACGTATCAATGATTGATTTCATAGTTTTCTAAAACCCGATTCCTTGTTTATCTAATTCTCATTGGCATACTTTGATAATAACACAGTTTCTTCTGCCCCTACGAGGATGCTACTCTTTTTTATCAGTCCTGTTGTTATTGCGTATGCAACTTCAGATTCCCATTCATGTAATTTGATTGGCTGTGGGGAAAAATAACCCTCACTCTTGATCACAAAACCATCTTCGGAAAGTTTTTCTAAACTTTTTATAATCCACAAACTCTCCATATTACCGAAATTCCAGTAATCATCGTGTACCCCAAATATCCTAAGTCGTCCTAGAATATCGGAGACATTTATTGCCTGAGATTCGATATCTTTTAATATAAATTTAAGAATTGTGCACCAACCTTTTATTTTTTTATCTTTATAAGTGTTCCTATCACCCGCAAGAAATTTATTAAAGGCTGATTGACTTAACCATGCTCTAAATCCTCGCTCAGAATCTTCTAGATAATATTCTCTTGAAGCTTTTGGTAGAAATAACCTTCCGTTCTCAACATGAAACCCCCTACCTGCTATAGCATCAATAAACATCGCTTCCGTCACATACTCTCCGGGAAAGGTGATATCGGGATTATACCCAGTTTGCTCATGTAGTTTAAGATAACCGACAATAAAGTCTTCAATACGATTGAGGAGCTCCCTAGGGGGTAAATTATAAACTGAATCTTTAAAAACAACGGTTACGTCCAAATCGCTTTTACCGGGAGTTCCGCCGCCATACACAAAACTTCCTGTTTGGTAACAGAAGATATAAAGATCCTTAAAATGCTTCTCGGCAAGATTCCTATAAGTTGACTCTATTGTTTTTTCCAACTCTGTTTGACCATGCATGGCTATTCTAAATCTATATATTCATGCCCGAGCTTTTCTTTTTTCATTTTTAGATATTTTCTTACCGAATCATTTAGTTCTAAATTCAATCTAACGATTTCAGTAACTTTATATCCATTCTCTTCTAGACTTTTCTTTTTGTTTGGATTATTCGTGATCAATTTGAGTTCTTTGTTTATTTCAATATCTTCCAAGATATCCAGGGCAATTTTATAATTTCTCAAGTCTGCTGGTAATCCCAGTTTTTTAAATGCTTCGACAGTATCAATTTCATTCTGTCTTTCGATCTCCATTGCTTTTATCTTTGTAAGCAGACCGGCACCGCGTCCTTCATCAAAAAGATAGACCAAAGCACCGTTTCCAAATTCATTGATGATTTTTAATGACCCTTGAAGCTGAAGTGAACAGTCACAAGTTGTGGAGTGAAAAGATTCACTAAAAATACATGAGGACTGTATCCTTAAGAGGGGATTGGTTGTGTTTAACTTACCCTTTTTAATTGACAGACCTTCACCATTTTTTGTTTTATGGTAGCTGACATTAAATCTGCCGTACTCTGTTATCAGTATTGTTGAAGCAACGATGGTCATATTTTATATTAAATATAAAGGATTTTTGGTTTTAATATGGATATACTCATTAGTTTTTCCGAGTAACTTCATTCGAAAAAGCGACTTTATATAAGTGAATTCACAAAAAAAATATTCAATATCTTTTTTTGCCTCATTACTGAATAAAGAATCTTTGGAGAGGTTATCCAAATGGTTGCGGATTAGCCCTGCAACTGATCGCCATAATATCTCAAAATTCAAATCATAAATCAAGTTTATTTGATTAATCATCTCTGCGATATGTGAATGTATTAGCGAATGCATCACCTTGTCTTGCGCGGCTTGCGCGTCTTCAGATACTGTCCACGAGTTAGGATAGAATTCATTTCTTAGGAATGAATGCTTACTAAATCTCTTGGTACAAATATTTACTGCATCCAAATCTCTATAAATCAATCTATGGGGGACTCCGTTCCTAAAAACAACTATAGAATTTTGTAGGTGTGCTTCTATTCCAATACCATATTTAGTTAATAAATCTAGTGCTGGAGGCAATAAAATTTTGATGTAATTATTAAAAAATTCTAAAACTACTTTTTTACCTCCGGCTTTTTGTACAGTAGTCAAAGAATAAGCAGAAATCAATTCTTCAAGAATTTTCCCTCGACGAAGGTTCGGTGATTTCTCAAAAAGAGCAGATGCTGGGAGAATTAAATCTTCTTCGGTTAGATTTGCGATACTGCCTTCCCTGGTAACAAAACTTAAATTCTTATGTGAAGGATAGTCTTCTTTCAATCTGACACTAGCAATTTCTAATTGTATTTCAAATGAATTAGGGAGGCATTCTTTTCTCTTGAGAATATCAAAAACTTTAGATAGAGCGATACCGTTATGACACGGCTTCGAAGAGAGTGTTCTTTTAACACTTGTTATTTGAACATCTATCGGAAGCTTAAAATAAACACTCATCTCCGGAACATATACAGTTCGAAAAGCGATAAGTGGTTGTACCTTCACGCCGATTCCTTCCAAAAAGATATAATCATTACTATCAAGTTCTGTTGCTAATCTTTTTTTAAGAAAATTCTCGTATTGCCATGGGTGGATTGGGATGAAGTAATAATCTTCAAAATTAGCATTAATATTTTAATATTTTTAATATATTTCCTCACTTTTTCATGAAGCGAATTCGATAATCTTACAAAAAATGAATCGAAACTACCGCTGATCGACAAGAAATGTGCCTTATCTTTTTTTAATGCAATAAGATAAAGTTTATACGTTACATGTGCTTCTGGTAGTAGCTTCAGGAGGTCTTTAAGCAGAATACCTGTTTTTGATTTTGGAGTTGGATGTAGAAAATGACCATTTACGCACCATTGCTCAAAGAACACCAACATTTCATCTTTATTATGGAATTCTGAATAAATTTTCTGAGACAAGTTTTCTCTTAGCCTACCCATATATTCTTCCCTTAAAAGAAAAGCAAGAAAGAGGTTCGCGTTACTATTTAATAAGTCCCCTCTCATGGATTCCCAATCTCCTTGTTCACTTCCTTGTTTATTATAAAAAAGAGAGAAAATTTCTGATAGATTCGACAATTCAGATATTTTGTCTTGTTCTCTCAATAAGGGCAGGGTTGTTAAGTAAAATCTCTCAAGAGGAAACCCGCATACGGGCAAAATGAGTAATTTATCATTACCTAAAGATATCTCTACTATTTCTTTAGTCTCTTCTTTTTTCCATTTATGTGAATATTGTTTAGAAAAGCTTTGATTTTTCGTTATCCAGTCGTCGCGAGCGTACCAAGTACAATGATTAATTATTTCCCCAATGTTTTCTCTCAAGAAAGACCCGATAAACCTTTCTATAGAGGATCGTCTTGAGTCAAATAATTTATTAGTTAAAAGCTTGGGTGAAAAATCTTTCCCAAGACCCCAATCCCACACCTCCTTCTCGTTTTTATCTAGTTTTGTAAACATTTTGCTATTTGAATATTTTAACTTCTCCTTATCGAAGCGGTGATAGGCGTTTTGAGGAATGGACTGGGGCTCCTAGGCATCAAGACCCTTGAACGAATCTAGTTTCTTCGGGTGGAGGATGAAGGCGATTGTGGCGCCCAGGACGGCCATCGCCAGATCGGAGAGGGAATCGAGGCGTCCGCCGCCGTGGAAGTATTTGTAGACGACGGTTCCCTGCATTGTCAGTCCGGAGGTATACTCGGCCAGTTCCCAGAGGAGTCCAATGACGATTGCGATAAGGAGCACAAGGCCTAGCGAGGGAGTGGGGCGTCCTTTAACGGAAGCATGAGCAAACACAAGCCAGCCAATCACAGCCCCGCCAAGAACATGCATGACGCTATCAAAGTACGGGAAGTCTTCATAAAATGCCATCTGGCCGGAAACATAAATGCCAACAAACAGGACAATACAGCCAGCCAGGATTGGAAAAACAATTTTCATACTCTTCCATTAAAGGAAATTTTGGGGCACTTGGCAACCTGATTAATTCCGTTGGGGTTGAAAAAACTCCTATTTTCAGTCATCATGGCGGTACATCATGGCTGTTTTTGATTTTAAGAAAACTGAAGAGCGAATCCGGCATTTTTGGGAATCGGAGCAGATTTTTGAAAAAAGCCTGGAACTTCGAAGCAAAGAGGAACATTTTGTTTTCTTTGAAGGCCCCCCGACGGCTAATGGACTACCGCATATCGGACACTTCTTGACACGTGTATTTAAAGATCTCTATGGGCGCTACAAAACGATGCGCGGCTATAGCGTTTTGCGAAGGGCGGGTTGGGATACGCATGGCTTGCCGATAGAAATCGAGATCGAAAAAGAACTTGGTTTTAAAAATAAGAAGCAGATCGAAGAATACGGCATAGCAAAATTCAACCAGAAGGCGAAAGAGAATGCTAAAAAATATAAGGGCCTGTGGGAACAGATGACCAAACGCATGGGATTCTGGCTTGATCTCCACGATCCGTATGTAACGTATGAGACGTCATATATTGAATCCGTTTGGAATATTATAAAAACCATCTGGGATAAAGATCTCTTGTATCAAGCGCATCGCGTGGTGCCTTTTTGCACGCGTTGCGGGACCGGACTTTCATCGCATGAAGTGGCCCAAGGGTACAAGCTGGTCAAGGAGAATTCCGTTTACCTAAAATTTAAACTCACCAAGAATGACAAGTTTTCGGAGAACACCTTTATACTTGCGTGGACCACCACTCCTTGGACGCTTCCGGGAAATGTCGCCTTGGCCGTAGGGAAGGATATCAGGTACGTAAAGATAAAACCAAAAGATAGCGAAGAAACTTATATTTTAGCGAAAGATTTGTTGTTAAAAGTTTTCCCGCAATTTGATGGGGCAGAATTGGGTTTTATAGACGGCAATGATCTTGTGGGACTTGAATACGAACCTCTCTTTGATGTATCGCAACTGAAATCAGAGAAGTCCTACCATATTTATGCCGCGCCGTTTGTTTCTACTACGGACGGTACCGGCGTCGTGCATACCGCGGTGATGTACGGTGAAGATGATTATGCTCTGGGCACGGAGCTTGGTTTACCAAAAGTGCACACGGTAGATCTGCAGGGCAAATTTATCGGCGTAAGCTCTGATCTGGACGGCATGTATGTAAAAACCGCCAAGACTACGGAAGTAATTCTTGCGAAACTGAAAGCCACCGGCACGCTCTTCAAAGAGGAGGAGTATGAGCACGATTATCCATTCTGTTGGCGCTGTGACACTGCGCTGATCTATTATGCCAAGACATCCTGGTTTATCAAAATGTCAGCGGTGAATAAGCAGCTTTTAAAAAACAACGATCAGATTAACTGGATTCCGAGCCATTTAAAGGAGGGCCGCTTTGGACAGTGGATCAAAGAAGGCAAAGATTGGGCATTCTCTCGCGAACGATACTGGGGGACGCCCCTGCCGGTATGGCAATGCGCCAATGCCGATTGTGAAACATATCGCGTTGCGGGGAGTCTCGATGATTTGAAAAAAAATCGCTTTAAGAAGCCAAATGAATTTATTTTGGCGCGTCATGGGCTTACCGATCGCGGAAGCGTCGAGAAGAATATGATTATCAATTCGTATACCGGTGAATATGATATTTATGAACTTAACGACGAAGGGCGGAAGCAGATAGCGGATATGGCTGATAAATTAAAAAAAGAAAAAATCGGCATTATCATTGTGTCACCTTTCAAGCGTACCCAAGGTACGGCAAAGATTATCTCTGAAGTTCTGGGTATTCCTGTAGAAACTGATGAGCGGCTAGGCGAAATAAAGCACGGATTGGCGTGTGAGGGAAAAACACATGCTCAATGTGTCGAGCAACTAGGCACTATCGTGGCAATGGATGCCAGGCGCGGAGATGGTGACAGTTGGCGCGATGTTAAAGCCCGCATGATGGCGGTTGTAGTGGAACTGGATAAAAAATACGAAGGCAAAAATATCCTCATTATCAGTCACGGTGACCCGCTCTGGATTCTTGCCAGCGCAATGATGAACCGAGACGACGCGGACACTCTCGCGAAAAAATCAGAAATCTATCTCAAGCAGGGGACGTACATGAAAGCGACCCTGCCAAACTATCCTTACAATGACCAGGGTGACGTTGATCTCCATCGGCCATACGTGGATGAAATTGTTTTAAAGTGCTCGAAATGCGACGGACCGATGTATAAAGTACCCGATCTCATCGATGTCTGGTTTGATTCCGGCTGTATGCCGTACGCCCAATGGCACTGGCCGTTTGAAAATAAGGAAATATTCGAGAGGCAATTCCCGGCAGACTTTATCGTGGAAGCGGTAGATCAAACTCGCGGCTGGTTCTATACCTTATTGGCGATTTCGACACTCCTGAATAAGGGCGCTCCCTACAGGAATGTAATATCGCTTGGTCATACTCTCGATGAGCATGGAAAGAAAATGTCCAAATCTAAAGGCAACGTCATCGCTCCCGATGAATTCATGGATGCCGTCGGCGTTGATGCTACGCGGTGGTACTTCTATACCGCCAACATGCCAGGGGAATCCACGGTGGTGACTCTTAAAGACGCGCAAGAACGACTCAAAGGTTTTTTTACTACCCTTGAAAACTGCGTCCGCTTTTATGAACTCTATGAAAAACTCCCGCCAAGGCGGGGCCAGGAACAGGAACCGACGGTGCTCGATCAGTGGATGCTTTCGCGGCTTAATCGAACTATTTTAGAAGCTACTAAACGGATGGATGCGTACGATCCGACAACCGCCGCCCGTATGATCGAGAAATTCGTGATTGATGATCTCTCTAAATGGTGGCTCCGCCGTTCCCGTAACCGACCAGAAGCGATCGGTGTGTTGCGATACTTGTTGTTTGAGGTGACCAAAATGATCGCTCCGTTTGCGCCCTATACCGCCGAGGATATCTATGCGCGTATTGGCGGACAAAGCGAGGGTACAGAAAGTGTCCACCTCCAACGCTGGCCGATTGGCGATGTGAAAATGGTGAACAGCGAATTGGAATCTGCGATGATCCGAATTCAGGAATTCGTGACACAGGGGCTGGCCCTGCGCAAGAACGAACAGCTTAAAGTGCGCCAGCCGCTCCAAGCGGTGATTATTCCTAGCGATCCGCTTGATCCGGGTCTCGAGGCATTGATTAAGGATGAGTTAAATGTAAAAGACATCCGCTATCAAAAAGCAGGCTTGCCTGCCGAAGCCAAGTTGAGCTTTGATCTCGCAATCTCCGACGAATTGCGCGCGGAAGGATATGCGCGGGAGATGATGCGCCAGATCCAGGATATGCGCAAGGATGCCGGCTATCGTTTTGATGAGGAAGTCGTGGCATACTGGCACAGTGAAGATGCCGCTCTTTCAAATGCGATCACCGAATGGTCCGTCGCAATCAAAACGGATACCGTGCTTTCCGAATTATTACGGCAGCCTAAAGCAGATCGTGCATATGATGTAGAAGAAGAAATCAAGCTCGCGCCCGGTAAAAAAATCTGGATCGGCATTAAAAAATGAGAACGAAAGCGATTATCATCAAAAAGCAGATGACGAAGGAATATGACCAGCTTATTACTTGCTACAGCCAGGAGTGGGGCAAACTGACTGCGATCGCTAAAAGTTCTCTGAAAGAAAGTTCGATTCAGGGGATGCATCTGGATGTTTTAAATCTTGTCGATTTCGATTTAATAAATGGCCGCGCCACGCCGATCATTACCGGCGCTCAAAGTGAGAATACTTTCAGCCACATTCGAAAATCATTGGCGCATCAGGCAGTGGCCTATTTTTTCTTTGAAGTTATCGACCGCGTCGCTTATGATAATCAGAAAGATGAAAAGCTCTGGAACTTTTTATATAGGCTTTTAATTGAGCTGGATGCCGCGGACGCATCAGCGCTGATGCCATTTTTTCGGGAAAAACAAGCCGATTTCTTAAATGTGCTTGGTTACGCCTCTCAACTCCCGGTAATCCCAGTGGCCACCGCCTCAGCGGGACCCCGTTATGGCGGGGCCACCTTTCCCTCTCCACTCGATACTATCTATGAATACACTTTCAGCCTCCGCTTAAATTCCTTGCGCTTCCTGTATGAGGTCATGTAGAATGTGATAAACTTAGAGGATTGAATTTATGAGGAATATACTTGAATACTTTTCATCGCCAGGATCCAGCAAATACTTGAAGATCCTTGTGATTGTGGCATTAGTGCTCTTTGTAACCGCGATCCTTGTTTTTTGGTTTGGGAGCTCATCGTTCAGCGAACGCGGCGTCGAGTTTAAAATAGAAGGTCCCCAGCAAGCCCTTTCCGGCGACGAAGCAACCTATAAAATTACATACAGCAATACGACTCGAACTGATATCAAGGACATTAAATTCCGCTTTTTCTATCCCGACCATGCGATCGTGATTAAAGAAGACGGTTCATATTCAGAAGAAACTTCAGAAACATTCGAACTTGATTCTGTCGGAGCGCGCCAAAGCGGCGAAAAAGAATTTAAAGCATTTCTAGTGGGAGAGAAGGGAAGCATTCTCTACGCAAAAGCCGATATGACCTATAAAGCGGGAACATTGAGCTCTCGTTTCGAAAAGAAGCCGGTATCGGCGGCGACGACTATCATTGGGATGCCGGTTCCGGTCACTTTGAGTGTTCCGCCAATCGCGGTGTCGGGCCAGGAGATTACTTATACGCTCGATTATCGCAATGAATCGCAGGGCGATATCGCAGATCTTCGATTTAAACTTGCCTATCCCGAAGGATTTGCGCCAAAGCGTTTCAGCCCCCAACCAACGACGGGGGACGCAACATGGGATATTAAATTACTCAAAAAAGATTCTGGCGCGCGCATCACCGTGACGGGAACAATATCCGGAAATGAGCGCGACAGTAAAACCGTTTCGATGATACTTCAACGGAAGATAAACGGCGATTATATAAATTATGAACGAGCCGAAGCTTCTACGATTATCTCGAGCCCGCTCTTGGACGTAAAAATATCGGTAAATGGCGAGCGGGACTACACCGCCAGTCCGGGTGATATTTTGGCATACTCGATCCAGTATAGGAATAGCTCCAGCTACACCTTCTCCGGACTGAACCTTCTGCTGAAGCTTGAAGGCGAAATGTATGACCTCAATTCACTTGATCCCACCGGCGGTTTCTACGACAGCGCCACGCAGACGATTGTTTGGAATGCCGGCAGTGTGCCTAATTTCAGCAACTTGGGACCGTCGGCGACGGGGAAAGTTGATTTTCGTATTCGTCTCAAGTCATCTTTTTCCGGCGGGCTCGGTTCTAAAAATTTCTTTGTGAAAACGACCGCCTCTCTGGTGACGTCCGATATTCCTACCGGTCTGGATGGCGAGGAGATCTCGACACAGGACAGTTTGATCACAAAAATTAGCACCCAGCCCAATGTAATCCAGACGATGTATTATAGTGATCCGGCGTTCGGATCATTCGGTCCGATGCCGCTCAATGTCGGAAGCGAAACGATGTTTACCGTCCATTGGCGGTTGGTCAATCCGGGCAATGCCGTAAACAACGCAGTAGTAAAGGCGACACTGCCTACGGGCGTGGCATGGAAGAATATCGTGTCGTCTGCCACCAGCCAATCCCAGCCAGCTTATGACCGCAACAAAGGCCAGGTAATCTGGAGCATTGGTCAGCTACCATCCGGAAGCGGTACCAGTAGCATCTATGAAGTCAGCTTTCAGGTAAGTATTACGCCATCTTCGACGCAACGAGGAAGCGCGCCGACGCTTGTCAAAAACGGCACATTTGCGGGAACGGATAGCTTTACTCAACAAAGCGTACTGTTGAATCTTGATGATCTTACGACCAGCGATACGATAGATCGTTCCGCCGATGGAACTGTGGAATAATCATGACTACTTCAAATCAAAATCTTCTCGAAAAAATTGTTTCACTCTGCAAGCGGCGGGGGTTTGTTTTT
This sequence comes from Patescibacteria group bacterium, assembly GCA_038064515.1. Classification (GTDB taxonomy): domain Bacteria; phylum Patescibacteriota; class Minisyncoccia; order 2-02-FULL-40-12; family GWA2-44-9; genus JBBTSY01. The sequence goes on along the minus strand of JBBTSY010000007.1, from coordinate 65,060 downwards.
CCCGGATCGGAAATTTATGGCGGTCTTCGCGGTACCTGGGATTACGGACCAGCGGGGGCACTATTAAAAAAGAATATTAAGGACCTTTGGTGGAAAGATATGGTCCAACTGCGCGACGACGTTGTCGGTGTGGATGCGGCTATTATGATGAATCCCAAAGCATGGGAAGCAAGCGGCCACGTTACTTCTTTCTCCGACCCGTTGGTAGAGTGTAAAACTTGCCACCAGCGATTTCGAGCCGACAAGCCAGACGAGATCAAGGCGCATGAGCAGACGCACTCGGGCAAAAAAGTTGAATGGACTGAACCCCGCCAGTTTAATTTGCTTGTAAAAGCGTATCTCGGAGTTATCGAAGGAGAACAAGGCCAAATTTTCCTACGCGGAGAAATAACGAACGGCGTACAAGTGAATTTCAAGAATGTTGTCGACTCGACACGAGTTAAAATTCCATTTGGTATTGCCCAAATCGGAAAAGCCTTTCGAAACGAGATTACGCCGGGAGGATTTACATACCGTTCCCGAGAATTCGAACAGATGGAAGTTCAGTATTACATCAAGCCTGATGAGGCCGAGGGAAAGAAGTGGTTTGAATACTGGAAGCAGAATCGGATGGACTGGTATCTTTCCTTAGGATTTAAAAAAGAAAGTCTTCGTTTTCGAGATCATGCAGATGATGAGCGGGCCCACTATGCTCGTGCCGCAACTGACATTGAATATGACAGCCCATGGGGCTGGCAAGAGGTGATGGGTATTCACCACCGAGCGGATTGGGATCTCCGACGCCACCAAGAGTTCTCTGGTCAGGATATGAACTATCGAGATCCTGAAACAAATGAGAATTATATCCCGTGGGACATCGAAACATCGGCGGGAGTCGATCGCTCGATGCTCTTCTTGCTCCTGGATTCGTATCGAGAAGAAGACGAACGTGTTGTACTCAAACTTCCATTTAAACTCGCGCCGTATAAGGCGGCCGTGTTTCCACTGCTTAAAAACAAACCAGAGCTTGTTGTAAAGGCGAAAGAAATATACGACTCACTGCGAGAGGAGTTCATGGTTGCTTGGGATGATCGCGGTAACATCGGCAAACGCTACTACGCCCAAGATGAGATCGGCACGCCATACTGCATTACCGTTGATTTCCAAACTCTCGAAGACGATACCGTCACCATCCGTGATCGGGATTCAATGGCACAGGAACGGATCGGCATCCAGGATATTGCGTCTTCCCTCAAAGAAAGAAAATAATGTCCCGAACCGACGCTCTCAAGCAGTTCGTCAAGAACGCTAAGCGCATCATCTCCGTCGCATGGCAGGCGGATCGGTTTATGTTTATCGTACTCGTCGCTCTTGTACTTCTGGCCGCCGTTGTTCCGATCGCCTTCAGCTACATTTTTAAACTCGTCATTGACGAGATCATTAAGACGCAAAATGCGGCTATGGCAGTTACAACGACGCTTTTGTCACTGTTCGCGTTTCGTTACGTCTTGGACTTGTTCGCGAACCTGCGAGCCACATTCCACTATGAGTACCTGGACAACCTCTTTGAACACAAGATTGATAATGCGCTGGTACTGCGATTCATTACAAAGCTGTCGCAGTTGGACATTCCGCATTTTGAGGATCCGGAAACGCAGAATCTCATCATTAAAGCCCGGCAAGCATACCCTTGGCGGCTCATCAATTTCTTCTACTTCCTTTTTTACAGCATCACGTCATTAGGCACCCTCATTGGTTCGTTCATTGTGTTGATCCCGTTCGGCTTCTGGATTCCTTTGGCGATGGGACTGGCAACCGTTCCCCGGTTCTTCTATCGGAACAGATATATTAAAGTTGAATGGGCTCGGTATGACAAAAACACTATTGAACAGAAAGAGTTGATGTACCTGCAAGGACTCTTTGATGACCCCTCTGACATCAAGGAGCTGAAAGTTGCTCAGGCCAGTTCGGCATTGATCGCCCGCATTCGTAAACTCCAGGAGTTCCTTTATGAATCAACGCGCAAACCGCTTCGTGGTTCTCTGCCCAATTTTTTTCTGGCGATTGTCTTTGAAATCGGGATACTATTCATATTGGCATACCTGAAGTTGCCGGCGGTTACCGCGGGTGCGATCACACTCGGTACTTTTACTTTCTATATACAAATGCTGGATCGTATCTCTCAAAGCTCCCAGGAAATGGTGGGTCAGATCAGTAAACTCTTTGAGCAGAACCTCTATGTTGGTTTCTACTTTGCTGTCCTCGATCTGCCCAAGATTGTTCCTGAGAAAAATCCCGGCTTCGCTTTCGCAGAGATTAGACCGCCCAAAATTGAGTTTCAGAACGTCAGTTTTCGCTATGATGCCAAAAGCCCCGAAGTACTCAAAGATATTTCATTTTCGCTGGAGCCTGGTCAGCATCTGGCGATTGTTGGTCCCAACGGCGCGGGCAAAACAACGCTTATCAGCCTACTCTTGCGATTCTATGATCCCTCACGGGGGCAGATTCTGGTGAATGACGTTGACCTAAAGGATGTTCAGTCTAGCAATTGGTATCGATTTGTAAGCATCCTTTTTCAGGATTTCGTGAAGTTTTCGCTGTCTATTAAGGACAATGTCCTTCTGGGCAATCCAGAACTCATTGACGAAAAGAAAATGTGGAACGCGGCAGAGCAGTCCGGCGCCGCCGAATTCATTGAAGCACTTCCGAAAAAGTATGAACAGCGTTTAGGTAAACGCTTTGAGGATTCCGCGGAGCTCTCTCAAGGACAGTGGCAGAAACTTGCGCTGGCACGGGCGTTCTATGAGGCGGCACCAATCCTCATTTTGGACGAACCGACATCGGCGATCGATGCCGAAGCTGAAGCACAAATTTTTGACAACCTGTACCGCACGTATAAGCATAAGACGCTCATTTTGATCTCGCACCGCTTTTCTACGGTACGGAACGCCGATAAAATTATCGTGCTCAAAGATGGGATGATTGCAGAGGAAGGGAATCACAAATCGCTCATGGCGATGGATGGCATCTACGCCCGCATGTTCCGCAAGCAGGCAAAAGGGTATTTGGATTAATAATAATTGATCTTGGATTATGTCAATTATTCGGGATCTAAAGCTATTCCCATTTTACCTGAAATCAGGTAAGCTAATCTTGAGTTTTTGGAAAAAAGTAAGCAATTGCGGGCGTAGCTCAGCTGGTTAGAGCGCTTCCCTGTCACGGAAGAGGTCACCGGTTCGAATCCGGCCGCCCGCGCAAATTATGAATCCAGAAAAAGAACCCAACCAAAAATCATCAGTAGATGAATTGCAGTTGCCCGAAGATGCAAGCGATATAGAACGAGCACTGTTTCAGAAGTATTGTGAGGGAACGCTTACTATGGATGAAGCGATTCAGGCTCGGCCTGCGCATCCCTTTCCGTCAGTAAAAAAGTTTCATCATGATTTAATCAATCAGCTCATCACCCGTTACGAAAGGTATCGTAACGAGCTCGAAAAGATAGTTGCAGAGACCAATGAGCACGAGCTTGGGATGATCAATGCGTTTCATCTTAGCTTCCAAGATCTCGCCGTGTTTCATGCGCTCCAGCAGAATCAACTTTTAATTAATGATTTGCCCGAAGCAGATGAACTTCAGAAACTGTACGATGTCAGCTCGCCGGAAGCGAAGGAATCCGTAAAGCACTTCTATGGCTGGGTACGAAATAAACTGGCAATTGAACTAGGCCAAAAAGAGCTTAAGACTGTGCATAAGAAGGAATCAGAACCCCAATCATAACCATGAGCCATATTACTATTGATTCTCCGGAGGAGCAGGAATTGCAAAAAGAGTTGGTGAATAAGCATGATCCGTTGAGCGAGCGTCTGAAACGGTATCTTGCCATGCCAGATCTGTCCCGTACGCCGGGCAGTCCTTTGGCGGAGCTTGTAGAGCGTGTATTGAGTTTGCCACGATTTGCTGACTTTGAGGTTTTGAAAGTGCCAGAGATCGTAAGATGTGATATAAGTTTTGATTTATTCAACTTCCCAGCAGACCACCCGGCTAGGACCCCGTCAGATACTTACTTCGTTGATAAAGACCACATTTTGCGAACCCACACTACGGTGATGTGGTATTATCATTTGAATTTGCCGGAAGTGAGGGAGAAAATTAAAAATGGTCAGCCTGTTGGCGCTCTCTCATACGGTAAGGTTTACCGGAAAGACGAGATTGATCGTTTTCATATGCCCGTGTTCCATCAAATTGACGGTTGGTACTTATGCCGCAAAAAAGATCACGTCATCGTGATACAAGATTTACAGGATGTATTGTCAGAAATGGCTGGGGCGATTTATGGTAAGGACGTAAAACACCGTTTCAATACCGATCAGTTCCCTTATACTGATCCTAGTTTAGAAATGGAAATAGAGGTTGGGGGCCGCTGGTTAGAGGTTTTAGGTTCGGGCGTGGTAAAAGGAGCGGTGCTAGAAAATTTTGGTGTTGACCCGAATGAATATAATGGCTGGGCATTTGGACCCGGTCTGGAGCGTTTAGCAATGGCTAGTATGAGTTTGCCTGACATGCGCCTTTTTTGGTCACAGGATGAACGAGTCAAGCGGCAGCTGAAACTAGGTAATAAATATGTGTCGGTAAGCAAATATCCGCCGATTGTCCGCGATATCTCATTTGTCGTAAAGAACGATTTCGTACCCAATAACTACTTTGACCTCATTCGCGATATTGGCGGCGACCTCGTCGAGGAAGTCCAGCTCCTCGACAACTATGAGAATGCGAAGAAATTCGGCGCGGACAAAATGAGCTATACGTACCGCATCACGTATCGCAGTACGGATCGGACTCTCACGACTGAAGAAATCGACCCTATTCAGAAGAAGGTATACGATCAAACAGCCCAAGTTTTCCATGCGGATTTGAGGTAGTTTATATCGGGATTAATAACACCTTATGGATATTATTGGCATCAGAACGCCCCTTTTTGAAGCCGGTGATGATCTTATCAAGTTCATTACTCATCATGTGCCCGTACTTTGGGAAGGTGATATTGTCGCGATTACGTCAAAAATCGTTGCTTTATCGCAAGGCAGAATTGCTCCTCTCTCGGCCCGCACGACGTTGATTTATCGCGATTCGCTCAAAGTCATCGAAACGCCGTGGGCGTTTCTTACGCTTACTCACGATGGATGGTGTATCAACGCGGGTGCTGATGAATCCAATGCAAACGGCGGCATTATTCTCCTCCCAAAAAATGCTCAAAAAACTGCAGAAGCAATCCGCAAAAAATTTGTTCGTCATTTTTCACACAAGCATCTTGGCGTGCTGATCACGGATACAAAAAGCGTGCCGCTTCGCGTTGGCACGATTGGCCGAGCGATCGGGTACGCAGGATTCGAGCCGCTGAAAAGTTACATTGGAGAAAAAGATCTCTTCGGAAGAAAGGGCCGTTTTACGCAAAGCAATGTTGCCGATGCGCTTGCGGCTAGTGCGGTTTTCATCATGGGGGAAGGCGACGAACAAACACCGATAGCTATCATTCGAGATGCTCCTGTTCATTTTATAAATATAAAACAGAAATCTGCTCGCCCAGCGCATGCAAATCTTGTAATATCACCAGGGGCGGATATTTATGCTGGGGCATTCAGAGATGCCGCGCGCGGGTCTCATAAACCTTCCAAGAAGATCCGTCGCGTACGATGATCCAATCCACAGGCTCATCCCATGGTTGCCGCACAAGCGGAGTTGGGGAAAGTTGTGTTTGGTTTGCGATTCCTATACGGAGCCAGTTGGGCGGTATCGCAGTAAGAAAACGGTCGTACCATCCCATACCTCGCCCATAACGGGCTCCTTTCATATCAAAACGATTACCGGGGATCAAAATGCAGGGGGCAGAATTCCGATAGTGAGATGTGTAGAATGCTGCCCAGAGAAGGGGATCGGTCCCGCTTGTATTTGGGACGAGCGTGCTCTGTTCGAGCACAGGTACGAGCAATTCACAAGAAGTATAATCAACTTCTCCTGCGAGAGGACGGTAACGAATGGATGCCGTATGCGTAGCAAGGATGTGTGCTAATTTTTGCAATGAAATATCTTTGTGCATGGGGATCATTATGAAAAAGATGATGCCGGAGTCTCTTGCTCCGGCACCCAAGGGTCATGGCCTCCTCTCCAAGCTTTTCAGGACTTCGAGGTAGAGTTCCTCGACGATTTTCTCCTGCGTGCGGCCCATCTTGGCGTAGTGATCGAGGCCGGGAGCAGAGTTGACCTCAAGAACCCAGTACGTACCTGGGCGCTTGCTGATGTCTCCAGCGACCATGAGATCGACGCCGCACAGGCGAAGGCCCATGTCTCGCGTCAACCGAATGGCGAGCTTCTTGAACGTAGGGTGCATCTGTGATGTCACATCGCGCGAGTCTCCGCCCGATGACAAATTCGCGTTGTCGAGCAGATAGATGTGTTTCCTGCGGGCGGGAATTGACCGGAAGCTCAACCGTTGCCGTTCAAGCTTCTCGGCGATCCGCGGGTCATCCAGCTTGATACGCGTGTCCCTGCTCGAGGCGATGAATCGCCTTTGCTTTTTTTGCAAGAGCTGCCGGATGGTGGACCTTCCATCACCGATGACGTTGAGGGGAGTGCGCTCGTAGGCGGAGATCACTCGGTTATCCATGACAACGACCCGGTAATCTCTGCCGCTGACGATGCGCTGGACCAAGCCCACGCGGTCACTGCTGAATACGAAACGCATGGCTCGGTAGAACTCGCGCTTCGTATACACGAATGAGACACCCATGCCTTGGCTGCCGCTGTTCGGCTTTACGACGACAGGGAACCCGAGTCCGACAGCGTAGTGGTAGGCGGCATCGATGTCTCGACGCGAACCGATGGCCCGTGCCCATTCCTTGGAAAAGAACGTCTTGCCCGAGACTGTTGGATATCCCATGCGACCCATGAAGAAGTTCGCGTAGTCCTTGTCCTTAGCGATCTCCGATGCGCCCATCGAGTTCAGGTCGAGACTGGAGTATCGAAAGTAGCGTCTGCGCCCGTTCCTGAAGGTGATCTGCCCTACGATGCCCCACTCGGGCTCCATCACAACCGTCGCACCGATCTTGAGTGCGATTTTTTGCAGGACCTGCCCGAGAAGGGGAGTGACGTTTTTGCTTTTCATGTAGCACCTTTAAGGGGGATGAGAGCCCCTTTTTACCGCAATAGTACCATCTATTGAATACCATATATGGAATAACTGTCAATAGATTTCACACGCTTTTTCATACGATGAAAATGTTTTTTTGCCATTGCTTTAACGTCCGGAAAATGCTACAATTAAGTACCAAAGTGAGTCCCGCCTCCGGCGGGATGCTGGTTTGAAATATGGCAGATAACAAGCCAAAAAATTCCCGCCTGCCATCGCCTGCGGCGAAAGTCAATGACGGGCAGGCCTCCTATACGGCTCAAGACATTCAAGTTCTTGAGGGTTTAGAGCCGGTCAGAAAGCGTCCCGGCATGTACATCGGTTCAACCGGTCCTGCTGGCTTGCACCACCTTGTCTGGGAAGTTTTTGATAATTCACTCGATGAAGCAATGGCCGGCTTCGCTAAAAATATCGAAGTTACCCTATTGCCTAACTATCGCGTTCAAGTAAGAGATGATGGCCGCGGCATTCCCATTGAGAAGCACAAACAGACCGGCGTCTCCACCTTGGAGACGGTCATGACAGTCCTGCATGCCGGCGGTAAGTTTAGCGACGGCGCATACAAAGTTTCAGGCGGTCTTCATGGCGTTGGCGTCTCGGTTGTCAACGCACTATCTTCTTATTTGAAAGCGGAAGTCATGCGCGACGGCGCTCTTTATGAACAGGAATATGAACGGGGGAATCCGAAAAAGCCCGTGAAGAAAGTCGGTACGTCAAAAACAACCGGTACAATTATTACCTTTGAGCCTGATCCGATGATTTTTTTGGATCGCAATCTTAATGTTGAAGAAATTCTTCATCACCTTCGTCAGCAGGCATATCTTAGTAAAGGCGTAAAGATTTCGATTGTCGATGCGCGGGAGCCGGTAAAAGTAGGCGGTACAGAGGAGCAGACCCCTACTTACACGTTTTATTTTGAGGGCGGTCTTATTTCATACGTTAATTTCCTTAACCGCAATGAAGATGCGAAGCATCCAAATATTTTCTATACAGAAAAAGAGCAGCAAAATATTCAGGTAGAAATTGCTCTGCAATATGTCGATGAACTCTCAACGACTGAAATCAGTTTTGCGAATAATATCCATACGGTCGAAGGCGGTATGCACATGACTGGTTTCAAATCGGCCATTACCCGCACGCTTAACGATTACGCTCGGCGAAATGGCTTCTTGAAAGAAAAAGACGAAAACCTTACCGGTGATGATGCCCGTGAAGGCTTAACGACGATTATCTCGGTGAAGTTGCGAGATCCGCAGTTCGAGGGCCAGACAAAAGCCAAGCTAGGTACGCCCGATGCCCGTACAGCGGTAGAAACGGTTATGAATGTTGAATTTGCCGATTGGCTGGAGCGCAACCCCAATGACGGTCGAGCTATTATGGAAAAGGTGCTTTTGGCTTCCAAAGCTCGAATGGCGGCGAAAGCGGCCCGCGAAACAGTCTTACGCAAAGGCGCGCTGGAAGGAATGACCCTGCCGGGCAAGCTTGCCGATTGCTCAAGTCGCGATCCATCCGAATCGGAACTTTTTATCGTTGAGGGTGATTCGGCTGGCGGGTCATCAAAAATGGGTCGCGACCGTCGCACGCAGGCAATCCTGCCGCTACGCGGGAAAATTTTAAACGTCGAGAAAGCCCGCATTGATAAAATGCTTGCCTCGGAACAAGTCCGTAATCTTATCATTGCCATGGGAACCGCGATTGCGGAAGAGTTTGATATTACAAAACTTCGCTACCATAAAGTCATCATCATGACGGATGCCGATGTTGATGGTGCACACATTCGCACGCTGTTATTAACGTTATTCTATCGCTACTTTCCAGCTTTGATCGGCGCCGGGCACATTTATATGGCCCAGCCGCCGCTCTATGGCATTACTAAAGGCGGAAAGATTCAGTACGTATTTTCGGACGAAGAGAAAGACAAAGTAGTGAAGCAATTCATGGGAGCGGCAATAGTAAAAGCAGAAGAAAAAGCCAATCCTGTCCGGCCAGGGAAAGAGAAAAAAGATGAAGTGCCGGAGGGGTGGGAGGTTACGCCATTGGATAGTGATGGCGTAGCGATAGATCCGTCTCGTCGAGACGATGCCGAGATGAAGGGCAATAGTATTGATGTCAATGCAAATTCGGAGGTAAGGGTTGCCGGCCTTTCCATTCAACGCTATAAAGGTCTTGGAGAAATGAATGCCGAGCAATTATGGGAGACGACCATGAACCCGGAGAATCGGCTACTCTATCAAATCACCATCCAGGATGCCGAAGAAGCAAGCCGGATTTTCGAGGTGCTGATGGGATCAGAAGTCATGCCTCGCAAGAAATTTATCCAAACGCATGCAAAATCCGTGCAGAATCTTGACATCTAAAAGGATCTCTAGTAGGGTACAAGTACGCCCCGGGGCGGTTTTTGATACGTTTTTACAAAGACAAAATCGTATCAGGCAGATTTATTGCCGACAGGATTAGGCAAATCTGAGTTACGTTAACCTATCCGCAGCGTAGCAACCGCATAGTCACATATTCTATATACACATGAATCGGATTGTCACATATCTCAAAGATGTACGAGCGGAGTTATCTAAAGTGAGCTGGCCTACCCGCCAGCAGACTATTAACTACACTTTTGTGGTAATCGGCATCAGTCTGGCGCTCGCTATTTTTCTTGGCATTTTAGACTTCGCTCTTACCGAAGTTCTTAACCGATTCGTTCTTAAACCTTAATATGCCTAAACAAGTTTCTACTGCAGAACGTCTTTGGTATGCTATCCACACCTATTCAGGCTATGAAGATAATGTTGCTCGCAATCTCATGCAGCGCGTTGAGTCGCTTGGCTTTGAGGATAAGATTTTTAATGTTCTCGTCCCGAAGGAAAAAAAGATAAGAATCAAAAACGGCAAGCGCGAGACTATTGAAGAAAAGATCTACCCGGGTTATGTATTGGTAGAAATGCTTGTCGATGATGATTCATGGTATGTCGTGCGCAATACGCCGAATGTAACCGGTTTTATCGGCGCCGGTACAGTTCCAACGCCGCTCTCGAAAGATGAGGTTGATTCTTTGGTCAAGCGCATGGGCGTGGAAGAGCCGAAGTATCAGCTTGATGTTGCCGTGGACGATCGCGTAAAGATCACGGACGGTCCGTTCAAGGACTTCGATGGCAAGATTGCCGAAGTTGATCCGGAGAAGGGAAGGGTCAAAGTGCTTGTTACAATCTTTGGCCGCGAAACGCCCGTCGAGCTGGACTTCTTACAGATAAAAAAGTTATAAAATCATGGCAAAAAAAATAAAAGCAGTGGTAAAATTACAGATCGAAGGCGGCCGAGCAACACCGGCGCCACCGGTTGGTACCGCCCTGGGTCCTCACGGCATTAATCTTCAGCAATTTGTCCAGCAGTTTAATGAGGCAACCAAAGACAAGATGGGCGAAGTGACGCCTATTGAAATCACGATCTTTGAAGATCGTACATTCGAATTCAAGCTCAAGACTCCTCCAGTGGCATACCTTTTGCGCGTTGCCGCAGGGATTGAAAAAGGTTCCGGCGAACCAAACAAGAAAAAAGTTGGCACGGTCACTAAAGTTCAGGTTCGGGAAATCGCCGAGAAAAAGATGGTTGATCTGAACGCCAATGACGTCGACGCCGCGATGAAGATCGTCGAGGGCACCGCGCGTTCCATGGGGATTAGCGTAGAGTAAAAGGCCCCACGAACTCGCAAAAACCCAGTAAAACAATGAAAACACCGTCAAAACACGGTGTTTTTCGTTTTCGCCTTAGGTCGAACGTAACCCAGCGATATTGGGTAAAAAACAAACCCACCGATGCGAATTACTAAAAACTATGAACTCAGAGAATAAAAAGCAAAACGGCCCTTTCGGGACGTTTCACAAACTTAAAGTTACTTTAGCAAATATTCTCTGGCAATGCAAATGAACAAAGATAATTTCTTCGTTCCGGTAGCAAACACCAAGCCGTATTTCAAAGCGGCCTTTGAGGGTTTTGCTGGAACAGGTAAGACGTATACCGCAGCTAAAATAGCTGTTGGTTTATACAAGAGGATAGGATCAACAAAGCCAGTTATTATCTTCGATACCGAAAAGGCGTCGAAGTTCTTAAAGCCACTATTCGCCCAAGAGGGAATCGAATTACTGGTGAAAGAGTCCAAGTCTTTGGCTGACTTGAAGGAGACCATGACCCGAATGCGGGAAGGCTTCAGCGATATCTTGATCATTGATTCAATATCCCATGTATGGGAGAACTTTCTGGAATCATACAAGCAAGCTCCGACTAAGTACGGCAAGTCGGCCAAATTAAGACTTGAATTCCAAGATTGGGGAATCATTAAGCCGACATGGAAAACCGAATTCAGCGATCTGTTCGTCGGCGATCCGTATCATGTTGTCATGTGCGGTCGCGCCGGATACGAATATGAGAACGAGGTTAATGCCGATACCGGCAAGCGTGAAATCTACAAGTCAGGCGTAAAGATGAAGGTTGAAGGCGAAACCGCCTACGAGCCTGATTTGCTCGTGCTTATGGAACGGTTGCAGGAGATGGAAGGTAGCACAGTTAAATCAGTTTCAAGACGGGCCACGATCATTAAGGACCGATCTACGGTACTTGATGGCAAGACTTTCGAAGATCCGACATACGAGGACTTTGCCCCGGTTATCGAAGTTATGCTTGATTCACCAGTGAAGCTCTCGACAGTCGGAGAACGCGATGCGCGTGATCTGTTCAAGACCGAAGATGATAAAGAAATGTTCAGGAAGCGAAAGAAGATCATTCTTGAAGAGATTGAATCATACCTGGTCCAGGTTAAGCCTGGCCAAGATGCTCAATCAAAGAAGTTCAAGATTGATGCGGTTATGTACGGCTTCAATACTGGAAGCTGGACGGCAGTTGAGCAGATGCACCCGGATATGCTCGAAAGAGGATTTGTCAAAATCCAAGAGTTTGTCCAAAAAGCATTGAAAGCCGAGCAGAAAGAGATGGAGAAAGCCGAACGCACGAAAGCCAAGGCTGGACCCGGAAAAGGAAATGGCCAGGTCCACGCGAACCGATAAGTGGTACGTGGCATTTACAGGAACTGATCAGGAAGAAGAGTTGGCATCAGCACCAACCATGGACGAGATCATGGAGGCGATTGAAAACTTCGAGAAGGCGGCAATCTACGAATACGATATTGAGTACAACAATATCTATGACGGGGATTACCTTCTGAAATCCGAATCATTCCTGGAGAACGAGAGGTTAATTAACATCATCAGCTAACGGCTTTCGATCCTGTTCCTCACCGCGAGAGCATGAGGGGCAGGAATGGAAAGCTGTCTAATAGCAACAAAGACTAACGAAAGTTAGTCCCAATTGCGCTTAAACCATGCCAGAGGAAAACAGACATCTTATACCCAATAGCACTCAGATACCCAACCTTATTTTGGATAAGATTCTGCCTCTAATACCGGAAGGCGAGGGCAAATGCCTTCTGTATATCTGCCGGCGCACGTTCGGATTTCACAAGCAGGTGGACCGGATCAGCTTCACTCAATTTATGAAAGGCATTAAGACAAGGGATGGAAAAATCCTGGACTTTGGCGCGGGATTGTCGCGATCGGTAGTCAGCGAATCGCTTTCGAATCTTACAAAGGCCGGAGCGATTCTGGTCCGAAAAGACTTCCGTGGCAACTGCTATGAAATCAATCTTTCCATGGTCGCGGACGAGGTAGTACGGAAAGTGAACCAGTACAGAAAACATACCAGAATTGGTAGGGAAACTAGACCAAAAGCGGTACGGCTTCCGTACTGACAATGTATTAGAGAAACAAAGAGAAATTATTATTAGATAACTTTGTGGATAAAAAAGTGGATAACCTATATTTATGCAAATAACCCAAGTAAAAATTAAAGAGCTTATATCGGCAGATTATAACCCTAGAAAGTGGATATGCTCAAGGTATTTATAAGGCTTTTATCGGATTTAAAGATTTTAAACGAGAAGCGTTATATTTACTGTCAGGGCTATATCCAAGAAATCGGTAAAATGCTTGGGGGCTGGATTAAATCCAGTCGGGATTAAACTAAGAGCCTTCATTTGGAAGGCTCTTAGCAGAGGAAGATAGATAATACTACCGAGCGGGGCAGACGCCGAGATTGGAATTCGAGTTGTCACGCGAATCGTTGTTGACGTTGAGACCGTCCGAATCGAAGTTACCAGCGTAGACGAAGTTGCCGTCGGACGACTGCACCTTGGTGTTTTGTCCCCTCTGTAATCGCCTCATGGCCACTGGATAGTTTCAAAAAGGAAACATCTCCTGAATTTTACTTGGTAGCAACTCCCGATGCGAATCTGGAGTACCTACACTGAAACAAAACACGTAGTTTCATCTCTCTTACGATATCCGGTCACGCCACTTCTTATAGCCGTAGCCATAAGAACTCTGGTGAGGAATGAATAAAGGAGACCCATAAGATTAAACCTTAGCCTAATCTCTATTAACAAGACTCGCCACCATTATTGCAGAAAATGAGCCGATAGGCAAGTTTGCTTTTTATACCCTTAACACTTAGAATGAACTTATATAATCCCAATACCTAAATGAGCAAAGAGTCTTTTGAGCCACAACCTAAGTCTCAGCACGAAAGACCTGAATTAGAGTCTGCTTTTCATCCTATGTCAGAGAAGCCGGAGGCGGGGAGGAAAAGAAGCCCTCACGAAATTCAGGAGCTAAAAGATAAGTTGCGGTTCGTGACTAAAAATCTTTCCAAGAACTTTAACTTGAATCTTATTCCTGGTCAGGGCTGGGCTGCTGGACTTTCAAAGAAATTTGAAGAGGAGAGGAGAAAACATCCAGAAAAAAGCTTGGAAGATTTTGATGAAAAACTGCTAGTACCTGAGGTCATGACTTATCCGGAGCAAGATTTGTTGGAAAGAAGTGAAGATTATATCTTTGGAGTTTTTCGTCATGAGATGGGCCATATCAAACATTCCGATTATCAGTCTCTATTGGAATCTCAAGAATTGGCCAAGCAGGAAGGCTATAAACCGTTAGACCTTTTTACAATTTACGATGCTTGGGAAGATGGCAGATCGAATAATCAGGAAGGCCAGACATCCAGAACGGCACGTCACCGCTTGGGAGCATATTTAAAAGAAGATATCGCCCAGGCTTTATTGCATGACTTTGAAAAGAAATCTTTGCCTATTCAGTACGGCCTTCTTTGCTGGGCAAAAGGAGCAGAGCCGTTCATAGAAGATTTTGATTTTGAAGAAATGAAATCAAAGATCAAGGACGAGAAAGTATTAAAGGCTTTTGGGGAGACTGAAGGAGTGCTTGATGAATATCTTAATGAATCAAAGGGTAGAAGAGCATTTAAAGAAGTTATGTGGGAAAAGGGCTGGCCAGTATTTAAAGAATTAATTGATAAATACATTGAGGAAGAAGCTCAGAAACAGCATGCCCAAGATAAGCAACAGCAGCAAGGCGGTCAAGGCCAGGAACAGCAAAAACAAGAATCTAAAGAAGAGGAGGGAGAGCAGGATCAAAGCCAAAAAGAGAAACAGGAAGATCAGGAAGGAAAAGGCGAGCCTCAAGAAAAACAAGAGGAGGCCGGCAAGCAGAAAGAAGGCGGTCAAAAAAATTGGGACGAACTTTCTGATGAAGAGAAGGACCAATATAGGCAGAAAGCTCGAGAAAAACTTGACGAGGAAGAAAGAGAGTTTACCAAACAGCTTCAGCCGAAATCGGTTGAAATGAAAGAAAATGAAGATGGTACCATGGAGATTCAGGTTCAGATGGTGACCCAGGAGGATATTGAGCAGGCATTGGAGGAAGAGAAAGAATACCAGGAAAGAGAGAAGAAGCGCCAAGAGCAAATCCAGCAAGCGAAGAGCGAAGTTCAAAAGAATTTAGAAGCAACTCAGGAAAATCTTAAAGAAAGAATGACGGGCCTCACTAAAGAGGAGAGGGAGCGCTATGACGCTTATTACTCTCAGATTAAAAAATATGTCGGCATGCTTGTTGAGCGTCTCGATGAGGTCTTCCCTCCTCAAGAAGAAGCGGAATGGGAGGGCGGGTATAGGCGCGGTAAAAGAATTGATCCGCGAAAGCTTGCCAGGGAAATTCCCACTCAAGAAGGCAGATTTTTTGAGCGTAAAGATGTACCGGAGGTTAAAGCCGTTGCCTTTTCTCTGCTAGTTGATGTAAGCGGAAGCATGGATGGAGAAAAAATTCAGGAAGCATTGAAGGCAGCTATTTTAATGGCCGAGGCATTTTCACAAAAAGGGGTACCTTTTGAAATATTGGCTTTTCATGCCCAACTCCTCGAGCTCAAGGGATTTGATGAGAACTACTTTGGCAAAAAGAAATTGGAGATTATGAGGGTGCTTAAAGAAGTAAAGTCATCGGGTGCCCAATATAATGACGATGGCTTTGCAGTAGACAGCGCGGCAAGACGTCTCCAGAAAAGATTATTAGAGAATGATGCTTCGGGTGCCTTAATTGTATTTTCTGACGGACAGCCGGCGCCAAGTTCGCGCCATGCGGGATCAGAATGGGAGTTGCGTGAAATAGTTAGAAAATGGACGAAACAGATTCCTTTGATTGGAATAGGTATTGGACCAGGTATGGAAAGAACCATAAAACAGTATTATGATAAAAATGGACTGCCAGTTCCAGATATTCAGAAACTGCCCCAATCGTTATTAAAAATTTTAGAGAAGCAGTTGCAGAAATTTGAAAGGTCGGAGAGCAAATAAAAAAGTCCCTATTTTTAATAGAGGCTGGGTGGCTCCTCGTCCGTGGCTAGGACAAGGTGGGCCGGATCTCCTTTTTGGAGGTTACGGTGTGGCTAACCGCTCCTCCCCGACTTGTTAAAGTTTCTATAGCCATTATAGCAAAATATATACAACTTGTCAATACCACCATGGAAAAACCACAATTTAGGCCCGAAATAGGCCAAAAACCAGAGAAAAGGCTGGAAACTGAACCACAGGAGAAAATTCTGGAAGATATTGTATTTTCGGAGGTTAGCAAGAAAGATGGGACAATAGAATATCGCAACAGCTCTCCCGACAGAAAAATAATTATACTTAGCCAGTCTTCCCAAGTTCCGGAAGCAGGGAGAGCGTATAGGGTTCGCATAGTTGAAGATTCGAAGCCAGGAGATTCAATGCAAGGCAAGATGATTGTAGAAATTACCCTTGGCCAGGAACAGGAAAGACAAATTACAGAATTAGCTAAAGAGGCTCAAGAACTTTTTGCGAAAGACGATATTCCAGGAGCTTTAGCAATTCTTGAGAAAATACAGAACCAGATTACTCCGGAGATGGGAGAAGTCAGAGAGCTTAAAGAGTTGAAGGAAATCTTTAAGGAAGACTTTTTAGGAATTGAAGAGGCTGAAAAATTCAGTGGTCGTAAATTTAATCAGGAAGAGCTTAGATTAATTTCTGAAAAGTGGAGAGAAAAAGTTCGCCAGCAGGGACTGACAAAAGAATCTCTTGAACAGTTAAAGAAGGAGGGTTTTATGGTTGTCTTGCGATCGCCTAAAGTAATGCTTGAAGGTAAAGAAGCGATGGGAACTATTGCGAATTTAAGAAAAAAGTTTCCTTTATTTTATGACCAGGACTGGTATGATGAGGAGAAGTTTGCTACTGAAGAAGTAATAGAGCTTGCCTGGAGTATTGTCAAGAAAGAGCTTCTTGAAGAAACTAGGGATAAAAATTGGGATGAGCAGGAAGAAGTATTGAAGGAGTGGGCGAAGGAACACAAGGTCGACCCCAAGTTTGTAAGCAGGAGAAAGGCGATTGAAACAATCTATGATGTCCTGGCTTATTACGAAGCCAGGAAAGCACGTTTACTAGAAAGGGATTACGATTGGTCGAAAACAGAGTCGTCCGGCGGCAGCTTCGTCTGCGCTGGTGCCTTCGATTCGGACGGTCTCGGCGTCGACCGCGATTCGCGTGGCAACTCGGATTCCACTCTCGGCGTCTGCCCCGCTCGGTAGTTTCATCGGGGACTTGGGAACTTGGAGCCTTGGTACTTGATTGATTACTTGGGCTTTCGAAAAATTTTTAATAAATAATCGTAAAAAATAAATAAATTATGAAAGAACGAATTCCTATGCCATCAGTCGAATCATTTAAAGCCTTTCGTCCAGACGACATGGACCGTCTTGAGAGAATTGAGGCGATTAAGGCCGAGCTTTTAAAATCCGGCAAAATACCGGAGGAAGCAAAGGAACTTCTTAAGCAGGTTGATGTTGAGGGCAAGACCCAGGAGGTTTCAGAGTTTTTGGAGGTGCACGCAAAGCAAAAAGAAAAGATCGTGCCCATTGAAGGAGCTAAGGAAGTGCGCATCGGCCAAGAATCTACACCAGTCTTTGAGCCGAAAGGAGAGAAACTTCTTTGGGATGTAGAAGGTGAACAGTTTCGAGAACAAGGCCAAACCATGGTAGAGATATCCT
This sequence comes from Patescibacteria group bacterium, assembly GCA_038064515.1. GTDB lineage: Bacteria > Patescibacteriota > Minisyncoccia > 2-02-FULL-40-12 > GWA2-44-9 > JBBTSY01. The sequence goes on along the minus strand of JBBTSY010000007.1, from coordinate 47,449 downwards.
TTAAAAGGAATGACGGCGTAGAGATTAAGCCAGGAGGCAATTCGCAGGGCAAGGTAAGATTTGGAGAAAAGGACAGATATCTACCCCTGAGCGATTATAAGGCATTAAAGAAAGAGAGGTCAGGATATTTAGAGGCCGTACAGAATCTTTCCAGCGATGATCCGGAAAAACAAGAATCGGCCAAGCACTATTTCGAAGAGTTAAAAGAAAAACATCCTGATTCAGAATGGGTGCTCAGAGCCTTGAGGCATCTTAATGGTTTAGCTACCGAAGGAGCTAAAGATGTCCTTAGCCGTGATCCAAACTTTGTTGAGACTCCGCATGTGGTTGAGACAATGGAGAAATTTACTAAATTAGTTAATCGCCAGCGTGAGCGCGGTCAGGGTATTGTTATATTGGAAGGCGATGCCGGTACTGGAAAGAATAAAATTATTGATCACTTTGCCTATTTAACCCAGAGGCCGTTATTTAGATTTACTTGTTCTGCAGGAAAGGATGAACAGGACTTTAAGTATCTTCTTGAGTATGATTCCAAGCGGGGAACCTACAGAATCAAGTCTACGGTTATAGAAGCTCTTGAAACGCCAGGTGCTATTCTCGAATTTGACGAAATCAATACCCTTAAACCGGAAGTTGCGAAGATTCTCAATTCTTTATTTGACCATGACCGCGCTATATATTTAGGAGAAGATAAGAATATAGTAAAAGCCGCAGAAGAAGTTTTATTGGTAGGATTGGAAAACCCACAGCACTATATGGGCGTAAAACCATTAGCGGAAACGATCAAATCTCGAGCCCGAATCATGGAGGTCACATACCCTCCATTTGAGAAGGAAAGAAAAGGTCCGAATGATAAAATCGAATTCAGATCGGACGAGGCTTTAATCTTGCGCCAGTATGTCCCCGATCTTAAAGATTTTACTCCTGAAGAATTCCAAATGCTTTGGGATGCGGTAGCCAATAATAAGGCAAACCCCAAAGTAGCTGATTTGCTTACTGCTTCCGTAAAAGAACAGATTGAGGATATAAAGGAAGTGGCTGAAATTGCAAATAAAATCAGGGGAGCTTATAGGGCGTACCATGAAGGCAAATCTGATGAACCGATTAAATTCGTTTTTAGCTTGCGTGAATCTGTTGAGTGCGCTTACGAATTGCCGGCCATGGTTATTACTGAAGAAGAAAAGAGAAGGGGTATGACCAAGGCTAAAAAGGCAGTTCAAGAGGTTGTGCTTCCTAAAATTCCACTAGGAGAAGAGCGTACTTATTTAGCTACACTTATCTCCGAATTATAATTATGTCGTCCGAGAAACCACAATTTGAAGCTTTTTGGAAAGGCGAACAATCCAAAAGTGCTGGCAAAAAGAAGGAAAAAGATTCGGCTCAAAGAGAGATTGAAGAAAGAGAACAGCAAGAGCGTGAAGAGGCCGAGCTAAAAGTAAAATCTATTGAGTTGGCAAAAGGAGTTCAAGAAGCTTTTGCTAATAATGATTTAGGCCAAGCGCTTGAAAAGCTTCAGCAATTGGAAAAACTTGCTTCTCCGGAGGCCCGTTTAGATTTCAGAGAAGCTAGGGAAATATTGGAAAAAGATTTTATTGGTCCGGAGGCAGTTGAAAAAACCTGGGGCATTAAATTAACGCCTGAAGAAGCAAGCCAAATAGAAAATATACCTTTCAGCAGGGAAGAATTAGAACAGGCAAAAGCCCTGGGTATGATGCTGGTGCTTCGAGTTCCTCATGATAAGGAAGGAAAACCTTTAAGCATAGACAGGATGCGGGAGGTAATGCAGGGCGAAGATAAGCTCGGGGATCCTACAAAGAAAAAGAATAAAATATTTTATTATAAAAAAGGCGAGGCTTGGCATGACAAGGAAAAGTTTTCTTTAGAAGATACTACTAAATTAGGCTGGGGTTTGGCCGCTAAAGCAGTTTTACCGGAATCTCTTAGTAAAAATTGGGACCAGCAAGAAGAGGTTCTTAAAGAATGGGCTAAGAAAAATGGAATAGATCCGAATTCTGTACGAAGAAGAACTCCTACTGAGGTAGTTTATGATACCATTACATATTACGGTGCTAATAAGGAGTCTCTCTTAGAAAGAACATGGGATTGGTCAGCCGTGCAGTCGTCCGACGGCAGCTTCGTCTGCGCTGGTGGCTTCGATTCGGGCGGTCTCCACGTCGACTACGATTCGCGTGGCAACTCGGATTCCACTCTCGGCGTCTGCCCCGCTCGGTAGTTTCATCGGGGACTTGGGAACTTGGAGCCTTGGTACTTGATTGATTACTTGGGCTTTCGAAAAATTTTTAATGATCGAACAGTATAAAAAGGTCAGAAATCGTCTTAATCTCAAGCCCAGGTATATAAGGATATTTGAATTTCGTCATGGAATAGATGATAAGCCCCATACCCTCAAGGAAAGTGGAAAGATGTTTAATATCAGTCCGGAAAGAGTCAGGCAGATTATAGCCAGAGTTCTTTATGAATTGGAAAAGTTAATTAAGTAAAAAGGCAGACAAACCGAGCCTTTCGAGGTAGAATGTGGATAAGCTTATAAAAACGAGGCTGCTTTTTATGGGTAATCTTGTTATGATTTAAATATGAGCAATTCACTCAAAACCATTGATTTGTTTGCAGGAATTGGAGGCATAAGAATAGGCTTTAAAAGAGCCGGATTTGAGACTGTTTTTGCCAATGACTTTGATCCGTATTGCAAGCCGACCTATGATCTCAACTTTAAGGGAACTCCGCTTACTGTTGCGGATATTTCAAAAGTTAAGAGTTCTGACTTGCCGAATTTTGATATTCTTCTCGGTGGATTTCCGTGCCAACCCTTCTCAATCGCTGGATACCGAAGAGGGTTTCTTGATACCGGCAGGGGGGATTTATTTTTTTAAATAGTTAGAATCCTTAGAGATAAAAAGCCGAAAGCAGTTTTTCTAGAAAACGTAAAAAATCTTAAATCCCATGATAATGGCAAAACTTTTAAAATTATTTCTGAAGCGCTTTCGGATTTGGGCTATCATGTAAAAGCCGAGGTTTTAAATAGCGCGAAATATGGGAATGTTCCTCAAAATAGAGAGAGAATTTATATTGTTGGATTCAAATCCAAACAGCAATTCGACGCATTTGAATTTCCAGAATCGCTTTCTCTTGATAAAACAGTTTCCGACATTCTTGACGAAAACGTTGATGAGAGATATTACTATAATAAGCATCCTCTCTATGGACAACTGAGGGAAGCAATGCAGTCAAAAGGCACTGTATATCAGTGGCGAAGAGCTTATGTTCGCGAGAATAAGAGCGGGGTTTGTCCGACACTTACTGCCAATATGGGGACAGGAGGGCACAATGTGCCGTTAATTAAAGATTATAAGGGCGTTAGAAAACTTACTCCTAGGGAATGCGCAAGGTTGCAAGGATTTCCGGAAACCTATAAGCTTCCAAAAGACCTTCCAGACACCAAGCTTTATAAGCAGTTTGGAAATTCGGTCACAGTCTCCGTGATCTCACGGGTAGCCCGCCAGATTAAGAAGGCTTTAGAAACAAAATCTAACGATGTTCATAGAAACGCAGACAAAAGAACAGGTGCAGTATTACGAGCGACTACTTAAGGCTATTGGCTCGCTCTCAAAACTTTTTTCAGAAGCACCGGAGCCTTATCTTGCATATCGAGCTACGGAAAATTTATTCTGCAAAGCATTTGAGGCTGTTCAGAAAAAAGCTATTGCCTTAAAGTTGCTCTTTGATTTCTTGAAAGATAGAGACGTAAAAGTCTTTAATCCCGATCTTATTCCGATACCCAGAAAAACATTTAAATTTCCACGAGTTGCTACCGAAGAAGAGTACCGAAAACTCCTTGCTGTAATACCTGATCACGGGACTGGTTCGGATTTTAAAGGTTATACCCATGTTCGTAATAAAGCGATTATAACTTTATTATGGGAGAGCGGAGCTCGTAACGGCGAGATAGCATCGCTTCGGTTAGAGGATATTGATCTGAATCGTATGTCAGCAAGGATTAAGACAGAGAAATCAAGAGGGACTGTGCCTTATCGTGAAATCTTCTGGAGAGAGGAAGCTAATCAAGCTCTTGCCGAGTGGTTAATTAAAAGGGAGGAGTTAGCGCAGGAGATTCCCTTAGCTGACCCCAAAATACTCTTTTTTGGAATTAAAGGAGGATATAAAAACTGCCCTGGTAAGGGCAAGATATTACAGGTAAATTTCATCTCAGAGATTTTAAGGAAATATTCTAACAAGGCAGGTTTGGCTATTCCCTTAAACCCTCACTCCTGTCGACATCACTTTGGTCGTGAATTGGCTCGCAAGGATACGAATGCATATGGTATAGCATCGCTACTCGGGCATGCTAATAGTCAAAGTTCTTTTATTTATACGCAACTCTTTGGAAATGATAGAGAAGAGTTATATCGCAACAAGATGGATCAGAAAGAAGTTAAGCCCCCTGTTCCTGGTAATGGAAATGGCCATGCAAACGGGCATGCGAATGGAAACGGAGATGCTAATGGCCATGCAAAGCCACCTGGAAATGGGATTGTTTATATCGCCAAAAATGGCCATGCAAACGGGAAATTATAAGTTTGAATCGTTAGGGGTAAATGCTATAATAGGGGTAATGTCTAAGCCGAAATTAGAGATAAACAAGAGGTTGGTTGAACTTCGAGACAAAGACCCTAAAAAATATTCCTTCAGTAAGCTAGCTGAAATATTCAATATTAGCAGAGTATGGGCTTATGCTGTTTATATGAGGGAAAAAGAGGGTAAAAAGAAGCGTTAAGGGTTATCCATACCCTTGATTTGCTTTACTGTTAAGGGTGCGTTATAATGTAGGTAGTAAAGTATGCTATATTCGTCTTGGAGGGAGCTCTTCAAACAAGAACATCCTCCAAGGCGAAAATGTCTGACAGTGTTTTCATTGAGGGTACAGCGCGATATATGGGCATCGAGGTAAAATAGCTAAAAGCCACGAACAGTTGTGGTTTTTTTGCTTGAATTGTACATTGGTATGGGGTATGGTATTTTAAACTTATTCATATGCCCACTTCGCCCAATTCACAAATCGTAAAGAACATTGTGAGTCGTACTCCAGGATTGGAACATCACTATGTTCCTGATTATGCTTCCCTTTCCGCAGTCATTAAAACACTTAAGAATGCTGGGTACAAAATCGTACTCACGCAGGGCGTCTATGACCTTTTCCATGTTGGGCACAAACGGTATTTAGAACAAGCAAAAAGTAGTGGAGATATTTTAATAGTTGGTGTAGATACGGACGAGCTTACCCGCAAACGAAAAGGACCAAAACGTCCCTTTGATACATTTAACGATCGCGTTGAAATTCTTTCCAGTCTTACCGCAGTCGATATCGTTACTCCTCGACATGAAAATGACCATATGTACAAACTCATAAAACTTGTACGCCCCGATGTACTGGTAATGTCTCAAACAACCGTGGATTTTACCGATCGCGATAAGAAAAATTTACTCCAATACTGCGGCGACATCAAAGTGCTTCCGGCACAAGCGGGAACTACTACGACAGCAAAGCTTCGTCAACTAATGATGGATGGGGTGGAACAGCTTGGAATGAAAATAAATCTTGTTATTAACGAATTCCTTGGAGGAAAAAATAATGAAAATAGCAGCAGCGTACATTCCGGTCGTCCACAAGGGGCACCAAGAGTTTTGTCGAAAGATACAGCCAGACGTTCTCTACGTTCTCGGCAGTAGCTTCTTGAAGGACGTCACCATTCTCGAGCGTGATATACGGGCGTTGAGCCCAGTAGAAGTTGTTTCTGTTTGCAAAGCGCTTTCATTGGCTCCGGTGATAAAGCTCCTCGAAAAGGAGAACATTTCTGATTTAAAAAGAGCAGATGCAGTAGTATTCGCCAATGATGAAGTCATGAGAGCGGTCGCGGAATCCTATTGTGTTGATATACCGGTTGCGTTTGAACCCGTATTTCTTCGATGGGATAAAATGGCGGCTGTCACCGCTGTTCCGGTTACCTTCGACAATGAAATTTCTCAAAGTGACTTTGACCGCGAGTTTATAAGCAGAGCTCGAAGTAATGCCCAAAAGAGCTCTGACTGGTGGCGGCAAGTTGGCGCGGTTATTGTGAAAGAAGGCAAGCTAATCCTTGAAGGATATAATCAACATAAGCCTACCGAGAACACACTATATATTGATGGAGATCCTCGTGGAAATTTCGATGCTGGAGATCCTCAACTCAAGGATATGAATATGGCTCTCCATGGCGAAGCAGGACTTATTGCTCGAGCGGCTCAAAAAGGTATCTCTCTTGAGGGTACTTCTATTTATGTAACTACATTTCCGTGTCCTACGTGTGCCTTGTCGATAATCCAAGCGGGCATCAAAAAAGTTTATTACGCTGACGGTTATTCTAACCTAGGCGCTGAGCATAATTTACGGAGCGCGGGCATCAAACTCATCCGAGTAAAAGAAAATTAAAGAAGAACGAGCCGCCCGCTAAACGCGGAACGGCTCGTGGCGGGCTGGACAGTTAACGTTTGCCCTTGCCCATAAAGAACGCTGTTGGCTGTGCTCCTTTCGTTGGTGCAATCAGGTGGAAGTGCAGGTGCTTGACGCTCGCTCCCGAGAGAAGCGGATCGCCAGCGCGGGCACAGAGCCCGCCTCCTTGAAATTTTCCCTCCATCTCCATGTCTGCGATGAACATGAAGAGCTCCTGCTGCGCCTCAAGGAGAAGATCTCTGAAGTTTTCCGCATGCTCACGAAGGATGAGCAGTAGGTGGGCATCGGTTCCCGCATACGGGTAGTCGTTCTGGGTCAGAAGCCAGTACTTTCCCTTACGCAGTATGGGATTGTCGTGGTACAGGGGCAGGTTGTCTTGGCAGAACGGGCAGTGACCCTGTTCGCGGATGACACGGTACTCCTTGAGCTGTTTGTGTGTGCGCACGTTGGCCAACTCGATGAACTCGAGGTTCGGCGTGTAGTCCTCAATGGCGAAGTCGTATTCGTCCTTTCCTGTGCGCACTCCTGGCGTTTGCGACACGAGTTTCCACTCATCAGGATGGATGTTCGGGAATCGGGCTCTACCGGTGCCTACGGTCATGTTGACCCGTGTGATGATTAGGCGCTCGGCTTCCGCCAGCATGTGGCGATACACCCGTTCACCGCCGATGACAAACACTTCCTCGTCGTCATCAGTGACCGTCAGCGCCATAGTGGTAGAGTACACAACTTCAGCACCATCGGCGGTGAAGTTGGGTCGTTGGGACACGACGATGTTCCTGCGTCCCGGCAGGGGACGGAACTTGGGCAGAAGAGATTCCCAGGTGTTTCTTCCCATGATGACCGGATGGCCATTCGTCTGTGCCACGAAGTGATCCATGTCGCTTTTCAGATGCCACGGGATCTTGCCATCCTGGTTTGCGATGAACCCGTCTTGAGAAACGGCTGCGATCAGATTTATCATCGTACCCTCGCTTAGGTCGTAACCGGGATGTCGTTCATGGCTGGATGAGCATCGTAGTCGGTCAGCTCGAAATGCTCGGGTCTGAACGCGAACAGATCGTTGATAGTCGGATCGATGATGCGGAGAGTTGGGAACGGCTTGGATGGCCGGTTCAGGAGCTCGTCGCACCAGTCCAGCTGGTTCTCGTAGATCTGTCCGTCGCGAACGTTGTGCACGTACGTGTGCGCCTCATAGCCAGTCACTTGCGCCACCATCAAGGTGACGGCCGCGTACTGGATCAGGTTGCTGGGCAGGCCGACGATGGTATCGCAGGACCGCTGATCCATCTGCAGGTACAACTGGTTGTTCAGGATGGTCACCTGCACGTCACCGTGGCAGGGTGCCACAACGACTTTGCGTTTGAATCCTTTGTGCTGTAGGGCGTAGTAGGGGATCCACGTGGTGATCTTGTGAGTTCGTAGCCATGGGAAATCATGGATCTCCCGGATTAGGTGCTCCCACTGGTTGAAGGTGCTTCTATCAGGCATGGGGAAATCGTGGAACGCGGCTCCATATGAGCCAGGACCAAGATCTCCTTCCTCGAGTCCGAAGTCGGCGCACTTCTGGGCGGTAACCCAGGTTGCCCACCAGGACGCCCACGTCTTTTCGTCTCCGTATTGGCGGAGTTGATTGAGTGTTCGGGCGCCATTGATGAAGGCGATGATCTCTGAAATCGGCTTACGCCAAAAAGGGCACTTCCGCTCGGTGATGAGCGGAACGCCGTTGGCCAGCGGGAATATCATCTTGGGAAGCGTGACGGAGGTGTAGGTCCCGTTTGTCTGGAACTCGTTTTTCGTGTAGATGCCTTCGGTACGCACACGACGGAGCAAATCCTGATATTGAGTGTCAGGAGTTCGCTCCAGGTAGGGCCTATACTGAACTGTCAATGAACACCCCTCTTTCATGATTGTCGAAATTGTCGAAGAACGTAAGAAACCAGGGCTATGCTACCATGTTTTAAGTGATCGTCAAACTCTTTTTTATCGCAAAAAAAAATGCTAGGCTAAACCATTATGCAATACATTCCGACTATTGGATTAGAGGTCCATGTGGAGCTCAATACCAAAACCAAGATGTTTTGCGATTCGCTCAATGATCCGGATGAAAAGCATCCCAACATTAACGTCTGCCCGGTCTGTATGGGCCATCCCGGCACACTGCCCGTCATCAACGCCGAAGCAATCCATAAGCTCATGATGGTTGGCTTGGCGCTCAACTGTTCAATCGAAAAGAACACTTTCTTCGAACGCAAGAACTATTTCTATCCCGATCTCCCGAAAGGCTATCAGATTTCACAGTATCTCAAACCGCTCTGCTATGACGGCCATTTAGATATAGCAACAAGCAACAAGCTACAAGCAACAAAGCGGATTCGGATTGAACGGATTCATCTCGAGGAAGACGCGGGACGCTTGGCACATGAAAAAGACGCCACGCTCGTAGATTTTAATCGAGCCGGATTGCCCCTCATGGAGCTTGTCACAAAGCCTGATCTTGAAACAGCTCAAGATGTTATCGCGTTTGCTTCCGAATTGCGGCTTATTATGCGATACCTGGGTGCCTCCGATGCGGATATGGAGAAAGGTCAGATGCGGGTGGAGGTGAATATCTCCGTGCGACCGGAAGGAAATGTTTTAGGTACAAAAGTCGAGATTAAAAACATCAATTCAATCAGCGCGGCCGGAAAAGCGGTCGAATTTGAGATTCGGCGTCAATCGGAACTCTTGGATGCGGGAAAGAAGATCGTTCAGGAAACACGCGGCTGGGATGACGTGAACAATAAAACAGTCAGTCAGCGCATCAAAGAAGGTTCTGCCGATTATCGCTATTTTCCGGAACCGGATTTGCCGCCGTTGTCTTTTGACGACGCGGCGATTGAAGCAGTGCGTAATGAATTGCCAGAACTGCCTTCGCGTCGCCGTAAACGATTTAAAAAAGAGTACGGGCTTTCCGAGAAAGACGTGGAAGTTTTCACGCTGAACAAGGCCTTGGGCAACTACTTTGAAAAGGTAGCCAGCGAACTCTTAGCATTTGATAATTTAAAGCACCTGGAGCGGCCGGCCAAAGAGCATGAACCAAAGCTCCTGAAACTGGCATCAAACTACATCATGACGGAGTTAAGTCGTATGGCCAGCGAAGTATCAGCCAGTCCCGAGGAGACAAAGATCAAGCCGGAATCATTTGCCGAGTTGGTGGTCGCTATTTTCCATAATGCTATTTCTTCCAGCGCGGCTCAAATTGTATTAAAAGAAATGTTTGAGACGGGATTAACGGCCGATCAAATCGTCCAGCAGAAAGACTTGGCGCAGGTATCGGATATTGGAGTGCTCGGTGCTATAGTTGAGCGGGTTATTACCGAAAATTCACAAGCAGTGAGGGACTATAAAAAAGGCAAAGAAGCTTCGCTGAAGTTTTTGATTGGCAAAGTGATGGCCGGATCGAAAGGCAAAGCGAATCCTCAGGTCGTGCAGGAAATTATCAAAAATAAATTATCATAATATGCCATTTTTAAAGAAAATATGGGCAACACTTGCGAGCTATAATCAGCGTCCTGATCCGAATACGGCCAACCAGGATCTTCGAGAGGAAGCTACGAAGCACGTGAATCAAGAAAAAGAAAGGGAAGCCTTAGATCAGGAACGAATGCGGCGCGAAGAAGAAACACGGCAAGCCCCCGAGGGCACGGAAATTGCCTAAGATTTCAGGAATTTCTGAACCAGGCCAAGTGCCTGGCTTTTGGCTTGTGTCGAGCCTGCCGAAGCGTTGAGCCAATGGATATCTTTGTTCCGCTTAAACCACGTCATCTGACGTTTGGCGTAGACAATGATGTCATGCAGGAGCCTGTCGCGCATTTGCGCGCGCGTAATTTCATGTCTGATAAAGCGCGTGACCCAGCGGTACTCGAGGCCGAACGATTCCAGACGTTTCCAACTAACACCGTCGATATGCAGACGGCGTACCTCGGTAATCATACCTTGCTTCAACCGAGCATCTAATCGTTTCTCAATGCGCCGGACAAGCTTCTCCTTCGGGATACTTATTCCCAGATAGAGCACTTCCCATCTACTTTTTACTTTGAACTTTTCACTTCCTGTCTCGCCGGCAAGCAGGTGAACTTGAGTGGGCACGGGTCTGCCGGTCGTCATCACGATTTCCAGAGCGCGAATGAGGCGGACGGAATTATACCTATCAATGGTTGCGGCGCGCACAGGATCGAGCTTTTTCAAGCGTGTGTAGAGCTGTGTTGTCGGGAGTTTACGCAATTGCGCGCGAAGTTTCGCGTTTGGCTTCACGGGCGGCAGTGATAGGTCGTACACCAGTGTATCGATCCAGAATCCAGTGCCGCCACAGATAATAGGAAGTTTGTCACGGCGCGTGATGTTACGGATTGTCCTCTGTGCTTCGCGTTTGAACCGCGCAACCGAATACTGGCGGGTAGGAGAAGCGATATCGAGCATCCAGTGGCGAGCTAGTCTTTGTTCTTGTTTCGTTACTTTGCCGGTGCCGATATCCATGCCGCGGTATACTTGGCGCGAATCGGCCGAGATGATTTCAACACCTTTGATATTGAATTCTTTTTGGGCTCGCCCTGAGCTTAGTCGAAGGGCAAGAAAAATCCCCAGATCTGATTTTCCAGATGCGGTTAGTCCAATGATAACAATGAGTTTGGGATGCGACTTCATATCCACAATTCGGTTAAGTGGACTTCACTAGACTTCTTGCACGCGGTCGTCTAGGATAGCCCATATGACTAATATCGGAGATTTACACAAGATACAAGCAGATATTCTGAAGGAACTTATGTTTGTTCACGATGCGCGCTTTTCAGATCTCAACATTTCAAAAATGCCTAATGATCAGTTTACGTTTCATCTCAAACGGTTGGTTGAGCTTGGACTTATAGAGAAAACGGTAGAAGGTACTTATCGACTTACGATTCCCGGAAAAGATTATGCCGGCCGACTAGATACTGATAGTAAGGTTGTCGCGCTTGAAATGCAAGCAAAAATAGGCGTTCTCGTCGTAGCGACGCAGGGAGAAAAGTATCTTGTGCAACAGAGATTGAAACAACCATACTATGGATATCATGGTTTTATTACGGGGAAAATTAAGCGCGGTGAAACAGTGCTTGAAGCGGCGGCTCGGGAATTGGAGGAGGAGACTGGATTAGAGGGAGATCTTCGGCTTTCTGCGGTTAAGCACAAAATGGATTATTCGGCGAGCGGGGAATTACTCGATGACAAGTATTTTTTTACTGTCCGTGTCGATAATGTTTCTGGAGGATTGCATAGTGAGTTTCCTGGAGGCAAAAACTGCTGGATGACTAAAGAGGAAATTTTCAAACTTCCAACGCTCTTTGACGGGGTAGAAGAATCGCTTAAACTTATTTTGAATTCTGCGTTTGCGTTTGTTGAGACAAAATATACTGTCGAAGGCTTTTAACTGCGGGTTTCGCTCTCGGTTTTTATTTTCTTAATAAATTCTGAGATATTCATTGGTCCGAGATCCCCCTTACCGCGCTGACGAACAGCAACGGTATGTGCATCCTGTTCCTTCTGGCCGATAATCAAGAAGTAAGGAATCTTCATTATCTCTGCCGAACGAATCTTTTTGCCAATTGTTTCATTGTCGGAGCTTATTTCTAGGCGGATGCCGGCAGAGCGCAACTGATCTGCCACCTCTTGGACGTAGTTATTTTGCTTGTCGGTGATGGGAAGTATCGAAACTTGGACGGGAGAAAGCCAGACGGGAAATGCGCCAGCGAAGTGTTCAATGATGATGCCGATAAACCGTTCCAGCGACCCGTAGATGACTCTATGTATGGCAACAGGGGTTTTCTTGCTTCCGTCTACCGCGGTATATCCCAAATTGAATCGACGAGGCTGCTGGAAATCAAGTTGAACCGTTCCCATCTGCCACTCGCGGCCAATGGCATCTTTCATGAGGATATCTACCTTTGGGCCATAAAAAGTGCCATCTCCTTCCAAAACTGTATATCCTTTTCCGCTTTCAGCAAGTATCTCACGAAGAGTTTGTTCTGCTTTATCCCAAGTTTCAACGTCGCCCATGAATTTTTCTGGGCGTGTGCCGAGTCGGAAGGAGTATTGCATGCCAAAAATTGAATAGAATCTTTCTACGATTTTAAAAACCTCTTTGTATTCATCTCCGATCTGCTCTTCCGTAACAAAAATATGGGCGTCATCTTGACGGAATTCCCGCACACGAAGCAAACCATTGAGAGTACCCGAGCGCTCATAACGGTGGAGAGGATCTGTATCCGAGAGGCGAAGGGGAAGGTCGCGATAACTTCGTCCTTTCCAGCCGAATACCACCATTGCATTGGGGCAATTCATCGCCTTTACTCCGTATACCTCATTTTCTCCCATATCTGCTACAAACATATCCGGCCAGTAATGATCGTAATGCCCGGAAGTAATATAGAGTTCTTTTTTATTGAGCACTGGCGAAACAATTTCCTGGTATCCCTTTTGCTGATGCTCCTCTCGCCAAAAGCGCACAAGTTCGTTATAGAGAATAACTCCTTTGGGCAACCAATACGGCATCCCCGGGGAGGTGTGATGAAACATAAAAAGCTCTAATTGGGGTCCAAGAATCTTATGGTCTCGTCTTCTGGCTTCCTCGATCATTATTTCATACTGCATGAGCTCTTCTCTTGTATCGAATGCCAGCCCGTAGATGCGAGTCAGCATCATGTTTTTTTCATCGCCGCGCCAGTACGCGCCTGCCACGTGGGAGAGCTTGAACGAATCAGGCTTGATTTGGCTCATGCTTTCAGCATGGCCGCCACGACATAGATCGACGTAAGAACCGGAAGTATAAAGGGTCAGTTTTTCACCCTTGTCTGCGATCTCATCAATAAGTTCTTGTTTAAAAGGGTTGCCCTTGAAAGTATTAAGCGCTGTTTCCTTATCCACTTCCTTTCCTTCAAATTTATTCCAAGTGGAAAAGATCTCGCGCATCTTGGCTTCGATCTTTGGAAGATCGTCATTAGAGATGGGCGTTGCGAATTTTATGTCGTAGTAAAAACCGTTATCGATTGCGGGACCGATGGCGCGTTGGGCGTCGGGGTACAATTCTAAAACAGCCGCGGCAAGCAGATGGGCAAGCGAGTGACGCTTTGCTTCAAGCTGATTCATGGTGTTTTCAGGATATCAAAATAACCTTTAGAAATAAAGGGATTCGTCCTTTTTTGATTTTATGCGAGAGAATGGTATGGTTTAACTAGGACCTACAGCCTACGCTGAAAGGAGGTGCCTATGGCTGTCGCGAAAACACCTACTTTCGACCAGCTTCGAGAGGAAATCGCCGAAGACATTAAGACTTTCGTTAAGGTTTTGTCTCGCTACGCGCGAGGCGATAAAAGCCGGCAGCGAGAGATCATAAATGATGCGGCGAGACTCTATCGAGAAGTGCTCAACATCCACCGAATGCAAAGAGACTTGAGCGAAATGGAGATCAGCCAGATGACATTTTTGGTGAGTAAGACTCTCGCTGGCCTGAAGAAGATCGAGAACCAGTGACCGCCGCCCCAGTGCTACATCAGGGGCGGCCTACTTTATTATGCGGGAGCGACAGCGCTAAGAGTGGCAATCGGCTTAATGGAATCACACATGAATTTTGGCGTACCGTCGCGCTCATTGACCTTGCCGCGCATGACGACAATCTGATTTTCACCCCAGGCATCAGGGTATTTCTCCAACACATTCGGGAAGACTACAACTTCAATCTTTGAACTCATATCCTCGAGCCAAGTGAATATCATTGGTTTACCGGTTTTGGTGATGATCTTTTGGGTTCTGGTGATGACACCGCCAATCTTGGCCGTAGCGGTCATATTATTTAAGTCCTTGATGGCGGTTACTTTTTCCAATCGAAGTGTTGATTCATATTCACTAAGCGGATGTTCGGAGACAAAGAGGCCTAGAAGTTCCTTTTCCCACATCAGTTTTTCCCATTTCTGTACGGCAGGAGCGGCGACAAGGGTCAGCGGTGGCAAGGCCTCGGCCGTATCGCCGAAGAGGCTGACTTGTCCCATTGAAGAATTTTTCTGTTTTTCGCGGGCGTAGTTCAGAAGATGATCGAGATTGGCCAAGAGCATGTTGCGCTCACCAAAAGCATCGAATGCCCCGCAACGCACCAGGCTCTCTAGCGATTTTTTATTTAAATCTTTGCCGTGGACTCGGGTCGCGAAGTCCTCAATGTTTTTATAGGGTCCCGAAGCTTTGCGCTCTTGAATGATATTTTTTACGATATGCTCGCCGACATTTTTAACGGCAGTCAATCCGAAGCGGATGGCCGGCTTCTCGCTACGCGCTATTACGGTAAATCGTTCGTAACTTTCGTTGATATCCGGAGCGAGAACGTTGATGCCCATATCTTTGCATTCATCAATAAGAAAAGCGATGCGTTCCACGTCGCCCGTTTCGCTATTCATGAACGCCGCCATGAATTCGTGCGGGTAGTTGGCTTTAAGGTACGCAGTCTGATACGCGATCATAGCATAGCAAGCCGCATGGGATCGGTTAAAAGCATAGCGGTTGAATGGTTCCACGAGTTCCCAGAATTTATTGGCAATTGTCGAAGGAGTGCCGACCTTCTCACAGCCGGACTTAAATTTACCTTCCTGCTCATCCAAAAGTGATTTGATCTTTTTACCGACAGCTTTGCGCAACACGTCGGCTTCCGGACGCGTGAAACCGGCGAGTACGCGTACCGCCTCAATAAGCTGTTCCTGGTAGACCATGATGCCGTAGGTATTTTTTAAGACAGGCTGGAGTGTTGGGTAGAGGAATTGAACTGCCTGTTTTTTGTGTTTGCGGGCGATGTAATCGGGGATAAGGTCCATTGGGCCAGGACGGTATAACGAAACCATGGCGATAATATCCTCAATCTCCGTAGGTTTGAGCTCCTTGAGATAGCGCTTCATGCCCGAACTCTCCAGTTGAAAAACTCCGGTGGTTTTAGCGGTCTGCAGGAGCTTGAATGATTTGGAGTCATCGAGCGGAATAGTATCTATATCGATTATCTTGCCGTGATTGTGGCGAACAAGGTTGAGCGTATCTTCGATAATCGAAAGGTTTGCCAATCCCAGGAAATCCATTTTTAAAAGTCCCAAATCTTCGATCGCGTGCATTTCGTATTGCGTAATCAGATTACCGTCATTGCTATCGCGCTGGAGGGGGACATATTCAGTGAGTGGAAGAGGCGTAATAACGACAGCGCATGCGTGCGTAGAGGAGTGCCGAGCCACGCCCTCGAGTTTCATGGCCGTATCGACAAGTTTTTTTACATCCGCATTGCTGGTATATGCTTCTCTAAGTTCGGCGACATTTTCAATGCACTTTTTTAGGAAGCCGCTCTTGTCGTTCATGTTCGGGTTGTTCGGCACCATCTTGGCCACGCGATCGCAGAAATCATAAGAAAATCCTAATGCTCGGCCGGCGTCGCGGATGCCGCCTCGGGCAGCCATAGTGCCGAAGGTGATGATCTGGGCTACATGATCCTGACCGTATTTTTCAGAAACGTATTTCAATACTTCATCTTTGCGATAGTCGGCAAAATCTAAATCAATATCAGGCATTGATATGCGTTCCGGGTTGAGAAACCGTTCGAAGAGGAGATTATACTTGAGCGGATCAATATTGGTGATATTGAGAAGATATGATACGAGAGCGCCGGCGGCGGAACCGCGGCCCGGACCGACAACAATGCCGTTATTCTTGGCCCAGTTTACAAAATCCTGCACGATTAGGAAGTACGAAGAAAAGCCCGTCTGCTTAATAACCCCGAGTTCATATTCAAGCCGCTCAATGGCTTCGGGCGTGGGATTGTCGCCGAACCGTTTTTTGAGACCCCGATAAGAGAGTTCTTTTAGATAGTCATACGCTTCGGTGTATCCATCAGGCAGAGGGAAGGCCGGCAAGAGGGTTTTATTGAGTTCGATGTCTAAATTGCACATCGACGCGATCTTATTGGTGTTTTCAAATGCTTCTTGGATGGCGGTGTTGTCGTGGACTTTAAACTTTTCATACATCTCATCCTGACTTAAGAGGGCAAAATTATCCTGGATCATGCTAAGCCGATCCTTATCATCCAGTTTATTTCCCGTTTGAACCGCCAAGAGCACATCATGGGCGTGGGCGTCGTCGCTGTGCGTATAATGGGAATCTTGCGTGGCGACTAGCGGCAATCCGAGTTCGCGAGCGAGGGTAATCAGCCGAGGCGTGACGGTGTTCTGTTCGGGAATATTGGGATGCTGTTGAATCTCGATGTAATAATTATCTGGGCCGAATATCTCTTGGTATTCGCGCGCGATACTTTTTGCCTTCTCGTAATTTTCCGCATGGAGAGCCCGCGAAAGTTCGCCGCCCAAGCATGCCGAAAGCGCAATTAGTCCTTGAGAGTGCTGACGGAGAATCTCTTTATCAATACGTGGCTTATAATAGAAACCCTCCAGATGCGCGGCAGTAACAAGCTTAATGAGATTTTTGTAGCCCACTTGATTTTTCGCCAGAAGGACCAAATGAAAACGCTTGTCATCAATACCGGGACGCTTGTCGTGGCGGCTACCGTCGGCGACGTACATCTCGCAACCGATGATCGGTTTGATGCCCGCTTTTTTTGCTTTTTTGTAAAATTCAATCGCTCCGTAAAGAACGCCGTGATCAGTTATAGCGAGCGAGTCCATCTCTAGCTCTTTAGCGCGGTTGACGAGCTCGTCGATGCGGGAAAGACCATCAAGAAGGCTATAGTGACTGTGCGTATGTAGGTGGGTAAATTTCATGAGCTCAATATGGTGACACCTCATTCTACACTGTCTGAACGCATTCGACCAAATAAGTGCGAGAAAGGCCCGCAGTTCCTTGGCGCGCGCATTAAAATAATCAAAAATCTCACACAATGTGGACAACTTTCTGAAAGCTGTGAAAGATTGCGCAAATTTTACTTTCATGGTAGAGTTCTTGGGTTATTTTATGGCAGTACCACGACATCATTTATCAAAAGGCCGTCAGGGTCGACGCCGAAGCCATTTAGCGCTTAAGGCTCAAAGTATTACCACATGCTCTCACTGCAAGAAGGCGGTTTTGCCGCATATCGTATGTAAGTCATGCGGATACTACAAAGGCCGAGAAGTCGTTAATGTTCTTGATAAAGAACTAAAGCGTCAAGAAAAACAGCGCCATCAACAGCGAGCATAGTCGGGTTCTCTAAGATATGGCCTCACGTCATTTATCTCGATCAGTAGCCATGCAATCCCTCTACGAGTGGGACTTTACGGGCAGGCTCATGAGTAATCTTGCCGATATCGTTGAGCGAAATATTGCCGAATTTGCTTCCGGTTTGGAAGATACCGGTTTTATCCGTCGAATTGTGGCCGGCGTCATCCAGCACATTGACCAGATTGATGCGATTCTCACCAAGGCGGCGCCCCAGTGGCCGTTGGAGCAGATTGCTATCGTGGATCGCAATATCCTTCGTGTTGGACTGTTTGAACTGCTTTTCGGGGATCGGAGCGAGGTGCCGCCTAAGGTGGCTATTAATGAAGCGATTGAGCTGGCAAAATCCTTCGGAGGGGAATCGTCCGGAAAATTCGTGAATGGCGTTCTCGGTACAGTGTATCGCGAGATAGGCGAGCCGGGTAAAAATGATGCGCCGAAAATGAAGCGCGATGAAGACAGCGAAGATGCGGGTAAAGAAGTATCAAGTGAACAGTAGCTTTTAGCGTTGAGTACTGCGCCTATGCGAAGTACTGGACTCTGAACGCTCTGGAAATAGATGACTGAAGATCTACTCTCTGAACTAGAGTCACGTATTGATTATGTTTTTAAGAATAAGGATCTCGCCCGTCAGGCGATGACTCATCGATCCTATCTCAATGAAACTCCTGATTGGGGGTTGGATCAGAACGAGCGCCTTGAATTTCTCGGCGATGCCGTTTTGGAATTAGTGGTAACGGAATATCTTTATGCCAACTATCCAAACCCGGAAGGAGAGTTAACGAATTGGCGCGCCGCGCTCGTGAATGCCAATACACTTGCGCAGATTTCACAAGATTTTGATCTGAATATGTTTCTACTCCTTTCAAAAGGGGAGGCAAAGGATACTGGTCGCGCTCGGCAATATATCCTTGCGAATGCCATGGAGGCGCTCATCGGAGCAATTTATCTTGATCAAGGTTACGAGGCGGCTCGGAAATTTATTGCGCACTTTATCCTTGTGAAGCTGACGACGATCATTAAAGAAGGCTCCTATCGCGATTCTAAGAGCGTATTGCAGGAAGAAGCCCAAGAACGTCTGGGAATTACGCCGACGTATGAAGTTATTGAGGAGTGGGGTCCCGACCATGCTCGCAACTTCAAAGTTGGCGTTTTCCTAGGTAAGGATCAAGCGGGGGTAGGCGAGGGCCCCTCGAAGCAGGATGCCCAACAGCGCGCCGCTCAAGACGCCCTTCAGAATAAAAAATGGGCATAATTTTTACCTAACTTGCCTAAATAGAGAACTTCTGTTATCATTTTCAGGTCATTTATGTTAAAGATCAGGCTACAACGTATCGGCAAAAAAGGACAAGCCTATTTTCGCATTGTCGCCGTCGAACACACGAAAAAGCCCCAGGGAAAATACCTCGAACTTTTAGGTTCATATAATCCTCACGAAAAACAATTTAAGGCGGAAAAAGAACGAATTGAGTACTGGCTCTCAAAGGGCGCTCAAATCTCGCCAACCGTCAATAATTTGATGGTAAATTATAAAATATGGGACCGTCCGAAGATGGAAAGCTGGAGGCCGAAAGTAAAAGAAGCCCCCGTAGCGGCCGCTTCAGCTCCCGTAGCTCCGAAGGCCGAAAAACCAGTTGCCGATATGGCCGCTCCGGAAGCCGAGCCGACTCCTCCCGCGCCCGAAACTCCCGCTGAATCAGTTAAGGAGGCAACAGAACCAAAAGCTGAAGCAACCGTCAGCTAATCTCGTTGACGATGGGGAGGAGTCTCCGGACTCTTTTTTAAATTTTCAGGGAAATGAAGATTATCCAAGTCGATCCCACAAAAGATTATGCTCCCGTGATTGTCGAAGTGATTAATGTTTTGGAAGCGGGCGGAGTGGTGCTCTATCCCACCGATACTCTGTACGGGCTGGCCGCTAATGCGCTCAACGTGGAGGCGGTGGAGCGAGTTTTTAAAATTAAACAACGAAGCTTTCTAAAGCCATTGCCTATCAGCGCGCGCAACATGAAATGGGTGAAAGAGCTGGCAAAAATCACGCCCAAGCAGGAGTATATGCTCGAAAAGATATGGCCTGGGGTGGTGACGGCGGTACTTCCAAAAAATAGCATCGTGCCTGATGTCGTCACAGCGGGGCATCCCAATGTGGCTATTCGTATTCCCGATTACAAAATGGTGGATACGCTGTTAGGAAAGTACGGCTATCCGCTGACAATGACTTCAGCTAATGTCTCCGGAAACAAACCGATTCAGCGCGTTGAAGAGATTATCGAATCACTGTCGCACAGTCTGGTAATGCCCGATCTGGTAATTGATGTCGGTACCCTGCCGCCCTCCGAACCCCCTACCTTAATTGATTTTACCGGCGCGCAACCTAAGATCCTCCATGTCGGCGCCGCGAAACCGCAACAACTCATGGAATTATTGGGAATATGAAATACCCAACCCTTAAAAAAAATCATCATGAACTCTATCGCCTTTTGGAGGCAGAGATGAGGCGTCATAAAGATGCGGTAAATTTAATCGCGTCGGAGAATTATGTCTCTCCGGCAGTTCTAGAAGCGCTCGGTACGAGGTTTACCGATAAATATGCGGAGGGAAAACCAGGGCAACGTTACTATTTTGGCAACCAGATCATTGATACCATCGAAACATTAACAAGGGAATTATTGTTCCGTGTGTTTCGTATTACATCTCGAAGTTGGTCTATGAATGTGCAACCATACTCGGGCAGTATTGCGAATCTTGCCGTGTATGTCGCGCTCCTAAAGCCAGGCGATAAGGTTCTGGCGATGTCACTGGAACACGGCGGCCATCTTACGCATGGTCATCGCGTCAGCTTTACGAGTTCCGTCTGGAATTTCACCCATTACGGCGTGGGCGAGGACGGTCGCATTGATATGAAAGAAGTTGAGCGCTTGGCGCAAAAACACAAACCAAAGCTGATCATCTGCGGCGCTTCCGCCTACGCGCGAACGCTGGATTTCAAGAAATTCGCCCGCATTGCCAAGGATGTGGGAGCATATCTCATGGCGGACGTATCGCACATTGCCGGGTTGATCGCCGGCGGCGTACACCCTTCGCCTTTTCCGCATGCCGATGTTGTGGTTACCACTACCCAAAAGACATTACGTGGTCCTCGAGCGGCAATCATCATTAGCCGCAAAGAATTAGGCGAGGCGATCGATAAGGCGGTATTTCCGGGATTGCAGGGCGGTCCGCACGAGAACACGATTTTTGCCATGGCGATTATGGCCCGAGAGGCTCTTAGGCCGGCATTTAAAAAATATGCTCGACAGATAGTGCTAAATGCTAAAATATTAGCCCAAGAACTCTCGGCTTATGGATTTACGATTATTTCCGGCGGCACGGATACTCATTTTTTTCTCGCGGATCTTACAGCTACCGGTCTTTCGGGAAAGGAAGCCGGGGAGCTCTTGGAAAAAGCGGGAATTATCGTGAATAAAAATATGATTCCTAACGATACACGTAAGCCGTGGGATCCTTCGGGTATTAGGATCGGCACGCCAGCGATAACTACGCGCGGGATGAAGGAGAAAGAAATGCGCCTGATCGCGGCTTCTATCAAAGCGGCACTCTTGGATCGAACTTCTCCCCAAAAGGTGAAAAAAGATATACTGAAACTGACGAATAAATTTCCTTTATGGCAATAATTGACGGCCAACAGTTAGCGCAGGGAGCGCTCGCGCGCTTAAAGCAGGAGATTGACGGAAAACATCTTGAGCTTCAGCTCGCGGCGATTATTATCGGGGATAACCCGGCGCTGAAAAAATTCGTACAACTGAAGAAAAAAGCCGCCCAGAGCATCGGAATAGAATTTTCAGCGTATGAAATTGCCGGTGATGCTACGCTGGAGACTATTAAGGCATCAATGAAATGGCTTTCGAAAGATCCGAATACGCAGGGCATACTCGTGGAATTACCCGTGCCGGAGCATTTCAATGCGCAGGAAATTCTTAATCTCATTGATCCAAGGAAAGATGTTGACGTGCTTACATCCGAGAAGGAAGAGGGATTTTATAAGAATGCTTTGACTATTTTGCCGCCCGCCGTGCAGGCGCTCAACATGGTTTTTGAAAAATACAGCATCAACCCTCTGGGTAAGAAGGCGGCAGTCTTCGGTCAGGGCCGTCTCGTAGGCAAGCCGATTACGCATTGGCTTAAATCAAAGGGCGCTCAAGTGTTTATGATTGATGAATTCACGGCAAACCCTGAAAAATATTCTCAACAAGCGGGCATAATCATCACTGGCGTGGGTAAGCCCGGATTAATTACGGCAGATATGGTAAAGCAGGACGCAATTGTGATTGATTATGGCTATAGCTTGAAAGGCGGCATAGTAGCCGGCGACGTTGAATTCAAAAAAGTCGCCAAAAAGGCATCACTTATTACACCCGTGCCCGGCGGTATGGGCCCGCTGGTCATTGTCGCAGTTCTGGAGAATCTCGTAAGACTCAACTTTTAGTGCTGTAATTATACACTTTGCGTGAACCTTTTTTGGCGACGACATTATTCTACTTGCTATCTTCTTTTTTGTTATTAACTTGCTCTTTCAGTTTTCTGATATCTTCGGAGTTTTGTGTCAGTTTCCTTATATCTTCTTTGACTAACTTTTCGCTCGCGCTGATAGGCGTGTCATCGGGTTTCGGCAAAATAATTTTCTTATCATCGTTTCTTGTCGTATTCAATTGTGATAAATATGCTTGAGTCATAATCATGGATTCAAAAACTTTATGATCTTGCCTCGGCTTGATCCGATATTTTGCTCAAATTCTTTCCACAATTCGTCCCAGTATTCAACCTTTTCGGCATCAGCAATCATAAAAAACCACTCTCGTAATTCATTACGTCGAACAGCAAAACCATGATCAGGATAAAGCCACACCAACCGACGGATAATCATATTAGCAATGCGCTCGCGCAGTTTTTCTTTGTCTATATATTTTAGCATGAATCCGATCAAAAATTCTTTTCCATAATTTTCTGCGATTGCTAAAAGACGTTTTGCTTGGTTGTAAATTTTTACATCTTCCTTGCAGAGCATTGGGGAAATCAATTTTGAAATTGAGTCACTGGCAAGAGCCAGACTTTTTTGCATTGGAATACCAAATTCTACATTAATTTCCTTTGCAAGTTCTTTTTCTCGTTCCTCTGCAGTATCTAACATTCCATCAATGGATTTCACAATGTCCAATGCCGATATCCGAGCAGTTTCATTATCGGGGTGAATCATTGGCTTATCGAGTGGGCCAAGTTCTGAAATTGGTCCCATAATGAGTTTGTCGGCTCCACAACACATCATCGTTCCTGAGCTTTTTGCTTCTTGCGGAATAGCAATTGTAATATCTTTGTATTTGGTGCGTAAGGTGTCCATTATTTTTACTGCCGAATAAACATTACCACCACTTGTATCAAGCAAAATAACAAGAGATTCCTTTGTCTCCTTTCGATCGCAGAGCAACTTATAAACTGTTATCTCATCTTTCGCCTGAATACTCTCTGAAAAATACCCATCCGCGTCTTTCGGATAGAGCATCAAAAGAACATCACTTTTCTTGAGTAATTTTTTAAGCGGCGATAATTCCTCTTTCTTTTCGCCGTTTATCTTTGGTCCCGGCCTCTTTTCTTTTTTCTCGATTTCTTCTGCCATAGATTTAGGTAATTACTGTAGCTTTTTCGTACAACATCGGCAAGCAGTTCTGTCTCATGCGGAATTTTGTGCCGTGATTGTGTCCAGTGCGAGCGTCAAAATCCACAAGGATTTTTCCTTCCTCCAACGCTTTCAAAAATCCTTCAAAACTAAATTTCTGCAACATCATTACTTTCGTATAATGATAATGTTCTTTTTTGCGTACTATTTTTACTTCAGCCTGAACATAAAAAGCATTGAGTAATTTTGTTCCAGCCTTATGCTCCAAATCATCGAAACCCCAATATGGTTGCGGATTGAGCTCCCCAAGACCAACACGCTTTTTGACCGATTCAAGCCAACCCTTATGTCGTGAATCAACACTTTTCGCGTCGAAGGAAATCAAAATTTTGCGTTCCTTTCGATTAATCATGACTTTGAAGCCGCGATCACTTCGTGAATTTCCGTGGATTGTTTGCCGATAGCTCATTTCTCTTTTTGGATACTTCTTGCCATCCTCTTGATGTGCCCAGCCATATTTTGGCAATAACACTTGCGGGACAAAGCGAATGGCGCGTGGCGAGGGTTCAATATGGAAAAGTGTTGTCAGTGAGGTTGAATTGAGGCGTTGCGCTTTCAATTCCCATTCTGCGGCGTTCGGAATTGGTAAATTGTTTTCCCTAATACCTAGTAAATCTTCAAGCGTATTTCCAATACTGCCGGCATTGCCTCGTCGCGTGTTTGGAACAAATTCCATCGCTGAAATCTCTTTGAGTTTCGCAATAAGTGTGGGTTTTGTGTAGATGATAGGTTTCTTTTTCATAGTATTACAAAAGTTTGGATTGGGACTGATGTTGTTTTATTCTCTTTTTCGCCATTTCGCAATACTTCGGTGAAATATCAATCCCGATATAATTCCGCTTGAAGTTTATCGCAGAGATCGCCGTTGTGCCGGAACCCATGAACGGGTCCAATACAATGTTAGCGTCCGTGGCAGAAACAATCCGGTCAATCAAGCTCACTGGGAAAGCAGCTGGATGTGCGTTGTTCATTTCTTGCGTAAACTCCCAGACATCGCCGTGAGCGTTCGCTTTTGTCGCAAGTTTGAATTCTGGCTTGGCGATAAGATAAATAACTTCATAAGTTGGCAAGAAATATCCGGCGTTAAAATTGAGGCCGCCTTTCCGTTTCCAAATTATTACCTGACGAACCGGAAAACCGCTTACAATATCTTGGCGGTCTTGCAATAAGCCGCCCTGCACACGCCACTTGTGGTTATAAAAAATTGCTCCGTCCTCTGGAATAATCCTCATCATCTCTGTCAGGCAATCTCGTTGCCACTTTACATACTCATTGTGTGGCATACAATCGTCGTGGTGCGAATAGCCCTTTTGCAGGGCGGCGTTTGCCCATTTTCCGCCTCGACCGTCTTTCATCCCGTTGCCAGTTGAATTTTTGAGATTATATGGAGGCGAAGTAATCACTAAATGAATCGAGCCGTCGGGTATTTGTTTCATTACATCAACGGCATTGCCGCAGATGATCTTATTCAAGAAATTGTCTAGAAATTTTTCCTTCTTCATATTATTTCAAAAGTTCATCTATGAAAATATCTAATCCCGCGGAGCAGTCAATTCCGAACAAGTTACTACTGGTGCCCGGGGTGGGACTTGAACCCACACGGCCTTGCGGCCATACGATTTTGAGTCGTACGTGTATGCCCTTCCACCACCCGGGCGTCATGTGCATGGCGCATGTAATAGCAGGGCTATTCTAGCATGTTTTGGTGAGTTTTCAACCTTTCTTTTTCTTTAGATGGTGCTATTATTAGTGAAATATGGCGCGTATCATCAGTATCTGTAATGCCAAAGGCGGGGTCGGGAAGACTACGACAGCAACTAATTTGGGTGCCTATCTTACGGCTCTTGGAAAATATGTATTGCTTGTTGATATGGACGCGCAAGCGAATGCCACAACTGGCTTAGGCGTACACTTGGAAGAAAGTAATTATAATGTCTACCACGCGCTTGTTGACGATCAGAATCCGCAGGGATTTATTAGAAAAACTTCGCTGTTTGGTTTTGATATTTTACCAGCCGCTCAAAGTCTTGCGGGGGCAAACGTAGAGTTAGTATCCATGGAAGATCGGGAATTCCGCTTGAAGCGGGTTCTGGATTCTCTCCGCACAAACTATGATTATATCCTCATCGATTGTCCGCCTTCGCTCGGACTTCTTACCGTCAATGCCTTAGCCGCTTCGGAAAAGGTATTAATTCCGGTGCAATGCGAGTATTTTGCTCTGGAAGGATTGGGCCAGCTTCTGAAAACCATCGAACTTATTCGCGGTGGCTTAAACCCCGATTTGCAAGTGTTGGGCGTCTTGCTTACAATGTATGATAAGCGCAACCAATTATCCCAGCAGGTGCTTAATGAGGTGATGAAAAATTTCCCCGGTCGCGTTTTTGAATCGGTAGTGCCGCGCATGGTATCGGTGGCGGAAGCGCCCAGCTTTGGTAAAACGCTTCTGCAGTTTGATCCCGGATCGAAAGCGGCGCAGGCGTATCGTCAGCTTGCGGAAGAAATTATTAAAATTGCATAAGGCGTACCAAGTAATATCCTATGAAAAAATTCTTTGGTCTCGGTAAAGGTTTGAATTCTCTTATCCCTGCGGAAGGTACGCATCTTAGACCTTCGACAATTGCCAAGGAGAATGTGTTTTATGTTGAGGTGCATAAGATCCGACCGAATCCAGATCAGCCTCGAAAAGATTTCGATAAAGAAAGCTTAGTCGAACTTTCGAAATCCATCCGCAAATTTGGCGTCTTACAGCCATTGCTGGTTTCGAAAGTTGAAGAGAATACTTCCCGCGGCCTGAATGTTTTTTATCAGCTCATAGCCGGCGAACGCCGATTACGCGCTTCGCAGTTGGCCGGATTGCCGCATGTCCCGGTTATCATCCGTGACGAATTGCCTGAGCAAAAGAGTGAACGCCTCGAAATATCGCTTATTGAAAACGTGCAACGCGAGGATCTTAATCCGATGGAAGAAGCTGAAGCCTATGAGCGATTACAGAATGAATTCGGATTGACGCATAGGGAAATCGCCGAAAAAGTTTCCAAGTCTCGCGAAGTGGTGACCAATGCCGTCCGCTTACTGAAACTTCCCAAATATATCAAAGACGCTCTCCGCGACGGAAGCATCACGAATGCTCATGCTCGCGCACTCCTATCTTTTGCGGATGAATCAAGGCAGAAAGATGTCTATAACCAAATTCTCAAAGGTGGTTTTTCTTCCAGGGATGTAGAGGAAGCGGCCGCAAGCGCGAGAACAACAACGGGCCACGGCAAGAAAGATCACCGATTCGTACTACTCGAAAAAAATCTTGGCGAACATCTTTGCGTGCCGGTTCTCATTAAAGCGACGGAGAGGGGCGGACAGATCGTCATTCGTTTTGCAGATCACGAACAGCTGAATACGATTGCGAAGGCGATTATTGATTGACCCGCCTAAATTTTATTCTTCTTTCTTTTCTTCTGCGGGAGTTTCTTCGCTTTCCTTTTTAATCTTTCGAGTGTTTTTACATTCGGGATAGTTGGAGCAAGCAATGAATTTGCCGAAACGGCCATAACGTATGACTAATTCGCCCGTTTCGCATTTCTCGCATTTTTCTCCGGTCTTCTCCGGTTCTTTCTTCTCCTCTTTGAGAATGTTCTTACATTCCGGAAATTTAGAGCAAGCCGTGAATTTACCAAATCGTCCGAGCTTGATAACCATGGGACTGCCGCACTTGTCGCAGATCTTGTCAGTGAGTTCCTGGTCGGCAGTTTTTTCTTTTTGGGCTTCTTCAGTTTTTTCTTTTAATCCTTTTTCCAGCGGCGTGTAAAAAGCACGAATCGTCGGTACCCATTCCATTTTTCCAGCGGCGATCTCGTCAAGTTCGTCTTCCATGCGGGACGTGAATTTAATGTCAACAATTTCGGGAAAATGCTCAACGAGGAAATCATTAACAAGAATGCCGATTTCGGTGGGATGGAAATATCGAGATCGGTCCTTTTCTACATATTTACGATTTTGGATAGTGGAAATAATAGGCGCGTAAGTGGATGGTCGGCCGATACCTTCCTTTTCTAATATTTTAATCAGGGAGGCTTCATTAAATCGTGCCGGTGGTTTAGTGAAGTGTTGTTCTGGTTTTAATTCTTGAAGATCTAACTTTTCGCCAACTTTCACGACCGGTAATTCATTTTCTTCGTATTTTGTTGGGTAGATTTTCAGGAAGCCGTCAAACTTCATAGTGGAACCGTTAGCTCGGAAGAGATACTGCTTGACTTGCCCCGAGGAATTCGAGGGGGCTTTGATTTCAATCGTGCTGGCATCGAAGACAGCTTTCGTCATTTGTGAGGCGATAAAGCGCCGCCAGATGAGATCATAAACCTTATACTGTTGTGGCGTCAGGTATTTCTGGATATTTTCCGGCGAGTGCTCGGGATGACTTGGGCGAATTGCTTCGTGTGCTTCTTGGGCCGATTTTAATTTCGTCTTAAAGTGACGCTCTTCGTGGTATTGATTACCGAGGTTTTTATCGATGTAGCTCTTGGCTTTTAAAATTGCTTCTTGTGAGAGATTTACCGAATCGGTACGCATGTATGTAATTAAACCGACGGATCCGTCGGAGCCGATATCGACACCTTCATAGAGCTGTTGGGCAATCATCATGGTCTGCTTGGAAGAGAAGTGCAACTTTTTTACAGAATCCTGTTGGAGCGTGCTGGTGGTAAATGGCGCGAACGGCGAGCGCGTGACTTCCTGCTTGTCGACATTTTCGACAGTATATGGAGCGTTCTCGAGATCTTTGGTGATCTCGGTGGCGTTTTTCTCGTTATTAATGGAAAGCTTTTCAATGGTTTTATCTCCAATTTTTACCAGCGTAGCTTCAATGGTTTTTGTTTTTGGGCCCTGATCTAAAAATGCGGTGATGCTCCAATATTCCTCTGGCTTAAACTTTTCAATTTCGCGTTCGCGCTCAACGATAAGACGGGCGGCAACAGACTGTACGCGTCCCGCTGAAAGACCGCGATAATATCGCTTCCAGAGAACGGGGGAGAGTTTGTAGCCAACGAGTCGATCTAAAACACGTCGCGCTTGTTGGGCATTAACGAGGGCTTGATCGATTGCGCGGGGCTTTTCAAGCGCGGCTTCAATGGCGTGCTTGGTAATTTCATGGAATACAATGCGCTGGATTTTAAGATCTTTATTTTTCTTTTGGAGTTTTTCCAGGCCCAAGGCGTCGTAGAGATGCCATGCGATCGCTTCACCTTCTCGATCTTCGTCAGTTGCTAAAATAATCGTATCGGCTTTAATGGCATCTTTTTTTAAATCAGTAAGATTTTTCTTCGCTTTGGTGGGCACGATATACTTTGGTTCGAAGTCATGTTCTATATCAATACCCAGTTCTGATTTTGGAAGATCACGGATATGGCCGTATGAGGATTTAACAATAAAATCGCCGCCGAGAAAGCGGGAAATAGTCTTTGCTTTAGTTGGCGATTCGACAATAACTAATTGCATGTGGTGTATTTGCCGGTACTTAATTGTTGCACACTTCCATGAATTTCAAGCATGGAGAGGGCGGCGATAACCGTAGGCGTTTCACTATCCACTTTTCTTATTATTTCGTCAAGCAACGAGGGGCCGTCGCTCTCTAGTATACCAAGAATCTTTTGTTCCAATGGATTTTGTGTGGATAGATTCTTTTTTTCGGAGCTAAAGAGAGCTAACTGCGCGTCGTACTCGCTCATAATATCGGCGGCCGAGAGAACAACCTTGGCGCCTTGTTGGATTAATCTATTGGGGCCCGCGGATCGCGGAGACAGAATACTGCCGGGCACGGCAAATACGTCGCGATTCTGGTCAAGCGCGCATCGAGCAGTGATGAGCGCACCGCTCTTTTCATCCGCCTCAATCACGACTACGCCGAGCGAAAGCCCGCTGATAATTCTATTTCGTTCGGGGAACATATGTTTCCGGGCGTCGGTAGTCGGAGGATATTCGGAGATGATAAGGCCGCCTTCCTTAAGAATCCGCTGGGCGAGCAGTATATTTATGGCCGGATATATGGCATTATCATCGATGCCGGATCCCAGGACGGCGATGGTTTTACCGTGGCTATCCAGCGCGGATGTGTGTGCGGCCGCATCAATGCCCATAGCAAGGCCGCTGACGATTGTTACGCCCTGATGGACTAAGGCACGAGTAATGGAGGTAGCAACTTCTTTTCCGTAGGGCGTAATCTTGCGCGTACCCACAACAGCAAGACAGGTGGTGTTAAGGAGATCGGCATTACCGCGACAATAGAGTGCGCTGGGAGGATCGGAAATTTCAGCAAGGAGCTTGGAATAGCTTGAATCAGAAAGAGCAATCATAAAAACGGGATACAGATCGGGCATATTTGACACGATACGAGTAATTTAGGCAAACTGCAAGGAGCATGATAGAATATAGATAATATGTACCTCTCCGTTATTATTCCCGCCTACAATGAAGAAAAGAGAGTTGGCAGGACGCTTGAGGCGATCGGTTCTTATCTGGCCAGGCAGAGTTTTGATTATGAGGTTATCGTTGTAAATAACCGTTCTAAAGACGGCACGGCGGATGTCGTCAAAAAATTCCAGGAGAAGTTCCCGCGGATTAGGCTGATGAATGAAAATCATGCCGGTAAAGGGTTTGCCGTGCGAAAAGGAATGTTGGAGGCGAAAGGCGAGTTTCGACTTTTCACTGATGCGGATAATTCAACCACTATCGATCACATTGAAAAAATGATGCCGTACTTCAAGCAAGGATACGATATCGTTATCGGTTCTCTTGCCGTAAAAGGCGCCAAGGTGGTTCGCGGCGAGCCGGGATGGCGCGTGTTGCTCGGGAAGCTGGGCAATAAGTGGATCCAAGTTTTTGCCGTATGGGGCATTAATGATACACAGCGGGGCTTTAAAATTTTTACCGCGAAGTCAGTGGAGAAAATCTTCTCCCAAGTTACGATTTTTGGCTGGGGTTTTGATATTGAAGTTCTGGCGCTGGCCAAGAAATATAAATATTGGATCAAAGAAGTGCCTGTCACGTGGGATAATGATCCCGAATCCAAGGTGAGCGTATGGGCATATCCGCAGGTACTTATGCAGACGCTGAAAGTATTTTGGAACATGCGTACCGGTGCATACAACTAATATGGCAATTACCGAATTTCGACAAAATATCGTGTCTGGCGAATGGGTTCTCTTTGCAACGGGCCGAAAGCGCCCGCTACGCCAGACTTTGGTAGCCGGCGCCGGCACAACCAGTCCGTGTCCGTTTGATGATCTCGCAACGCAAGAAATAGTTTGGACCGAGGGCGACATCATCGTTATTAAAAATAAATTTCCCGCCGTGATACAGGGAGTGTGTTCACCGATGGTTGAAATCGGACCATTCCAAACACACCAGGCAACCGGTGAGCACGATGTGCTTGTCTATCGAAACCACGACATGCGTTTTAGCGACTTTACAAACGAACAATTAGTTAATGCAATTCGTGCATTCAAGCGACGCTACCTGGAAATCGCGCAGACCGGAGATTGCACTCAATATATCCATATCTTTCATAATTCGGGGCATGACGCCGGCGCGAGCATCGAACATCCGCACAGCCAAATCATTTCAACGCCGATCTTACCCCCCGATATTTATCGGAGTTTCCACGGAGCGTTTAATTTTTTTAAGAAGCACGGTAAGAAAGTATTCGATGTTATGTTGGCGTGGGAGATGGAGCAGGGTAAGCGTATCGTATATGAAAATGATTTCTTTGTAGCATTCTGTCCGTATGTATCAAAATATCCCTATGAAGTGCGAATATTCGCCAAGGAAGGCCATGCGCACTTTGAGAAAATGCCCGAAGTGCTGGATCCGCCCCTAGCAGATGCGCTGGGCATTGTTTTGAAAAAAATTGCTGTTGTTCTGGATAATCCTGCTTACAATTTCTTTATTCATACGGCTCCCGTCGAGAGTTCGCTTCGTAATCTCCACGAATTCTATAGCTGGCACGTCGAAATTCTTCCAAAGTTCAAAATTGACGCCGGCGTCGAGATCGGTACCGGATTTGGCGTGAATGTCATCGATCCCGATGAAGCGGCTGTCGAATTGCGGGAAGCCAAGATATAGCATGAGTCCCGTTAGAAACAGCCCTAGCGGGTCCATGATTCAAAGTATAATGAATAGCATTATTTATAAAAATCTAACCACTGGTGGCGAGCAACTTGTTGCTCAATACTGCTTCTAACGGGATGAGCAAGAAATTTATTATCGCCAATTGGAAGATGAATCCAGAATCGCTGGCGCAAGTGAACGATATTCTGGATTCAGTCACTGATCATCTCCAAGCTTTAAGCAGTCAACCGTTCTTTTTGATATTTTGCCCGCCGTTTATTTTTATCGAAGAAGTATCAAAAACCCTTCAAACGACATCGCTTGGCCAGCGGGCGGAGCTTGGCGCGCAGGACATTGCCATGAACGACGACGGTGCACTGACAGGTGAGGTCTCGGGTCCAATGCTGGTCAAGCTCGGCGTGCGTTATGTGATCGTCGGCCATTCGGAGCGTCGCTGGAAGCTAGGAGAATCCGACGAAGTTGTAAACCAAAAAATTCGCGTGGCGCTCCGCAGTGAGCTGGTGCCTATCGTGTGTTTGGGGGAGCGAGCGCGCGACGAGCACTATCAGGATTTCTTGCGCGAGCAGACCAAAAAGACCTTTAAGGGATTAAGTTCGGACGAAGTTGCCAAATGCATTATCGCCTATGAACCGGTGTGGGCCATTAGCACCACGCCCGGTGCGCGCCCGGATACGCCGGAGAGTGCTCTTGATTCAGTAAGAATAATCCGAGATTATCTCGCTAACAGCTATAAGCTAACAGCTATAAGCTTCTTGTATGGCGGTTCAATAACCTCCGCCAACGTTGCTGATTTTCTGGCATTGGATGAGTTCTACGGCACCCTGGTCGGCGGGGCAAGCATCAACAGGGAGGAGTTCGTAAAAATTCTGGAAATTGCCGCACGGCATAGTGCCTGAAAAATAGCCAAAAACGGAGTGTTTTTGCACTTGACTTTGCTGTTATAAATATGCTATAATTGCAGTGTTAGGATACAGTACCTTTATATCTATTTTGCGAGAGCAGTCATAGCCGGAAGATCGCATTGCCTGTTATTTTCCGGCTATGACTGCAATCCCGCGGCCCTCTAGCGATCATAAGGAGATGACGCCATGACGCAGGTCATGACCCCATCAGAAGGGATTACCACAGGGCAGATCGGCAAGTTCCAGGAACTCCTGGGCGCCGCCCTGCGCAAGAGCGGTCTGCCGAGCGCGTCTGTCCAGCAGGTGCTGGAAACCCAGGGCGGCGAGCTCGTGACCAACCTGGTGGCCACCCTGCGCACCGTAGTGGAGGCAATCAGCAAGATGTTCAGCCGCCGGGTGACGGTGGATCTGGCCCTTTCTCCGCAGGCGGTGTTGGACGCCACTGGCCACACCCAGTACGTCGATGCCAACGTGGTGGCCGCCATGCCCAGGGGCCAGGCTGAGGATGAGCTGTTCTTCTTCAAGCCGCGCCCCGAGGCTTATCGTAACGGTCTCATGAGCGACGAGGCGCTCTCGGGAGAGTTCGATTTTCTTGGTCTGAATCCTGCGAGCCCCTATTCGTTGGCCAAGACCAACCAGGACGACCCGGCCTTCGCCGACACGCACCCCAACGGCACCCACTGGAAGGATGCCGATGGTCGCTGGTGCTTCGCCGCGTTCCGCAGGTGGAACGGCAAGCGCAACGTGTACGTCCGCCGCGACGGCAACGACTGGAACGACTACTGGTGGTTCGCGGGCGTGCGTAAGTAGTTCTTGGAACTTGGTCACTGGGTTCTCGGTTGACCCTGTGACCTTGGTCCTTGGACCGGCGGCAAAAACGCCGCAACGATTGAGCTGGCGCAACAGCTCACGGGCCCGTATTCCTTGTGGATGCGGGCCTTTTCATTTTTTGATACAATTCATTTTGAAAGTAGGTGAATATGTGAGCGACTACGGTTTCTCGCCACCGAAATTAGTATCCATGCATCAAGAATATCTTTGATCACGGTTGGAGATAGCGTGATGTGTGCAGAAACTTCAAAAAACGAAGATACTTGGTATGTAGCGTTAGGCGATTGTGATCGCGGATACGATACAGCTCCGAGAGTAATCGAAGGGCAGTGGCAAGGAAGACGCTACGTACGATTCGCCACGTTCAACAGATGGAACGGCAAGCGCAACGTGAACGTCAACCGCAACGACAACGACTGGAACGACAACTGGTGGTTCGCGGGCGTGCGCAACTCTCTTCATTTCTCCCTCGCTCCGGCAAGGGAGTTTTGTTTTGCGAGCTGTCCGTTCCAGCCCCCGAGCATACGGCCTATCTCGTCAACGTGTACGGACAGTGCGATATACTTTTTGTTATCAAGCGACCTCGACTCCCAGAGGATAAGGAGTAATATTTTAAGGGTATCCAGTTTTCGTATCGAGAGTCGAACATACGGCAACTTCTCTTCCCGAGAAAGAAAAGCTGCCGAGGCGACAGCTTCTATAATTTCGATGAATAATGCATCTATCCGCTGACCCAATGAGTACCGATGCGTTTTGGGTAAAATGGCATGATATTCATGCCAAAGCATATACGCGCTCTTTGCCTTTTGCAGGACCGGTAGCAACCGTTGGGGGGGGGGCTTACATGATCATGCCCAGAATCCAGTTTAGTCATACTTATAATAATATCATTTCTCTTGAAAATCTCCTTGAAGCGTGGAGCGAGTTTATCGTCGGCAAGCGCCAGCGCAGAGACGCGCAGGAGTTTGAGATGAGCCTGATGGGCAACATAATCACCCTGCATAACGATCTTGTGGCAAAGACCTATACCCACAGCCCGTACCACGCCTTTAATATCTCTGACCCCAAACCGAGGAACATTCACAAGGCAACAGTGCGGGATCGCCTCCTGCACCACACCATCTACCGGATGCTCTATCCGTTCTTTGACCGAACATTCATTGCTGATTCATTTTCCTGCCGTATCGGGAAGGGGACGCACAAAGCACTGAACCGTTTTCGTTCGTTTGCGCATGGAGTCAGCCGCAACAACACCCGCACCTGCTGGGTATTGAAATGTGACATCAGGAAGTTCTTTGCGAACATTGACCACGATATTCTCAAGCGTATCTTCGCGGCATATATACCTGACGAAAATATCCTCTGGCTGTTGAGCCGCGTGGTTAATAGTTTTTCCTCAACGAAGTCCGGCATCGGCCCGCCTTCGCTTTCCGGCTACGAACGGGCAGGCCTGCCTCTTGGTAATCTCACCTCCCAGCTGTTCGTAAATATCTACATGAACGAGTTTGATCAGTTTATGAAGCACCGGCTGAAAGCGAAATGCTACATCCGCTACGCCGACGATTTCGTGATCCTCTCCCACGACTGCGACTGGCTTATGGAGTTAGTCCCGAAGATCGCCAACTTTCTCCGTGAACAGCTTAAACTGGAACTTCATCCCAACAAGCTATTCATCAAAACGCTGGCATCAGGCATTGATTTCCTGGGCTGGGTGCACTTTCCTGATCACCGGGTACTGCGGACGGCGACGAAGCGGCGCGCGTTAAAAACTACGAGTGGTATGAAGAAACAGGAATCAATGCAGTCCTACCTTGGATTGCTTAGTCACGGAAATGCATATAAGATTAGACAGAGATTGTGCCATGAATCCCGTACGAAGTCACGCTCGCGCCCCAGGCGCGAGTCCGGAGGACCTCGGCGGGGCTACTTCGTACGGGATGAAGACCATTGACCAATTATCGTCGGGTGATCTGAAAGGTAAGAAAGTGCTCATGCGAGCCGATTTCGATGTGCCCCTCTTGCGCTCCGCTGGAGTTTCGGAAAGGCAAGCCGTTATTGCGGAATCTTTTCGCATTGAAAAACAGAAGGAAACTATTGACTATCTTTTGGATTCCGGTGCCGCAGTGCTTATGATCGCGCATATATCGGCGGTGGATTCTTTTTCATCGATTCTACCGCAACTCGCATCCCTGCTTGGTAGAGAAATAAAATTTGTTAAGGACCTTGAAGGGATTGATAATTTTCTAAAAGCGGATCAATCGCTCGGCCTCCTGGAAAATACGCGCACATGGTCGGGGGAAAGAGAAAATGATTCTGCTTTCGCCCAACGTCTTGCGCAAGGATTCGATGTTTACGTCAATAATGCGTTTGCGGTATGCCATCGCGAACATGC
Source organism: Patescibacteria group bacterium (assembly GCA_038064515.1). Classification (GTDB taxonomy): domain Bacteria; phylum Patescibacteriota; class Minisyncoccia; order 2-02-FULL-40-12; family GWA2-44-9; genus JBBTSY01. Next base: position 11,732 of record JBBTSY010000007.1, on the reverse strand, counting down.
TTCCGTGGTAGCGATTACTCAATATCTTCCCTCTTATGCCGGTCAACTAATTATAAAAGAAACCCAAGAGCTCCAGAAAGCGATGAGTGCTCCAGCCGAGGGGAAGATCGTCATCATGGGCGGCGCCAAAGCTTCTACAAAAGCCCCGGTCATTAAATCATTTCTTCCCAATTCGGAAGCTATTCTAGTGGGCGGTGTTATCGCCAATGATATTCTGAAAGCTCAAGGAAAAGAAATCGGAAAATCAATAGTCGATGACGAAGCCGCCGCTTTACTCTCCGGTATTGACCTTGCTGATCCTAGATTAATCATCCCGAAAGATTTTATAATCAACGAAGAAAAGTTTTTGGACATCGGTTCGGGGTCAGTGAATGATTTTGTTGAAAAGATTAAGAATGCCAAATTCATTATCTGGAATGGTCCGATGGGCTTGTTTGAAGATGAGCGGTTTATGGCGGGCACGAAAGCTGTCGCACAAGCTATTGCCGATTCGCGGGCGTTGAGTGTGATCGGCGGTGGTGATACAATTCTTTCCGTGAGTAAGCTCGGCTTAATCCACCGATTTTCTTTTGTTTCCACGGGCGGCGGCGCGATGCTTGCGTTCCTGGCCGGGGACCAGTTGCCAGGATTGGAAGCGCTCGGCTATTATAAATCAGGAAGTGAAACCTTGAACTGATGATGAATAAACCAGATTTTACGATTTTTACGGACGGAGGTTCTCGGGGAAACCCGGGGCCTTCAGCTATTGGCGTCGTTATTAAAGGTGATGCAATCGGCAAAAAGGAATACGGCGAATACATCGGCATTCAGACTAATAATTTTGCCGAGTATATGGCGGTTATCTTTGCCCTGAAAAAACTCAAACAATTGATCGGCACCGACAAGGCAAAAGAGAGCACGGTGCGGGTGAATGCGGATAGCGAGCTTCTGGTTAAGCAAGTAAACGGCGAGTATAAGATAAAGGAAGACAGCATCCGTGATCTTTTTTTGGAACTGTGGAACCTTCGCCTTGATTTTAAAAAAGTTCTATTTTCGCATGTCTTTCGTGAGGTGAATACCGAAGCCGATCGGATGGCTAACTATGCGCTTGATCGAGAAGAGAATAAGCTTCTCTAGTAGTTGATTTTTTGGTTATTTAATGCTACACTTGTGTTTCTGTAACCTTGATAATCGCTCTTGTCTAACGAGAGTTAGGTGAGGGAGGAAAGTCCGAGCACTTACTTCGCCTTTGGGCGAGTTAAAAAGGTAGCGGCTCCGACGCCCTTCGGGGTGCGGAGCTCCGACTTCTCCATTGATTCAGTGGAAAACGTCGGAGGTAACGCCCGTCCGCCGTGAGGCGAGAGGTGCGAGCAGTGACGCCTTGAGATGAAAATCGAAAGGCGCCGAGTACATAACTTGTTTATGTGCTTGGCGAATCTCTGTAAAAGCTTATCATGTAACGTCTTGTGGTAACTCCATATGACTTGCTTTGAGCAAAGACGGAGAGTGAAACGGCTAAATCCTTACCAGGGTGCAAGGTCAGCGCTTCCGCCACGCAAGTGGCGAGATTCGAAAAGTTCGACCGCTTGAGGTGTACGGTAACGTACATCCTAGATAAATGATTATCTCGCCAGAGCACATAAAACTTATGTGCTCGGTACGACAGAACTCGGCTTACTGGTTACAGAATCAAAAATCCCCGTGAGGGGATTTTTGATTGAATGAAGCCCGTTTTTGTGGTACTGTTTGGCCGTGAAAAAGGCTGATCTGATATTCAATGTAGCGCGGGTTCCGCTTGATTTTACGAT
>JBBTSY010000007.1:0-9845 GCA_038064515.1 Patescibacteria group bacterium | reverse complement strand
TGAAAAAGGCTGATCTGATATTCAATGTAGCGCGGGTTCCGCTTGATTTTACGATGCTCTTGGGATCTGGAATTGCAACCTACTTTTTGCGCACGAGGATTCTCGACGTTTTCCGCCCCGTACTGTTTGAATTTAATCTGCCGCTTCTAGTATATATTCCTATTGTCATCGGGGTTTCGATCGTTTTTATTATCGTGTACGCGATTTCCGGCCTGTACTCTATGCGTATACGAAGCAGTATTGCCGGCGAGTTTATAAAAATTATTATTGCGTCCGCGGCGGCGATCATGCTGCTTATTGTTTTTATCTTCTTGCGCCAAGAGCTGTTCAACTCTCGTTTCTTGGTGCTTGGCGGCTGGTTTTTGGCAATAGTATTCGTGTTTATCGGCCGCGTGCTCATGCGGTACGTCCAGCGGTATGTGCTTTCTAAATATGGCGTCGGTATTCAGCGTCTTTTAGTAATCGGAGCGGATGATGTCTCCGATAAAATTGTGAACGATATCAGCCACAATCCGTATTCAGGATATCGAATCATAAAACAACTCGCTGATCCGGGGCTAGTCGATGTTATGGCGGTGATCCAAGAATCCGGCGTGGATGAAGTTATTCTTGCTAATCCGAATTATCCAGCCGAGAAAATCGTCCAGCTCGTAGATTTCTGCCACGAAAATCACCTCATCTTTAAATTTATCCCCAACATTTATCAAACCCTGACCACTCATTTTGATGTCGATGTCATCCGCAATATGCCTCTGATTGAGCTTAAACGAACGCCGCTTGATGGCTGGGGAAGAGTATTTAAACGAGTGTTTGATATTCTCGCCGCGTCCGCCGCTCTAGTTATATTATCGCCGTTATTTGCGCTGATGGCAGTCGCCATTAAAGGGGAGACTTCAGGGCCGGCAATCGTCAAGCTTAGACGCGTAAGCAAGAATCGGAGATTTGATCTCTATAAATTTCGTAGCATGATTGCGACAGACCTGGATGGGTCGGCGGATTCTTTGAAGCAAAATCTCATGGAGCTTAATGAGCGAAAAGACGGGCCGCTTTTTAAAATGAAAAACGATCCTCGCATTACCAAGATAGGACGGTTTATCCGCCGTTATCGGCTTGACGAGCTTGCTCAATTCTGGAACGTTATTAAAGGAGACATTAGTCTCGTTGGTCCGCGCCCGCATCAGCCTGACGAAATTGCTCGATACCAAAAACATCATAAAAAAGTTCTCGCCATCAAAGCCGGTGCCACCGGTCTGGCTCAAATTTCCGGCAGTTCCGATCTGCCATTTGAAGACGAGGTTGCGCTTGACGGCTTCTATATTGAGAACTGGTCGCTTCTTCTGGATTTTAAAATTATGATCCGGACTTTATTTAAAATGCTTACCGCTGATGATTCGGCGGTCTAACGGGATGAATCCCGCACAAAGCAGCCCCAACGGGTCTGATAGTCAAAACTGTAGTATGTCACATGTATTCTATAATCATCAGTACAAAGCTATGCCCAGTTTTGTACTGCTTCGTACGGGATGAAAATAGCACTGGTACACGATTATCTTAATCAGTACGGCGGGGCAGAGCGAGTATTGCAGATTCTTTGCAAAATGTTTCCGGATGCGCCGGTATATACGACGCTCTATGATGAAAGGGCAACCAGTGGCGCATTCAAAGGCGTCGACATTCGAACGTCATTTCTCCAGCGGCTACCGCTGGTTATGAGATATCACCATACGTTTTCATTCTTAATGCCGCTGGCTTTCGAGCAATTTGATTTTTCGGATTATGATGTCGTGCTTTCTGTTTCATCTTCGTTCGGTAAGGGGATTATCACAAAACCTAGCACAAAGCACGTCTGTTACTGCTTAACTCCGCCGCGCTATCTTTGGGACGATGCTCATCGCTATGTGAGTGAGTTTGGATATCCGTGGATTGTTAAAAAAATGATTCCTCCGATTCTTTCTTATCTCCGCATTTGGGATCGAGAAGCTTCGCTGCGTGTTGATCATTTCGCCGCTATCTCTCATTTCGTGAAGGAAAGGATCGCAAAATACTATGGCCGGACTGCTGATGTAATATACCCGCCCGTAGATCTTGATATGTTCCATATTGCTGGACCGGCGCATGATTATTTTTTAATGGTCGGCCGATTAGTAACCTACAAAAAATTCGATCTTGCCATCAAAGTTTTTAATGAATTGGGTTGGTCGTTGAAGATCGTAGGTACGGGCGTCAATATGAAACATCTTCAAAAGATGGCGAATTCAAATATCGAATTTCTCGGTGCCGTTGACGACCAAAAGCTTGCCGACCTGTACGCGCATGCTCAAGCACTCATCTTCCCGCAAGAAGAGGATTTTGGCATCGTGCCACTGGAAGCGATGGCATCGGGCAGACCGGTTATAGCATATCGGGGCGGGGGAGCTGTTGAAACTATTATTGAAGGTAAGACGGGTATGTTTTTTGATGAACAAACGCCGGAGTCTTTGCGGGCCGTCGTTGAGTCTTTTAACCCGGACCAATTCTCACCGCAAGACTGTCGAAAACGAGCGGGAGAATTTAATATCGACGTGTTTTTACAAAAAATAAAACATTTTCTTGCGGTTTGACATATTCATCCTTGGTCTTTCTTTTTTTATATTGACTGCTAGGCTATGAGGAATGATTATTGGCATTGATATACGGGTTTTAGGGAGCAAAAATCACAGCGGAGTTCAGGAATACACCGAGAATCTGCTTGCCGCCATGCTACCGCTGGACCCGTTGATCCAGTACAAGCTTTTTTATACGTCATTTCGCAATAGCATCCGCGACTACTCATGGTTTCATTTGCCGAATGTCTCAATGCATCAGTTTAAAATACCTAATCAACTGCTGTTTTATTGCTCGCGATTTTTCGGGCGGCCATACGTCGATAAGATGATCGGCGGGGTAGATGCATTTTTTTCTCCGCATTTTATCATTACCGCCCTGTCGCCGCAGGTGCGGCGCATTACCACGTTTCATGATCTTTCATTCGAGCAATTTCCAGAATTTTTTTCCTGGAAGCAGTGGCTGTGGCATCAATTTATTCAGCCGGCTTGGCAAGCACGCTTCTCGGAAAAAATAGTCGCCGTATCCGGGTCCACAAAACAAGACCTTTCACATCGCTACCATATCGATCCCGCGCGAATTATCGCCATTCACTCGGGCGTAGGCAGTCAGTTTCGTCCTTTGCCCGCTGAAGCTGTTGCGGATTTTAAAAAAAGAAAAAATCTCCCGGCGCGCTACATCCTTTTTTTAGGGACCCTGGAGCCTCGGAAAAATATCGCTGGATTAATTCGGGCCTTCGACGCATTGAAAAAAATGCCGGGACACGATGATCTTCATCTCGTGATTACCGGTACGCGTGGCTGGCTTGATAAAGGAATTTTCCGGCAGGCCGATATTTCACCGTATCGAAACGTAATTCATTTTTATGAGCATCCGCATGATTTCGAGCGTCCTTGGTACTACAACGGCGCGGAGCTTTTCGTCTATCCATCCTTCTTTGAGGGGTTTGGTTTTCCGCCGCTTGAGGCAATGGCCTGCGGCGTTCCGGTAATCGCTTCCAATACATCTTCAGTGCCGGAAGTAGTGGGTGATGCGGGCATATTGGTGAATCCGTACTATATCTCCGAGCTTACGCTGGCATGCAACGCTGTCTTGGGTGATTCTATGTTGCGTGAAGATCTTATTAAGAAAGGGTTTGCTCGCGCAAAGCTTTTTACATGGCGCGCCGCCGCGGAAAAAACACTCGAAGTCATAAAAAGCGCGATAACGTAGAGTTTTCCTCTTCTTCTTTGGTAGTACGCGTCGTATAATAGTAGCAGTGATATCAATGCGTATCACTTCTTATGCCCCCATTAAGCGATAAAGTCATTGGGGCAATGTTTGATGTTAGGCCGGTCGACAAGACCGGCGTGGTTGATTTTTCTAAAATTAAACGCATCCGTCCTTCCGTAAATCTTCGTCATTCATCTTCCGAAAGAACGGCCGCCGCGACGCTTACTCGTGAAGATATTCTTCGTGACTTGGAACAGACTCTCAATACGCCCCATGATCATCGGGCGGTATTGGCGACTATCGGCGCACAAGTTATGGAAAGCGGCCGTATCGCGAAGCCGCATCATAAACCTATCCTTCCGTTAAAATCGAATAGCATTCAGAAGTATCATGATCGAATTGCCTCTGAAGTTCATCGTTCCCAAAATCATAGCTCCAGCCGTGCCGCCCCTACAATTACCGCTGATCGTGGAATTCATCCCACGCTTGCTTCTGTTGAATCTTCCCAATCGATCATGCAGGTGGAGCAATGGATGAAAGGCACTCGCTCTCGCGCCGCGACGTCGCCGATGGCGCGAATTATCCATGAAAATCCGGCTCGGCCGTGGTGGCGAAGAAAAGCGCTAAGCGCCGCGTTGATTATTCCGCTGGCATTTGCCGTCCACTATGCGTTAAGTCTGAAGGGGCGCGTTATTCAAGAAGGCAGTCAGGCGGTACAGAGCCTCGAAAGCGCGAAGGACAATCTCACTAATTTGGATTTCGCGGCGGCATCGGAAAATTTCCTCTCCGCGTATCAAAATTTTTCAAATGCCGGCGACCAGCTTAATTTTATGGGCGCCAGTTTGGGCAATCTTCTAGCCGATCTTCCCGGAGGGAGTAAGCTCAAATCGGCGCAGAACATGGTGGAGATCGGAAAACTGATCGCCGATACGGGACAGTCTATGACCCTTGCCATGTCCGCCATTTCTAAAACGGGACTTATCCTCAATCCGCAGGGAAGTTCAAACGTACTGCTTTCAGAGATTATTCAGCCTCTTAATGACGCGCTGGGTGCAGCGGATACGAATCTGAAAAAAGTCGGCACTCTGCTGGCGGGCATTGATATTGCCATTATCCCCGAGGAAAAACAAGTAATCTTCGAGGAATTTCAAAAACAATTTCCCCAGCTTCAAGAGCTTGTCACGCAAGGCTCCGAATTCGCCGGATTTTTAGAGAACATGATCGGTGTCAAAGGCACAAAGCGGTACATTATTCTATTTCAGAATTCGAGCGAGCTACGGCCTACCGGTGGTTTTCCTGGAAGCTATGCGCTTCTCACGTTCGAGAACGGCCGCTTAAAAGAATATTTGGTGGACGATATCTATAATATTGACGGCCAGCTCAAGGAGGCAATTATTCCTCCGCTACAACTTCAGCATATTACGCCGACGTGGGCGATGCGCGATGCTAACTGGTTCATTGATTTTCCGACTTCGGCGAAAAAAATCGCGGCATTCTACAAAAAAGAATCCCACCTGACGCTTGATGGCGTGTTAACTATCAACCCTGATATATTCAAAGACATTCTCAAGATTATCGGACCGGTGGAGATGCCGGAGTACGGGGTTACCATCACCAGTGAAAACTTTTTAGCTACCGTTCAGAATGAAGTTGAATACGGAGAAAACAAAAAAGACAATAAGCCCAAGAAAATTATCATGGATATGGCGCCTATCGTCCTCAAGCGGCTCTACTCGGCTGACCATGAAAAATGGCTCGAAGTTTTCAATGGGCTGATCGCGGGACTGGAGCGAAAAGACATGCTTATGTACTTCCGGGATTTGAACTTGCAGAGCTTTTCGATTGATAAAGGATTTGCCGGCGAAGTAAAACAGGTAAATTCCGATTATATCATGGTAACGATGACGAACGTGAAAGGATCAAAGACGGATGCCGTGATGGACACGGTTATAAAGATGGGCACATATATAACCAACGGCGAGATACGCCATAAGCTTAGTATTGGGCGGACGCATAATGGCGGCAAGACCAAATATGGTTTCTACAACAAGCAAAACCCCACGTATGTGCGAGTGCTCGTACCGAAAGGCTCGTCTCTGCTTAGTATTAACGGACAGAGCGTGCCGGCATTCAATCCGCTCGTGGATTACTCGACGGGATTTCAAAAAGACGAAGACCTTACCCGTTTTGAGCGGAGTTTTATAGAAGCGCGCCAGCCGGGCGTCTCCGTGTATGAAGAATCGGGAAAAACAGGATTCGCATTTTGGATGATCGTTGATCCCGGTTCATCGCGAATCGTAGAAATTGAATACGCGGTGCCGGCGGCGGTGGTCAATAGCAACTACTCATTGTACGTCCAGAAACAGCCCGGCCTCAATATCCAGAGTTTCAATTTTGAACTTTCAAAACCCGATGAGATTGCTATCACCTCGGCAACGCCGAGCTTGAATAAAATCGGCAGTTTGTATACCTTCAGTGGGAAGTTGGAAAAAGATATTCTCGTAGACATCGATTTTAAATGAGTTTCACGTCTCCATTAAAAGGAAAGATTGTCCAGGCGAGCTTTCTACTGGCCTTTTTCAGCATTTTTGGGAAAGTGATAGGCTTGTGGCGCGATCGAATCCTGGCCGCTCAATTCGGAGCGTCTACCAATCTCGACATTTATTACAGCGCTTTTCGCATACCGGATCTCATTTTTAATCTTTTCATTCTGGGCGCGACATCATCGGCGATCGTGCCTATTTTCATCGAATACTACCAGAGCGACAAAGAGCGAGCATGGAAAACCGCTCAGAATTTTTTAAATGTGGCATTTTTCGCGATTGCGGCGGCTTCGGCGGTAATATTTCTTTTTGCTTCGCCGTTGTCATTCCTGATTGCGCCCGGATTTTCCGCAGAGGACAGGGTGCTTCTAGTGCCGCTGATGCGATTGATGCTTTTGAGTCCTTTGATCTTCGGCATCAGTACGATCATCGGATCAATACTCCAGTCCCTTGAGCGCTTCGCGGCGTTCGCACTGGCGCCTATTCTCTATAACGTAGGAATCATCATCGGTGCTACGTATTTTGTGCCGTATCTTTCCGCGCGCGGCCATGAGGGCGTATTTGGTCTTGGCCTAGGCGTAGTTCTTGGAGCATTACTCCATCTAGCCGTCCAACTGCCGGTAGCGTTGCGTGCCGGATTTCGTTTCGGAACAGCCTTTAATTTGCGCGATCAGTCTCTCAAAAGAATGTTGGGCCTCATGCTCCCGCGCACCCTGGCCCTGGGGGCAAATAATATCGGCCTCACCGTCATTACGGCAATTGCTTCGACGATTGGAGTGGGAAGCATTACTATTCTCAACCTGGCAACCAATCTTCAGTACGTTCCGGTATCGGTGATCGGGATTTCTTTGGCGACGGCGGTATTTCCGCGGCTTTCTTCTCACGCATCGGCAAATGAAATGGCAGATTTCCGTCAAAAGCTCAACCAATCTTTTTTTTCAACGTTCTGGATGGTAGGCTTCGCGGCGGTAATTATTTTCATATTTCGAAATCAGATCGTGGGTATATTGTTTCGAGTGGGCGCTTTCGGAAGTGATGATCAGGCTTTGACCGCATCGGTGCTTGGTATTTTTATGTTCAGTATCGTGGCACAAAGCCTGATGCATATTATGACCCGGGCATTCTACGCGCTTCAAAATACAAAAACGCCATTCTGGATCGCAATTTTTTCAGTAGCGCTCAATATTGCGTTAGGCGCTACTCTTACGTTCAACTTTCATGCCGGAGTTCGGGGTCTCGCTATCGCCACGGCGATTGCTTACAATATCAACTTTCTCGCACTCTACGTCCTTTTTCGAAGAAAGTATTTTTAGATACTCAAATTACTCATTATTGCACAATTATGCTATACTTTATGTGTGGCACAGAGAAAGATCAGTATTGATCGTAAGCTTTTAAAGGAACTCTACTTACGGAAAAGTCTTAGTACTCGAAGAATTGGAGCTCTTTTAAATTGCAGCTGGTCAACTATACGAAATCGAATTTCAGAACTCGGTATCCCTCTTAAAAATCCATCTCAGGCTCGAATGCGATACCAGAAGTATGATTTTGCAGGAGGAGAGTTGTTGCGGGCTTACATGATCGGGTTTCGTATTGGAGACCTCAATGTTTATAAGACTTCAGAGAAATCAGAGCTGATTGTTGTTAGATGTCACACGACTCAAAAAGAGCAGGTTGATGTGATTAAGAAACTTTTCCAAAAATTTGGAAAAGTTACTATTTCGGTGAGGAATGGTCATTTTCACGCGAACTGTTTTCTTAATCAAACATTTCACTTTTTAATTCCTAAGGATTTTTCGGATGTTTCTCGTAAAGGGTTTCCTGCATTTGTTGCAGGATACACTGATGCAGAAGGGAACTTTATCCTAAATCAAAACCGCGCCCGCTTTAAGATTGATTCCTACGATTTTCACGTCCTTAATTCGATAACAGAGTGGTTGCATGTAAAAGGAATACAGTATAAGCTTCGTCAAATTGCACGAAAGGGAGATCTTCAATACATTCGAGGGGTTAAATCAAAGTATAATGGCGACCTTTGGCGTTTGAATATCAATCAGGCAAAGTCCCTTAAGAAGTTTATTACTAAAATAATACCATTTCTGAAACATAGAAAACGGATTAAAGACGCAAGGATTAGTTTAGAAAACATTATATCTCGTGAATAATATTCGAAACTTTGTAATAATTGCCCATGTTGACCATGGAAAGTCCACGTTAGCGGATCGATTTTTAGAACTGACAAAAACCGTTGAAAAGCGGAAAATGCAGGCGCAATACCTTGATCAGATGGAATTAGAGCGCGAACGGGGGATCACTATCAAGCTACAGCCGGTCAGGATGAACTATAGCTACAATGAGGGAGAATATATGCTTAATCTCATTGATACGCCCGGACATGTCGATTTTTCATACGAAGTTTCTCGATCGCTTGCCGCCGTTGAAGGCGCCATTCTTTTAGTTGATGCTACTAAAGGAATTCAAGCGCAAACATTGGCCAATCTTGTCTTAGCACAACAGCAGAATCTTGTTATTGTACCCGTGATTAATAAAATTGATCTGCCCAATGCGCACACCGAACGGGTTACGGAAGAGCTCGCGCATCTTTTAGCCGTTGAGCCGGAAGAAATTCTGGCCATCTCTGCCAAGGATGGGACTAACGTAGAACTTGTTCTGCAAAAAGTAATCGAAAAAGTGCCGCCGCCGACTATTGAAGAGGGTGGGCCGTTAAAAGCGCTTATCTTTGATTCGACTTTTGACGCGTACAAGGGCGTCATCGCATATGTGCGCGTGTTTAGCGGTACGATCAAAAAATTGCAAAAGATCATGGCATTCGCGACAAAAGCCCGCGCGGACATTTTGGAAGTGGGATTTTTCTCGCCGCAGTTGATTCAAGGCAATGAGTTATTGGCGGGTGAGATTGGCTATATCGCCACTGGCTTGAAGGATCCTGGCCACATCCGCGTGGGCGATACTATTACGCTTCTTGGCGCCGATGCGACATTTGTGCCATTGCCCGGGTATAAAGAAGTGCGACCGATGGTATATGCGAGCTTTTTTCCTGAAGGCAATGACGACTACGATCTGCTCAAAGATTCGCTTGGTAAGCTCAAATTGACGGATGCTTCCTTGGTATACGAACCGGAATCATCTGTCGGATTGGGCCGGGGATTCAGGGTAGGATTTTTGGGGATGTTGCACGTGGAGATTGTCTCTGAACGCCTGCGTCGGGAATTCGGCCTGACGCTGATTATTTCTTCTCCTTCAGTAGAGTACGTGGTGAAAATGAAAAACGGCGATGAAATGAAGATTCGATCCGCTTCAATGCTTCCCGATTTTTCCAAAATTGAAAATATTGCCGAACCGATTGTCTCGCTCGAAGTGATTACCCCGGTTTCATACTTGGGCAGTGTGATGGAACTAGTCGCCACCTTTCGCAACGCCTATGTTGCTACCGAATACATCGGTAAAGAAACGGCGCGGTTGAAATATGACGTGCCGCTTTCGGAA
>JBBTSY010000006.1:0-32401 GCA_038064515.1 Patescibacteria group bacterium | reverse complement strand
GTAAACGATGGCTTTGATAGGCCATTTTTTATCGGTCAAAAGCCCCTAGTGCCTACTCCTCGGTTGTACATTATGAATAAAAATCTAAAAGCCCTTATCGGACTTTTCGTAGTTATTTTGTTCTCTACAACCGAGGCACACGCTGGATTCATGGATTGGGTAAAAGGCTCTAAAAGCCAAGACGCGACCGAGAACTTTGTATTCGTCGGCGGCGGATTGAATCTTCCCCAAATTGGTTCAATCCAAATTCCGACTATCCAGAGTAATTCAGTTCTTCAACCCAATACCGCTCCGACTCAAGAGCAGTCCAAGCCAAAAATTACGTCTAAGGCGCGGGGTACTTATTCGGTAAGCGTTTCGGCCTATTCGTCTACGCCCGACCAGACTGACGATTCGCCCTTCATTACCGCTAAAGGTACTTACGTCCGCGATGGTATCGTTGCTACTAACTTCTTACCGTTCGGTACCGCAATTAAGATTCCCGCCGTTTACGGCGATAAGATCTTCATTGTTGAGGACCGAATGAACAAACGATATCAGACCAACGTTGATATCTGGATGGCCGATCGACAATCAGCATTGCAGTTCGGTCGTAGAAACCTAGTTATCGAAGTCCTCTAAGCTACAAAGCCCCGCGAAAGCGGGGCTTTGTTTTGTGTTGATGTGCGCCCTGAGGGATTCGAACCCCCGACCTTCTCCTTAAGAGGGAGCAGCTCTACCAACTGAGCTAAGGGCGCATGCGATGTAGTGTCCCCAGAGGGAATCGAACCCCCATCAACAGCTTCGAAGGCTGATGCTTTATCCGTTAAGCTATGGGGACATTATTCCTTGGCAATTCTTGAACATCCTAACAAAAAAGGTAATTAACTTCAACTTACTTTTGATAGCGTTTGTGTAATTTTTTTATTATCAATGGAAGCTTTTGTAAGACATAGTCAATATCTTTTTTTGTTGTTGCTCGGCCCATAGAAAAACGTAATGCGCCATCAAGATATGGCTTCTTTACGCCAATGGCTTTTAAAACATGTGAAGGCTCTACGCTTCGTGCCGTGCATGCCGAGCCGCTACCCGCCGAAATACCGGCCGCATCCAGCTCCAGAAGAAGATTTTCGCTATCCAGCCCCGGGATTGAGATATTGACATTATTAGGCAATCGGTCATCGCCGAGCGATCCGTTAATTCGCACATCCGACAAACATGCCTTGAGTTGGGTAAAAAAATAATCTCGCAGGAGTGTTAGTCGAGCTTTCTCCTGTTTGGGTATACACTCAAGTGCTTCTGCGAGACCGATACATGCCGGCACATTTTCAGTACCTGCGCGAAGCCCCTGCTCCTGCCCCCCTCCACGAATAAGCGATTGGAGCGTAACTCCCCGACGAACATATAATACACCAGTCCCCCGAGGACCGTAAATTTTTGAGCCATTAAAAGTCAGGAAATCTACGCCAAGATGCTGAACATTCATATCCAAATATTCAGTAGCTTGGCACGCATCGACATGGAAAAGCGGAAACGACACTTTATACTTCCTGCGAAATTCGCGAATCATTTTACCGATCTGCGCGATTGGCTGGATAGTGCCAATCTCATTATTGGCATACATTACCGAAACAAGGATGGTCGTCGAAGTTAATTTTTCCCGGATATCTTTGAGCTCCACTACCCCTTTTTCATTGACGGCAATCATCGAAACTTCCCCCCCCGAAACTACTGCTTTAATCGACTCCAGTACCGAAAGATGTTCGATGGGCGTTGTAAGTATCCTCTCTTTTTTAAATCCATTCATTACGCCTAAAATTGCAAGGGCATTGGCCTCCGAACCCGAGCTGGTGAATACAATTTCATCGGAATGAGCGCCTAAAAATCGCGCGACAGTCTGTCGCGCTTCTTCAAGCATCATCGCCGCCTCACGGCCGGCATTATTGTACGAGGAAGGATTCCCCGCGACACCAAGCACTTTAATAATGGCTTTCCTGACTCGAGCATTAAGAGGCGTAGCGGCGGCATGGTCGAGATAAATACGTTTCATATAAAAACAACCCTAACGGGTCGTTCCTGTACTATATCATATTCCTTAGTTCATACATCAATAGAATCGCCGGTCGGGCCAGAATATCAATGCCGCTAATCCCCCGATAAGACCCAGATCACGAATGAGAATTTCATTAAACCCATGAAAGACCATAACCCCAATCAAAATAAGAATCCCAATGGGAGCAAAAACGCGCATGAGCAGAGTGCTGATAAGGCTGACACCTATCAATACCTCAATAATGCCGTTAAGGTACATAAACTCTTTTGAGCCAAGGCCAATAGACTCGGAAATCGCTACTACGCTTTGAGGAAGCCACACATCAATCCAATAATTAGGGTGAATAAATTTATCAATACCAAACCACAAAAAGACTGCGGCGAGGCATAATCGAAGGATAAGATTTGATAGCTTAAGTGATTGCAACATACTGTATGTGTATAGTATATCCGCAAAGGTGCGCTACCGCAATTGTAGACAGAAGCTACTTTGAGGCGCAAACACCTTCAATGAAATCGAGGGTCTTCTCATTGGTAATCTGCTCGGTGAGTGCTCGGCGCGCATTATCCATATTGACCTGCGCTGGATCCATTTGGCCGCGAGCCGCGAGCGCTTGCACGGTCTCACTCAACGCGGCGGTAATTTCTTCTTCAGTGGGAACGATGTCTTTATCCCGAGAAATTCGATGGATAATAAAGGCAATCTTAGCTTGTCTTTCCGCTTCCGGTCGCCATTCTTTTCGGAGATCATCTTGCGTCTTTCCCAGGTGAGCCAGATACATGCCAAGCTCCATACCGCGAGCGGAGAGATCACGTTCGAATCCGGCCATTATTGAATTTGTCTGTTCGTCGATAAATGCTCTGGGAAGTTTAATCTCGACGGCTTTGATAATCTGATCGAGAATCTCTAAGCGAATCCGCTGTTTTTCTTTCTGGCGCTTCTCTTCATAGATGCCCTCTCGAACACCGCCTTTGAGCTGGTCGATGTTTTGAAATTTGCCTAATCCCTGCGCAAATGCATCGTTCAATTCCGGCCTTGCAACGCTTTGAACGGTTTTTATGGTTACTTTAAAATCCAACTTTTTACCGGCAAGACTTTTCTGATAGTAATCGTCGGGAGCTTTAAGAGAGAAGTTTTTCTCTTCTCCTTTCTTCATGCCGACGAGATTGTCTTCAAATCCAGGGATAAAATTCTTTCCGCCGATAATGAGCGGGTGGTTTTTACTCTCTCCCCCCTCGATTATCTTTCCGTCCATCTGAACTTCAAAATCGATTTCCACGCGATCGCCCGTAACCGCTGGCTCTTCTTTAAGAGTGAACGTAGCTCGCGAATCTCGAACCACCTCGAGGGTTTCGTCAATTTCCTTGTCCGTTATTTTAATTTCCTTACGTTGAGCTTTAAATTGCGCGAGATCAGGAATCTTCACGGCAGGAAATGGCGTTACCGATACCGAATATTCCAACCGCTCGGCGGTATTATTTTTAATAGCCAGATCGCTAATTTTGAAAACATCAAGGTTTTCTTTTTTAGTCGCTTCCGCGAGACTATGCTCGAGCGCATTCTCTAGGGCCGTTTGGAGAACCTTAGCGGTGTCGAGTTGCTTTCGACTAACATCTTCCGGCGCTTTTCCCTTCCGAAAACCATCGACTTGAACTTCTGTGAGCGCCTCTTGCTCCACGTATTTGATGTAGGTTTGAAGCTCTTCCTTCTGCAATACTATGGTTAGCTGAAGCTTGTCGTCTTCAAGCGTTTTTAGATGCGATTCCATGGTTTTATTATGTAGCGTCTGCCGGAACTTCCGTGGACGCTGGTAATTCTGTCTCTGAAGCGGGCTCTATTTCTTCCGAGCTCATCTTCTCTTTCGGCGAACGGACATCAATCTTCCAGCCAGTCAGCTTGGCGGCAAGACGAACATTCTGACCCCGTCGGCCGATTGCCAACGAGAACTGGTCGTCCGAGACTTCTGCGAGCGCGCTCTTGCGCTCCTCGTCAACGGTAGTTACTTGAAGAATCTTGGCGGGAGATAATGCACTCGAAATATATGTTTGAATCTTTTCATCCCACAAGATGATGTCAATTTTTTCGCCTCCTAATTCATTAATGACCGTCTGAACGCGAACACCTTTTTGACCCACGAGAGATCCGATGGGATCGACGCTCTCTTCCTTAGAGCTTACTGCGATCTTTGTTCGTGAGCCTGCC
This sequence comes from Patescibacteria group bacterium, assembly GCA_038064515.1. GTDB lineage: Bacteria > Patescibacteriota > Minisyncoccia > 2-02-FULL-40-12 > GWA2-44-9 > JBBTSY01. The sequence goes on along the minus strand of JBBTSY010000006.1, from coordinate 28,167 downwards.
TCGCGAGCGATGCCTTTAATCTCCACGACGCCACTGTCGATTTCCGGCACTTCCATCCGGAATAACTCCTGGACAAGCTTTGGATGAGCGCGAGAAAGCACGATAACGGGCCCGCGCGAAGTTTCATCTACTTTAAGGACTACGAAACGCAACCGCTGGCCCATGCGATAATTTTCCCCGGGCACTTGCTCGGCCGGTATGAGAAGTCCGTTCGTTTTTCCGAGATCTATAAATACCAGCGTTCCCTCTCTGCGTTGCACCACACCGCTTATGATCTGCCCTTCGCGATCTTTAAATTCAGCAAAAACAGCAGTTCGTTCAGCCTCTCGAAGACGCTGAATGACTACCTGTTTGGCAGTCTGGGCAGCAATACGTCCGAAGTCAGTATGCGGTTCCAGGCGTTCAATAAGCTCGTCTCCGATCTCGATGTTCTTCTGTTTCTCTTTCGCCTCAGAAAGAATAATATGTTTTTCCGGGTTAAATTTAATCTTGAGTTCGCCGGCTTCATTTATGGCGCTCATCGGCTCTCCGACATCCCGCCGGCGTCCTTCATAGTCCTGGGGGTCGAGCCGTTCTTCGGTAACCTTGGCTGGTAATTGCCCGGTGATATGGCCCTCTTCGTCAAATCCTTCCACCACATAGTGAATCTGCATAATCTCAAGATTCCCAGATTCTGTATTGAGTTTGGCACGTATAATTTGCCCCTTCTTGCCATAATCGCGCTTATAGGCGGCGGCGATCGCCACCTCAATGGTCTCCAGTACGTTTTGCTCCGAGATCCCTTTTTCCTCTACAATCTGCCGAACAGCAGACATAAACTGTTTAGTATCAATCATGTTATTATTTAGCTTTATTAAGCAAGAGGCCCGCAGTTCGCGGACCCATCTCTTACAGTAATAAGATGATACCAGGTCAGTAGCATAAAGTCAAATTAGGCCGTTTTATCCACAAAAAAAGCTTTACAAACGACGGCGGTACGCTATGTTGAGCTCATAAAAGCACCCCATGGCCTTACCCCCTGTTTCGTCTACAACTCCGAATCACAAACGCAGCGAAGCGGAAAAGATGCTTGAGAAAAAGCTTGAAGAGATCCGATCGCAAGGCAAAGGACAGGCATCTCACCAGCTCGCCAACAGCCTCGGACTCTCATTTTCCGACCTCCATGCTACGCCAATCGATGTAGAAGCACTCATAATGCTTGATAAGCATACGGCACTTGCCGCCCAGATCGCCATTATCTACAGAAATAGCAACGATATTATTGTGGCCGCCCTCGATCCCACGCTAAGTGCTACCAAAACGGCACTCACTGAACTTGAAAAGCGCGGGTTTCGATATAAGGTGGTTATCACCACGCGAGAGGCTTTAGAAAAAGTGTGGGCCCGGTATGGTGACATAAAAGCAGTGGAAACATTTGAGATTGGCGCTATCGACATCAGCGACAGCGAATTAGATCAGCTCCAGCAACAGATTACCGACCTGAATGACCTAAGAGCTAGGGTTACTAAAATTTCAGCCACGAAACTTCTAGAAATCATCATCGCCGGCGCACTCAAGACCCAGGCCTCCGACATCCATTTCGAACCGGAATCAGCTGAAGTTCGGTTACGATATCGCCTTGACGGCCTTCTCCATGATATCACCAACATTCAGTCTGATTCATACGGGAAGATCCTCAACCGAGTAAAAGTGCTTTCGAAACTCAAGCTTAATGTCCACAAGTCCCCCCAAGATGGGCGTTTTACTATCCGCCAAAAATCGGTTGAGATTGAAGTTCGTGTCTCAATCCTTCCCAGTGAATTCGGCGAGACGATTGTGATGCGTCTCCTTGATCCTCGAAGTATCAACGCAAATCTGGAAGATCTTGGAATGCGCGCCGATATTCTTGAACTCGTGCGCCAACAGCTCAAGAGATCTACGGGAGCTATTCTTACCACCGGCCCTACTGGCGCCGGTAAGACAACTACTCTCTATGCGTTCGTGAATTTCTTGAATTCAGCGGATGCAAAAATTATTACAATTGAAGATCCCATCGAATACCATATCCAAGGTATTTCCCAAACCCAAATCGATGCAGAAAAAGGATACACATTTGCTAACGGCTTGCGCGCTATCGTTCGCCAGGACCCGGATATCATTCTCGTCGGCGAAATCCGCGATGAAGAGACGGCCGAGATTGCACTGAATGCTTCGCTTACCGGTCATCTTGTCTTTTCTACCATTCATACCAACGATGCCGCCGGAACCATTCCTCGCCTGATTGATCTGGGTATTCGGCCGCAGGTTATCGCCCCCGCCATCAACATGGCCATGGGCCAGCGGTTGTTGCGCCGCCTCTGTAAACATTGCAAAATTGAACAACCGCCTTCCTCTGGACAACTGGAAGCTATTAAAAAGTTCCTGGAGCCCATTAAAGGAAAATTCACTCTTCCCCCGCTTGATTCATCATTAAAAATTTACTTCCCAAGTGCATGCGCCGAATGCAATGGTTCGGGATACAAGGGACGGGTCGGCGTATATGAAATTTTTACAGTTACCAAAGATATGGAGCGACTCGTCATGGAATCCCCCACTATTTCCGATGTACGAGACCTAGCCGTGAAGGAAGGGATGGTAACGATGACGCAGGATGGCTACCTAAAATTACTGGAAGGCACCACATCCATTGAAGAGATCGAACGAGTATTAGGATAAAATAAAAAGGACCGTTATAACCTGTAGGCAAACGCTCAGCTCCTTAGAGGAATTGAGACAGGATACTTCTGAGGAGTAGCACAGTCGAAACCGAGCTATCCGGCTAAGAAAATACCCCGATTGAGTTACGTGTGTGACCACTTTACCCAATTGCCTACAGATTATAACGGTCCTTTTCGAAAGATCAAAAAAAGACTAAAAAAGAAAATCCCGACTATACAACGGGATTGTCTACTTGTCTATTGTAATCTAAAACCAGATGAATGTCAAGACCCCCGAAACGGCCCCCAAAAGTACCCTAGACGACCAAGTTCTGGACCATGCCTTGCGGCCAAAAACCTTTCAAGAATATATTGGCCAGCAACAAATTAAAGATAATCTCCGGATCCTCCTTGAGGCGGCAAAAAAGCGAAATGAACCGGTGGAACACCTTCTTCTTCATGGCCCTTCGGGACTCGGAAAAACCACCCTCGCCTACCTTATCGCACATTCTCTCGGAACCAATCTCAAAATAACCTCTGGTACGGCCCTCGAGAAAGCCGGTGATGTCGGATCAATCCTTAGTAGCTTATCGGACGGCGATGTACTTTTTATCGATGAGGTGCATCGCCTTAACAGAATGGTGGAAGAGGTTATTTACCCCGCCATGGAGAATTTTAAGCTCGATATCATAATCGGTAAGGGCAACATGGCTAAAACACTCCAAATCGACTTGCCCCACTTTACCCTTATCGCCGCTACCACCAAAATCTCCCTCCTTTCCGCGCCTTTTCGATCTCGTTTTGGTGCCAACTTCCGTTTAGAATTCTATACCCCTGAAGATATTGAGAAAATAGTTTTACGTTCAGCTGAAAAACTTGGCGTGACTATAGAGCCGGAAGCTCTGACTGTAATCGCTCAATCTTCTCGTTTCACCCCCCGCGTTGCTAATCGCCTCCTTAAGCGTGCGCGCGACTACGCCCAGGTCAAGGGGACTTCTGCGGTTACTGCTGACATGGCTCAAGGCGCGATGGCCATGCTAGCTATCGATAAGAGCGGCCTTGAAGAGACTGACCGGCAGATTCTTAGAGTTATCGCCGATAAATTCGACGGGGGGCCGGTCGGTATTAAGACAATCGCCGCGGCGCTTTCGGAAGAAGAGGCCACCATTGAGGATGTGTACGAACCCTATCTCATGCGGATGGGTTTTCTTGCTCGGACATCAAAGGGCCGCATTATCACAAATTCCGGGTTACAGCATCTGGGATTAAAATCCAAAGAAAAGGTGTTTGATTTTTAAACCATACCCAGGTACTCTCGTAAGTAATGGCCGGACATAGCAAGTGGGCGCAAATAAAGCATAAGAAGGCGATCACTGACCAAAAGAAAGGTCAGGTTTTCAGTAAAATTTCTCGTGAGATTACGATCGCGGCGCAGAATAACCCCGACCCAAAAAGTAACTACCGACTTAAGGCCGTCGTCGATAAAGCCCGCTCGCTAAATATGCCGCAAGATAACATTGAACGAGCGATCAAAAAGGTCTCTGAAAAAAATTCCGGGAAACTTACCGAGCTTCAGCTTGATGCTGTCGGCCCCGGAAACGTGGCTATGATCATCACCGCCATTACCGATAACCGTAATCGCACTATTAGTGAGTTGCGAACACTTCTTACAAAACTGGATGTGCACATGAGACAGGAAGGATCGCTTTCGTGGATGTTTAAAAGAATGGGCATCCTTCGCTTTGCGCACCCGGCACATCCAGAGGAACTCGAGCTCAAAGCTATTGAGGCGGGCGCCGAAGATGTTCGGGAGCATAATGGAGATATTGCTATCTATACTCGGTCAGATGATTTAGAGCGCATTCAAAAAGAGCTCCAGCCACTGGTGTCCGCTGATGAATCCGGACTCGAGCTCGTTCCCTCTTCTTTGGTTGCATTATCTTCAGACGATTTCAAGAAATTAGACCGAATTCTCGAAGCTCTCGATAATAACGACGACGTATAAAATATATTCACCAACAGCACATGATCACCATCGGCATCGATCCCGGCTCAACGAAAATCGGTTTTGGCGTCGTCGAGCACGATAAAAGCCGCGCACGATGCCTTACTTACGGCACGATTATTAATCCAGGCGTCAATCGGGCACATGACCTCAAACATACCGCCCAAGAGCTCTCGACACTTATTAAGCAGTATCGCCCAACTCTAGCAGTGGTCGAGCGCCTTTTTTTCACAAAGAATCAAAAAACTGCGATGGTCGTAGCCGAAACGCGAGGCGTTATCATCCTTACCCTCGCCAATCATGCTGTCGCAATCCAAGAGCTTACGCCGCTCCAGGTGAAACAGGCAGTCGCTCATTATGGCCAAGCGGATAAAAAGCAAATGCAACGTATGGTGCAGATGATATTGGGACTAAAGGAGGTCATCAAACCCGATGATGCCGCCGACGCGCTGGCTTTGGCACTATGCGCCGTCCTGCATCCTTTCTAGAGACTATTGACTTTATCTTCTGCATCATTACAATGACCGCATACGTAGGGAAAATTCCATTTCCTGAGGTTGGTCGAGTGTATATATTTAATTAAAATTCACATTATGCCCCAAGAAGAAGTATTGTTATTCTCGACAGAAGATGAGAGCTTGGTTCTCGAAGACGATATTGAACCCGAGAAGGATATCGTGGAAGAAGAGGAGGAAGAAGAGGAAGAAGAAGATGCTGATATAGTAGAAGAAGAAGAGGAGGAAGAGGAAGACAAATTACCAGAAGCCTAAATAAAACCCCGCCCCCCCCTAAGCTCACGAACGCGGTATAATACTGTGAATCACGGGCCTAGGGGCGGGGTTTTATTTTACTTTGTAAAATTTCCCTTTCCCGACTTGAATTTTATCCCCGGCTTTAGGTAGATAATTCCAATCAGCTTCTTTTTTTTCATTCACCGTTACCCCGCCACTTGTAATAATATCTTTCCCCGCCGATATTGTTGTAGTCGCTCCCCACACTTTCAGCGATTGGGCCAGGGGCGCTCCCGAGGGTACTTCAATTGGCTCTCGGGCTTCAGTCGTCGCTTCATCGCCGTGATACATACGCACAAGTTCGTCGGCTAGCATTTCTTTCAATTGGCGAGGTTCTTGTTTTTTAGCCTGCTCCTCAATCCAAGCAATATCCTTTTCAGTACAAAGAGTGAAAATTGTTTTTATATATCCGTCGGGAAATAAGAGTATCTTGCGCCGGATTTCCTGGGGCTCATCGGTGAGAGCAATAATCTCGCCTTCGCTTTTGCTCATCTTCTTTCCGTTTGGATTTACGAGTAGCGGTGTTGTAAAAACAAGCTTTTCTTTTTTAATAAGGGCGCGCTCCAGAGACCGGCCCACAAGCATATTAAACGTCTGGTCGCTCCCCCCAAGCTCTCCATCGGTCTCGAGCGCCACTGAATCGAACCCCTGCATTAATGGGTATAAAAACTCATGAAGGTAGATCGGTCGCTCTTGCTTGAGTCGCTCTTGAAACATGTCTCGTTGAATCATTTGTTGCACGGTAAGATGGCTAGCCAACTTTAAAACACCCTCAAATGACATTGGTTTAAGCCACTTACTATTGTACTCGACATCAAAATTCTCTCTCGGAATAATCTTTTCCGCCTGTTCAAGATAGGTCTTCATGTTTTCACGAATCTGCTCTTCTGTTAATGCCGGACGGGTTGCATCCTTTCCCGTAGGGTCACCTATCTGCGCAGTGAAATCTCCAATGAGCAATATCGGCTTATGTCCCAACGCGGCAAGTTCTTTAAGCCACAGCAATGAGATTGTGTGGCCAATATGGATCTCTGGCCGGGACGGATCGATCCCCCAGTAAATTCGTAGAGGTTTGCCTTTTTTAAAACAAGTGAGTGCCTGATTAAGTGATGGGAAAACTGCCTCCGCTCGCCGAGTTAAGAAAGTTCGGATTTGTGCTTCATCGATAATAACCGCCATACGTGATATCATACATTTTTCATAATTTCTTGTAAAACTGCTTGTAAAAGAGCCCTTTTAATGGCACAATGGCCGCACACAAACCTCCCGTGACATTCCTAGAAAAAATACAATTAAAAATCAAAGAGAAAAAAGCATGGGCCATGCCCGTGCTTTGGATTGTGGTCGTTGCCTGCATTGGAATACTTTTGTACCTCATCTACCTGCGCACAACGCTTCCCGATCCCGAAACTATCATCACTCGCCAAATCAAAGAATCAACAAAAGTATATGACCGCACCGGCGAAGTGCTTCTTTATGATATTTACGACAGTGAAAAACGCACAATTATTTCCTGGAATGAAATTCCCCAAACCCTTAGAGACGCGGTAATTTCTTCTGAAGACAGTAAATTCTACGAACACCGCGGTATTGATTTTCGCGGCATTATTCGCGCTATCATTCGCGACATTCAGAACACAGAATTTGCCGAAGGCGGATCGACAATCACCCAACAGCTTGTAAAAAATGCTCTACTTGGCGGCCAGAAAAAGATTTCCCGGAAACTCCGCGAGATTATGCTTTCGGTAGAAATTGAGCGGCGCTTCTCTAAAGATGAGATTCTTTGGATGTACCTAAATCAAATCCCGTGGGGCTCCACGGCATATGGCGCGGAGGCGGCATCTCAACTTTATTTCGGTAAAAAGGCGGCAGACCTCACTCTCAACGAATCGGCAATTCTCGCCGCAATGATCCAAGTACCCTCGTATTATTCCCCTTACGGAAAGAATGTCGACGCCCTATTGCAACGCAAAAATTCTATTCTGCGCCGCATGAAAGACTTGAGCCACATCGATGAGAAGCAATACCAAGATGCCCTGAATGAGGAGATTGTTTTCAAACCGCAACAAAATAAGCTCGTCGCGCCGCATTTTGTCATCATGGCACGCGAAGAGTTAATTAAGAAATACGGCGAAGAGCGCGTCTCAAGCGGCGGTTTTAAAATTATTACCACTTTGGATGCGGAGCTTCAGAAGAAAGCCGAAGAGCTTGTCGCCAAATATGGCGAGATAAATAAGCGCTACCGAGCAAGCAATGCTGCGCTGGTTGCCATTGATCCTCAAACAGGCGATGTTCTGGCTCTCGTTGGTTCTAAGGACTATTTTGACGTCGCGAATGAGGGGAATTTCAACGTCGCGACAGCTCTCCGTCAGCCAGGTTCCGCTTTTAAGCCCTTCGCTTACGCAACCGCCATCCAAAAGGGATATACCGACTCAATGGTGCTCTTTGATGTTCGAACGGAATTTAATCCTTACTGCTCCCCGGCCGGAACCCAGGCGCGCGATCGTTTTGGCTTGGATTGTTACCATCCCAATGACTACGATCTGCGTTTCCGGGGTCCTGTTACCCTTCGTCAGGCACTCGCCCAGTCACTAAACGTCCCCTCGGTAAAAATGTTATACCTAGCTGGCATCAATGATACGGTAGAAACAGCTAAAAAAATGGGAATAACCACTCTTCGCGAAGAACCCCCGTATGGCTTGGCGCTTGTGCTGGGCGGCGCGGAGGTAAAACTCGTGGATATCGTCTCCGCATACGGGGTGTTCGCTAACGATGGTGTCCGTAACCAGTGGGGCCTCATCCAGCGAGTGGCGCTGGGAGATGATTTAATACTTGAAGAAAAAGAAAGCAATCCTACGCGCGTTATTAATGAGCAGGTAGCGCGTCTTATAAATGATATTTTATCTGACAACAGCGCTCGCGCTCCCGTATTCGGCCCCAATAGTCCTCTCTACTTCCCTGGCCGCGAGGTAGCCGCAAAGACGGGAACTACACAGTTGAATAAAGATGCTTGGGTTGTCGGATACACACCAAATCTCGTGTTAGGAGTCTGGGTTGGTAATAATCGCAACCAACAAATGACTGCCGCAGGCGCAGGTATCAGCGCCGCGGGTCCGTTATGGAACGCCTTTATGGCCGCGGCGCTCTCTAAATTGCCCCGAGAGTCATTCTCTCGGCCAAACCCAGCCAACTCCGACAAAGTGATGCTCAACGGCACCTATGCCTATAATAACGAAGTACACAGCATTCTATACTATGTGACCCGGAGTAATCCGCGCGGTGCCTTTCCCGCGAACCCGTCGGCAGATGTTCAGTTTGCCAATTGGGAATGGGCGGTACAATATAATTTTCAGCCACCACAACAAACTCCTATTCCCTCGCCCCCCCTCCCAACCAGCTCACCTAATAATAATTTGTAATGGCTCCACTCCCCGCTCTCCAAGAAATTTAGTGAATTCACCCAATCTTATCGTGAGTTCGCTAGCAAGCGCTTTGTTGCCCGTATGGATTTCGAGGATATTTTGCGCCCATTCACAGCGCGTTCCGCTGGCCATAAAATCAATGTTTAGGTTCTGCTGGAAAAAGATTTTTATAATCTCGGCAACGATCGTGAGTCGGCTTTGATTTTGTTGGTACGACGCCTCTCTTCGTCTTAATGGACCACTAATTGATTTAAGCATTTTAGCTTCGTAGGGGCATTATAAGATACACTAGACCAAACGAATCGTCTGTCGGTTTTAACACCAACGGACTCCCCGCGCCGGTGAATTCAATCACCACCTTATCGGTAGGTATTATTTTGAGCCCGTCTAAAAGATAGTGATAATTAAGAGTTACTTCGTACGGATCATTTTTTAAAAGCGCCTCAATCTCCACACTTGCCTCTCCCCGATCAGAGTTTTTAGCTACAATTTGTAAGTATTTTTCGACACATGAAAGTTTTACATCGGAGATACTTGAGGAGAAGAGGCCGGCCAAGCGGGTATTTTTTTCGAGATCGCTCTTTGCCACAAGTGTCTTTGATATAAACTTCTCTGGAATAACCCGTTTGTAGTCCGGATACTTCCCATCAATAAGCCGTGAGACGACCTCACAATCGTCGCTCGAAAAAGCGATTTGATTATCGCTCACACGAATCGTAATTTCCCCCTCAACCTCATCGGCCACACGGATTAATTCAGTAACAGTATTGCGAGGAAGGATTATTGAGTAGTCTCGCGCACAAGGAGTGGTAATCACTCTCTCCACTAGGCGAAAGCTGTCTGTGGCGGCGCAGATAAGCTCTTTGGCCGTAAAACGCATATATAATCCCGCTAACTCCGCTCGGCTCTCCGATAGTGCGATTGAGTCCACAACTTGAGTAAAGGCGGCATGAACCTGCTTCGCGGGCAGTGTGCAAATTACCCCTTCTTTGATTTTAGGAATAATGGGGTACTCTTTCGTATCAAAACCTAAAATTTGAGTTTTATAACGTTTTGAATTAATAAAAAGACTGTTGTTCTTAGTTGTTAGTGTGATAATGTCTTCATCTGTGTTTGCGATGAAATCGGAAAAGATTCGCGCCGGTACGGCAATATCCCCCACTTCTTCAATTTTTGCCCCAATAAGATAGTTAATGCCGATCTCGAGGTTTGTCGCCGAAACTTTTAAGCGCCCGTTCTCGGTCCTTAAAAGGACATTATTTAAAATAGGTAGGGAAATATTGCGGGAGACTATACGCTCAACGAGACCGAGAGCTTTCTTAAGATTTTGTTGATTAATAGTAACTTTCATATGTTTTTAATAATAGTAATAATTATTTATTTTATTATTACTATTAGGGTTGTGAATATGGGGAAAACTTTTTACTATACCCCCGTTTTCTAAGCTCCTCCTAATAAATTTGGTTTTATTTAACTACGAAGAAATGTCGACATAATGGGGATAAGTAAATCATCGTGTGTTTATAATCAAATAAAAATTTATGTCTTCTTAAGGTCATACACACATCACCCACAAAGCTATACGCTTCTTATGAACACTTTATCCAAGACTACTTATTTTCAAATGAATTATAAATACGCTCTTTAATAAGAATCAACTCTTGTTTAGTGGGCTCGCTCGCGGCCTCGTCTTTTCTAATTTTCTCACAAGCGTGGATTACCGTCGAATGGTCTCGCCCCCCTAGTTTTTGGCCGATTTCTGGAAAGGATAGTTTAATTTCTTCACGAAGTAGATACATTGCTATTTGACGCGGTCTAACAATCTCTTTTTTACGGCTACGTTTTAAGAGGTCGATGGGGGGGATGTTGTAAAAATCAGCTACTGCCTTTAAAACTGACTGTGGCGACGTTTTTCGGTAAGGAACGCTAAGATAAGCGTTAAGGATACTTTTTACCTCTTTTAATTCGGGGGGTTTGTTGTATATTTGAGCAAACGCGGCAATTCTATTTAGCGCTCCCTCAAGTTCACGAACATTCTTTTGAATATTTGTAGCCACATAAGAGAGAACCTCGTCGGTGGCTTCATATCCCTTCTCGATACACTTAAGTTTAAGGATGGCAAGGCGAGTCTCAAAATCAGGCATTCCTACATCCGCTATCATTCCTCCCTCGAAGCGCGAACTTAATCTCTCCTCGAGCGCGGGGATTGCTTTTGGGAGGCGGTCGGACGTGAGGACAACCTGCTTATTTCTAACGTGGAGTTCATTGAATATCGAGAAGACAATATCTTGGGTCTTCTCCTTTCCCGCGATGAATTGGATATCGTCAATAACCAAAAGGTCGAGGCGGGAGTATTGATTTTTCAGATCTTCAATTGTTTTTGTGCGAATAGACTCGACGATATTGGCCGTTAGTTTTTCCGCGGAGATATACAAAATCTTCCGATCATGATTAGTGGCAAAGAGTTTATTGCCAATTGCCTGAACTAAATGAGTTTTTCCAAGTCCCACTCCCCCATAAAGGAATAATGGATTATAGAGCTTGCCTAGAGTTTTAGAGACCGCAAGGGAGGCGGCATGGGCGAGCTCATTACTCGAGCCCACCACGAAAGAATCAAACGAATACTTCTTATTTAAATTTGTTGTTTTATCAATATCCTGTTCTGGTTCCGGTTGAGTCTTTTCCACCAACTCTTTATCGAGCATTATGTGTGAAATATCCTGCTTAATAGCTTCAATTTTTGGCTGACCGATGACGTAGCGGACCTCTCGAACCTCTGGTATGAGTTTACGGATTGACTGCAAGATCGCCCGATTAAATTTGTTTTCCAGCCATTCTTTTACAAAACCATTTGGGACACTCACGAGAATCATATTTGGGTCTTGAGATACGATAAGCGTATTTTTAAACCACGTCGTAAAGTTAGCTCTTGTTAGGGAAAGTTCCATCTCTCCTAATACCGCTTTCCAGAGGTCATCGTTCTTCATACAAGTTTGTTTCTTAGCGCTTTCGCGCTAGGAAACGTGTAGTTAATTTCTAATCCACCACCAGTATACAGAATAAAACCAATGGTCCAAAGTGCCGCAAGAGGATGAATTGGTGGACACACTGTGTATAACAGGTGGAAAACCTTTCGTAAATATTGACCCGCCTAAATTTTGTTGTAGAGAAAAAGGTAGCTCAAATTTACTTAAGCCCGCCGGGCCACAAATTTGCCTGATTCCATTTTGCTCTTGCAAAATATTCTAGATATTAAGGAAACTCAGATTCACTCAAGCCTATCGGCAGCGAATCTGCCTGATTCCATTTTGCTCTTGCAAAACGGAATCAAAAAACCTATACTAACCGTAAATATAATTCACCTTTATGTCGTCAAAAGCACTGCGTTATCAACCAAAAGTAAAGAAGCGAAAACGTAAGCATGGATTTTTGGCGCGAAGCAAGTCGAAGACGGGGCGCACGGTTCTTGCCCGTCGCCGGCGCAAACAACGCAAAAAATTAACGGTTTAGTTCTTAATGGCGCTGTCTTCTCAAAATCGGATAACGAACGACAAAGATTTTGGCAGGATTCTTAAGAAAGGAAAAACTGTGCACGGCAGTTTTTTCTTTATTAAGGGATGTAAAAATGATAATCTCCAAAAGCGCCGTTTTGGGATTATTCTTTCAGCGCGCGTCATCAAAAGTGCGGTAGGGAGAAATAAGGTAAAACGGCACCTAAACGAGGTTTTTAGGAATCATTCGGAATTGGCGCAAGGCTATGATGTAGTATGTAGTATTAGGAAAGATTGTTCGGGTGATCTTAAAGAGGCCCGACGGCAACTTATTAAGCTTTTAGGAGAACTGTCCTAGTATATGAAAAAAACACTTCTTAAAGGACTTCACTGGTACCAAGATCATTCATGGGCTATTGCGCAGATGCCAATACTGCTCGTAGCACCCCAGTGTCGATTTCACCCCTCCTGCTCCGAGTATGCTATTCGGGTCGTGGAGCGCTATGGCGTAGCGGAGGGTTTAGTAAAAGCACTGATGCGCATTGCGCGCTGTAATCCCTTTTCAACCGGCGGTATTGATCTGCCCTAATTTCAATCATGAAAGAATTATTCAACGAACTTCTGTCGCGTCCCCTCTTTAATCTCCTTATCTTTCTATACAACACTATTCCAGGTCATGATTTTGGCGCGGCTATCATCGTGTTGACGATTCTTATTCGTCTGATATTCTCACCGCTTTCTATCCGGGCCCAACGGGCCCAACGGGCATTGAGCGCACTGAATCCAAAAATGCAGGAGATTAAAGAGAAACACAAAAACGATCAAGCGGCCCAGTCTACGGCTATGCTTCAGCTCTATAAAGAGCACAAAGTAAATCCCTTGGCCGGATGCCTTCCCCTCCTGATACAGCTGCCGATCTTAATTGGCCTATACCAAGCGTTTCTCGCGGGTTTTAAGCCCGAAAGCCTTCAAATATTGTACAGCTTTATAGAAAACCCGACCGTTATTAATAAAATTTCGATGGGTTTTCTCGACGTAACCATTAGAAATTCATTTCTAGCCGTTACGGCCGGAATATTACAGTTCGTGCAGGCTCGAATATCAACGGCATTACAGCAACCCCAGGCTAACGCCACGGCGGTAGCGCTTAGTAAGCAGATGTTGTACTTCTTTCCGGTGATGATCATTTTCATTACCTGGAGGCTACCGGCGGGACTGGCGCTCTATTGGATTACTTCAACACTCTTTTCTATTGCCGAGCAAATGGTGATAAAGTATCGATATTCCACCTAACCTGCATATGAACCAAAACCGGGAAAAAATTTCCGAGATCCTTAAAACAATCACTGGCTTCATGAAGCTTGATTGCCGCGTTGAGATTATCGAAGAAAACACTGAAGGTTCCAAGGGGTTGTTTATCTCTCTCTATGCGCCCGAGAACGCCCGCTTTCTTATCGGTAGAAATGGCCAAAATCTCAAAGCGCTAGAGCATCTCATTCGGTTGGTATATTCTAAAGTGGAGCAGGAGCCCCGAGCAATTTCAGTAGATGTGAATGACTATAAAAAAGCAAAAACGCAATATGCCATTGAACTGGCGAGACAGGCATTAAATCGGGTACGCGATAACCAGAAAGCAGAAGCGCTCGCGCCCATGTCGGCATATGAACGGCGCGTTGTGCATATGGAGCTTGCTTCGTGCCCCGACGTCACCACCGAGAGCATTGGCGAGGAGCCCCAGCGGCGCATCGTTATTAAGCCATTTAGTTTGAGCTAGCGTTTAAAACTGTAGAGTCTTTCGTCAAATACGTTCGTAAAAATCAAATAATCTTCGGCTGGCGACAGCAACAGCTCGGCAATCTGGATCTTTGAACCCCCGCTCCCGCTTGAGAAGAGGAGTTTTTTTGTTCCTAATTTCGGATCTATCTCATACATGTCCTGGGCGATCTTTGATTTATTTTCGAGTGCGGCGGAACTCATGGGAGTTTGTGAAACGGCGCATAGTACGACCTGTGCGGCGGCGGTCCACATGCATTGCGAGGCGCGTGATTCCGTATCGAGTTTCCGAGATTCCCCCGTAGCCACAGTATAACGCACCGTCTGAAGGGCATCGTGCTCGTCAAAAAAAGAAATAATGACATTCTCTCCCTCGCGAGACCACACGGTTTCGATATGAGAAAGGTTATCTAAGATTTTCGTCAGCCTGCCCCCGAGAGTGAGGGTAAAAAGGCTCTCTCGGTCGGTTTGCTCGTCATGCGCAACGAGGCTCAATAAATCTTTTCCGGGCCACAAAAGCTGGACTTTTGAAAAGCGGGTGTTTAAGATTTTCTTTGATTCCTGATTGTCCGGACTGGCCAGATAGATACCGCCACCTTCAGAATTTTTAAGAAAATACGCAATTTGAGATCCATCGGGACTAAAAACGATTGATCGTACCCCGGACCCCAGATTAACCGATTGTTTCGTGATGTAATTAAAATATCTGAACCGCGACGATACGAATTCGGAGATTACTTCGCTTTTATTCGGCGACCAGATAGTTCGGAGAAACCCCGGGAGTTTTATTGGTGAGATTACGACGCTGTTACTGCCATTAAAATCGGTTTCAGTGACGATGCCAGTTTCCGGATTATAGTATAGAACCCTTCCTTTTTGAGATGAGGCGGTTATCGAGATTGCTTTTCCCCCACTGATCGGCGCGGGAGAAGGTATGCGCGTATTGGCGTCGGGGGGCGTAGCCTGTCCGGCCAAAGCCGGAGATCTTTTAGCTTCGTTGGTAATATTAGCTCGGGTTAAGTTGGGACGCGGAGGGGCGTCATTGCGGCCGAAAAGATACCAGGCCAGTAATCCCGACACGGAGAAGGAGACAACAACCAAAAGGATGATTATTTTTTCACTACGCATGTGATTATTGTACCTTGGCGTGGGGATTTATAAAAGTTAGGCGGGTTCAGAGTTGTCTTCGCCGGGTAAAGATTCCGCCATGATTCTTTCGTAGAGCTCAACTTGTTCGTTGTTAAATTCCTCTTCTTCTGCGGCCTTAGCCTCTTGATATTCGGGCACGGTAGCTAAGGATTCGACATACGTTTTTTTATGGTCGCGATACATAAGATAGACACTGATCATTTGGAAAGGAAGTACGCCGACTAACGGAATAAACTCCAAAACATTGGCCAAAAGGCTTTTCCCGATCGGATTGCGGGTGATGGCTTTAGAAATTTTGCGGGTTGCTAGGGCGAATTTACGTACAGGTTTTCGAAGAAATTTAACCTTGCGGGAGAGTTTAATAGCGGCGGCATATCGAGTTCTTAGTTGCTGAACGCGCAGGAGGATCCTTTTGGCACGCATGTCCAGAAAATCGCTAGCCATACGCATGCGCTTAATCTTTTTGTTGACGAAAAAAGCGATAGAAACGAAGAAAACCGTAGCGAACACTTGGATTATTTTTGAAATAATAATGCCAACACCCGTAAACTCGATCAGGTCTATGATGTCGAGAATCGCTGCGAGAAAAAGGAGCAGTAAGTACCCCAAGAACGATGGTTTTTTAATCTGTTGCGTGGTCTCGGCGATTGCCGTCTGCTGTTGTTGTTGGGACTGAGCGTGAGAAAGCTGATTTTTAACCAGTTCTTCGTGAGCGAGTTGGTCGGGAGTATATACCATACATACTATTGTGCGTTGAGGTTAGCCAATTCTTCTTTTGCCTTTTCAATTTCGAGGATTTGTCTGGGGTCCGAGGTAACAATTTGATCCTCGGCGTATGACGGCGTTACGCGGATACCGACATGATTGGCGCCAAGGAAAAATAGCCCAAAGCCGACCCGCGCTTCCAGAAGATAATACTTCTCGCTGTCGGTAAGATTGAAGGTCTCTTTTACCACTTCAATTGATGCGGGTGATTGTTTCATGAGAATTTGCATGGCAGAATTGGCAACAACCGCTTTTCCCTGGGGGATACCCATAAAGTCGGGAATATCTTGGGTGATAGTGGTGAGGCCGACATAATATTTACGTCCGCGCTTAGCAATATTAAATAAGAAATCCGCGCCCACGGGATATTTCATAAGCCACCACGCCTCATCAATAACCAGGAGGCGTTTCTTTAACTCTCGGCGGATCTGGGTCCAGAGGAAATTAAGGACAAGATACATGGCCACCGGTCGGAGCTCTTCTTCCATATCCCGAATACCAAACACGATGAGCTGGTTGTCTAGAGGCACATTGGTGGGCCGATTAAGAAAGCCGGCGAAGGTGCCTTGGGTAAACTTTCTTAGCCGGGTGGCCATGGCTTCGGCGCCCGATAGTCCCTCCATGACGCTTTGAAGATCACCCAAGATGGGCGGAGCCGCTTGAGAAAAGTCAGTATCGGGAGTTATGTCTTTAATGGCATACGTCTGAATAAGCGCTTCATCAAGAAGGGCGTCCTCCTGGGGGGTCAAGGTTCCCAAGAGCAATTTCATCAAGCCGGAAAGATTAAGGATGTGAGAATTGAAGATATCCGATGATGACTCCCCCGGTCTCGGGACGGGCAGATCAAACGGATTGATGTGCTGGTCGGAATTGATTGAGATTTTTATTGTCGTTCCGCCAACCGTCTCCGCGAGGAATTTATATTCGTTTTCAGGATCAAGGACAAACACCTGTGTTCCCATAATGAGGCTACGGAGAAGTTCGAGCTTGATGGTGTAGCTCTTGCCTCCTCCAGAGGTGCCAAAAACCACCATATTGGCGTTCTCCAGACTGAAACGATCGAAGAGCACAAGGGAATTATTGTGGGTGTTGATGCCGTAGAGAATGCCCGAGCTCGACGTGAGGTCGTATGAAATAAAGGGGAAAATAGAAGAGATCGGTTCGGTGTTGAGAGAGGTATACACGCTCAAACGGTCATCATTAATGGGCAAAGTTGAAGTGAAGCCTTCGAGCATTCTAAAGACTGCCGGGCGGGCGAATACGAGCTGATACTCAAGGAGTGATTTGAATTTTCCCTCGGTGTCATTAAGAGCTTTAACATTATCCTCAAAGAAGGTTATGTAAACGCCAAGCTCAAAGAATTTATCCGTTCCTTGCTGTAACTTGTCGCGAAGAATTTCGATATCGCCCATGGCTGTTTCCAGGAGAGGATCCCGCACTTTTCCGGACGATGCCTCCTCCATTGCCTGGGCCTGCAGTCGGGCGAGCTGATCGCGGAGCTGTTTTAATACAGCGGCGGTGTTTTTGGGAACGACATAAATCGCTGTCTGAAATACCCGATCAAAATTAACGATCGGGGAGAACCAATTGGTGTGCAAGAAGCGCGGGAACGTAGCCAGGAAAATAGTGCGCGCATACTTCTCCCCTATCTGAACGTAGTTGGGGGTGATGCTTAGGGCCGAAGGAGCGATGGAAGAGGCAACGGTAGATATATTTTTTGGATCCATGGTCATGATTGAATTTTAGGCTTGCTTCCCGGGTTGTATAGCAGGTAGAAAAGATTTTCCAACTCACCTTTCTCCAGAATTCGAGCGCGAAGCCCGCTACCTACGAGGCTATCGAATACCAGCTCTGCCCGCTGAACGAGCTGGTTTTGATAGGCGGCAAACTGTTCTTCGGGAATCGCGGCAATAGATGCTGAACTCTTGAAGATGCCTTTAATGCTGTCTAATATCCCTTTCCCGCCTCCTGTTTCGACGATATAAAACGGAATGACGATATAAAAGTGTTTCGACATGATATTTGCCAGCGATGAAAGGTCTTGAACAAATTTCATGTATTCCGCCGCCTGGATTTTAAGAAGATCATTGGTAAGCGCATCTGTCGCCGCGGCCACTGTCTTTAAGTAGTCATCGATATCGTATCGCTGTGAGCCGATGACAATTTGGATCGGAAAATCGATCGAATTGAGGAAATTTTGGAAGCTCTGGATGATGGCGGACTGTTCGTCTTCTGAGCGCAGCTCGAAGTTAATCGCCGATACCTCAAGAACCAAGCGGAGCGAACCATTGCGGAGAAGCACGACGCTATCTTTGATGTCAGCGATCTCGATAAGATTGTGGGTAGTTGGACTAGCCATTATTTTTTAGATTTATGGGCAATGATTGCGATGTCCGATTTTGATACAGATATTTTTTAGGGTTTAAGAAATACGAAAGCATATATGACGCGTAGTTGATAAGCGGGACTCCCTGCATTTTTACAAAGGCCAGAGAAAGCGATGAGGCGACGATAGGAATTGCCAGGACGAAAAACCAAAAGCCGTGCACTACGATGAATAACACAAAAAGCATTGACGCTCCCGCGGCGATCCAGAGGAACTGCTTCAGGGTGAACGGCCCTACTAATTTTACCTCGGTTTCAATAAATTGTGGTAATTGAAATTTCATGATTTATTCTGATAACTCGCGCAGGTCTATTATATTATTTTTATTCGTCTCTTGGCTAGAAATAAACGGCGTTGGCGGTGGGGGTATCATTTCTTGCTGGATTTTTTTTATATCGTCCATGATCGGTGCGAATAAATCGTTAGTAATAAAACGAACGAGCTCTGCGGCGTAGTTTTGGTCGCAGGGCAGTTCTCGGGAAATCTCCGAAGCGAAACTATCCAAAGGTATTTTCCCTACCACTATCTCGCGCACCTTCCGGGCCATGAGGGCAATTTGATCATCGGTGAAATTATTGTTCTGGCCCAGGGACCACATATAATCGGCGGTTTTAAAATCAGTCAGAAAGTTTTGGATACTTTCCGGCAGTTTTTGATAACGCTCAAAAAACCTCGATCGAGATTCTTTTGATTCTTCTGTCAGTCCCGCGAAATAAGGACTGTAGCTGTAGTAGATTATTGGATCAATGGTATCTTCCATAGTTTATGGGAAAGGATCTGAATGAGGGGTACGGCTCGGAGTTGGAGTACCCACCGCTCTTCCTGCCCTTATTCTAGCCCTATCTTTCGCGGCGTCACCTAAAAATGTAACGATTAATCGCTGTTCCGGGGTGGCGTTTGGATTTCTGGTAAGATTTTGGGCAGTATCGGGCTTCATGAATACTTCAATCAACTTATTCATGAGTATTTTTTGTTCGGGATTTAGAGTCGTTGGATCTTTAAGTCTGTCAGTGGCAGGATTATAAAAAGCGCCATCAATGAGGCCCAGGAGATCTTCTCCTTTTCGTCGGGCAATTTCCTTTTCTAAGTATTGGTTCGTATCAACGGGATCTCCCTTAGTATCCTTCATGTGTAGGCGTTCGGCGATGCTGTAAGCCTCAATAAGCTTCTTTTTGGCTAATCTTGATAATAAGAAATCACGTCGCTCGTTACCTACTCGATATAGGCGTAAAGCCGTAAGGATTTCTCTCCGTTCTTTAAACTCTCCTTCATCGGCCATCACGTTCGCTAATTTTCTTTTGACGTCATTGTCAACGTCAGAGGCTTTAAACCAATCCAGGCGCTCATTTTTTCCGAGGTCTTTCTTGAAATCAATGTCTTTAGCAAAATCTGTGGCGCTGTTTCCGCCCGCGGTAGATTTGTGGAGCTTATAAGCTTCTAACATCTCATATCCCCCAAGGTCCTTGAGATCCTTAAGGCGCCTATAGATAGCCAACTTTTCCTCGCCTCGCGCGGATCCTAGGTTAGCTCGAAGTCTCGGAGTATCAAGATTGTCTTTCTTAAATTTATCCTCAAAATACTTTATTTTAACGCGTCGTTGTTCCTCGACGGCTCCCCTTACTCCAAATATCTGCGCCACGCCAGCGCGTGTCGCCTCGCCCTTTAAGCCTCCGCCAATGCCAAACATGCCTTCTTTGCGAATACGTTCTCCTTTAGCCTTTAGCCCTTCCTTAGCGCCTTGATATGCCGGAGTAACGAGAGTTGCCCGACCGGCAAATGAGCGAGTCCAATTCGCGGCACCTTGGCTCCACTTTACTCCGATCGTAGATGCCAAACCGCCGGCGCTTCTGGACGCGGCGAAGGCAAATGCGGATCCGCCGAGGAGAATGAAACCGGCTACGAGATAGAAGAATACAAATTGGATTGAGAAACCTATGCCTTGCAGTTTTTCCGTAACTGGATAAGCGCTTAGGCTGGCCATAACCTGATTTTGGCTCGAGAGAAAATACATTCCGAAATATAGGAAGAAAAGATATAGCGGTAGGAACGTATTCCAAGCGATAAATTCCTTGAACCACATATTCCATCCTTGGCGCGTGGCGGGCAGGATACTGGCCAGGCCGGCAAGAGGGGAAAATATAAGGAGGAACCATAAAAACGGAATTCGTATAAGCGCAAAGAGCGTGGAGATGAGCATTCCAAAGGCAATCATGCCTACAAGAATCACCGAAAAGAGAAGCCGGAAGGACGTAGCCCATTTTAATGCGCTTTGAGGAACTCCAGCTAGTGTTGCGCCAGCTCTAAGACAATCAAAACCAAGCCAACTTATGCCGGTGGCATTACATCCGGCCGTCCCCAACATTGCCATGATAGATCGACTAAAACTAACTTTATCACTACCGAGGATCTCGGACGCGTTAAAGACTTGAGCGAAGCGACTGCCGATATTGCCGAGGCCGTTAATAAAGACGCCATTGACCCTATCCACCCCGCCGATGAACATTCCGCTAAGCGTGAGGCTGAAATTGATGAGAATGGCGACTATTAAAAATTTTGTAATAAGCTGGGTATTAGCCTGATACCCGCTTACATCGAAGATGGTGGCGAACGCCATAATGATGATAATGAGGATGAAGAACATGTTGGCAAAATCTCTTACAATTTTCCAAGTGTTGGTGATGACCGGGATATTTACGTTGATGCCGTAGTGAATAAACGTTTCGAATATCTGGGCCAGCGCATGGATCCCCTGAAGAAGGCCGGTAAGCACCCAATATAAGGCGGTTCCCATTTGGAATGCGTATACGCTGGTACCCTTGCTTGCGGGGGGATCGACGGCCAGCGCGGAACTCGGAAAGATTGCCACTACCACAAACACGCCCAAAATAATGGCCAAGAGAATTTTTTTTAACGCGAACTTTTGAGAAAAATATGTAAGCATGCGATGACTTGCCAAGGGGCGGCCATTAGAATGACGCTGGGGTGCAGGTTGCCGCGTGGAAACGGCGTACTTGCCTACCCGACGTGAGGATATCGTATGATTCCGAGAACGACCCGCCTGAACGTTTCACGACAATTTCGTCCTCTGAATCAACTTGGGCTGAATATCCTTGCTGATTTAGGATAGCGACAACGCCCGCCATGTATTCCTGCGTCCGCCCGTCTTTGATGGTAGGAGCATCCGCGCCAGGATCTTCAAATACGTCGGGATTACTTTGGATGTATTGGGTGATAGCGGCCACAACCGCTTCGCGGTAGCTTGCGTTGACGCAGGTGTTACCTATTTCGTTAACTACGCAGCCGCCGGCGTCTGGCGCGCACGTTGAGGGCGGAGGCCCCGAAGGGCCGGGAGAACCACTGGGTCGAGGCGCGGGACTTGATGTACTTTCCGTATCATTGAGGATGTACTCATCTTGAAGAGGAGGCAGATTAATGTCAACAGGGATATAGCCCACGTCTTTTAGGCAATTCTGACTACATGTCTGGAACGGGTATGGATTATCCTTATTTCGTAACGCTTCACAAGGTCCATCTTTCCCCCCATTTCGTAAGCCAAGAATTTCCGCAAGGGTGAGAGTTAGACCCACTAAATTAATTTTTTTGACAAGACTCCCCTTTTTTGTGTATCCAGGAAACTTAGAACTGTATTTTTTTTGGACTCTTTCACTGGGTCGCTTCGCGGTGCAATACTCAAGTTGATCTGCGCTTTCGCTACCTATAGTGTCCTCGGCGGTAAAATCGTCAGCTTCAGACAGGTTGCTAAAATAGTCATAGGCATAATTGGCTATAGCCACTACGATTTCAGAGATTTCATCCGCGTTAGTCAGCCACTCTAGGTTTTTATCGAGTATAAGTCCTGCCGCTTTGGCTACTAAATCACCAGGAGTCGCGACTTTACCAAGGAAAATACATCGCGAAGTGGCATTTAGAGGTTGCTCGCATTCAGGTGGCCGAAATGACCGGTATCCCGTTTGGGCATCCCGCAAATCCGCGCCTTCTTCCAGGGCGCGCTGCTGTTCAAGTTCCCCAAGCGATTGCAGAAGTAACCCATAAAAATTATTTTCAGGCTGTAATAATTGGGTGTAAGCCT
Organism: Patescibacteria group bacterium; assembly: GCA_038064515.1. GTDB lineage: Bacteria > Patescibacteriota > Minisyncoccia > 2-02-FULL-40-12 > GWA2-44-9 > JBBTSY01. Next base: position 5,620 of record JBBTSY010000006.1, on the reverse strand, counting down.
GCCAACCGCCGTTTCCGGCAAAATCTTGTTGGAATTTCTGCGGGTCAAAGTTTGTAGCCATGCTACAACGAGCCCGTAATGTGTAAGGATCAAGGTCGTTGACGCGTATATTATGACCCTGAAGAGGTATTTTAAACCTGCTAGAAACTCGGAAGGCGGTATCTATATCTTTTCGCAAATAATCACAAACCCGGGTATTCGCTAGGATGGATCGGAAGACATCCTCACCTCGGTATTGGGCATTTGTTTGAAAATTCCGCCAATCTTTGATGATGCCTGATTGCTCTCCCCCTCGCCCTTGAATCTTCTCTAAGAGTTTGTTAACGGCAAACTGATACAAGCCCGCGGCTGCGGCACGAGATATGGTGTCGAGACCATATTCTTTGGTCATATAGGCGCTTGCTTGGGCCCAGGCCCCTCCCCCATCAGTGGCTTTGGCCACGGGAGAGAGGTTGATAGTGCCACCAATAAAAGATACACAGAGAATAGCGGCAACAATTTTTCTATAAATAGATTTCATTGGTAGAGGAGCCGAAGTATTTCATAAAAACTACTTGCCGGCACAAGGCTATTTTCGCTAATACGTTTATTGGTTCTCTGAAGTAAGGATTTGATCTGGGGATCGATAACGCTCTTAACTTCATTAATGGCGATAAGGGCTCGCATGGGGTCGCTATTATATTCACTGATGCTGTAATAGTCAGCGGAAAGTCGAAATAATATATCAATTATTTCAGTATGGATATCAAGCCACTCCTTAGGCACATCTATGATTAGAAGCCGTTGTTGAATACTTTTTAATCGGGTGGATTTTTCGATGAAATATTCCCGACTCGAATCCGCACCATTTGTTTGAGCGGCCTCCGTGAAATCTAATATTTCGTTTTTTAGACTGTCGCCGACAATGGTTATATACAGTTCCTGGTTTTGTTTTGTGCCGGGGACGCTACGAACGGCCGGTTTTGCTAGCTGTGGTTGGGAAATATAAAAATCATCAATCGCGGCATTCGCCACATTGCTCAATGCTTGGCCGAATTTTTGATTATCCTCTTTTGGTTTAAGATCTTCAGCGTAAATACCCGAGACTATTAAGGTAGTGACTTTTTCGGTGATATTGATCTCGGTAAGCGAATCTTTGGGTCCGGCAACAAGCGGATCATGGCCCGAAGCTACCTCTTCTCCATCAAGATACCCGTCGCCATCACTGTCGGGATTATTAAAATCCGTGTTCCAGAGAGACTCATCGCTGTCACTCAAACTATCGCCATCGCTGTCGCCAGTAGACACTTGTTTGTCAGAGATCGCTTGCAAGGGGCTTGCATTTTTAAATTGAGACGTTTTTTGAAACGATGTAAAAAACGTATACGCCGAAAAAGCGGTGATGAGCGCCAAACAGAAAAGTAAAAACCTAATTTTATTTGTCATTCCTTCTTTTTAACGCCAAGAAAGAGACGGCCAGGGAGACTATTAAAATTGGCCAATCTCCTAATAGATTATACCACGTACGAATGTTATTGGACACGATTGTTCCTGTTAATATCTCGTATCCCGGTTGCGATGTGATTTTTATCGTATTTCCGCGGTCATTTATAAAATAAGAACGTCCGGCATTTGAGGCCCAAACCAGGTATTTTTGATTTTCGGCAGCTCTCATCCGAGCCGCAGAGAGGACCTGACTCTCCACAAGCGTATTCCCATCAAAGAAACCGAGACTTCCCATGCCCAGAATGGCTTCTGCCGCCTGCCGCTGTGGGGCAAAAATCTCGGAGCAGATTGCGATGGAAAATAGCCCTTGAGGCACAGCGAGAGGTCCCTGGGCATATCCAGGCATGAGCTCATTCTCGATTGACGCTTTAAGGCCGAAGAGCCTCAAGACAAACTTGGCGATATAGGGGCGAAATTCACCCCACGGGCTTAGTGTGCGTTTGTCATGGTATTCAAGATTATTTTCTTCAGGAGTGATTGCTTGAGTGCGTGAGATTATATTGTTATCAACCATAACTTTGCCGTTATTGATGATAGTGATTCCTTGAGGAGAGAGTTTCATAAGGTATTCACGAAGCTGGTTGGGGGTCAATAAGGAAGAAAAGCCCGTAGAAAGTCCCGCGCCTTCCGGCAAGAGTATTATACCGCCTCCAGGTAACTGCTTGGCGGCTGAAGAGATCAGCGTGAGTTTTTTCTGGAAATCATCAATTATTTCATTCTGCGTGTATGTCGGCCGGGTTGGGTTATTCGTTTGTACCACCGCCACATCTATGGCATTAAGGTACTGGCCGCGAGCCGGCGTAAAACCAAGGACAGTTATGAGAAGAAAAACCGTCCATTGTATTGAAAGTTTCGTCGATAAAGATCGCTGTCGAAAAGTAGAGAACAGGAGGGCTATGAAAAGCGTAACTAAGAAAGTAATGCCGTACATGCCCCACACCGCCGCCGTTCGAGTAATCCACGGTATGTCAGAAAACCAGTATGCGATATTGCCAAAAGTCCAAAGTGGGCCCAGGATGCTCCCATCTCCTAACCACAAGATGCCGAATAACCACGATCGGCAATACTCCAATAATGTAAAGATACCGGCAATTGCAAAGGGAGTCGTCCAGTGTTTATAATGCAGTCCATTGTTTAAGAGCCAAGAAAAGAATCCCCAAGGCAATGCCAGGACGATTACGCTTAAGAGGAAAGCGATGAGGATTAAAGTAAAAGCGAGCCACGGATTGGCAATACCCGCCATTTCTAAAGGATAGAGCGACCACATCCAGGAAAAAATATAGCCAAAATAGACAAGTCCTATGCCGAATCCATAGGTAAAATCCGAACTTATGATTTGTCGAACATACTGCTTAAATCGAACCATGTTTGGAGGGGAAGATTTTCTGGCCGAGCATGTTCATCACTATACACCTTCTTGAGCCTCTCGGTTACTGTCTCCCGATCCCCAAACTGGGGCACCAGGTTGTTTATGAGCTGTTTTCGGGGGCTAGAAAATCCAGCCTTGATAGTGCGGAAAAAAAGTTCAGGCTTAATCAGTAACGGTGCGATTCTGGGGACAATTTTGATAATAGCTGAATCCACCTTTGGTACCGGGTTGAAACTGCCCCGTTTGATCGTGTCGATAATCTTAGCGTCGGCGTAAAATTGCACCGACAAGGCTAGTAGGTTCATATGCGGTGACTTTGCAACGATGCGTTGGGCCACTTCTTTTTGGATGGTAAGCACGATGACCGAAGGCCGCGGCCATTGTTCAAAGACAGTTCGAATGAAATGCGACGTGATGTAGTACGGAATATTCGCGACGATTTTATACTCCCGCGCTTTCAAGCCCAGCGATTCGGGATTGACCTCAAGCGCATCTCCTTCGATGACTTTAATGCGTTGAGTATCGGGGAAACGCTTTCCCAATTCTTCGATAAGGCGGTGGTCTTTCTCGATAGCGATAACGCTCTGTACTTTCTCGGATAAAACCTGCGTTAAATTTCCCGTGCCTGGTCCAACTTCAAGCACCGTGTCCCCTTTCGTTAGTTGCGCGGCCGTGCAAATCTTTTCCAAAATTCGAGGATTGGAGAGGAAGTTTTGGCCCAGAGATTTTTTTGCCGGGATCTTCATCAGTATTCGATGATTATCTTATCATCCTCGTCGGCGCCGAAATCATACCGCTTGTGTTCCAGGAGTTCTTGGGGCATTTCTCCGAGGAACCGCGACGGCAGATTTGCTTGCGTCGAACCAAAGATATTCCGCCACTTGGCATAGGTAAGAAAGAGTCTCTGCTGGGCGCGGGTGAGCGCGACGTAGCACAAACGACGCTCCTCTTCGAGCTCTGCCGGTTCAAATAACGACCGGTTATGGGGAAATAATCCTTCTTCCATGCCGATGATGAATACGACCGGAAATTCTAATCCCTTAGAGGAGTGCATCGTCATGAGCGTCACCCGCTGTTCATCATCTTTCAGCTTGTCGGTCTCTTGCAGGAGTGCGACATCTTCAAGGAATTTTGAAATTCCTTCGCTTCCCATATCATCGTACTTGCGCGCAACCGTAAAAAGCTCTTTGAGATTTTCAATGCGCTCTTCGGCATTTTCATAGGCATCGCCCTTGAGATTAATGAGATAATTCTCGTAGCCGATCTTTTTGACGATTGTTTTCATAACGGTGCTGACTTTCTGCCCTTGCAGGTTTTCTCGAAGTTCAGAAATCAAAAGTGCAAATTCCAAAAGTGGTTTCGATTTTTTCTCCGCGGCAAGTTTTTGGATAGCTTCAATGCGATCCCCTGCCTCACGGGCTACGACCTTGTCGATAGTGGTTTTGCCGATGCCCCTCGTGGGTACATTATAGATGCGATCTAAGCTCACGCTGTCTTTAGGATTATTGAGGAATCGCAAGTACGATAGGATGTCTTTGACCTCTTTTCGCTCGTAGAATTTAATGCCGCCAATGATCTGGTACGGAAAGCCATTGAAGATAAGCGCTTCTTCCAATGCGCGGGATTGAGCATGAGTTCGATACAGCACCGTGAAATCTTTCATCGGCCGCCCCGCATCCATCATGCCTTGTATCTGCGCTACGATAAAGTTTGCTTCATCGCGCTCGTTGACCGTTTCTTGGACGTGGATCTTCTCCCCCGCTATGTTCTCGGTCCATAGCGATTTAGGGAACTGCGCTTTATTATGGCTGATGACATTTTGCGCCGCGGCTAAAATATTCTTCGTTGAGCGATAGTTTTGCTCAAGGAGAATAACTTTTCCATCAGGATAATCCTTTTGGAAATTCAGAATGTTCCGAATATCCGCTTCGCGGAACATATAGATCGATTGGGCATCATCGCCGATGCAGAAAAGGTTTTTGTGGGCCCGCGCTAAGAGCGTGATGAGAGTGTACTGATCATGGCTGGTATCCTGGTATTCGTCGACCATGATGTATTTCCAGGCATTTTGGTATTTTTGGAGAATATCGGGATGATTTCTAAAAATCTTTACCGGTAGGGCGATTAAGTCATCAAAGTCCAAGCCATTCATCTTTTGAAGTTCTTGCTGGTAGCTATTATAGATTTGGGCGACTATCTGCTGATAAAATCCTGCCTGCGCAGGCAGGTCAGGAGGATTGTAGGATTCAGGAAAGATTAATTCCGTTTTAAGTTTAGATATGGCGTTGAGGATTGCGTTGGGAGTGAATTTTTTTGAATCTAATTCTTTCGCCGCGAGCATGCGTTTCACGACTGCCAGCTGGTCATTGGTGTCGAGGATGACAAAATTTCGGCCATAGCCAAGGAGCCCGATTTCTCGCCGCAAGATACGGAGGCCGAGGGAGTGGAAAGTACCAATGATCGGCCCCCCCACGCTGTTTGCAGAATGCAAAAGTTTGTGAACGCGCTCTTTGATTTCATTCGCCGCCTTGTTAGTGAAGGTTACGGCAAGGATTTGCTCTCCGGGGATGCCATTAGCCATAAGATATGCAATTCGATGCGTAAGACAGCGCGTTTTGCCGGAGCCGGGTCCGGAGATAACCAAAACGGGCCCTTGGGTAGCCCGTACCGCTTCTATCTGTTTGTCATTAAGTCCTTGGAGGATGCGTTCCATGGTGGACATTATACCAAAAAGTTCGGACTTATTTCCAGCAGAATCCCGACTAA
>JBBTSY010000005.1:3099-157400 GCA_038064515.1 Patescibacteria group bacterium | reverse complement strand
GAAATGGCGAGGATCTATCGTAGATACCCTAATACTGAAGTATATGGTCTAGTGTCTCCACAGCACACACTTTGCGGAACGCGAGCCATATCTCGTCAGTGAGTGTAAGGATGGATAAAGAATTGGAACAATTTGTGGAGGTAGCGCGGCAGATTCGCCTTACAGACCACGAAAAGCAGAAAGTACGTGCTCACCTTTTTGCATACATGGAACAACATCCCCAGACAACGCTCACAGGATTTTTCTCCAGATTGACATTTTATAAATATTCGATGGCCGGTACGCTGGCATTTAGTCTTATATTCATTATCGGGATTTCATTATGGGCCGAACGCTCCCTGCCTGGCGATCTCGCCTACCCTATCAAAGTTGATGTCACAGAAAAAATCCGCGATGTGCTGGCTATCAGCGCGGAAGGTGATCTCTCGTGGCATGCCGCCGAGGCGGAACGACGGATGGCAGAAGCTGATCAGTTGGCCGCGCGAGGCGGCTATTAGTGTCTAGCGGTGAATAATTACGCGAGCGCCGACATCGGCGAACGCATATAGCCGTTCCATATCTTTATATGCGACGTTCACGCATCCATGGCTCATGGGTTTGCCAAAATTGTTGTGCCAATATGTGCCGTGGATGTAATATTTTGATTTGAACTGAAGGTTCCACTTGGTGTTGGGGAAATCATATCCTGATCCTCGATAACGAACGAGCGGCTTTTTGGCCTGTACCATAAAAGTTCCTACGGGTGTTGGTTTTTGCAATAATCCAGAGGAGATAAGAAAGGATCCCAGAAGCTTTCCATCTCCAAAGTATTGGAGCCGTTGCTCGCTTAAATCTACCTCGATTCTTTTATCTTTTACTTTCGAGAAGTCGGTCGTATCTGACAGAGGCAAGGTGCCGCTCCGAGCTTGATCCCCATCGAGGATGCTATTACCATCGGTGTCGGCTCTGTCGGGATCGGTGCCGTAGATTTGTATTTCCGCATCGTTGGACAAGCCGTCGTTATCGCGGTCGTCAGTGGTGGCATAAGCCGATGCGTGCCATACGCTTATACCGAAGAGAACAGCGGCGATCAGTAAAACCTTTTTTATAACTGCGGATTGTCGCACGATATTAATTTTTCATTCACAGTCAGGCTGGAGGGAATTGCACCCTCTATCTCTTGGTCCCGAACCAAGCGTGTTACTGGTACACTACAGCCTGAAACCCCATGGTCTTATACATAATATTTCTTCATACGCTCCTTTTCCTCCTCCTCGATCGCCCCTTCAATTTTACGAAGCGCTTCTTTAAGCTCTTGGGGAGACTTCTTATCTAACTCATGGATACGCTTTTGCAAATACTCCTTGGAGTTTTTTGTTGGATCATCGAGTACTTCGGCCAGGAGCGAGTTTAAGATAAGGCCTACTTTTGGCCCGGGCTTCAGATTGAGTTCCTGCATGACGTCATCTCCTTTCACGGCAAGCATTTTGGCGGAAATCGGATCATGTGAAACTTTGTCGATGATGTATTTAAGGTGCCGGAGCTTGTAGGGTACCGCCTTAGGCGTGCCGGAGCCGATACGGTCGGCTTCGCGGACTTTGAGGAGATCCTCCATGTTTTCCGGGCCGACGTTGACCATAAGGCGACGGACGGATGATTCCGTGACCTCGCCGACGTTGTAATAGAAAAGATGATAGCGGACGAGCTTGGTAACCTTCTCAACAATCTCGCTAGAGAATTTCAATCGTGCAAGTATTTGTTTTGTCATGCGAGCGCCCACTACTTCGTGTCCGTAGAAGGTTGAATATTTCCCCTCGCCGCGCTTGGTGCGCGGCTTGCCTACATCATGCAGGAGCGCCGCCAAGCGAATAATCAAAGAATATTTTTTATCAGCCGTATATTTGAGCGCCAGAACGTTGTGTTCCCACACGGTATAGATGTGGTGAAGGTTTTGGCCGACTTCAACGCCTTCCAGAAACTCCACAACGATGTATTTTAAAAGACCCAGCTCTAAAAGAAGAAGCATGCCTTGGTATGCATGATCCGATTCGATGATTTTTACAAATTCATCACGGATGCGTTCTTGGGAAATCGTCGCTAAAGACGGAGCGTTGCCGATGATGGCGGCCTGTGTTTCTTTTTCGATAGAGAAGCCAAGCGTGGTAGCGAAGCGAACGGCGCGAAGGATGCGAAGCGCATCTTCGTCGAACCGCTCCTGGGGATTGCCGACGGTTCGGACTAACTTCTTTTCGATATCCCCTCGGCCGTTATAAAGATCGATTATTTCTTCTTCCGCATCCATAGCCATGGCATTAATTGTGAAATCGCGGCGAGAAAGGTCGTCTTCCAGTTTGGCGGCAAAAGAAACCTCTTCCGGGTGGCGCTTATCGCTATACTTTCCTTCAACGCGGTACGGCGTTACCTGTACCTCCTGGAGTGATGCGTCACTCGCTCCGGTTTTTACGGTAACGGTCCCGAAGGTGTTCTCATAAAAGCTTTCGGGGAACAATCTCTGAATATCTTCAGGCCGGGCATTGGTAGTAACGTCCCAATCTTTCGGTTCGACAAGCTCATCATAAGCGGTTCTGCGCAGGAGGTCGCGCACACAGCCACCGACGGCGTATGCCTCAAAACCGCCCTCGCGAAGGGTGGAAAGAATAGCGGCTATTTCTTTCGGAAATTTCATCATGTATGCGTATCTATGCAATTATGCTCGAATCCATTTTATGCGAAATTATTGAAAAAATCCATTCGCTTCGCATAAATCAAAGCATGAATATTACAACAATGTTAATAAGAAACAACTCCGACGGTACCGTCGGAGTTGTTTCAGAGATAAATTAGTTCGTCCCCACCTTGGACATAATCGGGCCTGCCCCAGCCTGATAACAGGAGTTACCGGAATACATGAGGCACGTACCGTAGCCGCTTGCTATTCCAAGTACCCAGCGACCCGACATTACCCGATAATTACTGTACATCATAGTCGAGGGAGCCAGAATGAAATTTCCGCCGCGGGGCTGACCGACATATACCAGGATATTTGCGCTACATGTACAAACTTGTGTGTAAAGAACCATTCCTCCGAAAGGAGTAAAAGCAATAGCATTTGTTTTAGAGGGAAGGGTGGTAAACAAAGCTATGGAAATTACGAGAACCAAGGCGAGTATGTATAGATATATTCTCATCGTAAAAGTATAGAGAAACTAAAAGTAATAAGCAATTATCTTAATTAAGGAGCAACAATTGTTATTTTTTTATCGCCCCCGAAGAAGACCGATCCTTCATCATTTGAGATAAATATGTAATAACTGCCGATACCAGGCTGGCGGGAAAGCGTTCCCCGCGCGGCATCTCCGCTAAGAACGTCTCCCGTATTCCATAAATACGCGCCGGTATTGGGAATGTTTTTTGCTATGTACCAATACTCCCCGCCATGGATGTTTCCTGAAATGGGCTTTTGCAGGATAATGTTCAAGCGGGAGGAAAGATTGCGAGATTCCCATCGAATTTCTTGGAAATTTCCTTGAGCCACCACAACGGTTGTAGCCGGATTCACGATGGTAAGGGAGGGCAAGCTTGCCGGAATGATAGGAAGAGATATGAAGTCTTCGGTATACTGCTCCTGACTGTCATAGCAGATGATATGAACGGCGATGTCTGTCTGGGGAACTGGGATAGTGGCTCGCGCATAAGCCCTCGCCGATCCGGCCGTCAGCAGATTCTCGGGATTGGTGGCATCGGCTGGTTGTAGATATTCCAATCCTGCGCATCGGACAGCCTCGGAAGATGTCCAGGACGCGGTAAATGTCGAGTTCCAGGAGACTGGAGCAGGCGCATCAGAACCGTTTACCTTCAAGTCAACCTTCAATCCCGTACGGGAATAGGTTGGCGTCTGGGTTATTGATGTGTAGTCTGATCCGGATAAATACCAATTAAATTCATTCGTATTTATGCAAAAAACTTTTTTGAAGAAGTCTGGGTCTTCTAGTACAGCCTGGGGTCCGCTTACATTCAGCCAGTGAAGATAACCGAGATCCTCCCCCATTACTTCCAGAGCATAGATTTTCGGATCGTTAGATTCGCAGTTTCGAAATAAACCGGAGGTGGGAAAGGCATCCCGCGTCGCCGGGGGAATATTTTTTACATTCGCGAAACTTCCCAGGTGCCCATAAAAACCAAAGATGACCGGATTAATGAAAAGCCTCTTATACCCATTCTCGTTGACGATATAAATGTCCGGGTCATCCGATCCTGCCGCGCTAATGAGATCTCCCTCCCGTAAGCCGTATGTTTCCAGATCAAAGCCCTGCACTCGGCCGGTATAGGCTAAAATGCCGACGGCGATGCTAGCCAGGAGAAAATAGAATATCTTGTTGCGATGCATGGGTTTATTCTACTGTCTAATGATGCCTTAATGATACTCTCTTTATGAGTTATCAAAGAAATGATTTATTTAATGTGTTTTACAATTTCTGGTGCCCCTGGAGGGAATCGAACCCCCATCTCATTCTTAGGACGAATTTGCTCTAATCCGTTGAGCTACAGGGGCTCGATTTATCGCTTCATCGATTACAGTCTTGATAAGGGATTGAACAACCTTGCTAAGATATCCTCCCTTCTTTACTCTTAAACGACAAATTCCAAAGGGAGACCTTCCTCTCTTGCCACCATCGTTATAGTACATGCTTATATTTTCTTTTGGAATCCCCGTAACCTTTTGCCAATGGCGAAAACAAATTTCCTTATTCATATCGGTAAAATATCTGATGACAATACTCATGCGAGACAACGGGATATTGAAATCGTTTTTGAGAATTGAGATATATGTGCGAATCATGTCTGAGTTAGTGTTGGTGAAATCAAACCCTTTTTTATTTCCTTCTGCCCAATAAAGCATGGCCAAGATCACGCAATAATATTTTCTGTCACTGAGGAAAATTTCTTGTGCTTCTTGTTCTGCGCGTTTGAGATCTCTCTGTTTTCGGATCTTACTTCCTCCTTGTCGTTCCCGTATCTTCTTGATATATTTCTCGAGTACTTTGATACCGTGTATGTGATGCCAAATGGTTGTCTTGGGTAGAGTAAAGCGTTCCATAAGCTGGCTTATACTATAGCCTTCCTTTCGATATTTCTTCAGGAGATCGGTAATTTCATCGGAATACTTACGCATATATCAATTATAGCAATTCTATAGAACAAATAAAAGCGTCCTAGCTAACCAAGTTAGTTCTATTGGGCCTGTAGTATAGTGGCAACACGCGACTATGGCATAGTCGAGTCGGGAGTCCGATTCTCCCCAGGTCCACCAAATTTAATTACTCTCCTGCCTGCCTGCCACGCCCCGCCGAAGGCGAGGCTCCGCCAAAGCGGGGCCGAGGGCGGGCAAGCAACTCTGCTTCCGAAAGAAAGTTTGGTATACTAAAACCATGACAGAGAAGATACGCAACGAGTCGTTAAATGTGCCGGCGTCCAAGTTGCCGACGACTCCGCAACTCGAAGACTTTCGATCATCATTTCATTGGCGGGTATTCCGCATCATGGCGGAATTTATCGACGGCTTTCAGTTTCTCGCTGATTTTAAAAAAACCGTCACTTTCTTTGGTTCCGCCCGCTTTCAAGAAGGCTATCGATGGTATGAAGAAGCGCGGACTCTAGGAAGATTGCTCGGTGAAGCTGGCTTTGGCGTAGTGACTGGCGGCGGTCCGGGTATCATGGAGGCCGGCAATCGCGGCGCTGTAGAGGGCAACGGAGAGTCCATTGGCCTCAATATTAAGCTTCCCTATGAACAGCGCATAAACTCCTACGTGAGAAAAGGCGTCGGTTTTCATTACTTCTTTGTGCGAAAAGTCATGCTTTCCTACGCGGCACAAGCTTATGTATATTTTCCCGGCGGTTTCGGCACCCTAGATGAAATGTTTGAACTTATAACACTTATTCAAACAAAAAAAATTCCCTTGGCCATCCCCGTTCTCTTAATGGGGAAAGAGTTTTGGGGACCTTTAACCGACTGGATTAATAAAGAAGTGTACGGGAAATTTAAAGCGATTGATGAAGCGGACCAGAAGATATACAAGGTCGTGGATAGCGCTGAAGAAGCTTTTGAAATCATTAAAAATTCTTCGGAACGAACGGAATTCCAAAGATAGCCGACCCTTTTACTGGAGGCTGTTTCGTGGTACAGTTTCTCGTTGTAGGTACCTACGGAGGCGTGCCAGAGCGGTTGAATGGGCCTGACTCGAAATCAGGTATATCCGTAAGGGTATCGTAGGTTCAAATCCTACCGCCTCCGCCAGAAGAGTATTAATGATTTAATTTATTTGCATGAACACGTCAAAACAAGCATTGGATACTCTCGTTCAGGAAATTGATCGAGAGAACAGAGAGGCTCTACAACTTGAGTTAAAGCATCGGGACGCAGAGAACGAAGTGCGCAAAGAAAAACAAAAAGCCGACCAGTTGAAGTCTGATCTCGACCGCCAGATGCAGAAGGTGGCTCAAGCCGAGGCAAACGTTTCGGCAATCAAGCTTCAGTTAGATCAGCTTCACCAGCAGAAGGAGCGGAAAGCTACAGAACTAAAAAGAGTAGAGGAAAAATTGCGAGAGGAGCTCGATGCAGTAAAGAAGTAGAACCGATCTTCTCTGTGAAAAAGTATTGCCTATTGGGAGGGTTGGCCGAGCGGTTTATGGCACTGGTCCTGAAAACCAGCGGGCGCAAGCCCTCGTAGGTTCGAATCCTACACCCTCCGCCAGTTGACGATGTATAAATGCACACAATATCTAGTTATTATACGATATGGCCCGTCTCATTAATCTTCGTCCACAACCAGATGTCAAAAAAGAGCCGCTTCTCAAGCAGATTGCTTCTGTATTACCCCCACAGGAGAAAAAAATAGAAAATACTCCCGAGATTAATTCACCGGCCGCTCTCTCAAGAAGAGACATTCCGGCGACTACTTTTGCCTGGGGAGCCCGTCCGCACCAAGAGAGACCGAAATCGAATCGCCACCTAACGATCTTTGTTGCTATCATCGTCGGTCTGGCGGCGTTGGTCTGGTATTTTCAAGGTAATATCCTGTTTGCCTGCTTTCTCTTGTTGGCGGCCCTAACGATCATCGCCGTTTCGCGCCGCGAAGTAAAAGAAATAGCCATACGGATCAATGCCGAGGGTGTAGCGATCCACGATGCTTTCCACCCTTTCAAAAGTCTTAAGTCATTTTGGATAGATTACACGCCCGGCGGCGCTAAAGAGTTAAGTCTTGAAATCAGTCATTGGTATCTTCCCTATGTTAAGGTTCCGCTCGGTAGTCAAAATCCCAACCATGTCCGAGACTTCCTCTTGGAGTTCATCCCCGAGGAAGAGCACGAGATATCATTAATAGAAGCTCTTGCTCGGTTCAGCAGTCTTTAGACTACACCCCTTCTAATACTCGAATATCGGCGCCAATGGAGTTTAGCCTTGAGGCGATCTCCTCATAGCCGCGATTTATGGAATAAACATTGCGCAGGATTGAAGTGCCTTCCGCGGCGAGCATGGCAATAAGTATAATCATCGCCGGCCTAAGAGCCGGCGGGCATACGACCTGGCCCGATCTTAGCTTTGTTTTGCCGGTGATAAATACTCGATGCGGATCGGCCAGCGCGACTTGAGCGCCAAGACGATTCAATTCGGTAAAATATACCGCGCGATTTTCCCACATCCAATCATGGATTAACGTCGTTCCTTCAGCCTGGGTGGCAATTGGTACGAAAAATGGAAGATTATCAGAATTGATACCCGGGTACGGCAAAGCGTGGATTTTATCGGCTAACGCCGTAAGCTTCGATGGAAAGACGGTTATGTCCACTAAATCGGTGTGCCCATTGTGGGATTTGTATTTTGGCGACAGCAAAAATTTCAAACCCATTTTCTCAAGCTTGAGAAGCTCAACGAGTAAAAAATCAATTGGGGAACGCTTGATTGTCAATTTTGAGCCGGTAGTTGCCGCAACCGAAATAAACATCATTGATTCGATCGGGTCTTCACTGTTGTGATATTCGAGAGGCTTATCGAACCCTTCGATCCCGTGCACCACTAAATTAGTCGTACCAATGCCGTCAATTCTCACGCCCATCTTTTCTAGAAAGAAACAAAGTTCCTGCACTTGATAATTTGGTGGGGCGAAACGAACAGTCGTCGTACCTGGAATTAACGCGGCCGCCATCAGTATATTATTTGCCGCCGTATCCCCTGCTTCATACATCACGATTTCGGACGGTTTCAATCTCCCCGCCCGTATTTCATAATGTTTGTCCTTGGTTGCGATGTGAATCCCAAGTTTCTCTAAACCATAACGATGAGCGGTGATTGTGCGATTGCCCATTTTACAGCCCCCGGCATGGGGCAGAAGGAATTCGGCCTCTCGATGAATAATGGGGCCGATGAGCATGATGCTGGAGCGTATCTTTGAAGCTGACTCGCGGTTTAATTTACTAAAAGTTAATTTTTTGGGCGGTAGAATCTCAACGGCATTTTGGCCGATCCAACGAACGGACACGCCGAGACTCTCCATAACTTCAATCAAGCGATACACTTCTTCAATGTGAGAAATTCCGCGTAACGTAGTTTTATTTTTGTTTAGCAGAGCGGCGCACAAAAGCACCACCGAACCGTTTTTAGAAAAATTCGTCGTAATACTGCCGGAAATTTTTCTGCCGCCCCGAATTTCAAAATCTAACGATTCGGCGATAGTAAAAATTTTCCTGTTCAGTATTCTGCTTATTTTTAAAAGTTCTTTTGTGCTGAAGTTTTGTTTGCCCGTCTCCATGCGCGCGACTGCCGACTGTGAGGTAGAAAGCGCTTTAGCAAACGCGGCTTGAGTCAACCCGCGTTCTTCGCGTAAGTTTTTAATAAAAAATCCTATCTTTTGCTGGGCATCCGGGTTAGTAGCCTTCATATATCATATACGATATATTCTTCATAATACGGAGTCAAATATTCTAGCTGTGCCCTCGAGAAGAATCGAACTTCTATTACAAGATCCGCAATCTTGTGTCCTATCCGTTGAACGACGAGGGCTCTCTATTATCGGTTCCGCCTACTCCTTAGGTAAACTCGGGACAAGTATACCCGCCAATTGCCATATTTTCAATATCCTGGTATACCTGCCGGATATAGAAGATAAAGCTAATTATTCTTGACAGATACTTAGGTTACTTGTATGATATCCGAACACTATAAGAATAGTAAATCTATGAACGGATTAGCCCATAAAAACAATATTTTCTTTGTAATTCTCGCTGTTGTCGCGATGAGCTCGTTTGCGGTGTTCAGCCAGGCCGCTACGTCAGAAACGGTTTCGTGTAAGGATGTAATTAACCATGATATTCCGAGCGTCAACGTAAGTGGGAATCCAGCAACTTCTCGCGTTCGTAATGATTCATCTCAAGATTGCGTAGTTTCCCTCGCCTCTTATAAGATTTGGTCAAATCGCGGCGGTGTCGCTCCTCATTATATTTCCCAGCAGACGCTTCATGATTTCAAGACCATAACTCTTACCCAAGGCCAGACGGCGATCTTATCCACGAATTTGCCGGATTGCTACTCACAAGTTGACCTTGTGCTGGGTGCTCCTATTGAGCCACCCAATTATCATTCGAGTTATTTCTTAGGCGTTGAATTTTGGGATGGACCATACTGCAATGCAGTAGGTACCCCTATCCCCACCCCCACTCCCACGCCGACACCCACCCCAACTCCGGTACAGTTAACCTGCGCACCGTCATTCCAGACAATTCTTGGCGGCCAGTCCGCGCAATTTATCGCCGTGGGCGGTAATAACAGCGGTTATTTCTGGATCGGCCCCAATGCAAACCCATCTACCGGAACTGGCGCGGTCTATAACCCGACCTATCCGGCAATATCTGTTGATCAAACTCACACGGCCACCGTTCGCAGTGGCGGTGAATTTGCTATCTGTACGGTTCGAGTTCTCGCTTCAGCTCCGAACAATGCGAGTATCGGCATCAGTAAAACAGTCCGTAGCTTTACCGCCAATGGCGGTGAAGCCGAGGTGCTCAATGCGAGTCCCAACGACACTGTTGAATTTATTCTTCGCGTGAATACGTTTGGTTCGACCCCGGCCACAAACGTTCGTGTAAGCGACACGCTTCCAAACGGCTTGCGCTATATTTACGGCAGTACAACCGTGGATAATCAAAATTACACGGATGGTATTCTCGGCGGCGGTATTACGATTGGCGATATCGCTCAAAATCGGACTGTAACAATTCGGTTCCGAGCGGTCATTGATCCTGAAACATCATTTGTTTTTGGCACGACAGCCTTGACTAACATTGCCTTTGTTTCAGCCAGTAATGCTTCGCAAGCCAGCGATACGGCTATGGTGAATGTAATTCGCACTAACCCTGTTGTAATCTCTGGCAATATTAGCATCCAGAAGTATGGACGTAATATAACCCGAGGCCAGGTTGGCGAGTTTACCAGTGTTACGATCGGCGCTAACAACACGCTTGAGTTCACGATCCGTGTCCAGTCGCTTTCAGCTTCGACGCTTGCCAACGTAATTGTGAGTGACGCGCCCCCGGTAGGCATTACCTATATTCCAAATTCAACTACCGTAAATGGTAATACCGTGTCGGATGCCATCGTCAATACTGGAATCAATATCGGCTCTCTGGCGCCTAATCAGGAAGCAGTGCTTCGTTTTCGGGCTATCGTTGGCTCAAGCTCGACGTTCCCGAACGGTTCGACTTCAGCCTTCAATATTGCGTCGGCGCGGGCTGACAACACTCCCACCGTCTCTTCGCAATTGCCACTAACCTATGGCGGAACTATCGGCATAGTGGCCAGCGTTCAAACCGGTAGCGGCAGTAGCGCGCTCATTGCATTACTTTTGAGCGGAATTCTTACATACGGCTACATGTATTACACCCGCACGAATGTTTTTTTGCGACGTGATGCTAATGCCGCCTTTCGGCGATCTCAAAAGGACAATCGGCGCTTTAACTTCGCTCGCTTTCTCTAGAACTCAACGCCGCACCTGCCTACCCTTAGCCCCGCTTTGGCGGAGCCTCGCCTTCGGCGGGGCGTGGCCGGCCACGCAGGCCCGCAAAAGTGTGATAAACTTTATGCATGCGCGGTATTTGGAGCAGTAAGTTTATATTTTGGAATTTCGTTGCGCTCTTTCTGCTTAAGAGCGTAAGCGCCCCCTCAATCCAATTGGCCCAGCTCGTTCTGGGAGAACAGGCATTTCCACCTCAAGAAATTATTACGCAGACGAATGTGTTTCGAGTTGAGCAAGGGCTGGGCGTTCTTCAGGAAAATAGCGCATTGAATGCCGCCGCGGCGCAAAAGCTTGAGGATATGATGCGCAATCAGTATTTCGCGCATTTCAGCCCGGCGGGAATATCTCCGTGGTATTGGTTTCAGGTCAACGGATACCGATATACGTATGCCGGCGAAAATCTAGCCATCGGTTTCCCAGATGCAAAAACCACCCTTGATGCGTGGATTAAATCCCCCTCGCATCGGAATAATCTTACCAATGCGCAGTTTCGAGAGATCGGCGTTGCCGTAGCCTTCGCTACGATCGCCGGTGACAGCGGCATTTTAGTGGTTCAGCTCTTCGGCTCTCCGCTCAATGTTCCTCGGGTTGCCGTTTCAAGCGGCGATGCAAAATCCCCTGTTTCACTGGGCCTTTCTCGGTCTGATGCCGATGAAACAACCCCGACTCCTACGCCTAAGATTACACTATCACCTTCGCCCCTTAAGATAGCGCGAACTACGCCGATTCCATCCACTCTGATCACACCGCGAGCAACAAGCATCGACAAGGCATCTACGCTCTCTCGAGTGATGCGAATTCTCAATAATACCTTTACGTTTTATGCCTACCTTCTCGTACTTGCTTCGCTGGGATATCTCCTATTCCGAGAATTCAGGAAAGAATATATTATTAAAACAGCATTTCACGCACTCCTATTTGCCCTGGCAGTTATTGTGCCGCTTATAACAATAATCCAGCAGAGCCGAATTGGATAATCCATGAGCGTAACCTTCCACAATCATTCCCGAGTAATGCGCCGACGTTTTCTCGTAATATTCTTGGGAGGCTTTGTGGCGATCTTTTTAATTTTTAATGTTCGCTTCCTCTACGCGAACGTCCGCTATTGGATTGCGCCGGGAACCATCAAGAATCAAAACGCAACAATGCCCTCCCCCTTTCCGTTGGCTCAAGATGTACGGTTCAAGCCGTTACCTAACGCGGCCAATCTGGTCATTGATAGCCTCGGTGTAAATGCTCCCATCGTTTTCAATATCCCCAGCGATACCGACACTATCTATAAGGCACTGGAGCAAGGCGTGGTTCACTATTCTGACACAATCAAGCCTGGGATGAGAGGCGTGTCCGTGATTCTCGGCCATAGTTCGGCGTACCCGTGGTATAAAGGAAAATATGGTTCAGTCTTCGCCCTTCTGTCAAAACTGAATGCCGGTGATCGATTCTATGTCCGATACGACGACGGCAGATTTTTTATATTTGAAGTTGAAAAGTCGATTATTTTCAATCCGCTCTCCGATGACTCGCGGCTGCGTGAACTGGATCAGACCGATGGAGTGAGTATTGTGCTCGTCAGTTGTTACCCGGTGGGCACGAGCTACTTGCGGATCGCCATTAAGGCAAATCTCATTAGCCAATAACGGCTCCTGTGGATAGAAAATTTGGACAGCAGTAATGATAGTGGACTATAATGAAAGCAACTATGGACAATCCACTAACGCCGCCTCCCGCAGATTCCTCCGGCAAACCTTCCTTTTCGTTCGGTCAGTTTTTTAAAAATCGTAAGATCGTCTTAACGTTGGTGCTGGTGGTGCTGATGATAGGCTACGGCGCGTGGGCTTATTATGATTTTAGTCTAGATTTTTTCCGGTTTTTTGCATTTCAGGAGCAGGATTGCGATGTGAATCCCTATACCTGCGATCAAGATTCTGACAGTTATACGCCCAATCAAGGTGATTGTGATGATTTCGACGTTAACGTAAATCCTGGCGCTACTGAAATCTGTGAAGATGGCCTAGATAACGATTGTAGAAATGGTGATGCGAGCTGTTCTGTCTCGACCCCCACGCCGACCGCAGCCCCGCGGCACTTTGAATGCGTTAATGAGGCTTGTGTACTCGTAGATGGTCCTGGAGATAACACATGCAATCCTCTGGGAACATTATGTAGCGGCGGGATTGATCCTACTCCTACTCCGACCTCCGCGCCGAGTCCCCATGTAACTCTCACTACAAATACGTCGCAGATTAATTCAGGGGGAAGCGCGACGCTTACCTGGACCGCAACAAATATTCAAAGCTGTCTTACATTCTCCGCACCCGAGCATCCCCAGTGGACAATCACAACTCCGATCGGAAGTCTCATCAGTGACGATGTCGTGATTAGTAATATTACCGACACAACACGATTTACACTCGACTGCGTTCGAAATCCCGGGACAATTGGCGGGAATACCAGTGCGTATGTCGATGTTGAGGTCATCCCCGGCAGCGGCACTATTTGTACAAGCGACTCCGATTGTCCTGTTACAAATGGATGTCAAGAACTTTGCCTACCTGCGACGGGCAGATGTGCAGCGAATCCTACATGTTCTGAAACGCCCACCCCCACACCAACTCCGGCGCCATCATGCGTGAAGGCCAATATTCGCACCGATGTTCCCGGTATCAATGTGAGCGGGAATCCCGCGACTTCACGGGTTACGAACAACAATACGGGAGATTGTGTCATCTCTCTCGCCTCTTATAAGATTTGGTCAAATCGCGGCGGTGTCGCTCCTCATTATATTTCCCAGCAGACGCTTCATGATTTCAAGACCATAACGGTTGGGCCGGGCCAGACGATGAATCTATCGACCGGCTTACCGAATTGCTACTCACAAGTTGACCTTGTGATTGGCGATCCTCTGGAGCCGCCTTTCTATAGCCCCGGTTATTTCTTGGGCGTTGAATTTTGGGATGGACCATACTGCAATGCAGTAGGTACCCCTATCCCAACTCCTACACCAACACCCACTCCCACCCCAACCATGACCGTGATCGGAACATGTGTCCCTCGCCCCGCGTGTCTTTATACGCCTCCATACTGCCGGATGCCCGAACCAAGTGAACCTCCAGAGGGATGGTGTCCAACTCCTACCCCTTCCCCCACCCCCGCTCCTGTTCCTTTGGTGTGCTCTCCTTCACAAGTGAGCCTCACTACCGGCCAAAACCAGCTCTTCACTGCTGCCGGTGGTGTTGGAGCCGGCGACGGAATAATACTGTACACCTGGAGCGCGCCGAACGGCAGTCCAAGCTCGCAAATCGGACCGGCTACGTTCACGACCTCCTATGGCCAAGCGGGTACTCACATCATTACCGTTACTAACGGTACCCAGCAAGCTACTTGTCAAGCGGTTGTAATAGCGCCTTCTACCGGTCTTTACTGTTCTCCAACTTCCACTAGTGCATACGTTAATCAATCTATTCAATTCATCGCGGGCGGCGCGGCTTCAGACGCAACCTATACATGGACAGCTCCCTCCGGCGCCTATAACAGCAATACCGGTCAGAGTTTCAATGTTACTTACGGCAGTGTCGGGAATTACACGGTTACCGTTGCCGCGGGTGGCCAAAGCGTTAATTGCAATGCGTCCATCAGCAGTTTGGCTACCCCCACTCCTACTCCGACTCCTACGACGCCCAGCTTGAATCTCGTAAAGACCGTGCGTAATGTTACGAGCTCAAGCGTCGAGGCGGATATTGTAAGCGCGAACCCTCTTGATACGGTTGAATTTACGATTCGTGTCAATTCTTATGGCACCGCTACCGTGCGCAATGTCCGGCTTTCGGACGTATTGCCGCAAGGGCTCTCCTACATTAGTGGCAGTACCGTTGTAGATGGCAATACATACTCTGATGGGATTATTTCAGGAGGCATCAGTCTTGGCGATCTTACGCCGGGCCGGACGATTATTGTCCGATTCCGAGCGCAGGTCGCAAGCGAATCAACCTTCAGTATTGGCACGACAACACTTGTTAATACTGCCACCGCTATATCTGATAACGTTTCCCCGGTATCCGATCCTGCATTCGTCAACGTTACTCGCAGTCAATCGTCTCCCCAGATCACTATCCAAAAGTTTGGCCGCAACCTAACGCGCGGTGAGTTTGGCGAACTTAACCAAGTAACGGCATATCCTAATAACACTATCGAATTCATTGTTCGAGTACGATCCCTATCCTCCAGCCGTATCGATAATGTCATCGTCAGTGACATACTCCCTGCCGCTATTACCTATATCCTCAATACGACGAGCATTGACGGTGTTGTGGCCGGAGATGGCATTGGGGCGGGCGGGTTGAATATTGGATCATTAGATCCCGGCCAGCAGAAGGTTATTCGGTTTAGCGGCCGAGTCGCCGCGGCAAGCGCTCTTCCTCTGGGCACGACATCTGTTATTAATACCGCCCAAATTTTAACCCCGCCGCTCATTGCCCAGCTTCCGATTACAATTATTAATGGCAGTGTTGCGGGTGTCGGACAGATTCCCACAGGCGCCGAAGAGAGCGTATTCACCGCGCTCTTGATCAGCTTGATTATTACCCTGATGTATGTTGCCTACACCAGAACCCAGCTGTTCAAGAAACGAGAACTGAAGTCAATTATCGATAAGAATAATGATGGCGAAGACACCTTTAATTTCAAAGGTTAATCCCATTCCCCTTTTATGGCCGAAGAACCACAACAACTTCCTCCTTCTCCCGAACCGATTCCTTCGGATCCCCCATCCGTAGAGACGTTTACTCCCGTCGAAGACCCGTCATCTGCAAGCATGTTTTCCGGAGCGAAGCGCAAAGCAATTTTAGGAACTACCCTGGTAGTGTTAATCATGGGCGGCCTGGTTTGGTACGATCCCTTTCAGATTTTTAATTTCAACGTTGAGTTAAGCAAAGACAAGGCGGCTGAATCTACTCCGACCTCCTCCCCGATAGTTCCCAGAGGTATCAGCGCTATCTGCCAAGCCGGAATTAAGCCTTTAGTTCGTGTTTCGTGGGAAGCGGTTGCGGGAGCAACAGTAAATGGTATAGAGCGAAGCGCCGATGCCGGCGCGTTTGAGCCGATATTCTTTGAAGGCGGCGATCCTCCATTCAATGTATTTTCATTCGATGATACAAGTGTAATTATGGGTAGTACATATCGCTATCGTGTCTTCGGAGGAGAGTTAGGCGCGAATCGTATAGCAACCGCCGTGGTTTCTGGAGAGGCGTGCCGGTAAATATAAGGGAAATCATGAAAAGCATCCCGCCCTCTAGGCTTATGAACATGGCACAATGCTATGAATCACGGGCATAGAGGGCGGGATGCTTTTCATTTACCGATATCCATGCTATGAACGATATATATGGTCCCACGATCCATTAATCTAGCTACTCCAATCGGAGAGCTTAAGTCTATCGGGCCTAAGAATGTCGTTCGACTGCGACGCCTGGGAATCCACACACTGCGCCATCTTTTATGGCATTTACCGGCGCGCTATGAAGACTACTCGCAGACGATTCCTATTTCAGACCTCCGGGCGGGAGAAAAAGTTACGATTCAGGGGGAAGTTATAAAGATTAGCGTGAAACGGATATTCCCTCGCCGCCTCACGATCGTAGACGCAATTATTAAAGATGATTCAGGCGTCGCGAGAGCAATCTGGTTCAACCAGCCCTTCATCGCCAATTCACTGACTGAAGGAACCCCGGTCAGTCTTGCGGGCAAGGTGAGTCTGGATAAGCGTGGCTTGTATTTAGGAAGTCCCACCTATGAAAAGATGACGAGCCATACTGGCAATCTTCGTCATACGGCGGGCCTCATTCCCGTATATCCGGAAACCGAGGGTATAACATCAAAATATCTCCGGTTTCTCATTCAACCGATCTTGGAAGGTGCTTATTTTGAAGATCCATTACCCAAAACTGTACGCGAGCAGTATGGTCTAGTGGATTTAAACATCGCACTCCATACAGTACACTACCCTTCCCGCGAGAAAGATATCGAAGCGGCTCGAAAGCGTCTGTCGTTTGAAGATCTCCTCATGTTCCAACTGAAAGCGCTCATTGAGCGTCGAAAGGTGGCGCAGTTAACATCTACGGTAATACCTTTTGAGGCGGGATTCATTAAAAAAGTTATCAATTCGCTTCCATTCGTATTAACCGGTGATCAGAAAATCGCCGCTTGGGAAATTTTAAGCGATCTGCAAAAACCATATCCGATGAATCGCCTCCTGGAAGGAGACGTGGGAAGCGGCAAGACCGTGGTTGCTTTTCTGGCTGCCATGCAGGCGGCAAAACACTCGTTCCAAACCGTTATTATGGCCCCTACCGAAGTATTAGCGTCCCAGCATTTTCAAACGATACGCATGTTGAGCAAAGATCATGATGTCGATGTGGCCCTATTAACGAGTTCTCAAGCGATTCTTAATGACCAAGAGCAGACAAAGGCGAAGATCAAGCAGAGCATTGAGCATGGCGCCGTCCAGATTATTATCGGCACTCACGCCGTTCTTCAAAAAGACGTCCGATTTAAGAATCTTGGCATAGTGGTGGTCGACGAACAGCACCGATTTGGCATTGCCCAACGTTCTGCGCTCTTGAAAAGCGAAGGGCAAACTACCGTGCCACATCTTCTCTCCATGACGGCAACACCCATCCCCCGGACCTTGGCGCTGACCATCTTCGGAGATTTGGATATTTCTCTTTTGCGCCAGAAGCCGAAGGATCGGATGCGGATTATTACGCAAGTTGTAAACCCGAAGCAGAGACACGAAACCTATTCATTCATTGATGAGCATATTGGCGCGGGGCGACAAGTTTTTGTCATCTGTCCTCGAGTTCAACTGCCTACCGAATCCATTATTCCTGAAACTACGCTTGCCCGCCAAAATCGAGCACATAATTTATGTGCTACGACTGGCGGGCTTGCATCAACTTCAGCGAAAAAGCCCATGCAAAGAAAGTTAAATTTACTATGGGCGGAAGTGAAGGCGGTAACGGAAGAATACGAAAAGCTTTCGAAAGAGCTCTTCCCGCATCGTCGCGTTGCTATGCTCCACGGGAAAATGAAGCCCAAGGAAAAGCAGGCAATTATGGCTGAATTCAAGTCTGGCTGGCACGACATCCTTGTCGCCACATCGGTTGTTGAGGTTGGCGTGGATATTTCCAATGCTACCATTATGATGATTGAAAGCGCAGATCGATTCGGCTTGGCCCAGCTTCACCAGTTTCGCGGCCGCGTAGGACGGGGTGGACATCAATCCTACTGCTTTTTATTGCCTACTTCAGACGAAACCCTGGTCAATAAGAGACTAAAGGCTCTTGTCGCTTCCCAGGATGGTTTTGAACTTGCTGAACAGGACATGAAATTGCGCGGACCGGGCGAATTTTTCGGCATTAAACAGTCTGGGATGCCTGATCTTACAATGGCCGCGCTCACCGACATGGATCTAATTAAAAAAGCCCGCATTCAAGCGCGGATTCTACTAAAGGAAGACCCTCGACTTACGCGCTATCCTTTGTTGCGCCAACGCCTTGAGGAGTTTCGTTCGCTATCTCATTTTGAATAAAACGCGATTTCGGCGTCACCCAGAATCCAAGATACTTTCCTAGCATCAGTCGCGTTTGCGCATCGAGTGCCGGAATAGCTCCGAAGAAGACGATATTGATCGGGAATAAAATCCATTGGAGAATCATCCATACGACAGCGAAGCGGCCATACTTCGGGGGCCGGGGAGGCAGTAGCATGATCGTAATAATTGCCGATGTTACCAGGCCGACCATGGCGAAATTCATGATCAGCCGAGTCATCTGGGGAAGATTATAGGACAAAACATCTCGATAGAAATTAAGATTCCCGGACATGAGCGGGAGCCAGCCCAGCAGGAAGATGATAAGCGCGTTTGTGGCACTAGAATGTGTCGTCTCCACCATAAATGCGCTGATTTGAACTCTTTTGATGAGAGGGATTTTTTTATTTTTGATAAATCCGAATAGAAAGTAGGGATTATTTTCTGCTCCAAAATGCCAACGCCTAATCTGCCTATATTGATTTTTTAGCGTTTGCCAGAATGTCGGCGCGACATTGGCATCCATGTATACCGGAAAGTACATGGGAATAGTCCGCCAATTACCGTCGTATCGCAGGAGGCATTGCCAGTAGATGCGAGAATCTTCGCTCACGACATTGGTTTGCCAAAACCCTACATCGACGAGGGCTTTCAAACTGATGGATTGTGAAGAAAACGTAACCAATCGTTCTGGGCGCGCCTGCTGAATCATCTGCCAGAATGTCGTTGAAAATGCGAAAACGCGGGCAAATGCCGGCGCTTCCCAGATGTTATTCGTAAATAGCGGTATCGGCTGAAATGATGAGTGGAGCGGATGGAGTGCGGTAAGATAGTTCCACGACAGACAGCCGAAGAAGTTGGGATGTACGACGGTATCAATATCAAATACGGAAACGATGACGTATTCGTGCGGAAGTCCCAGAGGATTAATGATCTGTTTTTGGACTTCCTTTCCTGCCCATGCCTCATTGGATCCCTTGCCGGTTACTTCTCCTTCTTGATTGCCGGGATGTTCAATGGCAGTAAATTTAAAGAATAATGATCCGAATTCCTGCTCGATGCTGTGCGCAATGTTCCGAGCTTCTTCGCCGGCGCGCTCTTCAATGGCGAGGACAACAATGAGTTTATCAAGCGGGTATTTTATTTTTGTGAGGCTTCGGATGCTTTCCCTGACAATAGCGAGAGGTTCTTTATACATCGGCAGGACTACGAGGTGGTAGAGATCTTGCCAGGAAGCGCCATTGAGCTCGGGCGCGCGGGCAGTGACTCCGGACAGCTCTAAAAACCAGTCCTTTTTCAAGTTGGACCGCATTTTATTGAAAGTAGAGCGCATGTGCAGAGAAAGGTAAATCGTTTTAAGAAGCCAATATATGTCAAAAGCAATGATAAAAAATGCCGTCCATACCGGTTCCGTGAAAGCCAATACGACAATGAGGATAAGCGTTCCCCACGCTAAAACGCCGGGCAGAATTTCAAGAGCTCGGTAGAGGCGGTAGTCGCGGCGATTGGTAGTATCGTGGGCGCTTCCAATATGGAGATAATCGTACATGAAATGTTTCGTAGGCCTATTATACGGTAGAATATTTAAATGGCAACATCAGTGCAGGAGGAGATAAAGGTTATCCTGAAGATTAATAGTCCCCTGTTTAGTTTGATATTCCATATCGACTAAGGTTTCGTAGAGTTTGTGCAATTCATCGCCAGAAAATTTTCGAGATTGCTCGATTGTTTTCCGCACCACAAACGGGTGTAGTCCGGCGCGCTTGGCTATTTCCGAAGGGCTTAATTTCTGCACCAGAAGATCACTGACCATTAGGAGGTTGCGTACCTGGTAGGTTAGCATTGTGAGAATGTAGTAAGGATCTCGTCCTGACTGCAATTCCTGATACATCAGCGTGTATGATTTCGGTTTGTTTCGGGCGGCGAACGCGTCAACCAGATCAAAGATGCTCAAATCTTCCGACGAGGCTGTTAGCTTTATGACATCTTCTCTGGATACTGTTGCGGAACCTCGGTAATTGGCAAGTTTTGTAATTTCCTGGGAGAGGTTCCAGGTGTCAGCGCCTATCCGTTGGATGAGTATTGAAATTGCCGTAGCGTCCAATGTGCACTGCTGGCGCTCCGCTTCTTTTTTAATCCAGGCATTAAGTATCGATCCTGATAAATATTCAAACTCTTGGACGGTATTCCCCTTTTGTGTTGCAAGCTCGAACAATTCTTTATTGCTTGCCTTAAGATCCTTGCCGCCGCGCGCATCGTATAGAAGCACTACAATATCTTTTCGCGCAATGGCATCTTGATCGTGAAGCAACGAGACCAGCGCATTGGCCGCGGGTTTATGGGAAAAAGGATTTTTAATGACAATGAGTTTTACCTCATCAAAAAATGAGGTGCTCTTTAAAGAATCGGTGAGATCCGGAATGGTTGTGTCGACGCTTGCGTCGCATGTGACCAGATTGAGTCCGCTTTGGTATTTCGCGCGGTATCGACTCTGCAGTTCACGCGCATAGTTGGCTAGTCGATATGAATCGGGACCATAAAGAAAAATAATCATGATTAATTAAGGATAAACTCAATCCAGATCTTGCCTGGGATAAAAGGAACTTCTTTCCCCTTGGAATCCAGAAAAAGAAGCTTACTGGCAAGCGATGCCGGATCTTTTTTCCACGAAATACTCAAGCCTATACCGTCCTGATATAGTGTTCCTTCGCCTTGTCCGGTGGTGGCTACCGTAAGGTATTGATCTCGCAACGGTTCCGCTCTCGTGCGTAGCACTATAATATTTGAGGCAGTTATCTGTTCTCCCGCCGTCTTATCCATTTCTGCCGTATTGTTGCGGAATCGTTTGTATTGATTCGTAGTTTTATCATATTCCCAGCGAACCGTATAAGGTGATTGATACGGAATAGTAATGGTTTCAATGATGCTCGATACGTTTCGCTTTGTAGTCGCCTCGCGGTGTGGATACCCGCTGAAAGTGGTTATAAGGCCGTATTTAAGCGCTTGAGCACGCCCGAAGATCAATTCAAGGGTAGTGAAGCCATCGTGCGGTTTCGGGATGCCTTTTTTCCGATAAAATGTCGAGCCCTCGTATTTCAAGGCATCAATATTATCGAGGACTTTTTTGTTGAGCTTGTCTAAGGCATCGCGTTCCCCTCCCCAATGAGCATAAAGCGCGGAAAAACCGCCGGCGAGTGGAAGAAAATCCCCGCGGGCGGATCGGATGGAACCAATCTCTTTGGGATCCGAGCATTGGAATACCGCCATTAGGCGTGTTACGCCGTCGGGAGTTACCGGCATTTCTACGACAACATCTGCGGCGGCAAGACCGGAAAGCGGCCGCGTAACCGGATCAGATGCAAGCATTACGGCCACGGGTCGGCGGGCAGGGGTAGCGCACGGCAATCCGGTGATGGCGCTAAGCGTGGCGTCTTGGGTCGGTTCTGTTCTGTCGCTACTGATAATGATCTCGTGACGCCACCAAAAAATAAAATATATGGCGATGCCGACGGCGATTGCCATTGAACCGAAGAGGAAAGTATTAATCGTAAATCGTTTCATCCCGTTAGAGACAGGTTGCGCTGGTGGCGCAACCGTCGAAAATTATATCCCGATTGAAATAAGCTAACCATGGAATCACCGCTGATCGATAGGATAAGGGTCATATTGTCTCTAACGGGATTCATTGGGTGAGTCGCTGGTGAATCGAGCAAAAATGCGCAGATCGCCCCCCGAGTTTCAATCGCTGGATGATGCCGCCATCATTGCGCGAGCATAGCTGTCCGGTCCGGCGGTAAGCATTATGCATCTCCTGGAAGCGGCCTTTCTTTCCGGATGGCAGGCGGTAGTCGTCTACACTCGAGCCCTGGTAGCGGATCGCCTTGATGAGAATCCGGCGTGTGGCGGCATATATGTGATCAATACTGGTAGCAGTGAGCTGTTCTACTCGGGTGAGCGGATGAAAATTCGTGGCCCAGAGTATCTCGTCGGCGTAGATGTTGCCGATGCCTGCGATGAAACGCGGATCCATGAGTGTTTGCTTGATGCTCCCGCGTTTTTTGTTGAAGAGTTTACGGAACTCTTTTTTCGAGACGTCTAAGGGTTCGGGACCGAGTTCCTGGAGCTCTTTAATGGGTGGCAGAGCGGCGTCGTCGGTAAGCATAATTTTACCAAATCGCCGCTGATCAGCCAATGCGATCTGGTAGCCGTTATCAAGGCTGATAACAAGTCGGATAAATCTATTTTTTGGATCGCAATATTCTCCTTCCAGCTGGCTGATCCAGGAGTTGTTTTCAACTTTCCATTTTCCGTAGAGCAGGTGTCCGGATATTTTCTGATGGACATAAAGATTGCCTCCTCCGCTAAGCTTAATAACAATATATTTTGCGCGTCGAGTGACGGCAATAATCCGCTGATGGCGAAGCTTTGCGGCGAGTAGATCGATTGATTGAGGAAATCGCGCGATGCGAGGCCAATCAGTCCAGAGATCCGAGATTGATAGACCAATGATGTGTTTCTCTAATTCATTAACTGTTGTTTGTACTTCTGGTAGTTCTGGCATGATGGTGAATGATGTCTATAATTTTTCCATGTCTGACCAATCAGTTCCGCGCTTCACGTCGACGGTAATGGGCACATCAAAAGCGTGAACGGTTTCCATGAGCTCTTTGAGTTTTGGCGCGACCTTCTCTACGGCACCTTCCTTGATTTCAAAAACCAATTCGTCATGAACTTGCAAAAGCATACGAACGCTATCCGAAAGCCTGTGATCCCGCACGTAGGTATCGATGGCGATCATGGCTAATTTAATGAGATCGGCTTCGGTGCCCTGGACGGGATGGTTAATAGCCATGCGTTCTGCCTGGGCTTGAAGCTGGGGCATGGTAGAAGTTATGTCGGGCAGGAGCCGCCGACGTCCAAAGATTGTTTCAACATAGCCGTGCTTGAATGCGAAACGTTTCGTTTCTGCCATGTAGCGGGCAACGCCTTTAAATTCTGCAAAGTAGGCATCAATAAATTGGCGGGCCTGCTCACGGCCTACGCCGGAAGCGCGGGCGAACCCGGTAGTACCCATACCATAGATGATGCCGAAGTTGAGTACTTTAGCCTGACGGCGCATTTCTTTGGTTACCTTATCGGGAGCTACTTTAAAGATTTCAACGGCAGTGCGGGTGTGAATATCTTCGCCGCGTTTGAAGATACCCAACATTATATTATCTTGGGCGATATGGGCTACCAACCGAAGTTCAAGTTGTGAATAATCAAACGACACGAGTTCATATCCTTTCTCGGCGATGAATGCTTTGCGGAACTGCTGGCCGAGTTCGGTTTTTGTGGGGATGTTCTGTAAGTTGGGATCCTGCGACGACAAGCGCCCCGTGCTCGTACCTGCCTGATTGTAAGTGGTGTGAATTCGGCCATCGGGGCCGACAAGTGACGGGAACGGCTCAATGTAGGTGGTTTTTAGCTTCTGAAGTTCTCGGTAGTCGAGAATAAGGCCGATAATCGGATGTAGATCGCGAAGCTTCTCGAGCTCGGGAGCGGCAGTTGAGAACGCTCCCCCGCCGGTACGGCGGACCTTCCCTTTGAGGCCGAGTTTAATAAAGACAACGTCCGATAACTGGCGGGGAGAATTAATATTGAATGGCGCGCCTGCTATTTCGTAGATTTTTTTCTCGAGCTTTTCGAGCGCCTGATTATTTTTAATGAGGAGTTTCTTTAATCCCTTTACATCAATGAGTATTCCTCGAAGCTCCATATTAGCGAGCACGCTGATGAGCGGCATCTCAATGTCATAAAAAACATTCTTGAGAGAGAGCTTATTGATGCGGTCAGCGAGAATTTTTACCAGCTTCAGCGCATAGTGCGGTCGCAATTCCGGTTGTTCATCGGCGGATTTTCCCGTGAGCGCATAGTAAATCTTATAAATATCGTAATCGCGTTGATCGGGATTCATGAGATATGCGGCAACTTTAGTGTCGAACAGTTTATGGGGAGCGACAACACCATGTCTCAATAACTCCTTGAGGAGAGGTTTCATATCATGGCTCACTAGCTCTACACCCTCCGGGAGCTTTTGGAATGATGAGCGGTATACTGCAGTATCATCTGTAGCGATGAGAAGATGTCCATCGACGGTATCTATGGCAATCGTTGATCCAGGCGTTATTTCCGGCAACCTTGTTACATCTTTGATGGGAATTCCGCTTTGTTCCATCGAAAAGAGCGTTGGTGCGACAATTACCTCCTGGCTACCGAGTGCTTCTGGGATGCGTTTTGCGAGGCTGTAGATTCCCAGTTCTTTCATGAATTTTTCGATCTTCTTTTGATCAGCATGTGTTTTCCAATCGCAGGCCTTGAGGGAAAATGGGATGTCGAGCGTACAGATAATCGATGCGAGGTGCTTTGAAAAAAAAGCCATATCCTTGTGCTCGATGAGTTTTTCTTTGAGCTTGGCGCTGATCGAGGGGACTGCGTCATTTTCAATGGCCTTATAGAGATTCTCGAGTGTCTTAAATTCCTGGAGCAAGCTCGAGGCTGTTTTGTCGCCAATTCCCGGCACGCCCGGAATATTGTCGGACGGATCTCCTTTGAGCCCCTTGAAATCGACAAGCTGTTCCGGCGGCAATCCATAGCGCATTTGGACCCCTTTTTCATCATAAAGCACCGTATCGGTTACTCCCTTGCGGAGCGTAAGCACTACCACTTTGTCATCATCAACAAGTTGGAGAGTGTCTAAATCCCCCGTCATGATAATAACTTGGAGATCTTTCTCTTTTTTTGCTATCGAAGCGAGGGAACCGATGAGATCGTCGGCCTCAAAGCCCTCTTTTTCAAAGATGGGAATGCCGAATCCGCCGAGCATTTCTTTTACGAGCGGAACTTGAGCATGGAGTTCATCGGGCGCCTTCTGGCGAGTGGCTTTATACTCGGCAAATTCTTCGTGGCGGAATGTGGCGCCGGCAAGATCAAACGTAGCCGCGATGTAGTCGGGTTTGAAATCCTTCATCATCTTCAGAAGCACGGAAGTAAAGCCATAGACGGCGTTAGTCGGCACGCCGGCTGGCGAATTCATATTGGGCGGGAGCGCATGGAATGCTCGATGCACTAACGCATGACCATCAATAAGGATGAGTTTTTTTATCATGGAGTTATGGAAATACGGCGGGTATTATGGGCCAGGTGTTCCAAATTGACGGTAATGCGGTCTGCCGGCAGAATTGGCGTGATTCTTTCAGCCCACTCAATCAGCACTATGTTTGATGGATCTTTTAGAATCTCTTCTATTTCTAGCGATAAAAGCTCATGGTAGTTATTTACTCGGTAGCAATCAATGTGGTAGAGATGCCGCTTGTCTTGGGCGGCGTACTTTTTTATTAATAAAAAAGTCGGGCTCTTTACCGCCTCATTAATTCCGAGAGCTTTGGTAAAGCCTTGGACAAAAGTGGTTTTCCCGGCACCCAAATCTCCCTCTAAGGTAATAATAGCGGCAGTCTCTTCAGGCTTAATGAGTAAAACTTTAGCCGCTAGCTTGGCCGCGATATCTTGGGTTTCTTGGGGGCTTTGAGATAATAATTCCATCCATTCCAGCCTATCGTGTATTGGGCATTTTTTCAATGAAAAGGCCCGCAGGGTGTCGTTAGGAAACGACACGCAACTGCGGGCGGTGGGGCGGACCCCTCATCGGATGGGGTCCGCTTCGAAGTAAGAACCGTTGAGGTAGTTCCTGCCCAGCTTTGCTCGCTCGATGTCTACGTCATACGGCGTGGGGCGAGGTTTGGGCTGGGGTTGAGGTTCTGGCTCTGGCGACGGTTTGATTTCCGGGGTGGTAGACGCAGCAACTGGTTTCTCGGAGGTTGGAGTGGCCGGAACGACTGGTTGCTCTGGTGCAACCATAGTTGTAGGCGGCGGGGTTGGCGTAGGTGTGGGTGCTGGCCACGGTCCCTCTTGGATGATCCGCGTACCCTTTCCCGGCTCCTTTCTCTTGCCTATCTGGAGGAAGAAAATGGTCATCCCGCAAAGCAGTATGCTGGCCGCGGCGCGCGCGTAATTGCGTGGCGGCGTTGCCAGGAGCACCACCACGTAGATCGCCGTTGCCAACGCGATGATGATCTGGACGGTCGTAATGCCGAAGAAGAGCATCAGCAGGGTGAAGATCGCCACGCCACCGACGATGATCGCGATCCTGAAGCGGTCCTTGAACTGGGCCAGCGGCGGTGCGATCTTTGTACAAAAGTTTTGCAGACGTTGTTTCCAGGTCATGGCGCGGAAACCTCCTCACATTTCTCACCAGGTGTGCCAATCTCCACGGTGAAGCCGTTATCGCTACGGGCGCCTTGTACGAACGCCCGACACCACTTGGGCCGCGCCTCCAAATCCCAGATCTGGAACGCGGCTACAAAGTTCCTAGAAGGCGTTGGTAGAGTGCCCGACGCATTCCTCTCCATCTCGGCCACCAGGAGGTTCTTCTTGAAACCTCCGTCGTAGATACGGACGTGATAGCCCGTGCGGTTACGGGTCCACACCTCTTCGCTGGGAGCTACCTCCTTTTTTTGTTCTGGTTTCTGCTGTTGTGTCTCTAGTTCAGCTTCTCTGCGCTTGATCTCGCGCCAGCGACGATCCTGTTCTTCCCGACCGGCTTCGTAGTCGGCCCGAGTAGCGCGTTGGTTTTCACGATCGTACGCATAGTCGATGCCGCGAATGCGATCGTAGGCACGGGTGTCGATCTCGCTGTGGCCAGCGTGCCTGATCAAGTCGAGTACCGTGTCGCCGACTTGGCGACGGAAGCTTTGTTGAGGGTGATAGCTGTCATGGCCGAAGCCTCGATCGTAGTAGTCATAGCCTCGATTGTTGTATCCGTATTGCCGCTCGTACGAGTTTCCTCGTCGATCGTCAATGCGGTAGGGATTGCAGGGCGACGCACCTGCATCGGGCGGGAGCCCGTTGGCCTGGCGCATGCAGTTGATGTTGGTCGACTGTGCCTGCGCGTTCGGGGCGAACCCGAATACGAGCAGGAGCCCGAGTGCGAACAGAAATACGACCGTCATCCTCTTGGTCATGGTTCCTCCTGAACCTTCAGTTTTTAAACAACTCATTAGGACGCGGTGTCCTAGAAAACAGTAATCATTATATCAAAAATATCCAAAAAGTCAAGTAAACGAAAACCCCGTGCACCTGCTGAAAATTTAGGTGTGGCACGGGGGTGGGGCCTCTTGGGCCAGGGGCCGCGACTACTTCGGTGTTGTGGTACTCCCTACGCCGCGTATTCTATCGCTCACGGCGTCAACGAGCTGAATGAGCGACGGCACGAATGGGGTGAGAGCTTCCACCGGTGTGCCGGCCAGGGATTTCTTGATGATGGTAATGGACTTCTCCAGAGGCTCTGCCGCCTTAGCTTGGAACTGCGCCCGGATCAGGTTCGGTTGTTCATCGGCTGTAGCCTGTTGCTCGGCGAGCTTGACCCGCTCTTCTGCAACCTTGGTTTCGGCCTGAACGGTCGCGACCTCTTGATTGGCAGTTGCCTCTCTGGTCCTGACCTGGACAAACTGCTGAACGGGGCCGCCGAGAGTTTCAAAGTTCAACTGGAGAATCCGGAACGTGTTCACCTTGATGGGATAGTACTCCCGAACGTCCAGCCGTCTGCCATGAGCGATGGCTTCCTCGGCATCCTTCTTTGCTTCTTCGGTACTTAGTTGTTCCGGGGAAAGAGCAGATCTTGCCTCATCGGGACCCTCGAGGGCCGTTCGGATAGCGATCTCGATGAAGTCCCGAATCTTCTTGCGTTCTCCAAAGAACTCGGCAAGTGGGCGCTCGGAGACTGTCGTTTTGGAGATGTCGTCGATGTACGGGACGACGATGTCCTGGATGAATTCGGCGAGTGTCCCGCCGAATGCGATAACCTTCGGAGCGTTGACAGGTTGAACCTGGATGACAACCTCGCCATTCATGGGGAATGAGAAACCGTCTTTTGTTGTCACCTCTGGAGCACCGAGCGTTATGCGGTTTCCGCCGAGTGTCGTCTCTGTTCTGCCGTCCAGTACAACCCGGGTCGGGGTCACATCTACGATTTCCACGCGGTATGCCTGCCGGTTGACAAGATGTTTACCGGGTAAGAGTATCTCGGACCTGATACCGCGCTTCTCCTCCTTTATCTCTGGTTTCAGGATAGAGATTGCTTGGCCATGCACATTATGTCCTACGGGGATCAAGTCATCCTCGGTTGGGTCCTCACCGACACTGGCGATGATGACACCGACTTTGCCGGGAGCGATCTCAACTACTTTCTGGTCTAGGCCGACCCTGAACAGTTCTCTGTTGATGATATGGATTCCCGGGTATAGGATGACGAGCTGGTAACCTTTCTCGCCCCCTCTCTTGAGAAACTCTTGCCCATCTGTGATAGTCTCATAGGTAATTTCCTCCTTTGAGGAAACGACTTGTCTCCTCTCTGGAGGAGGAACCTCTCCGTCCAGCGCCTCGATCAAGCCGTAGGTGTCCGGCTTTATTTCAGTGAACTCTCTAAGCTGCCGTCTGCCGAAAAGTCGGACGAACCAGATCCAGCGCCAGCCCGGACCAAAAATCTTGGCCCAGATCCCCTGGTGCCACTGTGGCACGATGAAGTGCCCCGGTTTTGGCCGCGGCGACAGGAAGAAGCTCCAGGTCACCTGCAGGTATCTGTTCGCGGGAACTTTGACGAAGCTGACCAACGCTGTAAGGACGGCGACGACGATTGCTAGGAAGATGGTTGTGCTGGCGAGCCATCCAAGGAAGGGCAACGTCGCAAACGACCACAACAAGGCACCGATAGTGACGCCTACGAAAATCCACATCGTACGGTCTCCTTAAGTGAAGCGAGCTGATCGCTCGCGAAAAAATTAGAGCTGATTGTTAAAGAAGTATATATTATACAATAAAAGTATAAAACGTGCAAGGATTAGCGAGAGCGGATTTTTTTGAGTGCCTCTACGTCTTTAATGCGATCGGTATCCTCCGTCTCCAGAATCCAATCAATCGATTGGAATGGTTTTGTACGGAGTATACTGGCAATCCCCTCTTTGCCGATAAATCCTCTACCGATATGTTCGTGACGATCATGCTTTCCGTCGAGATCGAATTTAGAATCGTTTACATGAGTCAACCGCAGAAGTTTCAGGCCGATCATCTCATCAAAAAGTTTCATCATTTTTTTAGCTCCACTTGGTGTACGAAAATCATAGCCTGATGCGAAAGCATGACAGGTATCAAAACAGATTCCGCCAAAGCCTTTCCTTGTTCTTATATGTTTAATTATTGCCCCTATTTCTTCAAAGGTGTCACCTAATACACTCCCCGCACCGGCGGAAATTTCAATAAGTAATTGCGTCGAGCCATCATATCCATCAAGTATCTTTTCAATTGCCCGAGATGATTTATCTATGCCTTCTTCCGCAGTTTGGCCGCTGTGCGATCCGATATGCGCCATTACGTAGCGTGCGCCCAATACGTCCCCTCGCTCAAGCTCTTCCTGCAATACGCGAATCGAACCGTACCGAATCGCGGGCTTCAAAGATGCTAAATTGATGTAGTATGGAGCATGAATGACAAATGAATTCATGCCGTATTTTTTCATCTCTTTCTTGAAGTTCGAAACAAGTTCTGGTGTGAGCTCAACTGCCTTGCCGCCTTGAGGCGACCTTGTAAAGCACTGAAATGTTTCGCAACCGATTTCCGCGGCCCGGCCCGGAGCTTTGTCAATACCGCCCGCAATCGATACATGCGCACCTATACGAGACGTTATAATTGATTGTCCGTCCGTAGCTTTAGCGGAGGCGGACGCGCCAATTTTAGGGGAGCTAGTCATAATTTGAGCGAATTAAATATTTTTGAAATGAGTTATCTTTGCCGATAGGGTTTGCCGATTAAGCATAACGGAGATTATATCTATTTGCCATTCTTGCGCGTCGGGTAATTTACGTTCGGCAAGATAAGTTCGGGCAGTGCGGATAATTTTTTTCTGTTTTCGCCAATCGGCTCGCAACTCCGGCTCGAAGCCTGTCGCATTATGCTGGCTTGCTTTAACCTCCACGAAAATCAGCACACCATCTTTGGAAGCAATAATATCGATCTCACCCCAAGGCTTTCGATAGTTTGATTTAATGACGTCATAGCCCCTTGCAGATAGAAATTTCACAGCCTCTTGTTCTGCCCAGCGACCTAGGGCGGCGGTTTCCATATACCCATTGAACGATAAAAGGAAAAGGAGTGCAAATCTTGACAAACTTGCAAAATAATTATCTAACAAATACTGTGGAAAAGATCATCTTGTGAGATTGACTTCAAGGATCTCGGATGATAAACTCGATGAGTAATTCTCCCAAAGAGAATTTTTACCTTTTTGGGAGATAGTAGCTAAAAAGCTAGGTAAAACGCGGTTTTCGGGTGATAAGCACCAAAGTGTATTAATTTAACTTCAATACCATTAGTACTCACCTCAAATACCAGATATGCAGGCCATTTGTATATATTCGAGAGAGTCTCATCGGTCGGAAAGTTCGAGGATTAGTCACTAGAAAATATTTTGATTTCCAACTCACACTATTTTTGGCGATATTCGTATTGATTATGCGTGGCACCAGTGGCGAGGGCCAAGCTAGCTTTTTGAATCAGTTTATTAAAGGATACATTGAAGAAACATCAGTTTCGGTAGCCAGTTTTGTACGGTTGCCCAACGCGAACTCATACTATATTAACAACATTAATAATGCCGATACTCAAGGATTGGGCCAAGGGGGAGAAGTAGCCTTCATAAATCCTATTCCCAATCTTGCGCTTGTTCAGCAAAGTTCGGTTATAAGTCTGGCTTTTTCCCAAGACGCTATCGATAAAAACGGGAAACGTAGTCAAACGGTAGAATATACGGTTCAGCCCGGCGATGCACTTTCATTCATTGCCTCTGATTATGGCGTAAGCATCAACTCAATTCTGTGGGCCAACAATGTAAGAGATGCTGATAGTATTAAGCCGGGTCAAGTATTACGCATTCCCCCAATTTCCGGTGTTCTTTACACCATAAAGAAAGGAGATACGATTTCTTCGATCAGTAAAAAATACCAAGCCGAAGAAACTAAAGTGCTAGAATTTAATAATCTTGATGACGGAAGTCAACTGCGAATCGGCGCAGAAATCATTATTCCTGATGGCAAACCCGCATCCGCGGGTCAGCCTAAAAAAGCTATTAAAAATGAGGGCCGCTTCGCATATCTGCCAGATCTGGTTAATTTCTTTATTCAGCCTGCTGTTGGCTACAACTGGAACATTCTCCATGGACGCAACGGCATCGATGTGGCAAATTCCTGCGGTACGCCGGTTTATTCTGCGGCCGAGGGTAGCATAGCTATCGCTACGGACGGCGGCTGGAACGGTGGCTATGGCAAATATATTAAAATCATTCATTCCAATGGCACAGAATCACTCTATGCTCACTTGAGCAAAACAAACGTGGAGGTGGGCGCTTATGTTGCGCAAGGCCAGCTCATCGGCCTTATGGGTACCACGGGTAGATCTACCGGATGCCACTTACACTTCGAAGTACACGGCGCCAAGAATCCTCTTTCTAAGCGCTAATCTCTGCCAAAAACCGTCTCCAGTAATTTTGCGTTTCGTTCGGAACTGGAACGCTTTATCAGCCTAGATAAGCATCTCGTATCCTAAGCGTCAGTGCTTCAGCAATATGACGCTCCTTGATAGTTTCGCTCGTATCTAAATCGGCGATGGTGCGAGCAAGTTTCTTTATCTTATGATATGAACGCAAAGATAACCCTTTAGTGTTAACGGCATGCGTAAGAAGGGCTTCAGCCATTTGATCAGTAGCGCACAAGGTGTCAATATTTTTATAATTGATTTCAGCATTGGCATAGATTCCTTGGCCCTGAAATCGAGCCCGCTGAATCTCTCTCGCTTTCGAAATACTTCTCCGAATTTTATGGATCTCCGCCGGATCTGCCCGATAGGCGCCATCTGTTACAGCTTCACGCGGAACGTGAAGCTGGATATCGATGCGATCTAAAAGAGGGCCAGATAGCTTTTTGTGATAGCGGCTGATGTGTAAAGGCGAACAGATACAGGTGGCTTTTTCATCGCCATAGTTACCGCAGGGACAAGGGTTCATTGCCGCCACCAGCGTAAATTTTGCCGGTATGGTAAGCGAACCGGAGGCTCGGGAGATTGTTACGACGCCGTCTTCCAATGGCTGGCGCAATGCTTCTAGGACATTGCGAGGAAATTCTGGCAATTCGTCCAGGAAAAGTACGCCACGATGAGCAAGACTGATTTCGCCTGCCTTGGGATAACTGCCGCCGCCTACCATCGCCACGGCGGAAGTAGTATGGTGAGGACTTCGAAATGGGCGGTCGTAAGACAGGGGGGCACCCTTAATAAGGCCAACCGAGCTGTATATTTTAGCTACCTCCAATGCTTCATCAAGGCTTAAGGGAGGCAAGAGTTCAGCCATGGCTTTAGCCAAAATAGTCTTGCCTGATCCCGGGACGCCGTTCATTAAGACGTTATGAGATCCAGCCGTGGCAATCATCAGCCCGCGTTTAGCGGATTCTTGTCCTCGAATGAACAATAATGATGGTGACAATCCCATGGTGACAGCACTGTCACCATGAAGTGACATTGGTGACATTTGAGGTGACATGGTGACAAGCTTGGTGACATCTGTTTTGTCACCAGTTTTGTCACCAGTTTTGTCACCAAGAGGCACCTTTGTCACCAAGGTGACAAAGGTGCCATTTAGGTGACCTACTACTTCTTGTATATTTTTGGCACCTATTATTTTGATATCGGTGACAACCGAGGCTTCTTGGATGTTTATGAAGGGGATGATCAGCTCTTCCATACCCATACTCTTAGCTAGAAGTGCCATCGAAAGGATGCCATTGGTATGCTTAAGTGAGCCATCCAAAGAAAGCTCCCCGGCGAACATCTTTTGGGCAGGATTAAATTTGAGCTGGCCGGTTTCCAGAAGATAGCCGACCGCAATAGGCAGATCGTACGCGGGTCCTTCTTTCTTTACGTCAGCGGGAGCTAAATTGACGATGATTTTTTTGTTCTTCGAATTCGGTGCCGTAAGGCCGCTGTTGCGGATGGCTGACGCGATTCGATCTTTTGATTCTTCGACTGCTTTATCGGGTAGTCCGACAATATTAAATACATGGAGTCCGGGAGTGGAATCTACTTCAACTTCGACCGGCTGGGCATCGATACCTTGAATGGATGCGGAGTAGATGCGTATAGACACTGTTTAAGGGCCTCTATTAGGCTTTCTGGGCGCAATTCATGCATAATGTGGCTGTCGGTATAGCCTGAAGGCGTTCCGAAGCAATAGGCGAGGCACAGGAGGTGCATTGACCATAGGTTCCTTCGGTAATTTGTTTTCGCACATCCTGAATTTCTTTTAGTCGTTTTTCGAGTTGTTGTTCCATGGCAAAATTGCGATCAAAGTCAGTTGCCTCGTTTACTCGATCATCTATGGTGTTATCTCCCAAATTATAACTAGGCATAACCGGCTCGAAATCACCTTTAATAGAGGGATTCTCAATGCTGACATCTTTAAGTTGGCGTATGATTGTCGCTTCTTCTCGGGTAAGTTCTTTTTCCAATTCTTGTAGTTGTTGCTTGTCCATCTCTTAAGATATAACACACGTAATCGGTGAATACAATGAAAACAAAAAGAGGGCGACGTCCCCTAAGCCAAATGGTGTTATGTGGATGTGCCCTCCTTGGTGAAAATGACCAGTAGCCAGTTCAGCTCGACCACCAGTAGACTGTAGAGTACTATCATCAGTATAGAGTGGATGGTGACAACGGTCAATGAAAATTGTGGATACTGGTGACACCCTTTTTGTCACCAATGACTGTCACCATGTCACCTCAATTGTCACCAAGATATCTTGGTGACAAAAATGGTGTCACCAAGCTTGTCACCATGTCACCAAAGATGTCACCAAGCTTGTCACCAAGGACTGTCACCATGTCACCTCAATTGTCACCTACTTTTGACCTTGTCGATGCCCAGGAGTGTTGATTCACGGGAGCCTGCTATTAAAAGATAGGTTTTGCCATTTGAAGCGGGCAATAATGCGTAGTCGATGCTTCGATCCGGATAAGGGTAGTTGCGATAGCGTATATTAGTACCGGCGTATGCGTTCGAAGTGAACCCGATACCAGCCGCTTTTGTCTTTGTAAGACTTAATACGGATGCGAGCGAGTCGATAATGGTAGGTTCCCAGCTCTGGAGAGCCTGATTGAGTGTTACTTGGTCTTTTACCTCCATGAGGAAGATAAGGCGTTTTTGAGTAATAGTATTGAGATCGAGTTGGCCCTTAGATGTAAATATCTCTTTCTGTCCGTAGGCAAGAATGACAGAATCAGTGCCCAGAGAACTTTTAATTGCGGCGGGGTAATTAATAAGGAATCGGTCCAAGAGATCGGTGAGGCCGAGGTCGCCGGATCCTTTTGTCTGGCCGGTGATGACAATCTTTCGCATCTCGCTTGGATTAAGTGTCAGGGCGTTTATTTTGCTAAGGAAATCTGTGGCGGGATCACCAGTGGCGGAGAGAATGATAGTTTCACTGCCGCCTCCGATGAGGGAGCCGATCGTTGGCGTTGGCGTGGGAGTCGGCAGAATACTGGTGGTAGCGCGAGGCGTGGGGGTCAGCGCCACTTCTTCATCTTTTCCGTTAAAATAGAAGAATACTCCGGCACCAGCGATTACGAGAAAAAGAATCGTAAAATAGAGCGCTGTGCGAGATCGATGTCTAGACTGTGATTCAGGAAGCGTAGTCTGTGCGTAAGCCCCCGGTGCTTTAACGGGCGGGACCGGGCGGGAAAACGGCGAAGCTGGGGCTAAAGGTTTTGTTTTTTCTGTATCGCCCAGCATGACTTGCGATCGGGGCGGGATTGGATTTAGTTGGGGTGCAGGCACTACGGGAGCAAGCGGTTTTTGCTGGGCGGGAATGGTTTTTTGAATTTCAGTTCCGCTCGGTTTTTGGCCAACTTTCAGCTTGGCGATATCAGCGGCCATTGTTCTGATAGACGTTTTATATTCTGCGGGTTGAGATGGAGTCGGAGCTTGTGGGCGCACCGGGGCAGTGAGCGATGATGAGACATTGGGTTGTGATGGCGCGGGTGTGGCAGAAAAAGCAGGTTCAGGAAAGCGAAGATCAATGCCTTCAGGTTTTGTCGGTGCGATATTTCCTGCCGTGGGAAGATTTGGAGGAAGTCCCGGTCGCGTTGGCAGGCCTGCCTGTCCGGTAGGCAGGGGGGCAGGCCTTAGAGGAGATGATGAATCCTGATCCATGGGCTCATTCTATCATATCTCGTGATAGTGTGTATATAAAAACATCCCGACGCTATGTCGGGATGTTTTTATATCGGTGATCTTTTTACTTGCGATGCTTCATCGTGAGATTGATGCGTCCCCGATCGTCAATCTCTCTAACCCAAACATGGACTTGGTCGCCAACCTGAAGCACGTCAGACGGCTTATTGAGGTGTTCGCTTGATATTTGGGAAACATGGACCATGCCTTCGATGTCGCCAGCGAAC
Organism: Patescibacteria group bacterium; assembly: GCA_038064515.1. GTDB lineage: Bacteria > Patescibacteriota > Minisyncoccia > 2-02-FULL-40-12 > GWA2-44-9 > JBBTSY01. The sequence continues at coordinate 121,181 of JBBTSY010000005.1, read as the reverse complement.
TGCACGAATGCGCCAAAATCCATGAGGCGAGTAACAATGCCGTCGAATTCGTCACCCGGCTTTGGTTCGTAGGTAAGACTTTCGATTCGGGCGATGGCTTTATCCATGTTTTCATCGTTGTCGGATGTGATAAAGATTGATCCGTCATCTTCGATATCAATGGTGGTTTTTGTTTCTTCAATGATAGCGTTGATCGTCTTACCTCCGGAGCCGATAACCAGACCAATCTTCGAAGGATCGATTTTAATGGTTTTAATGCGGGGAGCGTGACTTGAAAGCTGGGGGCGGTGCGTAGCAATACCCTTAGTCATGTGTTCGAGAATTTCTAGTCGTGCTTTCTTTGCTTGTTCGAGTGTCTTAATAAGAATTTCTTGGGTAATTCCGTCTACTTTAACATCCATCTGCATAGCTGTAACGCCGTCTTTCGTACCGGCGACTTTCATATCCATGTCGCCATGGTGGTCTTCCGGACCTTGGATGTCGGTAAGGATTTTGAATTTTTCGTCTTTTTCATCAAACATCAAACCCATAGCAATACCGGCGGCCGCCATTTTGATAGGTACGCCGCCGTCCATCAGCGCAAGCGACGCTCCGCACACGGATGCCATCGAGGACGAACCGTTTGAGGAGAGAATTTCGGATACTACGCGGATAGTATAAGGGAAGGTATCTTTGAGAGGGATAATCGGGATGAGTGCGCGTTCCGCGAGTGCGCCATGGCCGATTTCACGGCGGCCTGGATTGCCGATGCGCCCCGTTTCGCCAACGCTGAATGGCGGGAAGGTGTAGTGGTGCATAAATCGCTTCTTTGTCAGATCGATTTCCATACTTTCCATCCACTGTTCCATGCCGGGGGAGGCAAGCGTAAGGATTGAGAGGGCTTGGGTCTGTCCACGCTGGAATAATCCGGAACCATGAGTCTGAGGGAGGACGTTAACTTCAGCACTGATGTTTCGCAATTCATCAAGCTTGCGCCCGTCAGGACGTTTTTCGGATTCGAGAATATTTTTATGGACGATTTTATCTATCGTGTCTTCAAAATAGTGTTCCGCATCAGCAAGTTTTTTGTTTAACGCCGGATCACCTGCCTTGCCAGCAGGCAGGTCGATCAGGGCCGTACGGACATAATCAAGAACCGAGTCATGGGCTTCATGGATGTTCTTGTAGAACTCCTGCTTGCTTGGGGTATAGAGGCCTTGTTCCAGTTTTGGGGCCACAAAATCATTGACCATCGTCGCAAGCACTTCATCGCGGTCGGATACCACGATATCGCGTTTCACGGGTGCAATTTCTTTTGCAATTTTCTCTTGGAGCGTGTTTAGCTTTTTGAGTTCAGTAAAACCGAATGCAATGGCATCGGTGATGTCTTTTTCGGGGACAATATTAGCTCCCGCTTCGAGCATGTTTATTTTCTCGCTGGTTCCGGCAACGATAATATCGATATCGCTTGTGATGCGTTCGGCGTAGGTTGGGTTGATGACGAACTGTCCGTCCACCCTGCCCACGCGGACGCTTGAAACCGGCCCGCGGTAGGGGATATCAGAGATCATCAGCGCTAGAGAAGCACCAAACAGGGCTGGCATATCAGCGTCGTTTATTTTGTCGAAGGAAAGTACTGTGGCAACGACCTGCACCTCATTGCGCATGCGGTGGTTGAAGCGCGGCCGAATCGAGCGGTCAATGACGCGGCCGGTGAGAATGGCATCATCGGTAGGACGTCCTTCGCGCTTGAGCCACTTAGAGCCTTTGATTTTACCAGCGGCATAGTACTTTTCCTCGAATTCAACCGAGAGGGGCATATAGTCTACGTCTTTTGTGCCAGTGGACATAACGGCGGTGACGAGGATCGTCGTTTCGCCGTATTGGATACGAGCAGAGCCGTTGGCTTGTCCTGCCAATCGGCCGATTTCAATCATCAGCGGCTTGCCGCCGAATTCTTCACGATACGTACGTACTTCCATAGTAAAACGGACAATGAGATGCGGAGTTCACTCTAAGCCCAGCCTGCCATGCCCACGTACTTGAGAAAGTCTTCGTTGATGGGATGGACCAACAACTAAAACGTTCCAAAGAAAACGTGCTTAGCCGGCGGGGTCTAGATTGAACCAATCCGCGAATCACTGTATTAATTTTTCAAACTCACTATACCATATATTAACACAAAGCGCCAGTTTTCTGGCGTTTTGGTGAAAAGGGGAGAAACAATTCTACTTCGTGAACTTGAAGGTGGAGAGAAGTGTCTCGAGCAGAGGATCCGGATGCCAAACTAAAATGTTCACGACTTGCGAATAGTCAGCTGTTTGAGGAATGACGTATGTATATGCAATACCACCCGGAACTCCTACGAACTTGAATATCTTTGTGCCGTCCCGAGTGTGTAGGTTAACTGTCGAGTCCAAGGAAAGGGAAGGACCCATCTCGGATTTCTTGCTCTCCGAAACCCAATAGGAAACGAACGAGCTCTCACTCGCTGAGGGCGGTACATGATAGTCCTGAAATTGAGCCTTCATGACATTCTGCTTTAAGGAGTCGCCCTGGAACGGATTTGTGGAGTTGTAGACATCCATGCAGCATCGGTTGATTTCCAAGATGTCATCTACTCTCCATGTCTGTGGGTATTCAAATTCAAAATGAAATGCCGCATTGGCATGAGTCTTCCACCCCGCCGTCGCATCCGTGAACTTGAAGGTGGAGAGGATTTGGTCGATTGAAGGGATTAATTGAGAGTCGTCGCCTCCAGAAATGAATGTTAATTCGAAGATAAACTTCCCATGCGGTATAGCAATAGCTTGAAGAGTTGTTCCAGCATCTCCATCAGAAAATTTGTACCCAACCCATCCATTTATTTCGACAATCTCTGGGGTAACTTCTTTTTGTCCATTGCCATTATTTTGCCACCATTTTTTCGTAACTGAATTATATCCATATTCTATACCAGCCGATACGGCGATAAAGCGGTATTGATTGGCGTTAAAAACTGCCATTGGAATCACATATGAATTATCCCCGGGTTGTGCATCTATTGATAATAATGGTTTTACGGTTGTACGATATTCAACCATTTCCCCAGACTGTAAAGGAACAAGATATATACCTGACTGACGTGGTTGAGGAGATACTTCAGAAACTGTGTAAGAAGAAGGGAGGGAAATCTCAAACCCATACTGCGCATTGGTATATGTCTTCCATCCGGCGGTTGGATCTATTTCTCTAGGTGTATACGTAGGTATGATCTCTGATACTTGATATTTCTCCAACAGGAAAAAATATACTCCCGCGCTTATCGCCAGCGCAAGCACGAAGAAACCAGCCAGAAATCCCCAGCGGTGGCGAGGAGGGGGCGAGATAGGGGCCGGCGCAGGAGTCTGCGGCGTTTGATACTGGGACAGTTGTTGTACGTCCAAGGGCATGATGCGACTATGTCCGCGTTATTTTGCTACTTCAATAATATCTTATTTTTGAATTCCTCCAAATCGATGAAATTGTTGACAGCTTCGATGAGCTTGCCGGAAGTACTGTGACCGAACGCGACTGCCTCAACAATAATACCGCTGAATTGAAGATATTTAACCATTGGGATGAAGTCACCGTCGCCCGAAACGATTACGACTACGTCGAGCTGTTTGGAAAGGCTAATGGCATCGATAGCCAGGCCCACATCCCAGTCGGCTTTTTTTGAGCCGCCGGCAAAAATCTGGAGGTCTTTAACTTTGAGCTCATAGCCGGCTTTTTCTAAGGCGTCAAAAAAGCCGCGCTCTTCTTCGGTGTCGGATTTAACGACGTAGGCGAGTGCGCGCACAAGCTCGCGATTCGAGGTGGCGAGCTTAAGTAATTCTGTGAAATTCACTCGAGCCTTGTAGATATTCTTGGCCGAGTGGTACATATTTTGGACATCGACAAACACCCCGATGCGGTGGGTTTTTCTTTGAGGAACGGTTATTTTGTGAGGCAATGCGGTAGATGTCTCGGAGTAAGCCGATAGGCGCAACAAAGAGTTACAGCTACCAGCACCGAGCACATAATTATTAAATTAACCTAGACTTCGCTTGATCTTTTCTTTAAGACGACGCACCGATTGGCCACGGTGCTTGAGCATTCGTTCGCGATCTCGCGCATCGAGTTCATGGCGATATGCTTCATAATATATCAACTCTGGCTTTCGATGAGCATGCTCTTGAAACCTGCGCTTGAGATCGCTCGTATAGCCAATGTACGTGCCTTCTTCAGTTTTGAGCATGTATACGTAATACATTATGTGCTCGGTAAATTCGCATGATGGTGCTCGTTTCGCACAAAAGCGAAACTGCGCTTCCAATGCTCATTTACTTCTTGAGGTCGAGCTTCTTGATGAGCAATTCGTACCGCTTTGGATCTCGGCGCTTTAAAAAGTCGAGGAGGCGTCTGCGCTTGGCTACCATTTTTAAAAGTCCAACTCGTGAACTATTATCCTTGGCGTGTTTTTTTAAATGCTTAACGAGACGTTCGATCTCAGTGCTAAAAAGGGCGACCTGACTCTCGGGCGAGCCAGTGTCTTTCTCATGTAAACGGTGCTTTTCTAAAATTTTTACTTTTTCGGCGGTCTTTAACACAGTACATGCTCCGGCGCTAGAAATGGGGTTTGGCTAAGCCCAACACCAGGGATCCGGCGACGAGACAATATAGATTTGCGTACGAAGTCATAATACCATAAATTTGTGACTCCTGCAATATCTGTCATTTTGCTCGATTTGCGAGCAAGTTAGAAGGAATATTTTGCGACATGGGCAAAAAGGGATAAAATAGAATGGTGAAGCACGATCTCAAACAACTGAAAAACGAATATCTGGAATATTTAGAAATTGAGCGGAACCGATCACCAAAGACCGTCGAGAACTATGGCCGCTACCTGAATCGCTTTGTTCAATTTGCCAAAGTGGACAGCGTGGACGATCTCACCGAAGATTCAATCCGGAAATACCGGCTCTTTCTTAATCGCCTTCAGGATTCTGCCGGCCAGCCCCTGAAGCGGGTAACGCAGAACTATCATATTATCGCGCTTCGCAACTTTTTGAAATATATTGCCAAGCGCGATATCCGTTCGGTACCCGCGGAGAAAATAGAGTTGGGCAAACAGGAAGAGCGTGAAGTAACGTTCCTAGAGCCAGAAGAATTGCAACGCCTCATCAATGCACCTAAAGGAGGCGGTTTTTCCGACTCTCGCGACCGGGCAATTCTAAGCACGCTTTTTAGCACCGGTATGCGGGTATCGGAATTATGTTCACTCGATCGCGGCAAAGTGGACCTCAACCGTGGCGAGGTATCAATCCGTGGCAAGGGAAGTAAGTTGAGATTGGTATTTTTTTCGGAGAAAACCCGCGAGGAAATCAAGGCTTATCTTGCCACGCGAAGCGATGTCGATGAAGCGCTTTTTATCCGAGAGGCCAAGAAGGGGTTTTCCAAGGAAACAGACCTGCCTGACCGGCAGGCAGGCTTACGCCTGACGCCACGCAGTATCCAGCGAATTGTTAAGAAATATGCCATTCGGGCGGGGATCATCGGCAAAAAGGTCAGTCCGCATACTATGCGCCATAGCTACGCGACGGATCTCCTGCGCAACGGCGCCGATATCCGCTCCGTTCAAGCCATGCTCGGCCACTCGTCGGTGACGACGACCCAGATTTATACGCACGTCACCGACAAACAGCTCCGCGAAGTCCATGAAAAATTCCATGATAAAAAGTAGTGTGCCAAAATATTTTGGCGTAATAATATTGTATTCAAGTTGCGAAAGTCCAGTAACTGTGCAATTATTGAACCGTATTTATAATCCAAAACTTCAATGAGTGACGAACAACAAAGAATGCCCGCTGGCGGCGGAAAGATGAGCACAAAAATGATTATGACGATCGTGGGGGTGCTCGTACTCGTCATCGTGGCAGGCAGTGCGGCGAGTCGGTTTTTTGGTAAGTCGGCGGCCGAGCAGGCCATCGAAGCGGCGACGGGCGGCAAAGCAAATATAGACGCTAGTAACGGCGAGGTGACCGTAAAGACCGATGATGGAACCTGGTCAAGCAGTGATAAGCTACCGGCTGATTTTCCGTCTGATGTGCCACTCTATCCCGGCGCCAAAGTGCAAGGATCAGTGGTTGCCGCACAACAGCAGGGTAGCGGGCACTATGCAGGACTGGAGACAGGCGATACCGTTGACAAAGTAGTCAGTTGGTATAAGGCAGAAGTCGTAGCGAAGGGCTGGCAGGTGACTACTAATTTTGAGGCAGGCGGTGGTGTAATGATCGGTGGTTCGAAAGATACTCGTGATCTGGTGGTGACCATATCCAAAGAAGGTGACAAAACAGTTATCGGACTAGTGGTGTCCCAGAAGTAGCATCCAAATAAAACACAAACCCCACCCTCGCACGAGGGTGGGGTTTGTGTTTTAGTGCCCTCACGTGGAATCGAACCACGATTACAAGATCCGGAATCTTGTGTCCTATCCGTTGAACGACGAGGGCATAATCTTGGTGCCCGGGGTCGGACTCGAACCGACATGGCCTTGCGGCCACGACATTTTAAGTGTCGCGAGTATACCATTTCTCCACCCGGGCATTGGGATATTAAAGTACCATTTTACCATATCGATGCCAACCTTCTTCACTTTTCAAACATTCAATGGCAATTTCATACTTTCTCTGCAACGCTAAACAGCCCTGATAATATATGTTTTGCAAAATAATCTTTGTAGCAACCTTTCCGAATTTTAAAGTGTAAAGAGGATTATTCTTACCCACATTCTGATAGTGATAAATTTTTCCTGTAACCTTGAATTGTTCGATAATTTCATTGCAGAGCCAGTTGGCGAAAATAGGAGCCCCAGAAGCCACTCTTAAGCACCATTGTTCTTTTCTATTTGTTCGGTGCGTCCACTTATTAATACTCCCATCCCCATCAATGACTCCCCGCAAAAAATCTTTAAAATATTCTTTGGGAACTTTTATTTCATTTAAAGTGAGCGATTTACGCGGAGTCAGGCCGATATTTAGGAGTTGTCTGTAAAATACAATATCTCCAAACTGCAATGTAGAATATTTCTTTTCTCGATTACGTCCGCTTGCTTTTTTACCTATTTTCACTTTGAGGTGAAGCGCTTTACGAAGTTTCAAAAGTAACTCCTTATCTTTTGAAGTGATATAAATATGCCTTTGGTCTTTACTCAAGCTCCCGTCTGTAACAATAATTCCAACTGCATACCAGAGATCTTTCGGTCGGACGATATTTAAGTCCACCTAATTATTATACAACTTTGAGAGGAAATGGGGAGGTGCCGGCGGGACTTGCACCCGCGAATGTTGGTTTTGCAGACCAATGCGTTTGCTTCTTCGCCACGGCACCAATTATAAACTTCTTTGCACTTTCTCTTCTTCGTACACTTCTAATATATCACCTTCTTTGATTTCCGAGGACGGAGTTGCGCTCTTGACGATATCAAACCGGATACCCGCCTCAAGACCTTCGTTGACCTCGATGACGTCCTGCTTGTTCTGTTGGAGCTGGGCCAAGCGGCCGCTCATGACGAGATCCTTGCCGCGCATAACATCTATGAGAGCGCCACGGATGACTTTGCCAGAGGTAACTTTGCCACCGCAAACGATGGACTTGCTGTCTTTTTTAAAAATTGCCAATACGCGGAGCTTACCAAGAGCATTGCGCTTGACCTCCGGCTCCAAAAGTTCCGACATATCATCGCGCACTCGAGCGATCATTTCATAGATGATGTCGTAAGTCGTGATTTTAATGCCACGCTTTTCAGCTATCCGCTTTGCCGAGTCTTCCACGCTAACGCGAAAGCCGAGAATTGCGGCCTTGGTGCTTGATGCCACTTTAACATCGCCTTCGGTGATGTTGCCAATGCTGTAATCAAGAACATTAAAGCCGACATCGTCGGATTGTATGGTCTTTAGGGCAGAATCGATAGCTTCAAGCGAGCTTGATACATCTGATTTAATAACAACATTAAAAATTTTCTTGTTGGGATTCTGGGCGGCAGGCTCGGAGCCCATAAAGAGAAGAAGGGGAGCGAGATCAACGTTGTCTTCGGCCAGTGTTTCAGCTTCGGCCTTGGATGTCGCCACGTTCAGCTGTTTGCCGATGTGGGGAGTTTCCGACCAGCCGGTGAGGAGTACCGGATCGGACGGAATTGCTTGAGTCATAGCTTTACCGTCATAGCTTTCCATCGATTTCACTTTGCCTACTATAGTTCCTACGACAATCCAGTCGCCGACGCGCAATGTACCTTCTTGGATTAATGCCGTAGCAACGTAACCGCGCCGTTTATCGAGACTTGATTCAATAATAATACCTTTAGTAGGACCGGAGGGATCGCTCAAAAGTTCTTCAATGTCGGCAACGAGCAGGATCATGTCTAGGAGTTCAGAGATATTTTTTCCCGTTTTAGCCGAGACCTCAACTATGGGCACGGTGCCGCCCCAGTCCTCGACGAGGATCTCTTCAACTGCCAAATCCTGACGAACCTTTTGGGGATTAGCTTCTGCCTTATCTATTTTATTGATAGCAACGATGACGGGGATCTTCGTTTCTTTAATGATGTGAATGGCTTCCTTTGTTTGAGGCTTTACGCCTTCGTCGGCGGCGACAACCAAAATTGCTATATCGGCGACTTTTGCTCCGCGAGAGCGAATGGCGCTAAATGCTTCATGGCCAGGCGTATCGAGAAACGTGATCTTTCTTCCATTAATCTCGGCTTGGTAGGCGCCGATATGTTGGGTGATACTGCCCGACTCCTTGCCGGCGACATTAGTTTTGCGGATTGTGTCGAGAAGCGCGGTTTTGCCATGGTCCACGTGACCCAAAACAACCACCACCGGTGGTCGAAGCTGTTTTTCCTGATTTTGGGCTTCTTCAAGTGCCATAGAACCAAAGAAATCTACCACGATTTATGCGGTCTGGCAACCTGAATTAGGTACCTTGTATCATTTAAAATTGCCTGTTACGCTGGCTACGTTCTCAAACCGAACGAAAGAAGGTGAGTCCATGAAGCTTCGGTTCAACGAAGAACGTGCAGTCCAGCTCTTTACCATCTTGCAAGACTTCTGGGAACGCAAGGCTAGCGTGTTCGAAGGAATCAAACTTCCTCAAGATCGCTGGCCGATTCCGGAAGATCCGATACAGGCAGCCAACTACTTCATGTATGCGGCCATCACCCAGCGCGGGGGAGTTGTGAGCGAAGACCCCTTTAAGTGGGTGAACCACCTCTGCGTGAAACATCCAGATCTCTTCGATCCGCTTGCGGTTGCCTCTCGTTGGATGCCCAAGAAGATAGAGGAAGTCATCAAGCTGGTGGTTACAGAACGAAGGAGTTGGGTGCCCGAGCCAGAGCAAACGGCTCTTTTCAAGCTTACGAAGCCTCGCAAAAAGAAAAAGAGTGGCAAGAACGAGGATCTCTACAAGCTCGATGAGTTTGCGGCTTCCTGGTACCACAACTCCGTCACGCTCGCTGAGCGCTGGGGAGGCAACACGCTCAACATCTTTGCGGGAGTTACAGATTTCGAACAAGCGTATGCCCGGATCGACTACAAGAATAAGATCAACAAGGGCCTACGTTCCTTCATAGGCATACGTCGGAAGATCTTCTCGCTGTTCACCATCTGGCTTCAGGAGAAGGGGCTCATTCCCGTCTTTCCAGCACCGATCCCAGTGGACTTTCACGCTCAACGTGCGCTTTTTGCAACCGGTGTCGTGGAGCCGGAAGATCTCCAACCGTTCCAAGGAAAGAAAATCCACCCGGCTGACTTTAATGGCAGGAATATCGTTCGTGTGACAGAGCGCATTACTGACACGATCGCCTTGTGGTCACAGCCCTTCATGGTCAAGCACGGGTTTTCCCACCTTGCGATCAACCCGGCCTTGTGGGTGCTCAGCCGTGAATTGTGCCCTCGCGAACTCCAAACCAGAAGTAGGGGGAGAGGCCGGAAGGAGACCCGCCAGTCGCGTCGGAACATCAAGTTGCTTTACCCAGAAGTTTTGGAAGCCAATCCCGGACTCTGGCCGTCACGCTATGCTGATGTGGCGCGTGTGTGCCCGTTGTCTCATCTGTGTAGCATGGCGATTCCGAGCGCCCCATTCTACGCATTTGGGATGCTTCTACTCCTACGTAGGGTGATGTATCCTCACGCGATGCTTCCGAATGTGTCCGTGGTGAACGGACTGCCACAAAATAGGAAAAACAACAGGAAATAGCCGTCGTTCGACGTACCGAACGGCGGCTTTCAACTTTTTATGAACACAGCGCCTTGCTCGAACATTTTTAATGAATCATTATAGCAAGTAGTGGGACCTCCGGGTGAGGTCGAAAGTGAGGTGAGTTCTTTGATGCTGTTCCGACGGCGGCAGGAAGACGTTCCCCAGATCATTGCTCGCGATGCAGAGCGTGTTCGTCAACATGCCGCAGTGGTATTGGAGGTGTTGCCGGACGGTGTCCGAGAACACTTCAACCCTCGGCCATCGTTGAATGTCCTGGCGGTAATCGGTCCCGGACAGTCCGGGCAGACGCATTTTTCCGATGCGGTGCTCCTAGAGGTGGGGTTGGGAAAGGGAATTCCGTACCATGAGGCGTGCAATGGTCGCTGGCATGGTGCACGCTACCCGCTTTGCCACTTGAGCCACAAAGACTACGCACGGCTCTCGGCTCGGATCTTCCAGATTCTTCAACAACGGGCGAACAGTATGGTGCTAGGCCGCAAGTGCGGACCTAGCAATCCGTTTTTTCTTAAGATGAACCGGGTGCGCTTTTACAAGAAGAGCGGACTCAATGAAGAGAGCGGACTCCGACCAGTTCCCGCGGGTGTCCGTTTCAGCGTCGCACGAAGGGACCGGCACCTACTTGCCGACGCGTACTGGCTCCAGTTTCATGGTCGTGACCCGCATCTAGCTTTTGCTCGGTTCATCGACAAGATCATGTCACAGTACAAAAACGAGCGGCTCTTCTTTGAAAGGCGCAAAGATGTGGCGTGGCTCATCGAGGAGCTCAAGGCCCGTTGCCCCAAGAAGGGCAGGCGTACTTGGCAGCCCTACATGTTGGTGGAACTGCTTTCTGCCCAGTTGTTCAGGGGGGTTTACCGGAAAATCCGGTTTAACTACCAGCTTGCCGAGATCGTTGCTCGCATAACGGGCTGGTCAGGCGGCGAAACGCAGGAGCGCAAGCTCATTCGTACGGTGTGCTCCGGGCCAGAGGAGCGTTTGGCCGGGATCCAACTCCGTGACATCAGTGGACTTCGTCCGCAAGATGCGCACAAAGACCACGTCGTCTTTGAGATCTTTTATCGTAGTGAAAGAAAGGAGGCGTCTATCGCCTGAAGAGCCCATCGCGTTGCGATGGGCTCAATCACATCTAGAGTGATGTCTGTGTTTGAAAATATTTGCGGTAATTGCGCTAAGAGCTATGATATCGAGTCTCCCTTAATCGGGCCAAAGATCGGCGGCTTTAGTCCGAAGAACCTCACTGTTTGCAACCATCCACACCCCTCCACCCAATATTAGTATAACTAGAGCCCATACAAGATACTTTTTCACAATATGTTGCATTAGTTAGTACGTGCTGATTATAACACCATTCATAGCTTTTTACTCCTCTTCTTCAATAACATATGCCGGCAGTTTTCCGCTTGACATAAATCACAGGACAAGTGCCAGGCCCAAGAAAAGGACACTCATGCCAAGATATCCAATAAATCCTAACTCATTTCTGTTGGCAGGGCTGAAAAATTCGAGATAGGTAACCAATCCCCAAATACCAACAAATAACGGCATAAAAAACCACCGCATCCATTTTGGTAGAAACACTTGTTTATTTTTTTTCATATCTTGATTTTTCGAGATGTGATTTTGGCGGGGACGATGTCCCGAAGTTAGAACCTAAAACGGCTTATAGAAGGCTAACTTTCTGGACTCTTGATCCAATTATAAAGAATTTGAGGCATATGCACAAAGAACATCCGGAATGGTTTGAGGTTCCTAAACCAAAATCCGATAAAGGGAAAAATGCAGTTGATTATTCGATTTAAAAACTCATACCCTCTCCCGTTTCTCATGCTCAATTATACTCCAATATGGCTTTCCATAATCCTCTCCTTCCATATCTTTTAATATTTCCATTTGCTCTGCTGGAATATCCGCAACCAATTGATCGAGGTAATCCAAAAACTGTTTTTTATTCGCGAGAGAGAAGATGTGAGCATTGAACTCTGCCAACCTAAATTTTGACGGTGTACCTTTTGGAAATTCTCTGAGAAGTATCGCTGACTCTTTATCCACAAATAGTGCATCGCAGTACGGCAAATAGCTTGAGATAAATTGTACGTCTGCTGTAGATTTAGGAGGATTCTTTTTGCCATTTGCCGCTCTGTGTGCCCACCCCGCAAACATTACGGAGCTTATTCTAATTTGTGGTATTTCAAGCAAAGAATCTATGTTACCAAAGTAACTCACAATTGACTCGGGAATCTGATTACCTTGTAGTCCTTTAGCTTGAGCAATCCTCGTGAGAGTTTCTATTATGTCGTTGGACATCGGTGGCAAAAAATCATCCAAATCCATTTCATAATTCTCACCTGCCGCCATCTTTGTCATTGCATTGTTTCTCCTCATAGCAAATTGTCTTGCCGCGCTAATTAGACCTTTCCAAAGCCCTGATGTTTCTTCTTTGATACGCTCGACAAATCCAACTTCTTTTTCATTTTGCCACCTTGTCCAAACATCTTTCAGCTGTTCACGAGTTGTTTCATTCGTCTTATGGAGACCTTCTACTTGTCCGGGGTATGGATTACCGCCTACTGAAATTCTCAAGCCAACTGACCAGCTATGTAAATCTTTTTCGAAAGCAATGTCTTCCGGCTTAAATTCAAAGCTGGCTTTTTTACCATCAAGCCATGACTCAAAATGATGAGTAATTTGATTTTTCTCGATTATGATACTTGGATAAAGAGTTTTGCCGCTTGAAAAATGTTCATACAACCTTTTCATTAATTTAAACTCAACACCTCCCGTCATTGATTCATCTCTGTGATAGAAGCTATCGGGACAAACTATGGCTTGGAGCTTAGAGGCCTTTTCGAGTTTTATGAATAAAGACTCCCAAAATGGATCAGCTTTTATTTTTTGGTGACTCGGACATGATTTGTCCAACAACTTAACTAAGTTACTAATGACAAATTGATCCAGATACACGATTTTCTTTTTAATTCTCGGTAATCCAAAATGTTCTTTATGCCAACATTTAATACACTCTCTCGAATATGACCTCGATTCAGAAATTGGCGTAAAGACACCAAAAGAATTTTCTGCTAAACACTGCGGATTTGGACAATTCCTATATGGGCCCGAAATAAAATCGCGACGGCTTATTCTCATAACTCGTTGTTTTAGTTTTGTTCTTTTCTCATCTTTCTCTAAACAACACTTTTTATATTTTTTGCCACTTTCGCAGGGGCACTGGTCATTTCTTCCTGTTTTCATGGTTGGGGATAACTTCTCTTGTTTAGGTTATCTTTAGGTATTATAATTTAGATATGGAAAAGAAGCCAGTTGGAGCAGGTAAGCCCTCAAAGCGGCAAGCAGAAATCTTGCAATTCGTTACAAAATTTCAAAGAGAAAAGAGCTACTCTCCCTCTCTTGGCGAGATAGCCGATAATTTTGGGGTTTCTATCCCGACAATTCACCAACACATTTCCTATCTACGAAAGAAAAATTTACTTTCTGCGGATAAAGGTAAAAGGCGTTCGATTCAAGCATTCAACGATCAGAAAAGAGACTTGGTAGAAATCCCGCTCATGGGACTTATTGCCGCTGGAGGGCCGATTGAGGCAATCAGAAACCCCGAACCAATAGAAGTACCGCGCAGTATGCTTTCGAGAGGTGCAAATTATTACGCTTTAAAAGTTTCCGGAACAAGTATGATTGAGGAGGGCATATCAGACGGCGATATTGTTATTGTTCGTGAACAACAAGCGGTTAATGATGGAGAAAAAGCAGTTGCTTATTTGCCCGATAAAAACGCAGTTACTCTCAAGAAAATTTATAGAGAGAAAAGGCGAATAAAACTTGTCCCGGCAAACAAATATATGAAGCCATTTTATGAAAAGAATGTTGAAATACAAGGTAGGGTTGTGGGTGTGCTTAGGCGAGAATTTTAATAAATGGTAAAATAAATTGAGAATTTATGAAGAAAAAAGAAATTAAATTTAAATTAGCAGAATTATTCTCCGGACCCGGTGGCCTTGCTCTTGGAGCCATCCGATCTTTTGCTGAAAATAAAGACAGCATATATAGCATTGAGCCAGTTTGGGCGAACGATTACGATGCGGATACTTGCAAAACATACGCTCGTAATATCCATAACGGAAATGAGAAAGGGGTTGTTTGCGCAGATGTCAGAGAAATAGACTTTAAAAAGGTGCCAAAGTTTGATGTGCTCGCTTTTGGATTTCCTTGTAATGACTTTAGTGTTGTTGGGGAACAAAAAGGATTTGATGGAAAATTTGGTCCTCTCTACTCTCATGGGGTCAGGGCTATAAATACGCATAATCCAAAATGGTTCATCGCAGAAAATGTTAGCGGCTTACAGAGTGCAAATGGTGGAAACGCTTTTAAACAAATTTTAAAAGACCTGGGCGAGGCGGGCAGGGGCTATGTTCTTACCCCTCACTTATATAAGTTTGAAGAATACGGAGTACCACAACAAAGACATCGTATTGTCATTATAGGCATAAGAAAAGATTTGGGATTGAGATTCAAAGTTCCCGCTCCGACTTCAAGGAATAACTATGTGAGTGCGCGCGAAGCTATCGAAAACCCGCGAATATCAGATGACGCGCAAAATCACGAACTTACCAAGCAATCCGCAGGTGTTGTTGAGCGGCTGAAGCATATCCCAGCCGGAGAAAATGCTTGGTATGAGGGGATACCTCAACACTTAAGACTAAACGTGAAAGGTGCTCGAATGAGTCAAATCTATAAACGATTAGATCCTAAAAAACCCGCCTATACAATCACCGGAAGCGGAGGGGGTGGAACGCATGTTTATCACTGGTCAGAACATCGCGCTCTTACAAACCGAGAACGAGCACGATTGCAATCTTTCCCCGATAGCTTTATATTCGAAGGCTCCAAAGAAAGCGCGAGAAAACAAATCGGTATGGCCGTGCCTCCAGTTGGAGCACAAGCCGTTATTTCTGCAGTGCTAAAAACTTTCGCAGGGATTCCCTACGAGTTCGTGGAATCGAAACTTACCAACGGAGAAGCTAGCGCACGAGAGATAGTAAGTTTATTTGATGAAATAGAAGTCGGCGCTACAGTTGCTTTATAAGCTCTTGCCAGTCCTTCTTCGTTTTCTTTAAAAGTCCAGATTCTTTAACAAATCGGATACCATCAAATTCTTGTCCGGGGATTTGTTTTGTTTCTCTTAATTCAGAATAGTGACACCAACCCACAACTTCACAGGGTATATTTACGAAATCCGGCATTAAATCTTTGTATTTGGAATAATGAGGTTTATTTTTTACGGCTTCGTTTACTTCCTCTTTCGTTAACCTTAAAAGATGATCATCGGGAATATCAGGGCGACAATAGATGTAAACATCTGATCTGCGCTCCTTTATCCTTATCTCATTTTCTCCGAGTACCAAGAAAGCGCTTTTTGGTTTAGACGATTTTATACCAACGCCTATTTTTGGCGTTCTCATTTTTCCATTCTCCTTGACAGCTGTAATGTCTTGCAAAACGATTTTATCGCGAATATCAAAATCAAGTTCAATATCTACATTAAACTCTCGCTTCAGAAATTTCTTTACTGCAACCTCTCCAAGCTGTCCCTTGACCCAGTTTGTTATTTTTTGCCCAAACTCTCTTTGTCGTCCAGTGCCAAAATCTGACTGCACATAATTACGAAAGTGTTGTGCTAGTGCAAAATCTAAACACAGGGCATAGTCGTCTTTATTCAGATCAACGGTTCTCCACGCTAAACTATCCTTCCATTTTCGTAGGACATTTTCGTCAAAGTAAAAACGACCTCTGCCGCCGTCCCTATCGATGCATGGAAATTCAGCCGCATTTTTGAAGTAGTTATCAAAAACCTTGTCATCAAGACCAAGAAATTCAACAGCTTCTTTTTTAGTTAATAACTTTGGCATAATCTTTATTTTAGTCCAAGAACCCTTATTCTACCTCGGTTCGAACTTGGACATCTGGCGGAGACGGGAGGATTCGAACCTCCGGGGGGAGTTAAAGCCCCCACCTCTTTAGCAAAGAGGCTCATTAGACCACTCTGACACGTCTCCGTGGTTCGCAGAGCCTATATTACTATAGATTTTACCCTCTCGCAACGACAAGCGCGCACACCGATGAGGCGCCATGTCTCTTGAGAATTTCGGCACAGCCATTGAGTGTAGCGCCGCTCGTACAGACGTCATCAATGAGGAGAATTGGTCGTCCCTCGATTCTATGGTACTGCCGACACGTGAAGAGCCCATTGATATTTGCCAGGCGAATTTCCCGATTTTCGGCGGTGGCTTGCGGCGGCGTACGGCGCTTTCGCATCAGGACTTCGTCAGTCCATTCCATTTGATAGCTATTGGCCAGCTGTTTTGCAAGAATGCCGGATTGATTGAACCCTCGCCAGTGGAGGCGATACGGATGAAGGGGTACGGGCATGATCAATGGATTGTCGCGAAAAATGCCGTACGACTTATTTATATTGAGAAAAGTGATGTACTGGGTGAGAATCCGTCCCAGAGGCAGAGCGATCTCGGGAATAAATTTATACTTATATGTTTTAATTAGCCTTTCCACCAGCGGGTCGTTGAAATCAGCGGCGATAAGGAGCTGGTCGATTGCCGCGGTACGCCGGCATAAGGGACAAGGAAGGCCGAGGATCGAAGGCGCCTTACATTCTATACATTCGAATGAACGCTTGATTTTAATGGTGTGTCCGCACGCCTTGCAGAGATATTCAATGGGCCGCTCATTCAGGTATTGGCGGCACCCCAGACAACGAGGAGGAAAAATAAGATCAAAGAACCAACGGAAAATCTTTTTAGAATAATCCACAGTTTGGATGAGTCGTTTCGCGGGGATATGCATTGAATATGCTATACTAAAGGGAGATTAATGAGGTATCTAGTTGTCTCTATGTTCAAACTTTTTGGAGCAAAAAGCAAACTCGGCATCGATATCGGCACTTCGTCTATTAAGCTCGTAGAGCTTAGCAATAGCGGTGGGCGCTATAAGCTGGAAAACTATGGCCTTTTTGAGCTCAAGGGCCAAAGCGGCGCTAATGACGCCCAAAGCATTTTGAAACTTCCCGATGAGGAGATTGTGTGGGGGATTGAGGAGGTTATTAAGAAGTCTAATTTCAAAACCCGGGATGTTGTGGCGGCGATTCCGTCGTTCTCGACGTTCACTACCGTGATTCAGATGCCGTATCTGTCGGAAGAGGATCTGGCGAAAGCTTTGCCCTTTGAAGCCCGCAAGTACGTGCCGATTCCTCTTGATGAGGTAGTGCTCGACTGGTCCATCGTTGGTATCCTCGATCAGTCTGCCACGACACCGACCCCTGGCGCGGGGACTGCTAAAACCATCGTTGAAGTATTTCTTGCCGCAGTTCCCAAAGATGAGACGGCGCGATACCAACGCATCATGCAGGCGGCGGGACTTAATCTAGTCGCGCTTGAACTTGAAAATGCCGGGTTGATCCGCGCGCTTCTCGGAAATGATTTAAGCTCTACCGCTATCGTAAACATCGGCGGGCGAAGCACATCAATGGTTGTCGTGAGCAAAGGGTACGAGCGTCTTAGCCATAACTATGAGATCGGCGGGTTCGAGATTACAAAGTCTATCGCCCGATCGTTGAATATAAGCCTTGAGAAGGCCGAAGATCTCAAACATCGGCTTGGCTTGACCGATTCAAACGAGAATATCATCAAAGAAGCCATGACATCATTAGTTGATATGATGATTTTCGAAACTAAAAAGACTATTTCTACATTCGAAGAGACCAAGAACCAAAAAGTTACGCGCGTGGTTTTAGTGGGCGGCATCGTGAATATGCCTAATTTTGTAAATTATTTCAAAGAGCGATTAGGGAGAGATGTCTACATAGGCAATGTATTCTCCCGAATCGTCCATCCCCAAGAATTAACGCCTGTCGTTCAGGAACTTTCCAATAACTTCTCAATTGCCGCGGGTCTGGCGATGCGTGAAATTTAAAAGTGAGGTATACTTTACATAACTATGGCAGATAAAGGGGGGATACAACTTCTTCCGGAGACCAGGAAAAAAATAGAGGTAAAAATCCCGGGTGAAAATAGGATGCTTTATATCGGCGCCGGTTTTCTGATTGCGGTGCTGGTGCTTTTCGGCGTCGCGAAGGCGATGACGAATAAGCTCGAGGCGCAGATCACCGAGCAGAATGTATCACTTCGGAATTTTGAGAATAGTCGAGACAAAGAAGCGGAAAAAAAGCTCTTGGCGCTTAGCAAGCAATCAGCTTCGATCTCAAGCTTTCTTACCAACCATATATTTTGGACCATTGCGTTGGGAAAAATTGAGCGAGCGCTCCAACAACAGGTAAAAGTCGTATCAATGAATGCGACGGTGTCGACCCATACCGTGAACTTGAATGCGGTGGCGCCCAGCTATACGGTCATTGCTCGCCAGATGGCTTCTCTTGTCGCGGATGACGGCGTCATGGATGTCGATATCAGCGGAGCAAAATCGACCAATGCCGGCAGTTATGAATTTAATATCACGCTCCAATTCGATGAATCTAAATTCTTAAGAAATTTCAATGGCCAATAATAAACAACTCATGGGAGTGGGTCTTATCACGGTCAGCCTGTTCTTGTTTTGGCCGTTGGCCTATGCGGAGTATGGCAAGATCAGCCTTTTAAAGACCGCCATTAGCGAGCGAGACGTGATTATCAAGGAACGCGGCGAGATCCAGCAGAACATCAAAAAACTAAAGCAAGAATACGAACAGCGCGGTTCGGAGTTGGCGACATTTGCCGCCGTAGTTCCCGCGAAAAAGAGCACTGCCGAGATATTATCAAGCCTTGAAGCCATCGCCACGCAGACCGGCAATACGATCGCCGAGGTGGCATTTTCAGCCATACCGATAAAAGCAGGAGAGGAGCACGCGCTTCTTCAGATATCGATACAGGGCAAGGGAACGTACGGCGCTCTTAAAAATATGCTTGATAGTTTTGAAAAGAATATCCCGCTCATCGATGTACAGACCATCCAGATGTCCATCGATCCCCAAACACTACAATTGAGCTATCAAATCCAAGCCGCAACCTATTTCCTCGATGATACCGCAACAAAATAAACTTATCCTATATTTGGTAATCATTCTCGGCTTTGCGGGCGGGTACTATTACTATTCCCAAAGTGGGAGCGATTACGTCGTAGCACCATTGCCTCAAGAAGGACGGGATGACATAAAAGTATTCGAGCATTTGAAGATAGATTTCGCGTTACTTCAAAATCCAGCATACAAGAGCCTACGCCTCTATGGAGAATTTCCTGTCAATCCCGGGGTGCGAGGTAAAAATGATCCTTTCTCTCAATAGCTTAGCGTATCGCTTACGGGAGGAGGGAGCGGCGCTTTTTTCATTATGGCGATAAAAATACCCAAACTGCTTATCAACGAGCTGGTTAAGCTCCGCAAACTGACGCCGGCGGATATTGAGGCGTTGCCCAAGCTTGTCCAGAAAGAAGGAAAAGATCTTGGTCAAATTCTTGTCGAAAAAAATGTCATTTCTGATGCAGACCTTCTGCAATTAAAAGTGCAGCTTTATGGATTGCCATCCGTGGATTTGGATAAGGCAGAATTGAGCAAGGAAGCGCTTAAAGAAATTTCTGAAGATGTCGCCAGTTTTTATCGGATTGTGCCGTTCGCCAAAGAAGGGAACATCCTCAAGATCGGCATTATCGACCCTGAAAATATTGAAGCGCTTGAAGCGTTGAAGTTTATCGCCTCCGATAAAGGGCTGACGTTGGACAAATATGTCATTGGCTACCAAAGCTATGATTCAGTGGTGCGTCATTATCGCACGCTGACTGGTGAAGTAGGTAAAGCGCTTGAATCTATTTCCGAAGAGGATGCCGCGGAAAAGACTGACGAAAATGCCAAAATCGAAGAGATTACCGCTGAATCGCCGGTTACTAAGATTGTCAGTGCGACGCTCAAACACGCCGTGGAATCCCGGGCGTCTGATATTCATATCGAACCGTTTGATGACCGCGTGCGAACTCGATTTCGCATTGATGGCATTCTTATCACTTCACTTACGCTTCCGAAGAATCTTCACTCCGCGGTCGTTACTCGCATTAAAATTCTTTCTGATTTGAAGATTGACGAGACACGTTTGGCACAGGACGGCCGCTTTTCGATTATGCTGGGCAAACGTAAGATTGACTTTCGTGTGTCCACGTTCCCGACAAAACATGGCGAAAAGGTCGTGATGCGTATTTTAGATCCGCTTGCCAATAAAGTCGACTTGGCGACGCTGGGCGTTGAAGGCAGATCCTCGGAACTGCTCGAGAAGGCCATTGCTAAACCGTTCGGTATCATTCTAATTACCGGTCCAACTGGTTCCGGTAAATCAACAACAATCGCGGGCATTTTAAAAAGAATCAATAACGAAGAGATTAATATCGTGACGCTGGAAGACCCGATCGAATATTTCATCGATGGCATCAACCAATCCCAGATTCATGAAGAAATCGGCTATACCTTCGCGAGCGGTCTGCGCCACATCTTACGGCAAGACCCCGACGTCATTATGGTTGGTGAAATCCGCGACAAAGAAACGGCATCTTTGGCCATTCAGGCCGCGTTGACCGGCCATATCGTGCTGTCGACGCTCCATACTAATGACTCACTCGGCGTTATCCCTCGTTTGATCGATATGGGTGTAGAAAAATACCTCATTCCTCCTACGCTCAATGTAGCCGCGGCCCAGCGGTTGCTTCGCCGCTTGTGCAGTACGTGCAAAATTGAAACAAAAGCGAATGTCGGCGAAGAAAAAATCATCAACGACGCCATTATGAGCATGCCGGCGAAGTATCAGAAGGAAATAAGTTCTTCAAGCGGCTATGCGGTTTTCAAGCCCAATCTGAAAAGCGGGTGCAAAGAGTGCGGCGGAAAAGCTTTTAAAGGCCGAATCGCTATCTTTGAAATGATGGAAATGACCACCAAGCTGGAAGAAATTATTTTAGGCAATCTCTCCGAGGCGGCAATGCGCGAGGAAGCGAAACAACAAGGAATGATTACTATGTTTCAAGATGGAATTCTAAAAGTCCTCAAAGGCGTAGCTTCCCTTGAGGAGCTCCTGGAAGTCGCCCAATCCGGCGACAGCGCCTAATATCGCTATGGAAGATTACCGACAATATCTTAATGAATTGCTCCTTATGACTGCGCAGCAGGGCGCATCAGATTTGCACTTGTCACCCGGTCACTATCCAACGCTTCGCGTTGATAGCCGACTGGTAGCGCTTACAAATAAAAAAATCCTTGATCGCGAGGCGCTTGAAGGACTCGTGTTTACAATGCTGGGAGAGCGGAAAGAACTTTTTTTGGTCGAAAAAGAGCTCGATTTTTCATATGAGCTTGAGCAGAAGGCTCGTTTTCGAGTGAATGCCTACTACACCAAGGGGAATATCGCAGCGGCGCTTCGGTTTATTCCTGATGAAATTCGGACTATCGAAGAGCTCAATCTTCCTCAGATTATCAAAGTGTTTACGAAGCTTTCACAAGGATTCGTACTCGTAGTAGGGCCGGTGGGACATGGCAAATCAACGACCTTGGCCGCGCTCATCAACCTCATTAATAAAGAACGAACCGAAAAAATCGTTACTATCGAAGATCCTATTGAATATATTTTCAAATCCGAAAAAAGCATCATCGATCAGCGTGAAGTGAATCATGATACGCACTCATTTAGCAAAGCTTTGCGCGTAAGCTTCCGCCAAGATATCAACGTGATGATGGTGGGGGAACTACGCGATTATGAAACGATCAGCGCGGCGGTAACAGCGGCGGAAACCGGCCACCTGGTTTTTGCGTCGCTCCACACGAATAGCGCATCGCAGACGATCGAACGCATTATTGACGGCTTTCCCGCGGCCCAGCAGTCCCAAATTCGCAGTCAATTGGCGAATACTATTTCAGGCATCGTCTCACAGCGCCTTATTCCCAGGATCCGCGGCGGCCTCATCCCCGCGGTGGAAGTAATGATCGCTACCACAGCAGTGCGGACCCATATTCGCGACAACCGATTGAAGCAGTTGGATTTAACCATCGAAACCGGCTATGATATGGGTATGATTTCTCTTGATCGATCCCTTGCTGAATTGGTTCGCAAAAATGAAATTTCTCTTGATCGGGCCGAGTTCTATTCCCAAAGCCCCGATGCGCTTAAATCACTGCTCAAATAACCATGGAATTTACATACCAAGCAAAAGATCAGGCTGGCCAATTCTTTGAGGGAGCCATCGAAGCTCCGAGCGAGAATATTGCTGTCGATCTGCTCCACGGCAAAGGATATGTCGTGCTTTCTCTCAAATCGACAAAAAAAGGTATTTTTTCCGCCGATCTCAACCGGATTTTCGATCGGCCCAACGTAAAAGATATCGTAGCATTTACGCGCCAACTTTCGACATTGATCGAAGCGGACATGCCTCTTGCCGAAGGTCTGCGGACACTCGCAAAACAGATTGAGAAGGCGTCTTTTTCGAAAATCATAGGCAATGTAGCCGATGAAGTAGAAGGGGGATCTTCGCTATCCGCGGCCTTGGCCCAATATCCGAAGCTTTTCTCGCCCTTTTATATCAAACTGGTGCGTTCGGGCGAAGCGTCAGGTAAACTCCAGGATTCATTGGCCTATCTAGCTGATTACCTGGAAAGAACACAAGCGATCAATTCAAAGATCAGGGGCGCATTGACGTATCCGGGCTTCGTAATCTTCGCCATGATTGTCGTGTCGCTTATCATGGTGGTGTATGTCTTGCCTCAACTGCTCTCCATCTTTAAGGAAGCGGGCGTGAGTCAATTGCCGATTACCACAAGGATCCTGATCGCCGTCACTAATTTTGTAAATGCCCACCTGATGCTGATTATGGTGTTTGTTATCGGGTCTATTTTCTTCTTTTGGCGCTATCTTTCCACGGAGAAAGGAAAGATTTGGTTTGATGGTCTTAAGCTAGCAGTGCCGTTGTTTGGCAAAATCTTTCGGAATCTTTACCTGGCCCGAATTGCAGAAAGTCTTGCCACTCTGGTTAAGGCCGATATTTCAATTCTCGATGCGATTAAAATTACTTCGGACCTTGTTGGCAATCGGAACTTCCAGGGTATTCTCCTCGACGCCGAAGAAAATGTTCGCGGCGGTGGCTCCATATCGGAAGTTTTCGGTAAATATAAGGAAATTCCGGCGCTGATGACCTCTATGGTGGCGATCGGGGAGAAGACCGGCAAGGTCGAGTACATGCTTGGCCATGTGTCCAAATTTTTCCGGACGGAATCGGAGAACGATATCCAGAATATCTCTCAACTCATCGAGCCGGTGCTGGTATTCGTGCTCGGTATCGGTGTGGCGATCCTTGTTTCAAGCATCCTCTTGCCGATCTACAGTCTTGTAGGCGCGGTGTAGGCTTGATATTGTTGATATCTTTTGTTGTACATTCATCAGGGAGTTCTATAATGAAGATACATTAATTAAGTAGGAGCGTTGTGGGTGGACACAATCGTATTGTTCTACTCTCTATGCCAACTATTGCGTACAGTGTTTACTGCAACATTTCCCCGTAGAAAGACGTTCAGCCTCTCGCAGGGTTTTACCTTGGTCGAACTTTTGGTTGTTATCGCGATCATTGGCGTCTTGGCAACTTTAGTACTTGTACAGCTTGGGACAGCCCGTGCTAAAGCCCGAGATGCAAAGCGTATTTCAGATGTGGCTCAACTCCGCACGGCGGTGGAGCTTTACTATGATGATAACGGCGGTAAATATCCCCAGGCGTCTGTAGCGGCGCCAAATAATTCGCACGGCGTGGGCGGGCGCCTTGATATTGCCCAGCTTACCACCTATCTAAGCACCAACGCACTGCCGCTAGACCCCGTTACGCAAGCTCCGTATCCTTACGGCTCCGGTGGCGGCACCCTAGCAACAAATCCTACCAAGTTTCATATCTGGGTTCAGTTAGAAAACTTTAATGCTTCGGGTCTTGCCGCTGATGCTGATATTGACTCATCGGCATGGGCGACCCCGACGGGTGATGTCGAAAATCTTAGTGTCGCTGAAGTTCTCGCAAATTGCAGTCCCTACGTTTCTACGGAAACGGACTGCGTATACGATGTAGGCCAGAAATAACTCTGAATATAAAGGAGGCCCGAGCGGGCCTCCTTTTCGTTGTGTTTATTGGTATACTGAAATCATGTTGTATGCACTTATGGCACTCTTAGGATTATGCGTAGGCAGTTTTTTTAATGTTGTCATCTCGCGCTGGGGGAAAGAGGACGGAATGTTGTTTGGGCGATCGCACTGCCCATTATGCAATGCGCGATTGGCCTGGTATGACCTGGTGCCGCTTTTAAGCTTTATTGTTTTACGTGGCCGATGCCGATCATGTGGCGCTAAGATTTCCTGGCAGTACCCGATCGTAGAGCTTGTGGCCGCTGGAATTCTGGTAGCGTTCTTTTTCCAATATGGTTTTGATCTTTCGCCTCATACACTGTGGTTTGCAATGCTTGTTATCGGCTTTCTCGCGTTGCTATTATTTGATCTGATCCATCTTATTTTACCCGATGTTATTATCGCGATCATGTCCGTCATCACCGTGGGTTATTTAGTTTTTTTGAATAAAAGTCTTCTGCCTTCTTCACTGGCAACCGGTTTACTGCTTAGCGCGCTGTTTGCTATACTATATGTAGTTTCGCGAGGTCGATGGGTCGGTTTCGGAGATGTTAAGCTCATGTTTCTTGTTGGCGTGGCGTTTGGCTATCCGTTCGGAGTTTTAACAGCCATCGCTTCCATTTGGCTGGCGGCCGCTACCGGCATCGCGTTCATAGCGGCAGGCAAAGCTACGGGAAAGTCCGCTCTGCCGTTCGGGTCATTCCTGGCAGGCGTATCCGTCGTCTATATTATTTTTTTCAATGAAATCCAAACATTTCGCTGGTACTTCTAATACCCCGATGCAAGTCATCGTTGTTGTTGCTTTGATGGCTACGATGTTCCTTACGAGCAGATCCCAATCCGCCGAAGCTCAACTTATTATTCTATCATCTGATCAAGAACGGATTTTCCAGGGTGAGGTTGTCGAGGACATGGTTGTTCTCGATGCGCTCAACGCTTCAGCGCGCGCCGGCAATATTCCGCTTTCATTTAGTATTGATGAGGTTCGTGATGCAACCATCATTACGCAACTTGATGGCCACGATGCAGGAGACACTATTCGGTTTTTTATAAACTCAAACCTTATCGATGGCCATAAAATTCATTCTATTCCTTTGCGCTCCGGGGATGTCATAACGGTTAAAATTTTCTAAATGCGAAATAGCGGGTTTACGCTCATCGAAGTATTGGTGGTGGCCTCAATTACCATCGTTATCACCGGCTTTTTGATGGTCAATTTCTCTGAAACAAAACTTAACCTTGATCATACGATGAATCTCGTGGTAGCGGATATCCGCGATACGCAGACCAAAGCAATAACTTCAGCGACATACAATAGTACCTTACGGTGCGGGTACGGCGTGTCCTATGTTAACGCTACCACATTTAAGATATACACGAGTCCTACTGCGTCAAATGCCTGCTCGACCTATAATCGAAATTACGAAGTGACTGATACCATAGCTCGTACTGTCACCATTCGCGATCAAGGCGTGGAATTTCGCAGTTCATTTTCCGATATTTTTTTTGAGCCGCCCGATCCGGCGACCTTTATCAATAATATTGCCGGGTTAAGTACGCCGCCAGTCCAGATCGTTATTCGTCGTACCGGCGCCGATTGCGCCACCAGCCCGGGAAGCTGCCGAATTATTTGTGTTTATCCCTCGAGCCGGATTGATACGGCAACAGGCGCTACGTGCCCATAATGAATAACCAATGCAATAACCGAGGATTTATTCGCCAAAATCGAGCTCACAAAAATATGTGCTTCGACTCTAACGGGTTTACGCTTGTTGAAGCGCTAGTTGCGCTGACGATACTTTCCGTCGCCATCGTGCCGGCGTATGCGCTTTCAACCTCATCGGTAGGTATCGCCTATTCCATAAGAAATAATGTTATTGCGGCGGGATTGGCCCAGGAGGGAATTGAGGTGATACGGGCGACTCGTGATTCAAATTGGTTCGTCGGTTCTGCTTTTGATACCGATCTTGCCGACGGCGACTATGAACTGCAATGGGATTCAATTCCACCATTTTCTATCTATCAAGACCGTTTTCTTTATCGCGGAATACAAGGGAAATACCGCATCAACCCGGGAAGCTCTTCAGTTCAAACCATTTATAAAAGAAAAGTGAGTATTCAGAAAATATCCAGCGTTGAACTAATGATAACTTCGGAAATTCTATGGACAGAAAGAAATAGAAGCCGGAGTTTTAAAGTGGAATCGCATTTATTTGATTGGAAATGAGACTATTTAATAGCCATAAATTAAAGAATGATCAACACGGGTTCAGCCTCATTGAGGTTCTGATATCAGTATTTGTGTTCTCGATGATCGTAATTGCCATCGGCGGTATTTTCACCCAGATTCTTGCCCTTCAGCGTCGCGGCGCGGGAGCGCAAAAAGTCCAGGAGAATACATTGTTTGCCCTCGAGCTTATGGCACGCGAAATCCGGGTGAGCAAGATTGACAATCAGGATGCTCCTCTTTGCGATCGTACAACGCTCACTATCGTACACCCCGTGAACGGCACGGTGATTTATTCGACGTCCGGCGGACTGATCCAGCGCCAAGCCGGAGGAACGGTTACGACTATCACCTCCGCGGATGTTAATTTTAGCCGTCTTAATTTCTGTGTCCTTGGCACGACCGTGACTGCTACCGTGGGAGATCAAAAGCAGGCTCGGGTGGGGATTATCATGCAAGCGAGTAGTCGGGCAACTCGTCCCGAGGATACGCTGGTATTTGATCTCGAAACAACCGTCATATCGCGCGATAATGCCATTGAATTTAGTAATTGATATGAAGAACTCCCAACAAGGTTCCATCATCATCTTTTCTCTCCTCCTCCTCGCAAGTATTCTTGCTATTACACTAACCTTAGCCAGTGTTTTTATTCCGAAGGTGAGATCAATTGCGGAAGCTGGCAATTCTACCCGCGCTATCTATGCCGCAGATTCCGCAACGGAGGTATGCCTGTACGAAGCGCGCAATCAGCCTGCTAGTGCTATTGCGCGGCCGATTTTGATTAATGGAGCCACATTTACCATCGCAAGTCTTTCAGCGAGCCCGGTCGATGTTAGCGCTGACTGTCGGCCGTTGAGTTCCACGACGTTTAAGTTTCGAGCACTTGGCACCTTCAATGGGGTGAGTCGCGCTCTTGAAATCGGCCAGTAAAATGGTATAATGTAGGGGTATTTATGAAACCTCGATGAATCCCGTTAGAAGTAGCCCTAGCGGGTCCATTATTTAAAACTATGGTATGCCACGTATATTCCATAAACATCGGTGCAGAGATATGCTTAGTTCTGTACTGCTTCTAACGGGATGAATCGTACGCACGCTCAACAGCGCATTAAAAAGCTTAGGGAAACGATCAATTATCACCGGCGCCAGTATCATGTTATGGATCGCCAGGAAATCTCGGATGAAGCACTCGACTCCTTGAAGAAGGAGCTTTTTGATTTAGAGCAGGAATATCCGGATCTTGTCACATCTGATTCTCCAACACAGCGCGTGGGGGGAGAGCCGCTTAAAAAGTTTAATAAGGTAGAACATCGTGAACGCATGCTTTCCCTCAACGACGCCTTTAGTCAGGACGACATGATTGAGTGGGAAGAGCGGGTGAAGCGAATTGATCATCATGCTACGGTGGGGGGATTTTATTGTGAATTAAAAATCGACGGCTTAGCAATAGAACTGTGGTATCGCAAGGGATTGCTCGCGATCGGCGCGACGCGTGGCAATGGCGTAATCGGAGAGGATGTAACCCAAAATTTAAAAACCGTGGAGGCTATTCCGCTGACGATTAATGATGCGCGCTCGGAGGTGATCGTGCGCGGCGAAGTATTTCTCACTAAAAAAGATTTTCAGCGCATCAATAATGAACAGGCAAAAAAAGGAGAAGCTACGTATGCCAATCCGCGCAACTTAGCGGCGGGTTCGGTTCGCCAGCTTAATCCGAAAGTTACCGCTTCGCGCCGGCTGGACTCGTATGCCTATTCACTGGTGACCGATCTCGGGCAAAAAACCCACGAAAAGGAACACGAAACATTAAAGAAGCTTGGCTTTAAGACAAACACCCATAATAAATTTATTAGAACTCTGAAAGAGGTGCAGAAATTCCGAGACTACTGGGAGAAACATCGCGAGAGTCTGCCCTATGAAATCGACGGTATCGTCGTCATCGTAAATGACAACTCAATGTTTAAAAAGCTTGGCGTGATCGGCAAGACGCCGCGTGGCGCCATCGCGTATAAATTCTCGCCTCGGGAATCGACTACTATCGTAAACGATATTATCGTAAGTGTAGGCCGCACCGGTACGCTTACACCGCTGGCCATGCTTGAACCGGTCGAAATCGGCGGTACGCGCGTCTCGCGAGCTACGCTTCACAATATTGATGAAATACATCGGCTGGGAGTAAAGATTGGCGATACAGTTGTCGTGGGCCGCGCCGGCGACGTCATTCCGGATATTAAGAAAGTTCTTACGGAACTTCGCACCGGCAGGGAAAAAGATTTCCGTATGCCTACGAAATGTCCGGTTTGCGGCCAACCCGTTCGACAAGTTCAAGACGAGGTTGCGGTGAAATGCGTCAATAAAGAATGTCCCGCTTTGCGTCGCGAAGCCATATATCATGTTGTCACGCGAAGCGCATTTGATATTGATGGTATCGGACCTAAAATCATTGACCAGCTCATGGACGTTGGTCTTGTTCAAGACTCGGCTGATCTCTTCGCGCTCAAAAAAGAGGAGCTGTTGAATCTCGAACGCTTCGGGGAAAAATCCGCCCAAAACGCAGTTAACGCCATCAAATTGCGAAAGGAAATACCTTTCAATCATTTTATCTACGCCTTGGGTATCGATCATGTGGGGGAGGAGACCGCCTTTGATTTAGCGCGGCGATTTAGAACGATCGAAAACTTACGCAACGCCTCTCCTGATGATCTGCATGCAATTCCCGATATCGGTCCCGTAGTGTCAGAAAGCATCTACGCGTGGTTCAAACGCGGCTATAATCAAAAGCTTGTTGATAAATTTTTAAAACTTGGCGTGATAGTGTTAGAAGAAAAAGCAAAGAAAGGATCGTCTAAACTAGCTGGCAAGACGTTTGTGCTCACGGGGACTCTTGAATCCATGAGCCGCGATCAAGCGAAAGAGCGAATCCGCGCCCTGGGCGGCGATGTTTCAGCGTCTATTTCCAAAGAAACTGATTATATCGTCGCTGGCGTGGAACCGGGCTCAAAATTAGAAAAAGCACAGAAGCTAGGGGTGAAAATACTTGATGAAAGGGCCTTTTTGCGGCTCTTGACGAAATAGGTAGGAAAGAGTACAATTTACTCGTACTGGCAATTCTGCCAGAGTTCCTTAACTGCCGCGTAGTGCGGCCAAAACTCTCCTGCGTAGTGCGGGAAGGAGTATGCGATGAGCGACTTTGATGGACTGACCCTCAAGCAGGTCATGGACCTTGGGAACAAGATCGGCGGCCAGGAGCGCGCCAAGCGCTTCATGTCCGGCGAGCTCATACTGGTGGACAAAGCCCAGCAGATCAGCCATGACGGCTGGGCCAACGGCGGCGTTACCTACGCCTCGGGCCTGGACACGGCCGCGTTCTTGGCGGACTGGACGAAGTTCTACACGGATGTCTTCGGGGTAGTCGTGGACTTGTCGCATGTTTCACTTCCTCCCGTGCGTTCCAGCTTCGGCTGGGGCGTCGCGGTGATTCCCGGTATCTCCGTCCAGCAGGCATTCGACAAGTGCGTCGAGCGCTTGCGTGGATGGAAGTACACCGACCAGTCCCTGGACAAGGCCGTCCCCAAGGACAAGGACGAGCGAACCGTCAAAGATGCTCCGTACATCATCTGGTGCCGTCCTCGCGTCGAAGCTGACGAGGAGCTCAAGAACCTCTCGGCCAAGAAGATCGCCGAGCGGGACATCACGACGATGACTCTCTTGGAGCGCCTGCTTCTGGAACTGTGGTTCCACTACAAGACGAGCGGCCATCTGGACATCAAGAACTACACGCTTTGCTCCGGATCGCGGCACTCGGACGGCAGCGTCCCGGGCGTGGACTGGGACAGCGCCCACGGCAGGCTCCGCGTGCGCTGGAGCGGTGTCGAGCGCTGCAGCGACTACATCCGCGCTCGTGAGGTGGTTTCGGTGGCGGATGCGAAGCAGGCCGCCTAACACTTCTCCCTTCACCCTTGTTCCCTTTCCCTGGCCCCGGCGGACTTTCAGTCTGTTGGGGCCTTCGTTTTTGTTTTATACTTACGAATGGCTATTACAACCGGTCCTATGGGATAGCGGTTTGCCATATATACCGAAACTGCTTGTCTGGTTCTCACGAGGTATGCCTCGGAAAACTTCCGATACGAGTCGGTAACACAGGAAACTCTGAAAAAGGTTTCCGGTGAATGGACGGAATCAGGCAAAAGATCGCGGAACTCGGACGGCAACGTCCCGAACGTGAACTGGAACAGCGACAACGACAAGCTCAACGTGAACTGGAACAGTGTCGAGAACTGCAACGACAACATCCGCGCTCGTGAGAAGTTTCGATGACTACGGCTGGAGGTATTTGATCCAGCCGTTTGTCATTTTAGAGATTTCCTGAAGTTGAGATTCGAGAGCGATATATCGGCTCAAATGAATTGTTTTGATTTCGTATATCATTCGCACCAGCCACTTTAATACTTCCACATTGATGCGCGCAGAGACTAGAATAGTGTGTTTGCGGTCTCGCGACTCGAACGTAGCTGTTATGAGAGTCGTGAGAAGATCAAGCGTGGCATCTTCAACTTTGCGATAGATACCGAATTTATCTCGCTTGGGAATCTTCTGTCCGAGGTGATAGATATCCTTATATAATACACAAACACTATGAATGAGGGGAACGGAATCCTTGGGGGGGGGCTTAATGAGGGACATAGTTTATTTAATCAAATCTCGAGCCTGGAGAATCTGGTATCAGCGTGGCAAGAATTCAAACGATGCAAACAATCAAGACACGATGTACAAGCATTTACCTTCGCGTTAGAAGACGAACTCTTTAGTTTGCACGAACAGTTACAGAATAGGCGATACACCCACGGTCAGTATACGCCATTTTATGTGACTGATCCAAAACTGCGGCATATCCACAAAGCTACGGTTCGTGATCGGGTATTGCATCGGGCCATTTTCAGAGTTTTGTACCCACTCTTTGACCGTTTGTTTATTTTTGATTCCTACGCATGCCGGGTGGGTAAAGGAACCCATCGCGGTGTTACGCGGTTAGAAGAGTTTGCTCGCAAGTTCAGTAGAAATAATCGCAAAAACATTTTTGCTCTGAAATGCGACGTACAGAAGTTTTTTGATTCTATCGATCACGAAATTCTGTTTCGCTTGATGGAACAAAGAGTGGCTGATCCTGACGTGATGTGGCTTGTGCGGCGCATCTTAGAAAGTTTTGAAAAGGAGAGCAGAAGAGGATTGCCACTTGGGAATGTAACTAGCCAGCTTTTTGCAAATATATATTTGAATGAACTGGATCAGTTTGCAAAGCACACGCTGAAGCTCCATTGTTACATTCGGTATTGCGACGACTTCATTATACTTATCGAGAGTCGTGATGAAGCAGTTATTTTCGTTTCGTTATTCCGGGAATTTCTTGAGCATAAGCTTAAGCTTACCCTGCACCCCGAGAAGATTATTGTACGAAGTTATCGGCAAGGAATTGATTTTCTTGGATATGTCGTGCGGCCATACTGCCGGACGTTGCGGACGAAGACAAAAAAGAGGATTTTGAGAAGTGTCACAGCTGGAGTTCCGAAACAGTCGCTCCAATCATACCTCGGCGTTTTGAAACACTGCAACAGTTATGGTATCGTGGAGGAAATCAACAACATCACTAATCATGCTTTCCGATAAGGAAGTCCAACATATCGCCACGCTGGCGCGTATCAAGTTGACGAGTCAGGAAGAAGAAAAGTTCAAAAAAGAGCTCTCTTCGATTTTGGATTACATTGAAACACTTAAACGAGTGGATACGGAACAGGTGGCGCCGCTCTATCAAACGACCGGCTTAGTGAATGTCCTCCGTCCTGATGAGTCGCGCCCTTCATTTATCATGGATGAGAAACTCAACGAGTTGTTAATTGGTCAGGTGCCAGATACCAAAGGTCATTTTGTAAAAGTTAAGCCAGTTTTGAGAAAATAATGGCAGACATCGGACACACTATCGAATCCGCTCGCAAGGGCATCGCCGTAGGCGATTTTTCAGCACGGGAAATTTTTGATGAGTATCAAAAAAAGATCGAGGAAAAGAAAGATTTGAACGCATACCTCTCTACTTTTAAATTCGCAGAGCATGGGGCCTACCCGGCCAGGGAGGGCGATTTAGCGGGAGTGCCATGCGCTATTAAGGACAACATGCTGATAGAAGGGGAAATTGCCACCGCCGGATCAAAGATTCTGGAGAATTATGTTTCGGCATACGACGCGACGGCGATTAAGAAATTAAAAAAAGCCGGCGTTTCATTTTTGGGAAAAACAAACATGGATGAATTTGCCATGGGATCGTCCACGGAAAACTCCGCCTTCGGCACGGTGAAAAACCCGTTGGATGTTTCCCGGGTCCCAGGCGGTTCTTCCGGCGGATCGGCGGCGGCCGTGGCGGCGGATCTTTGTGTCTTTGCGCTCGGTTCTGATACCGGTGGTTCGATTCGTCAGCCAGCCGCATTCTGTGGCGTGGTGGGATTAAAACCGACATATGGCCGTGTTTCACGGCACGGGTTGATTGCCATGGCTTCTTCGCTGGATCAGATCGGGCCGATTACAAAAACCGTGGCCGATGCGGCATTAGTTATGAATGCCATTGCCGGCCATGATATATTTGATTCGACGACGGTTTCCCGAGACATGCCTGATTTTGCCATAAATTTAGAAAAAGATATCAAAGGATTGCGCGTAGGAGTGCCCAAAGAATTTTTTGGAGGAGGATTAGATAAAGAAGTGTCAGCGAAGGTTCTGACTTCCATCGAACTGCTTCGGGAAGCGGGAGCGACTATTCATGAAATATCATTACCCCATACAGAGTACGCTCTCGCGGTCTACTACATTATTATGCCGTCTGAAGTATCGGCGAATCTTGCTCGCTTTGATGGCATCCGTTACGGCCATTCGTCGCAGAAGGGGGAGGCGCTCCTTGATACGTACTTGGCATCTCGCGCGGAAGGCTTTGGCGCCGAACCGAAGCGCCGAATTATGCTCGGCACGTATGCGCTTTCTTCCGGGTACTATGATGCCTATTACCTGAAGGCCCAGAAGGTCCGGGCGCTGATAAAAAAAGATTTTGACGAAGCATTCAGGAGTGTAGACGTGATCGTAGGTCCCACTGCTCCGACCGTAGCGTTCAAGGCCGGTGAGAAATCGGAAGATCCTCTGGCGATGTATCTTTCCGATATATATACGGTGCCGGTTAACCTTGCCGGTTTGCCGGCGATCTCCATTCCGTGCGGAATGGGATCAGAAAGCAATCTGCCCGTAGGATTTCAAATTATCGGTAAACTTTTTGACGAGGGAACCGTCCTGCAAGCGGCGGCGAACCTCGAACGAGCGCTTGTATGATTAACCTCAACCTAGATCCCAACGCGATGCTTAATGAGGCGTTTAGCCTCGCCCACCCGGGAATTGATCATGTTTTTGTCGCTACGCGAGACGGATTATTGAAAGGCTATGCGGCTTTCAATGTCGCTTCTGCCGGTTTTGGCGAGTATCGTTTGGGTGACATCAACGCAGGAGACTGGATCTATGGCTTGCCGTATAATTTCGTAGAGATACTGAAGACTATTTCCTTTTTCGTTTCGCTTATTCTTGTGATTCTTTTTATGTCAATCTGGCTTCGTTTGAGGCCACTCAATCAGAAAGAATCTTCACTTGCGGGACTTGCAAGCGAGATTAGTCCGCCGGAACCGGCGGCGGGAGGTCCAATGATATCGCGCTGGGAAGAAATTATGAGGCATATGGATTCAGTTAAAGAAGCCGAGTGGAAGTTTGCGATTATCGAAGCGGATAAGTTGATCGAGCAGGTTTTGAAGAAAAGCGGATTTCCCGGCGATACGCTGGGAGAGAGATTAACACTTATGAATCAAGATCAGCTTCAAAGTCTCGACAGCCTTTGGGAAGCTCATAAGGTTCGAAATCACATAGCGCATGACTTCAACTATTTTCTTCGCTATACTGAAGCTAAGCATGCCGTTGATCAATATCGGATGGCGCTGAAAGAACTGGGAGCAATATAACGATGGATACCCTTCGGAAACTCATCATGGCTGTCCTCATCGCCGTCGCCGTCATTGGCGGCGCTTTTGGCGCATATTCGCTTGCGTATGCGGGCAAAATATTTCCTCGCGTTTCAATCGGAATTGTTCCCGTGGGTAGTTTAAACCGCGCCGATGCGGTACGGGCCGTCGAAAGTCATTTGCAATCCTTTCGCGAGCAAGGCGTGATTTTGCAGGTGGGGGAAAAGTCAGAATCCATTCCTTTAGACGAAATTAACGCGGATATGGGTGCGGAAAGGTTCGTCGCTCGCGCTTTTACCGTCGGTCGGGAGGGAGATTGGCGCACTCAATTGTGGGCTCGGTTGCGCGCCCCATTTCTGAACACCTTTGCGGAGACGGAACTTGTAATAGATGCGGAAGCGTTGCAGGAACAGATTAACGCCATTGCAGAAATTTTTGATAATCCAGGTAAAGACATTCGATTTAAAATTGAAGGAACGCAGGTTGCGGTTTTAACCGATACAAAAGTGGGGCAAATTATCAATCGTGATCAAGCAGTAGCGGCGACAAAGGCATCAATGGCACAGCTCAATCTGATGCCCATCGTCCTTACGCTTCAAGATGACATACCAGTACGCAATTCGGCATCAATTACGGAAGCTCAACGCCAAGCTAAGCGTATACTCGCCGCTCCTTTACAGCTCCAAGCCGAAACTGAATCATTTACCATCTCCCAATCTCAACTGGGCCAATGGATTAAATCTGGTTCCGATGAGAATAATTTGGTGCCGGCCGCTGATCGAGAGAGGATTGCGCAGTATGTCACCACTTTGGCGAGTCAGCTGAATATAGTGGCTCAACAGCCGGTGATACGAATCGAAGACGGAAAAGTATCGGAATTCAGGCCGCCTCGTTCGGGACAAGCGCTTGAGGAGGATCGCACGATTGATCTTATCATTGCCGAGATAGAGCTTCGCCGCACGAAGCCAGCTTCCAAGACTGCGATTGTGATGCCGATAAAAACAACGAAGCCGGTTTCCAATGTAATTAACGGACCCCAGGGCATTGTCGAACTGCTTGGCAAAGCCACTACCACATTTGCGGGCAGTCCGGCTAATCGCAGGAGCAATATTCAAAACGGCGTCCGCTTCTTATCGGGCATATTGGTGCCGCCCGGAGAAGAATTTTCGACGATTAAAACGCTGGGCACAGTTGATAACACCACCGGCTATCTTCCCGAACTTGTAATTAAAGAGAATCGGACGATTCCTGAATTTGGCGGAGGATTATGCCAAGTTTCCACAACGCTTTTCCGAGCCATTCTCAACGCGGGTTTACCGATTACTGCCCGCCAAAACCACAGCTATCGAGTCTCATATTATGAAAAGGACGGCGCTGGCCGCTATATCGGTCCCGGTCTAGATGCGACGATCTACCAGCCTAATCCGGATCTCAAATTCAAAAATGATACCAGTGCCACCATTCTTATATATGCGTATGTACTTCGAGATACTTTAACGTTTGAACTGTATGGTACGCATGATGGGCGTAAAGCGAGCATAAAAGGTCCGACGCTTCTTAGCACTATTCCTGCAGGAGATCCGATTTATGCAGAGACGGATACTTTGCCGGCGGGAGTAACCAAGCAGATTGAAACAGCGCATGCCGGAGGCAGCGCCGTGGCCATATACTCCGTTACGTATCCGGACGGCAAAGTGAAGACTCAAGAATTCAGGAGTTATTACCGCCGCTGGCCGGCCCGATATCTTGTGGGCACGGGCGGCGTGATGCCCTCTTCTTCTCCGGCGCCACCGATTACTCCTACGCCAGCCTTCTAGGTTTATCAACATTCTCTCTTCGTAGTTTCTGAAATGTTGTATAATATATAGATATCGCGTGCGGGAGCAGTTACTTTTTCTCTCGAACGCCCAAACTATGAAAAAACAATATTTGTGGGGAGCGGTTGTGGTGGCGGCGCTGATTGCTTTCTGGGCGATTCAGCAGAAGGACGGTTCTATAAAGAAGCTCGTAGATAATCTGAACTTAGGCCCATTGACTTTAGTCTCTTCTTCTCCTACTCCGAGCATATCCACAAGCGCAACACCGAAGTCTTCGGTAAAAGCAACTCCTAAAGCAACGGTGTCCGCCGGTACGTATGGCCAGCTTGTTGATCAGTATGTCGGAAAGCGGATTCAATTCGATCAGTATTGTCAGGCAAATCCAAGAAGCGCCACATTTAAGAACGATACCACGATCATGCTCGATAATCGTTCCGGCGACGCGCGCATTGTTACGGTAGGGGGAGTTCAGCATTCCCTGGGCGGCTACGGGTATAAGCTTGTAACTGTCAGCAGTGCCGTATTGCCCAAGACCCTTAATCTTAACTGCGGTGCGGCCGTGAATGTCGGCCAGATTTTATTACAGAAGTAGAAAGAAAACTTTTTGCGATTCGCCAATTGCTCATACGGCATTGCTCCGGCTTTCGAATCCCGACGCGAGATACTCAAGTATCTCGCTCCCTCCGCAGACATGGAAGTAAATCAAAACCACCCCAGAAGGGTGGCCTTGATTTACTTAATGTTGCGGGGCCGGGATTCGAACCCGGAACTCAGGGTTATGAGCCCTGCAAGATGCCGTTTCTCTACCCCGCGATATAATGACCTAGTGATTATATCCTATTAGATTATTACTGGCAAGCTGTATTTATTGAAAAAACCCGAGCTTTCATGTAGAATTCAGGTGCTTTATATATGATGCGCCGGCGTAGTTCAACGGTTAGAACGGGTCACTCATAACGATCAAACGGAAGTTCGACTCTTCCCACCGGCACCATTCAAGCTTTTGATATGACCAAGAAAAATCCTAATTATCAGTTTCATACTTTTGAATCCGGCCTTCGGCTGGTATCGGTTCCGATGAAAGGGACCAAGACAGTGGCAGTCTATGTTCTGGTGGGAACCGGATCAAAGTATGAGACAAAGGAAAATAACGGCATCGCTCATTTCCTTGAGCACATGGTGTTCAAGGGGACGACCAAGCGTCCGGGAAAAATGGACATTGCCCGCGAGCTTGATTCATTCGGTGCCGAATACAATGCGTTTACAACCAAAGAATATACCGGCTACTATGCGAAGGCGAGTGCTTTGAAGCTCGATTCGCTCATGGATGTCGTGTTCGATATTTATCTCAACTCTAAGCTGGACGATGCCGATATCCAGACGGAGAAGGGCGTCATCATTGAAGAGATTAATATGTGTAATGATGTGCCGTCACGGCATGTCGGCGATCTCTTTGAGCGGCTTCTGTACGGCGATCAGCCAGCCGGATGGGATATTGCCGGTACTAAAGAAATTATTAAAAAGCTGGAGCGGAAAGATTTCATGGAATACTTTAATACGCACTACATCGCGGAGAATACCGTAGTCGCCGTAGCCGGAAATATTAAGCCGGATGACGTACGAGAAAAAGCGGAACGGTATTCTTCTACGATTCGCCATGGTTCCTCGGTGATCAAGCCCGCCACGAAAGAATCCCAAGAAAAGCCCGCACTTTTGCTTGAATATAAGAAGACTGACCAGACCACCCTTGATCTTGGATTTAGGGCGTATCACATGTATGACAAAAAAAAGTATGCCCTTGGATTACTTGGTGTTATTTTAGGCGGAGGAGCGAGTTCACGCTTGTGGGAAGAAGTTCGTGAGAAGCGCGGCTTGGCGTATTCGATCCGCGCCGGCCAGCATTGCTATACCGATTCAGGCTATTTCTGCGTGAGTGCCGGAGTAAATAATAAAAAAGCGCTGGAATCGATTGAGGTTATATTGGCAGAAATCCGCAAGGTAAAGAAGGAGGGGATTACGATACAGGAACTTCAGCAGGCGAAAGATCAGATTGCCGGCCACATGGCCCTGTCGCTTGAAGAATCGGATAATATCGCCGAGTCGTACGCCGAATCGGTCTTATTTGAAAATCGTGTTTTGACGCCGGAGGAGGAATTGGATAAGATTAAATTGGTAACACGCGATGAGGTTATCGAGGTGGCGCGCGAAGTATTTGATGGAAAAAACCTCAATTTGGCTCTCATAGGTCCCTTCAAAGATGAAGAGCCGTTTAGGCGACTATTAAAAATATAACATGGCCGACCAGAATCATATCCACGTAGAGATCTCAACGGCAAGTATTTTCAGAGTTATTCTTATTGTGCTCTTCTTTGTCCTGCTCTATCTCTTAAAGGACATTCTTATCATCCTATTTTTCGCGATTATTATTGCATCGGGTATTTCACCATTCGCCACCTGGCTTGAGAAAAAGGGGATCGGTCGCCTTTGGGGAGTTCTTCTATTATACCTAACCGTTTTTGGCCTTTTTGCATTCGTCCTTTCGCTAATTATTCCGTTTGTTTCTCAAGAATTGTCGCAACTGACAACCGTATTTCCTAAAATCGTGGAGAGACTCTCTTCATCCCTTGATACCGTACAACAAGGCTCTCCTGGGTATTTTGATTTTGTCGGCGAGATGCAGAATATGCTCGATGTGTTTAGTAACTATCTTCAGCAGTTCTCGCAATCGGCGATCGGATTTATTATCAGTGTATTCGGCGGCATTTTCTCATTCGTAGGAATTATTATTATCTCGTTCTATCTTTCGGTGATGAAGCGCGGAGTAGAGGGCTTCCTTTCTTCGGTTGTTCCCGAGAAATATGAAACGTACGCTATTAATCTTTGGGAGCGTTCCGAGCAGAAGGTGGGGCGATGGCTTCAAGGGCAGATGCTCTTGGCGCTTATCGTCGGGCTTATGGTGTACGTTATCCTTTCATTGATGGGCGTAAAATTTGCGCTTGTATTCGGCATTCTCTCAATGATCCTTGAAATTGTGCCCGTTGCCGGCCCGGTACTGGCCGCTATTCCGGCCGTGGTGTTTGCATTCTTGCAGAATCCGACGCTAGGCCTGTGGGTGCTCGGCGTATTTATCGCCGTCCAACAGATTGAAAATCACATCCTTGTTCCACTGGTGCTCGGAAAGACCACCGGCCTCAATCCGGTTGTGGTCATCCTCGCATTGCTTATTGGCGCGAAGCTTGCCGGAATTCCGGGAGCTATCTTGGGTGTTCCGCTTGCAACCATTATCGTCGAAATGATTGATGATCTGGCGAAGCATAAGGAATCTCGCCGCGTTGCGGCATGATATGCTCTACGTAGTCGCAACACCAATCGGAAATCTTGATGATCTCTCCGTCCGAGCTGTAAGCGCATTACATGCGGCTGATCTCATCGTCGCTGAAGATACGCGTGTTACGCGAATTCTTCTGGATCGGTACAACATCAAGAAGGATATTGTCAGTTACCATCAGCACAGCACCCTTCGGAAAATAGATACAATTATTGGACTCTTGAGTGAAGGCAAGAAATTGGCACTCGTGTCGGACGCGGGGACTCCGGGAATCAACGATCCGGGCGCATTCTTAATCCAGAAAATTTTAGAGGCATTACCCAATCTTCGAATTGTGCCTATTCCTGGCGCAAATGCCGCCACTACTGCATTGAGCATAAGCGGTTTCCCCGCCGATACCTTTACCTACTTGGGATTCCCGCCGCACAAGAAAGGTCGGCAAACCTTTTTTAAAGAGATTGTACTGCATCAGGAAACACTTGTTTTTTACGAGTCAAAGCATAGAATGGTGAAAGCTTTGGAAGCTTTAAAGAGTGTATCCCACTTGGGAGAGCGACCGATCATGGTTGCTCGGGAGCTGACGAAGCAATTTGAAACGATTTATCGAGGTACGGTTGAGGAGGTAGCGCATAAGCTTCAAAAAGACAATCTCCTCGGCGAGTTTGTGATCGTCATCGGACCCGGCTATAAAAAGAAATATGTCGAAGAATAGATTCTACATCACAACACCGATCTACTACATAAATGATCGGCCACACATCGGTCACGCCTACACAACAATCGTGGCGGATGTTCTTGCGCGCCTGAACCGTATTCAAGGGCGAGACGTCACATTTCTTACTGGCACTGATGAGAATTCCCAGAAAACGGTTGTTGCGGCGGAAAAAAGCGGGGAATCGATAGATGCGTATACGAATCGACTCGCTGTGATTTGGAAAGAAACATGGCAGAAACTGGGGATCTCAAATACCGATTTCATTCGCACCACGGAGGAGCGTCATCGAAGTGTCGTCGAGGAAATTTGGAAACGAATCAATGAGAAAGGGGATATGTATAAAGGAAAGTACGAGGGCCTCTACTGTAAGGGGCACGAAGCTTTTATGAAAGAGAGTGATCTCATTGATGAGCTTTGTCCCGATCACAAGACAAAGCCAGAGCGCCTCGTTGAGGAGAATTACTTTTTTCGATTATCGAAATATCAGCATAAGCTTCTCGAGTTTTATAAAAGTCATCCAAACTTTGTTGTTCCGGAAAGTCGATTTCATGAAGTAAAAAGTTTTGTTCAAGCAGGACTCGATGATCTCAGTATTTCTCGAGAAACTCAAAAGTGGGGAATCCCGGTTCCAACAGATCTAAAGCACGTAATCTACGTGTGGTTTGATGCGCTTATCAATTATATTTCTGGCATTGGAATGAAACAGTGGGAGGAGCATCCGGCTGACATTCAAACCGTAGGTAAAGATATTATCCGATTTCATGCCATAATCTGGCCTGCGATGCTTCTCTCTGCCGGATTGCCGCTTCCAAAACAAATTGTCGCGAATGGATTCTTTACCGTTGATAATGTTAAGATCTCAAAATCCCTCGGTAATGCCATCGATCCGCTTAGTCTTGCTGAAAAATATGGCGTTGACGTACTCCGGTATTTTTTGCTTCGTGAAATTCCGTATGGCGAAGATGGTAATTTCTCCGAAGAAAAATTGAAAGAACGCTACAATAGCGATCTTGCAAATGGACTTGGTAATTTTACTGCTCGCGTGCTGACACTCGCCGCAAAAGAAACATTCTCCGAAAAGGAAAAAGTAACTGAAAAAGTTGAATTTAAAATAAAGGAGACAAAAGCGATTGTTGATGAAAAGATACGACAGTTCAAACTTCACGAGGCACTTGCGCACATTTGGGAATTGCTCGCATTCGGAGACGCATATGTAAATGCAACACAAGCCTGGAAACGCGAAGACAAGAATGTCATTTTCAGTCTGGTCACATTACTGGACAATGTAGCGTTTCTACTCCAACCATTCATGCCGGAGACCGCTGAAAAAATTACCAAGCGTATCGTGTGGGAAGGGGACGCGCTTACCATCAAACCTGGTGATGTATTATTTCCTCGACACACATGATCGACACCCATTGCCATATCCAGGATCGACAGTATGATGTCGATCGAAACGAAATCATCAAACGTGCTCGCGAAAATAACGTGAGCATGATTTGTGTTGGGACTGATTTTAAAATGTCTCAAAAAGCAATTGCACTCGCGGAGCTGCATAATGACATATGGGCATCCATTGGGCTTCACCCTAATGACAATTTGGGAGAAGTGTATGATCAGTCACAGTATAAATCACTCGCGCAACATCCAAAAGTGATCGCGATCGGAGAAATTGGGTTGGATTACTATCGTACGGTTGATGAGGAGAAGAAAAAATTTCAACGTGAGCGATTTTTACAACAACTTGAGCTCGCAGAGCAAACACAGAAACCAGTGATTATCCATTGCCGCGACCCACTTCGTCCGCCTAGACTCAAGGCTGGTCAAAGCGCAAGCGAAGCGAGCGCGCACCGGGATATGCAGGAGATTCTGAAATCTCGTGCGCATCAATTGCTTGGCGGTGTCATCCATAGTTTTACGGGAACATACGACGATGCAAAAAAGTACATTGAGCTTGGTTTTTGCATTGGTCTCAATGGCATTATTACCTTTACTCGGCAGTACGATGCGACAGTTCAGAAGATTCCGTTAGAAAAAATTCTAATAGAAACCGATTCGCCATATCTCGCGCCTGAACCACACCGTGGCAAGCGCAATGAGCCTGCATATATTGTTGAGGTGATTAAACAAATAGGAGTCCTGCGCAACATTTCCGATGAAGATGTCATCGCCGTGACCTCAAAAACGGCTCAAACGCTCTTTGGGCTCGAATAGGGGAAACTATTTAGCTTTTGTAAGGTTTCTTCAAAAAAATAGTAACCTTTTACAATCTTAGCCGACCGGCAACAAATGGCGTCATTGCTAAGAATGTCGGACTTCGAGTCCTCCTTTTTTCTTAAAGACACGCCTCACTCTTTTTTAAAGAAGAAGATTCTTTAATTATCAACAGCTGTTCTTTGACGCTCTCTCGAATATGGGGGATAATGTACTTGTTCGGTCCGACATTCTTTGAAAACATTGGATATGTCGGTTGTCGGCTATTAGGAAAGCTTTTGAAGGGTCATCACGGTGACCTTGCAGGGATCAGATACAATCAAAAAGCAAACCGCCGCTTCCGCCCAGCTCGCCCAAGACGAGAAGAGTCCCACGAGTGAATCGTCGGTGCGAGAAGTTGGAGGAGAAACCTATGCTGCTACCTCAGTCTTGGCGCAGGAGTTCGGATACGATGCTGATCACATCGGACGGTTAGCGCGCCAAGGACGGGTGAGGAGCATACGGGAAGACAAGCGATGGTTCGTATCGCGCGGTTCGTTGGAAGCGTATAAAAAAGTGACAGAGATCCAACGACGAGTACGCGCGTTTGAAAGTGTCCAGATCTCTAAAGAGGTTCCGGAGAACGGCCTTCTTCGAAAGCCCATAACAGTTCCTTCACTAGCTCTTTTCCACATAGCCGAACGAATTCGGGCAAGTAGGATAAACCTGAGACCATCACCACGTGGTTTGGGGCTTATCCTCCTTGCCCTTTTCATTTTCTGGAGTGCCAGCGCTCACGAGGTGAGCAAACAGAATGCTCATGTTCCTGAATTACTTCCGGCAAAGCATTCTGATTTTTCAAATGATCTCGAGCGATCGAGACAAGCATTTGCAGAACCTCTGATGGCATTCGTGCAAGAAGCGGACATTCCGATTCCTTTGCCGCTGACGAAAGGTGCAACGGTTCAAGCATATACATGGAAACCGCTTCTCGCACAGCTTGAAGGATTCAACGGCTACTTCCTCAACCCCATCGACCGTGCGATGAGCGCTCTTGTCCGCACCGTCGATCAAGAGCTTGCTACGGGATCGAATTATATTCCTCAAGTATTGTCGTGGATACCAAACCGCGATCCTCGCCCAATCGCTATCAAAGATCCGCAGATGTTTGGAAAGGAAAAATTGGCGTATCCTCGTGTTGGAGATTTTGAATCTTTTGCACATACCGCCGTTAAAGATATTGAAGGCGGCATGCGAAAGGGTATCGCAAAAAACCAGATTGCATTCATGTCTGGACCTCAGATGCCGCGCCGAGAGCCGAGCCAGGTCTCATTCTCTCTCAATGTAGATAATCCCGTTGAAAATCTGCTTGGATGGGCGACTGATATATTGGTTCATCGCATCGGTTCTATTGCTGATAATACGTATGTGGCCCATAAAATTTTTCTCCAACAGCAATCGAAAACCGCTGGTATCGCTGCTATACCTCGTCGAACTCCGGCACGGCCAGCAGCAATTCCTCCCCC
This sequence comes from Patescibacteria group bacterium, assembly GCA_038064515.1. GTDB lineage: Bacteria > Patescibacteriota > Minisyncoccia > 2-02-FULL-40-12 > GWA2-44-9 > JBBTSY01. The sequence goes on along the minus strand of JBBTSY010000005.1, from coordinate 76,884 downwards.
TATTCTCCGTGCATCTGAACAGCTGGGAATTCTCTCGTATGTAGTAAAAACGCCAGATATGACTCTGCCTTTGCCGGTTAAGGAGCGGGGCTCGCTTCTCGCACAGCTTGAAGCATTCAACGGCTACTTCCTCAACCCCATCGACCGCGGCATGGCCATTCTGGTCAAAGCCGTTGATCGGGGATTAGGGGGAACCGCATGGCAGATTCATACCGCATGGACAAACCGAGGAACCACTAAAACCCGCATCGCCATCAAGGATCCGCACTCATTTGGCAAAAGAACTCTTGCGGGTCCGCAGGTTCAAGGATTTGAATCAGTAGCAGAAGAGGGATGGAGATCTTTGAACGAAGGCATTACGCATTTTAAGACAGCTCCCTTGGCGCGGCCCGTTCTTCCATCCCAGACCCAGCAATTCTCGTTGGGCTTTGGCCGCTTAGCACTATCATTCAGGAATATCGTCCAAGGAAAGGTCGGTACGCTGGCAGACCAAACGTATGCTTCCCATCGGACCTTTTGGTCCCAGCAAGCTTCGCTTTCGACACTTTTCGCATCTTTTCGAAAATCAAAAGCTCCAGCACCAATCGCTTCAATAAAGTCTCCTTCGATCCTGCGAGCATCCAACCAGACCACTGCGGCACTCCCGCGGCTGTTCCCTCTCGGGCGGCGTCGGCCGACACCCACTCCTTCTCCGGCGGGCACTCCGACGCCATCGGCATCCGCAACATTCTCCCAGCGTCAGATCAATGAATTAAATACTCTCATAAGGCGCTATGTAGGAAGTGCAATTACGGTAAACGCTCCTCCTGTGTCCAACAGCGTCCGAGAAGAACTCGATGCGATCAAAGGATCGCTCTTGTCGTTACAGCAGAGGGTTCCGTTTCCATTGCAGTATACCGGCAATAACCATCAAGTAGGGCTAAGCAGTTCGGTACTTACTGTCGATAACGTTCGAATTGATGGAAATGCAATCACCGCGACGTCCGGCGTGCTGGAGTTGCCCGCGGCGCTGAAGCTTGGAAACGTAAGCTATACATGGCCAGGAGCCGATGGCACGGCAAATCAAGCTTTGTCGACTGACGGAAACGGTGTTCTTACATGGACGACCATCAGTGGCGGTGGCGCGTCACTCTCGCTCAATGAAACGGTGACGGGAGCATGGGAGTTCCGTAATAATGCATCAGTGTCGGCGCTCTTTGGTTCCGCGTTTCCCGCAACTGATTGCAGTGCCGAATCGCAGAATCTTCTATGGAATTCGACCACGGGAAGATTCTCATGCGGAGCTGATGCGGGCGGAGCGGGCGGAGCGGAGTTTAAGACTGAGGAAAGCGGTGCGCAGATACTTTCCACGACAACGATATTAAATTTTGACGGCGGAAAATTCACACTCGCTGCTTCGGGATCCATCGAAGCGCGAATCAATCTTGATTGGGGTTCAGGTGGACCTGCTTCACGGTCGGCTGATCAAACTATTGCAGGAGCATGGCGATTCACTGCCGCATCGAACCAATTTACGAATACGCTTGAAATCGGGACTGCGTCAATCTCAATATTGACTCTTGGTACGCCTCTCACCGATGCATCCATTGCTGATGCCATCACTATTAATTGGACCGGATTGCAGAACTATCCAACCGGATGCACTAACCAGTTCGTCACAACGATTGGGGATACCCTTACATGCGCTTCAGTGAATATTTCTGGCATGACGAATCTTAGCGTAACGGCTACCGGCCTAGCGCTTTCCGGAGATGCCATCACGCTTATGGCTGGATTTAACATTCCTCTCACCGCATCAACAAGCAACTGGGAAACATTCCGCGATATTCCAAGTACGCGCATCACAGCAGGAACTGGTTTTGCATGGTCAGGCAATACATTCGGTGCTGATACGGGGTTTACTATGCCACTGACCGCGTCGCAGACAGCGTGGGAATTATTCAGAGATACGCCTTCAACGAGAATTACTGCAGGCACGAACCTCTCATGGTCTACGAATACGCTTAATGTATCCGGACTTCAGCCATTAGATGCTACCTTAACCGCACTTGCGGGAACTGGCGGATCGAATGGCCTCCTCACGGTTACAGGATCTAATTCATTCGCCGCCCGGACAATCACCGGCACGACGAACAAAATTGATGTTTCCAACGGCAATGGGGTGAGCGGAAACCCAACCTTGACGCTTGCGGATAACCTCTCGCTGGTGAACGCCTCCGGATCATTCTTTGAAGCCACTACGGGCAAATTCGGCACCTTGGCCGTTGATTCTGGTCGTATCCTCATATCAAACAACGCTACTGCATCGTTGAACTTTGAAGTGGTCGGCTATGCCTCTGCTTCTTCTCTCTTCGGCGCGGGGCTTACCAATTGCAGTGATGAATCCCAAACTCTGAATTGGAGCTCGTCAACGGGACGGTTCTCATGTCTGGCAGATGGGGGCGGCGGAGGATCAGGCGTTAAAACCGAAGAAGGAGGCACCCAGAATCTCGCCGCAGCAACAACGCTCAATTTTGAAGGTAATATGTTTACGCTGGCTGCTTCAGGTTCAACTGAATCGATTGTGCGCCTTGACTGGACCAACGGTCCCGCGTCACGGGCAGCTAATGAGCAGATTACCGGTCTCTGGAGATTCACTGCGGCATCTGGCCAGTTTGCCAATGCCCTTGAGATTGGCACAGCATCTGTCTCCGCATTATTCGGTGCAGGCCTCACTGACTGCGATGCAGGTGCCGGCAACAAAGCATTGAATTGGAGCGGAGAAACTGGGCTTTTCTCATGTACGGATGACGACGCAGGAGGAGGGGGCGGGGCCTTAATTGAGGTACGCGAGGGATTCAGCGGAAGCGGCACGAATGTTTCTTCCGTATCCTTTGAAGGCGGTTCATTTGCCGTTTCCTTTTCGGGAACAGAAGCACTGGTCCGATTAGATTGGGGAGCCGCAGGACCCGCATCGCTCTCCGAAGCTGAAACTATTGCGGGCAACTGGGTAAACATCGCCAACCCGTGGGCTGATGACGAGGTTTCGGATACTTTAACCGTAGGTTCTGGAGGAAGCGTGAACGATGCGGCGCTTTCGGTGAATGTTGCGCATGTCAATGCGGCAGAAACCATCACCTCCCTTTGGGAATTCCGCTCTGGGGCATCGCTTTCCGGCGGTGCGACTGGCCTATTGGTTGATCTGGACTCCACCGGAGACTTCATTGTGAAGCGTGGCGGCACGACTTACCTCACCATCACGGATGCCGGCCTATTCACCTTTGACAACATCACGCTGGACACCACCACCATCGGCACCACGAGCGGAAACCTCACCCTGAACTCAGCCGGCACCTTGGATGTGCAAGATGACGCAACCTTTGCTTCTACGCTCACTACCACCGGTCTTGCCACCTTCTCCGGCGGTGCTTCTTCTTCCACCGGCTTTGAGATCACTACCGGCAACTTGGGCATCAATGCGGGCCCAATCACGAGTGCTCGGTTAGAAGTCGGCGGCACTGCGAGTATCTCAGGAGTGGCGACATTTGGCTCTACACTTGGCGTTTCTGGGGCTACAACCCTCTCATCTACCCTCGATGTTACGGGCCAAACCACCCTTGCTAATGCTTCTGTCTCTTCGAACTTCGAAGTAGGTACCTCTGACTTCTTCGTCAACACCACCGGTATCGGCGTGAACACATCAAATCTCTCCGTAGCCTTAGAAGTAGTAGGCCTAGCCTCTATCTCCGATGACATTCGCATCAATGGCAATGATATCCAGGACTCCACAGGCGCCTCTCGCCTCAACCTGGCCACCGGTTTCGTCGACTTCAACGACGATATCGAGGTATCCGGCAATGACATCAGGGATTCTGGCCAGGCCAACAGAATTACCTTCGATGCGACCAATGGCCTCATCTCCCTTACTGGCAGAGCATCTGTTTCAGGCACGTTTGAGGCGGCTGGTGGCACGGTGAAAGCGACAGTTTATTCCGGAGACAGCGCAATTACCTTCGGTAATGCGTCAACGGGAACGACCATTGCAGGTTCCGGACTTACTATTTCGCCCACATCTTGGACGGCAACACCGACGATCTCGGGACTCATTACTGCTACATCAGGACTCACCGCAAACGGCCTCGCTACCTTCTCCGGCGGTGTTTCCGTCTCCACCAACTTTGAATTAACTGGCAATACCAGGTTAGGCATCAACGTAATTAATACCAACCAGACTCTTGAAATCGGAGGTACGGCTTCCATTTCTGGCGCTGTTACCTTGAGTGGCGCTGTCACAGGTGCTACAGGCTACAATGGCCTCGTTATCACTCCTAATACCGGTGTTATTACGACCGGCACCTGGAACGGCAGCGTTATTACTCCTGCTTTCGGTGGCACGGGTGTAGCCAACAATGCTGCTTCTACCCTAACCATATCGGGCAACTTTGCTACCACATTAACGGTGAGCGGCGTCACATCGGTGACGCTACCCACCGCGGGTACCTTAGCCATCTTAGGAGCCAACACCTTCACTGGACTACAAACATTCTCTGCAGGAGCGTCAGTCGGGGCAAACCTTGAATTAACCGGTAACTTCCGTTTAGGCATCAATCCCGGTGGCAGCACTGACACCTCCCTGGAAGTGGGCGGTGCTGCCTCCATATCTGGTAACTTTACCCAAGCTGGTGCTTCCACCTTTACCACTGGCACAGGCGCCATTGCCTTAAATGGTCCCGTTACTGCTGCTCTGACCTTCACCAATACTGGCTTAGCTACCTTCAATGGCGGTGTTTCCGTCTCTACTAACTTTGAATTAACTGGCAACACCCGCTTAGGTATCAATGCTGGCGGTACGACTAACACCAACTTAGAAGTGGGGGGTACAGCTTCTATCTCCGGAGCGACGACATTTGGCTCTACTATTGGCGTAACTGGGGCTACAACGCTCTCTTCCACCCTCGGTGTGACCGGCCTGGCTACTTTCACCAATGCTTCAACATCATCTAACTTTGAAGTCGTCGGTTATGCCTCTATCTCTCAATTCTATCTCCAAGACACTGATGGCGGCACCTTCTCTGATTGTGATGGCACCGCTAACAAAGTCACCTATGATCTAACTAACCGTAAGTTCAATTGTGAAGCTGATCAAAACAGTGGCGGCAGCTCCAGTCCTAAAGGCATCTCAGTCCGTGAGACTGGAGGGACATTCAGCCATATTGGGTCGCTTTCCTTTGAATCTAATATCTTCCTTCTTTCCAACACTGCTTCCGAATCAGTCATTGACCTAGATTGGTCTAATGCTGGTGCCCCGGCCTCAAGATCTCTAGCCAATACCTGGACCCAACTCCAGACATTCACCCTGGGAGCTTCTTCTAGCGCTAACTTTGAAGTAGTCGGTAACGCCTCAGTCTCAGCCTTGTTTGGCTCTGCCTTCTCTAGCATTGGCTCCAACTGTAATACTGAAACTCAAACTTTAAACTGGAACTCGACTACTGGTAAATTCTCTTGTCTGACTGATGACACTGGTGGCGGTTCATCATTCTCAGGCCTCGACTTTGGTTTAATCGGTGGTTCCCAAGTAAAAATTACCAGCATTTCCTTCGAAGCAAATCACTTTAATATATCTAATACTGCTTCTGAAGGATTTGTCAGGTTAGATTGGACCAATGGCCCTGCTTCACGTGCTTTCAATGAAACAATTACCGGTTTCTGGAAATTTACGGCTGCCTCGACCCAACTGACCGGTTTGGAACTTAGTGGCTTTGCTTCAATTTCAATAAATGGTTTGGACTTTAATTTAAACCTTAAGGGGACCGGAGATTTTATAATCCAAGACGCCGGTACTACGGTGTTTACTATTACTGATGACGGAAAGGTTGCCTTTACCACTAATGCATCAGCATCTGTAGGTGACTTCAATATTTTCCGCAATAGCGCTAGAGCATTTACGATTCAGGATGCTGGCGGAGATGATGATATTTTGCAGGTTGATACTACTGCCTCGGCTTCTAATCCCGGTCTGGATATTAATTCCAATGTATCAGAATTTGCAGCTGGCAATAGCGCCCTAACCATTACGGTTTTAGCTTCATCATCAAGGCAGCTTCCTCACGGTGTTCTCTGGGTTCAGGATTCTAACAGTTTGACCTTGGCTTCTATGAGTAATGCCGGACGGCTGGGTATTCGCGGAAGCATTAACTCACATGCTGGCGGATCGGCTCTATGTACCGGTGTAAGTGCTCCAAATCCGGGATGTGTTGACTATGCCGAAGCGTTTCCGACATCCGATTCAACGCTTACTGCCGGTGAGATTGTTTCGGCAGATTTGGCTAGTTCTCAATATGTAAATAGAGCCGTGCCTGGTTCGCTACCCTTAGGTGTAGTGTCAACCAACCCAGCGGCCCTGATTACTGGTACAAAATTTGCTTATGGTGCTGAGGCCTTGGAACATTTGCCACCTGGGCATGTGCCAATTGCTTTAGCTGGCCGTGTGCCCGTGAAAGTGTCTACCGAGAATGGTCCAATTAAGGTGGGGGACTATCTTACTAATTCAGCCACCCGACCCGGTGTAGCCATGCGCGCATCGAAAGCTGGCCGGGTTATCGGGCAAGCACTTGAAAATTACAACGACCAAAAAAACATCGGTACCATATTGTTATTCATCAATAACACCTACTACAGCGGCAGAATAGAAAATTCCGGCCTTATGTCTGATTTGGGCGATACGCAGTCCATACTGACCGCGCTATTGAAGCAGGATCCGGATCAGGAAATCCCTTCGCAGGTCGTGACTGACCTGATAGTTGCTAATAAAGAAATCATCGCCTCTAGGATTTCGGCAAATAATTTGAGTATTGTCGGCTTGGCTTACTTGAATGAATTGAGAGCCTTGAAAATCGTTGCTGACGAGATCGATAGCCCAGCTTTAGAGCTAATGGATAATCAGCTAGCCGTGTTAGCCAATAGCGTGTATGCGCTCAACAGCCAGATGGCCTTGACCGGTGAGCAGTTAATGGCTCTGGCCAGCAACTCGTGGAATCCGAGGGAAGACATTGCTCTTAATGCCGGTTTGAGCGTTGAGGGTTCGGCAGTGTTCAACGGTGGCTTAACGGTGGACCGCATCGGTTCTGAAGGCAACCTGGTGCTGTTCAACAGCGATGTTGAATTCTTTGGCCGGCCGTACTTCAATAATGATACCGGAGGATTTTTGGTGGTTTCCAAAGGCGCGACGTATGCTAGTGTTTCATTTGAGAGGGAATACTTGAACCAGCCGGTTGTGAATACGACCATATCTTTAAATACCGCTTCAGCCAGCGAAGCAGACGAGCAGTTGCTGTTTGATAGCGACATCAGATACATTGTAACCAACAAGAATGTTAAAGGATTTACGGTGAAACTCAACAAACCTGCACCGTTTGATATCCAATTCAGTTGGATTGCTTTGGCAATCAAAGACGCTAAGACGGTATTCTCGCCCCGTCCTTCGCTAGAAGCTACGGAGGGCACAGCGATAGATGCTATCGCGCCGTCTGCAACACCTTCGGCAACACCTGAGTTTTCGCTAGAACCGACTCCTGAATCAACCCAGGAATCAACTCCAGCGCCATCAGTCACGCCAGAACCTTCAGTAGAACCAACGCTAGAACCAGTTGCGGAATCAACTCCTGAACCGAGTATTAGTGTAACACCAGAAATCACTCCAATTCCTTCGATAAGTTCAGAACCAACCCCAGAAATATCAACAGAGCCAACCTTGTAGCGTGTTATAATTTTATTAAAAATGATCCAGTTTATCATCAAAATTAAAAATATAATAACGGTTATTTTAGTAATCACTTTTGCCTTTCCTTTTCCCAATGGTATTTATGATATTGAGGAAGCGCAAGCCGGAATTAAGACACAGGTATTTATAACAATAACAGGGGCTTCAACGTGGACTGTTCCTCGTGATTGGAACAGTCAAGCCAACGTAATTGAAGCGATTGGCGGCGGCGGAGGAGGAAATGACGTCTGTGGAACCCATGGTTGCGGCGGCGGCGGCGGAGGGGCGTACGCCTATGTTAGGAATATTAGTTTGACTCGCGGGAGTAGTGTTAATGTTAATGTCGGTGTAGGGGGTGGTGACGCTGTCAAAGGCGAAGATACGTGGTTTGGCGCAGCTGCATCAACGAGTGCGAACGTTGTTGCCGATGGAGGAAAAGCTGGAAGCGGGAATACCGGCGGTACTGGTGGGTCAACTGCAGATAGCGTTGGAGACATCACTTTTGCTGGGGGTAATGGCGGAAGCAGTACCGGCGGCACAGATGGAGGAGGAGGAGGAGGAGGAGGCGCTGCAGGTCCAGGCGGAGTCGGTGGAGCTGGCGGTTCTCCTGCTGGTGCTGCTTCTGATGGCGGCGGAGGCGGAGGGGGATCAGGAGGAGCTCAGTCTACTGCAGGTGCCAACGGTCCTGGTTCTGACACTGGTGGTGCCGGTGGGAACGGTCCTAACGGTGTCGGTGGTGGCACAGTGCCTGCCGGTAACGGTTCCGACGGTGGAGGAGGTGGCGGGGGCACCGATCTTAGCACCGAAACCGGCGGCGCTGGCGGTACAGCTACCCAATGGTCAACTACTGTAGGTACTGGCGGTGGCGGCGGCGGCGCGGCTGATGCAGGCGATCCTGGCGCTGGGGGTCTTTATGGCGGTGGCGGCGGTGGCGGCGGTGAGGATACTGCTGCTGGTAGTGATGCGCCGGGAGCACAGGGCATTGTCATCATTACCTATTGGCCCAGTGGTCATGTTGTAAGAGGTAAAATAACGATCCGCGGCGGCGTAAAATTCAGGTAAATGACAAAATTTTTCCAAAAAATTGGCCTTCTTATTTTAGGGGCAACTATTGCGACCGGTTATTTTGTTTTTGTAAAAGAATCACCGGAAAATAATCAGTCAGTTACTGCTAATATTTTGCAGTCGACTCCTAGTGTTAGTCCAGAGGGGGATATAAAAATCTTTGTATTTAATAATCTTCACGGAGAAGAGGTGATCGGCGGTGGTTTTGAATTTAGGTATCCGGCTCATTGGCATAATAACGGCCATTATTTTAGCCCGCAAAAAATCAAATACTACGATATGGTTAGCGTTGATGCGCCGGTTTATTTTGATTTAATTTCCAAAGATCTATTTGAAACAAGCGATTTAAAATATCAAATCACCACGAATAAAAGAAGATCGCCAGATTCTACCGTTAAAATCGATGGCAAGACTTTTAGAAAATATGATCTGATAGATTATGGTTCGGCTGGCGGTGAAAGTACTGGCCGGATCATTATATATTTGGGGCCGCAAGTCAGTTTTAATGATGACAGCTATTATCTAGCTTTCCGTTGGGAGGAAAGACCCTTAACTATTCCTGTGCCCGGCAATGATATAGAAGTTTTTGACAATATGCTTTTAACACTCAAGTTTTTCTAGTATCAACAGAGACACTTGTCTTAACGGCTTTTTTATTGTTTCATACCTATGATGACCTTCTCAGAAATCATTAGTGAGCTCAAAAATCGTTCGCGGCAGACCGCATCTCTCTTTGCCGCTAATCGGATAGTCGCGGTTCTGAGCTTAGCGGTCGCAATTTCGCTGGCTGGCGCAGTTTATTTTTATGCGCAATGGCAGGGGCTTAAAGCTCCGCCAGCATCCCTCGAGAATGAAAGCAGTGAGCTGGTGGCATCGGTCGGGAAACTCATGCTTTTGCCCGAAGGAGAAACGCCGACCATTGCTACGGTTTCTGATTTGGAAAAACTGAAGGACCAACCGTTCTTCGTAAATGCGAAGAACGGAGATAAGGTGCTTATTTATACCAATGCAAAGAAGGCAATTCTCTATGATCCGGTTGCTCATAAGATTATAGAAGTTGCCCCCATCAACATCGGCAACACTCCGCAGCCGTCAGCACAATAGCAGTTCATATTAAGAAAACTCAAAAAATCCGCTTCTCCTGCGGATTTTTTGATTTTTAATCCTACATTATATATAGTAGGGGAACAGCTGTATGTCAGCCGAAGGCTGATCCGTCTTTGGCGGAAAATATAGCATCCCAAGAAACCCGATGTATTAGTTGAAGATCTGAAAAATCGTTTGTTTTGAAAAATGAAATATAATCCTTCAAAAATTGAATCCAAGTGGCAAAAGGAGTGGGAGAAGCAAGAGCTCTACAAAACTCCTGATTTCGGCAAAGGAGAAAATTACATGCTCCTTACCGAATTTCCGTATCCATCGGGCAATTTGCATATTGGCCATTGGTACGCCTTTGCATTGCCCGATATGCGGGCGCGCTATCTGCGCATGAAAGGGTACAACGTCATGTACCCGATTGGTTTTGATGCGTTCGGACTGCCTGCAGAGAATGCAGCAATCAAGAACAATGTCAGTCCGAGAGAGTGGACCGAGGGTAATATCGAATATATGACGAAGCAGTTGAGGAGTATGGGCGCTTCATTTGATTGGTCTCGGCAAGTTTCTACGATTGACCCTGATTATTATCGCTGGACGCAATGGATGTTCTTGGAGTTTTATAAAAAAGGCTTGGCATATCGCGCAAAGACAAAAGTGAACTGGTGCCCGACGGACAAAACCGTTTTAGCCAATGAACAGGTGATCGATGGGAAGTGCGAACGGGATGGTTCGCCCGTTGAGCAACGGGAAATTGAGCAGTGGATGTTTAAGATTACTGAATATGCCGATCGGCTCATCGATGATTTGGAAGGATTGGATTGGCCGGAGACAACAAAACTTGCGCAGAAAAATTGGATAGGCCGCTCGCAGGGCGCATTAATTAAATTCAAACTTGCAAATATCCCTGGCCAGGATGATGAAAAGCACTTCGTTGAAGTATTTACGACGCGTCTCGATACTATTTACGGAGCAACCTTTATTGTTATTTCGCCCGAGCTTGCCAAAAAATGGCTCGATGTAGGGTGGCAAGCAAATGACAAGGTGAAAAAGTATGTGAGCGAAGCGCTGACGAAACGTGAGCTTGAGCGCCTCGAACAAAAAGAAAAAACCGGCGTTGATGCGGGTATCGTTGCTATTAACCCCGCAACCGAAAAAGAAATTCCCGTATGGATCGCCGATTACGTCGTAGGCTCGTACGGCACAGGGGCCATTATGGCAGTACCAGCGCATGATGAGCGCGATAAAGAATTCGCAGACAAATTCAGACTGCCTATTAGCGGTGCGTCGCTCCATGATGCGAAAGAAGTTATTGCGATGCTTCAGGGAAAAGGAGTAGGGGAGGCAAAGACCAATTACCGCCTCCGCGATTGGGTGCTTTCACGTCAGCGATACTGGGGCGTACCGATTCCGATGATTCATTGCGATGCGTGCGCCCGCCTGCCCGGCCGGCAGGGCTATCAGCCGGTAGGAGAAAAGGAATTGCCCGTAGAGCTTCCGCACTTGGATGATTTTAAGCCCGCCGATGACGGGCGTTCTCCTTTGGCGAAGGCAGAAGAGTGGGTGCGGGTAAAATGTCCAAAATGCGGCAATGATGCCGAGCGCGAAACCGATACGATGGATACCTTCGTCGACTCTTCATGGTACTTCATGCGCTACGCAGACCCTCAGAACTCTGAAGAATTTGCATCGAAGAAAAAAATGGATGCATGGCTTCCGGTGCCGATGTATGTCGGAGGAGCAGAGCACAATACGATGCATTTGCTTTATTCGCGATTTTTTACGAAAGCATTAAAGGATCTCGGGCATATTTCATTCAATGAACCCTTTCTCTCTCGTCGCAATCACGGCATCATTCTTGGTCCTGACAGCCAAAAGATGTCTAAGTCACGGGGAAACGTCGTTGATCCTGACGAGCAGGTGAATTTTTATGGCACTGATACGGTCCGCATGTATTTGGCATTCATGGCTCCCTACGAGCAGGGGGGTCCGTGCGATCCCAAAGGCATCAATGGCGTGCACCGATTTTTAAACCGCGTCTGGAAGCTGAGCGAACAGGATTTTCAAGATGCGCCATCAGCGAAGAAAGCAGTACATCACGCGATCAAAAAAGTAGGCGAGGATCTGAATGATCTGCGGCTCAACACGGCCGTAAGCGAACTCATGAAAGCGCTCAATGAAATCGAATCTGGAATTGGCAGGGAAGATTTCGAATCGTTCGTTAAAATACTTGCTCCGCTTGCTCCGCATATCTCGGAAGAATTATGGCATTCGCTGGGACACGAAGATTCTATCCACCTCCAGCCATGGCCGGATTTCGATGGATCGCTTCTTGTCGAGGACGAATATCAGATGCCAGTTCAAGTGAATGGAAAACTGCGAGATACCATTGCTGTTTCCTCTGATGCGACTGAAGATGAAATAAAAAGCTTAGCCTTAGCTTCGGAAAAAGTGCAAAAAGCTATCGATGGAAAAGAGGTTCAGAAATTCCTCATTATTCCGCGTAGAATGATAAGTATAGTCGTTTCCCCGTAGTGAAAGTTCCAATGGCTCTGCCATACAACAAAGTTGTATTTGGAACTTCTACTACAGGGTTTGACGTTCCCGGTCATCCAAGATAGAGTAAAGATAGTTGTTGACGAGCGAAGGTGAGGAAATACTGAGCGCATCAGCGCGAATGTAATGAATATGCTGTTTGGTGAGTATCGTCGCCGCATTTCGCTGAACGATAGTCATAGTGCAGCACCCTGAATATATGGAACATGATCAACAGTTTGTAGAGTATATTATTAAAGCTATTGTAAATAATCCCGATGCCGTTCAAGTAGTGCGTACCGTGGATGAGCTCGGCGTCCTGCTTTCCGTCAAAGTCGATCCTAAAGACATGGGGCTTCTCATCGGCCGGAGCGGTTCTACGGCTAAAGCGATTCGAATTCTTGCTCGAATTGTCGGCATGCGCAACAACGCTCGAGTAAATCTGCGTATTGAAGAGCCGGAGGGCGGCAAGATGTCAGGACAGAATAAGCTCTCCGATCCCGAAGATATTATCAGTGAACTCGGAATGTAAATGACAGTCATAACAAAAATCCGCTTATGGCGGTTTTTTGTTTTCATGGTATAGTAAGCATCCAATGAAATTTGATATCATTACTATTTTTCCTGAACTGTTCAACGACTTTACGAACCAGTCGTTAATCGCGCGCGCGATAAAGAAGAAGCTAATCTCCGTCAAAGCTTACCAGTTGCGGAAATGGACGACCGATAACCATAAGACCGTTGATGACCGTCCGTACGGCGGCGGACCGGGGTTGGTAATGAAAGTGGAACCGATCTTTAAAGCTGTAATGGCTTTAAAAAAGAGACAAGAGATAAGTGACAAGAGACAAGGCAAAAAAAGCAAATCAAAGGTGATTTTACTTTCGCCGCGCGGTGAAAAGTTCGATCAGGCAATGGCGAAAAAGTTTTCAAAGCTTGATCAACTGATTTTCATCTGCGGGCGATACGAAGGCGTTGATGAACGGGTTGCGGATAATATCGCCGACGAAGTGGTGTCCGTGGGGGACTTTGTTCTTAATGGCGGAGAAGTAGGTGCAATGGTTATCATGGAAGCCGTGAGCCGCCTTATTCCCGGATTTATGCACGACGCCGATTCGGCCTCAAAAGACGACCACGCACAATACACGAAACCCGAAGTATTTGAGCCCAAGAAAGGGAAGAAGTGGCAAGTGCCAAAAGTGCTTCTTTCGGGTGATCACACGAAAATCAAGGCTTGGCGGGATACGCACAGATAGAGGGTATTGACATTCATCCCCGTGGGATTATAATAGACAGTACACTATGGATGTAGGAAACTAACATGTTTACAAGGTAGTGCTGGTAGTGCAACCACGATTGGTTCTCAATGGAGCTAATCGTGGTTGTGTTATTGTCTGGACGCCCTACCATGCGAATTCTAGCGTGTTCCGATAGATGCAACAGTTCGTTGTCAATCTTGTACAGTTAACCAGTATTCTTTAAGAGAGTTTGATTGTGGCTCAGGATGAACGCTGGCGGCGTGGATAAGGCATGCAAGTCGAACGGGCCGCCTCCGCAAGGAGGCGAGCTAGTGGCGAACGAGTTAGTAACACCTTGGTACATAACCCAGAGTCGGGCACAACGGGGCGAAAGTTCCGCTAATTCCCGATGGTATCGTAAGATTAAAGGCGCAAGCCGCTTTGGGAGTGGCCTAGGTCCTATCAGCTTGTTGGCGGGGTAAAAGCCCACCAAGGCTATGACGGGTAGGGGGTGTGAGAGCACGACCCTCAACGACGAAACTGAGACACGGTTCGTACACCTACGGGTGGCAGCAGTCGAGAATATTCCACAATGGGCGAAAGCCTGATGGAGCGACGCCGCGTGCGGGAAGAAGGCCTTCGGGTCGTAAACCGCTTTTGCGTGGGACGAATTTTGACGGTACCACGAGAATAAGGGGTTGCTAACTCTGTGCCAGCAGCAGCGGTAATACAGAGACCCCGAGCGTTATCCGGAATTACTGGGCGTAAAGCGTGAGCATCCGGTTGTGCTAGTCTGATGTTAAATCCCGAGGCTTAACTTCGGGACCGCGTTGGAAACGGCACGACTAGAGTGGGTAAGAGGCAAGCGGAACGTGCAGTGTAGGGGTGAAATCCATTGATATTGCACGGAACACCAAAAGCGAAGGCAGCTTGCTAGTGCTCAACTGACGGTCAATCACGAAAGCGTGGGGATCAAAAAGGATTAGATAAATCCTTGTCCCGATACGAATGTATCGCGGACTAAACGGTGTCCCCCTCGATAGCGATATCGAGGTGCGCATCTAGCTGTATCGGGGAAGCCCTTCTTTTCTGAAGGGGAATCCCGAGGGAAGTCCCGATGGTAACATCGAGGACCCCGTAGAGACTATGTAAATTTAGAAGATAGAAAATGACCAAATCATTTTTGTCGGATCAATGTAAAGCACTCATTCTTGGTTCTGTGTTGGGAGACGGCTCATTAAAGCTCTATCAACCCTACAAGAATGCCAGATTTTCGTTTCGGCACTCGGTTCATCAAAAGGAGTATTTCTTTTGGAAAGCCGATCAGTTGAAGGAAATTTCTGGGAAATCAGATCACTGGCTTCAAAAAGCCGATGGTTATGGAGGAGAGAAGTTGAGGTATCAAAGCCTGGCAACTGAACCGCTCACGGAACTCTATCGACTCACCCACGAAGGTGGTCGACTGCGGATCAGGCGGAAGTGGCTCAATCAGTTGACGCCACTCTCGCTTGCGGTTTGGTGGCTCGATGACGGTTCGCTTATCGTGAACAGTCGTCGTGGAGTATTCTGTACGGACCCCTTTACTTTGGAGGAACAAAAACTTCTCCAGAAGTACCTGCGTGTGGTATGGGATGTGCATGTGCACATTGCAAAAACCTCTCGCGTACATGAAGGGCGTCGGATCGAATACTACCGATTGTGGCTAAGATCGAGCGAGGAGCTTCAAAAGCTTCTTCGCATCATCCTGCCTCACATCGCGGTGGCATCAATGTTGCCCAAAGTCCTCCTGCTTTACAAAAATGCTGAATTACAACAACGCTGGATCTCTGAAGTAAGCTCTCTGACCGGATTTTCTCAACTGATCGTTGAGAGATATGTTCAAGAGAAGAAGAAAAAGTGGAAAATCTTCAGAGAATGATATAGTCCGATCTCCGTGGTAACACGGAAAATCTTCGAAATGAAGATAGCAGTTAATACAAGATGACCCTTGTAGTCCACGCCCTAAACTATGCACACTAGCTATTGGGAGCATCGACCCTTCCAGTGGCGAAGCTAACGCGTTAAGTGTGTCGCCTGGGAAGTACGATCGCAAGATTAAAACTCAAACAAATAGGCGGGAATTCGCACAAGCGGTGGATCATGCGGTTCAATTCGACTCTAACCGAGGAACCTCACCAGGGCTTGAAATTCTAGTGTAAGCCTTAGGAAACTTTGGCCCCCGCAAGGCACTAGGACAGGTGCTGCACGGCTGTCGTCAGCTCGTCTCGTGAGAGGTTTCCTTAAGTGGATTAACGAGCGCAACCCCTATCGTGTGTTAAATATGTCACGCGAGACTGCTGCGGTAACGCAGAGGAAGGCGGGGATGACGTCAAGTCAGCGTGGCCCTCTGATGCCCTGGGCTACACGCATGATACAATGGATGTTACAATGGGTTGCCAAACCGCGAGGTGGAGCTAATCCCATCAAAGGCATCCCTAGTTCGGATAAGAGGCTGCAACTTGCCTCTTTGAAGCTGGAATCGCTAGTAATCGCAGATCAGAATGCTGCGGTGAATACGTTCTCGAGTTTTGCACTCACTGCCCGTCAAGTCAGGGGAGTCGGGAATACCCGAAGATCCATATTTTTATGTGGGGACAAGGTAGGCTCGATGACAAAGACTAAGTCGTAACAAGGCAAGGGTAGCGGAAGCTGCTCTTGGATCACCTCCTTTCTATTTTTTCGAATTTCGAAAAAATCCTGAAAGGTTAGAAGTTTGAGGCGAAAGGTGGGAAGAATTATTTTCTAATTTTTCACATCCAACCTCTATCCTTCACCCCGTAGTAGATTTTCAACCGGCCTAAAGGCCAATGCGAAAGCAAGTTGAAAATTCACTACAGGGTCAACAAAATGATGTCGATTGGTTCGGCAGGCTCACCACAAGTGACTTGTCAGCCAGGCTGATCCGAAGCCTAAATCGGAAGTCGTATGGTGTTCCAGGCGAAGTTTCATGAGCGTGCGAAAGCCGCTCAAGAATCGCCTCCGACTAAAAATACACCAATACCTGGTTAACTGTACAAGATTTGCAACTGAAGCACGAAGGTGCTGAAGTACTGCGGCTAGCAAGCCGCATGTGGGCAAAAAACACCGATAGGTGTTTTTTGTTGAGAAAAAATAGAGTACAATAAATACATGGCTACCGTTGCTCTCTTCGGAAATATCCCATTCTCAACTGTCTTCGCGGTATTTTTATTGCTCGTCTACTGGACGCAGGCGTTTTTTATTTTGTATCACCTGATTCGGTTTGGTATTGGCATTGCGCCCAAAATTCTTGCGCTGACATTTTTCCTGGGTTCCGTCGTGCTCTTTATCACTACCTTTGCCTCATATACACAGGTAAATCTTTCAAAATCTCTTGAACGGTTTAATGGAGAGTACATACGACCCTTGGAACTACCTACTGTGCGCATCAAACTATGAAACTTGAATATCTTCTGACGACTGAAAATACGTTCGAAGGCAAGCACTCCTATGAGAACGTAAAACTACTGCTTTATCGGCACTGGTTTATACTCGTCGAAAAACTTATCGCGTTTTTATTTTTTGCATCCCTGCCGGGCATACTTTACATAGTTGTTGGAAGTTATCTGGAAGGCCTGGGACTTACGGAGCTCTTTTGGTTCTTAGTCTCAATTTACGTTCTGGTGTGGTGGTACGGCTTATTTTACACCATTACCATGTATCTGCTCGATACCTGGATCGTAACTGATCATCGAATTATTGATAGTGAACAGCAGGGATTTTTCCGACGAACGGTTTCAGAATTAAATCTCTTGAAAATTCAAGATATCACGGTGCGAATACGCGGGCCAATCCCGACATTCTTTGATTTCGGCGAGCTCATCATTCAAACAGCTGGTACGCAGGAACGATTCCACTTCAAGCAGATCCCAAACCCGCGCGCGGTAAAGGATACCATCATGGAAATGCATAACGAGTACATGAAGATCCACAAAGATGGACGGGAAGTGCACAAAGAACTCTAATCATAAAACCGCCTTGCTGGCGGTTTTATGATAGGCCAAGCAGGTTACTTAATTTGGTAAGTTATCTGTATCTGGATGATTATTTCATTTTCGCCTGCTGGGATGGACGGTCCGCCGCCGCCCATGCCGCCGCGACCATCAGCGGAAAGCTCTTTAGCGAAGTAGATCGGGGTGGGATAGTCACTGAAGTTCTCGGAAAAATTTACGATTTTACCAAGACTGACGCCAATTTGATCCTCTAGTACATCGGCTTTTTTCTTGGCATCTTTGATTGCCAGTTCACGAGCTTCCGCACGGAGTTTTTCAATATCATCAACGGTGAACTGTAAGCCGCTAACCTGGTTTACGCCAGCAGTGACGACGCCGTCGAGAATGTCGTTTACTTTATCAAGATCACGGATTTTTATCCCTACTGATTGATTGACGGAATATCCGGTAATGCGAGGAGTGCCAGATGGAGGATAAGTGTAGGTCGGATTGATGTTGTATGAAGATGTCTTGATATCTTTGTCTTCAACACCGCTCTTCTTTAAGAAATCGGTTAATGATTTTGATTTCTGGGAGTTTGCGTCTTGGGCCGCCTTGGAAGTTACTCCTTCAGTTACGATTGCCAAACTGACCGTAGCAATATCTGGTTTAGTTATGACTTTTCCTTCACCGCTGAAGGAAACCGTATTCGAGGTCGTTGCGGTATTTAAGAGATGATTGGTACTGACGAGCAGGAAAAGTCCGAGAACCACCAGGACGACCGTCCCGGCCCAGACGAGAGGTTTAATGTTTCCATACTGTGTATTCCGCCATGAGGTGCCGTATACTCGCTAAAAGCAGGCATATTTCTACCTTATGGCTTGTAGTTAGTGCATTGATACTATAGCATTCGAGGAGGTCTTTTGTATAGTAAATTTCTACTGCAATTTTCACATGTGGACTGCGGCTTCACAAAAATTTATCAACAGAGATTTCTATGCTTCAAAATTTTTGTTTTGCCTCGTCACACATCTGAAAATTTCGTAACGAACCTACTAAACAAAAGACCTCCTATGCCCAGAAAAAGCATCATGTTGATACTCAATAACATCCGCAGCGCCTTTAATGTAGGCTCAATTTTTCGTACTGCTGATGCAGTTGGCGTAGAAAAAATCTATCTATGCGGTTACACGCCAACACCGCTCACTAGTAAAGAGATCAGCCTCCATCAAGATTTCGGCGGACGCAGCAAAATTGCCAAGACGGCGCTGGGAGCGGAAAAGTCAGTGGCATGGGAGTATGTTCCTCAAGCGTGGCGACTTATTGAACGACTAAAGAAGGAAGATGTTCATATCATCGCTCTTGAACAATCATCAAAATCAATAGACTATAGAAAGTACGAACCGAAATTTCCTCTAGCATTAATCGTGGGCAATGAAGTGAATGGTATGAGTAAGAAGGTTCTAAATTCCTGTGATGCGATTATTGAATTACCGATGTGTGGCAGAAAGGAATCGCTGAATGTTGCGGTCGCGTTTGGGATTGCGGCATACAAGCTCATGGAAAAGAAAAGGGCCTAGTCGCCTAGGCCCGGGACCGTCGCTGGGGTGCTCATCATACGAACGGTACGATAGGAAGTGCCGCCATCTCGCGCATCAACTTCCTCGCGGAGCGTTGCGCCGATGAATTCGGGGTTACCCTGCTCGGATTCGGTGATCTCCCAGCGTTGGTGACAGTCGTCGCAGAGCCGCCACTGTTTCCCGGAATCCAGGGTGCCGGCCCGAAGCTGTTTCTGACGGTTGCACATCTGGCACTTGCCTTGAGTGTACGTCTGAACGTCATCCCAACGTTGCATGTCGTTCTCCTTTCTCGCAAACCTGTATGAAATTACCATCTAAAACCAAAGAACGCAAATTATTTCAAGAAGGATACTCGCATGTTGTTGGTATTGATGAAGTGGGCATGGGGTGTTTGGCGGGTCCTGTCGTAGTCTGTGCGGCAGTTTTTGGAAAAGATTTTTTTAATACAAATCATCGCGCACTCCACGGCCTACGGGATTCTAAGCTTCTTGCGCCACATCAACGGAAAGTATTTTCCAGTGCATTAAAACAGGAAAACATTCGATTTAAAGTGGCATATTGTTCTTCTCGAACAATCGACCGTATCAATATTTACCAAGCTTCTCGCCAAGCCATGAGGCAAGTGATACGCAAGCTAAAAATAGAAAGCAAAAAGAAGAAAGTCGTGGTACTCGTAGACGGAAATAAAAAAATCAAAGATATTCCATTTGCACAGGAGGCGATAATCAAAGGCGACCGCAAGGTATTTGCCATAGCATGTGCCTCAATCATTGCGAAGGTTTTTCGTGATGAGATGATGGGCCGTTATGCTAAAAAATTTCCGGGATACGGCTTCGAAAAACACAAAGGTTATGGTACGAAACTACATCATGCCCGACTTATCGCGCTCGGACCTTCGCCTATACACAGGCGCTCATTCTCGTGGGCGGGAAAACTGCTATAATATAGGTATGTTGTTTGCCGCCTCAACGCCGGTTAAGGTAGCTATCAATGGTTTTGGCCGAATTGGCCGGTCATTTTTTAAGCTTGCTTTGGAAAAGGCAGGCCTGCCTGCGCAGGCAAGGCTCGATATCGTGGCCGTCAATGATCTAGGTAATATTGAAAACTTAGCCTATCTCCTGCGATATGATTCGGTATATGGCCGCTACGATAAGCAGGTGAGCACTAGAGAATCTGGCAGGGAGAGGTACTTAATCGTCGGCGATAAAGAGGTGTGTTTTATACAGGAAAAGGAGCCAACCCGACTTCCATGGGCACAACTTGGGATAGACATCGTCATTGAATCAACCGGTGCTTTTGAAAGCTATGATAAAGCGAGGGTGCACATCCAAGCTGGCGCCAAACGGGTGGTATTAACGGCTCCGGCCAAAGACGAAGATGGGCCGGATGCGCGAACGGTGCTTATGGGAGTTAACGACGGCGATCTCAAAACCTGTTCCATCTCCTCCAACGGCTCTTGTACGACAAATTCCGCTTCCTCGGTGATGCAGATTCTCTCCGAAAAGCTGGGTATCAAAAAAGCGTTCCTCAACACCGTGCACGGCTATACCGCCACTCAAAATTTGATCGATGGTCCCGTGAAAGGCGATGATCTGCGGCGGGGACGGGCGGCCGGAGTCAACATCGTGCCTTCCACCACCGGTGCGGCAATCGCCGTTGCTCGAGCCGTAGTAGGGCTGAAAGATAAATTCGACGGTGTCGCCATGCGGGTGCCGACGGTTACCGGCTCGCTTTCGGCAATCGTGTTTATTTCCGAAAAGTCGACGACTATAGAAGAAATTAATTCAATTCTCAAATCTGCCGAACAAGAGTCTCGCTGGCGGGGGATCATGCGGACGACGAACGACCCCATTGTTTCGACCGATATTATCGGCGATCCTCACGCCGCTATCGTTGATCTATCTCTGACCAAAGTCGTGGATGGCGATCTGTGTTGTGTGTATTCATGGTATGACAATGAATTTGGCTATACGAATACCCTAGTACAGCATGTATTGAAAGTAGCAGGCTCTTTATAAAACGACCCTCCTGTGATAGCAGGGGGGCACGGCTCTATGATCTTGCGTGTGGGTTCGTTGCCCAACCACGCTAAAGCATCCATGTAATCTGAGCCTCTTTCCGCCCTAACGGTCTGACGGTAGAGGAGAAGACCACCATCTCCTTGCTGCCCTCAAAAGTAGGATGCAATCACAGTATAAATGATTATGAAAGAAATACAAAAAAAAGTGCTGTATGGAGCTATAACTGCGCTTATGTTAATGGCCGTATTTTTCGGCAAAGATGTTATGAATGCTGACGGGTTCGGATATCTTGGCTTATCAATACTTTCTGTTTCTATATTGATGGCTAGCGGAATTGGCATCATACTCTCAAGTATTTTTTTAATGATTTTCAGGACTAATCAGATGAGAAGTATTGCTGCCTATTTTCTTGGGGGTTCTCTCGGAGCTTTAGTGTTTGGAGGCTTTCTCCATTTCTATATTCGTTTTTCATAGCTATGTCCCATTACATCCACGAAGATAAAATAAAAGAGCTCGAGCTCAAAGCCAACGATATACGACAAAGTATTATTGAGATGCTCGTAGAAGCGGGTTCGGGTCATACGGCTGGACCTTTAGGCATGGCGGATATCTTCACGGCGCTCTACTTCCATGTCCTTAATCATAATCCTAAAGATCCTAGCTGGAGCGAGCGGGATCGGTTTATTCTTTCCAATGGTCACATTGCGCCAGTGCAATATGCAACCATGGCTCATGCCGGTTATTTCCCATTGGAAGAATTAAAAACGCTTCGCAAATTTGGTTCGCGTCTGCAGGGCCATCCCGAACGAGAACGATTACCCGGCCTTGAAACTACCTCGGGACCGCTTGGCTCCGGTTTGGGGCAGGCCGCCGGCTATGCCTATGCTACGCGCATGGATAACAAAAAATTCCGCGTGTACTGCGCCATGTCGGATGGAGAACAGGACTCGGGAGCAACATGGGAGGCGGCAATGTTTGCCGGAAAATACAAACTTTCGAACCTTACGGGCGTTATCGATAGGAATAATATTCAGATTGATGGGATGACAGAGGATATTATGCCGCTTGAATCATTGCGAGCTAAGTGGGAAGCTTTTAATTGGCATGTTCTTGAGGTCGATGGCCACAATATCGAGCAGTTTGTCGATTCAGTAGAACAAGCTAAAGCCATCCATGAAAAACCAACGTTAATTATCGCACATACTATTCCCGGGAAGGGGATTGAAGCGATTCAGTTTGATTATAAATGGCATGGCGTGCCGCCGAAACCAGAAGAAGCAAAAAAATTTCTATCTGAACTCCGAACGCTTCGTGGTAAAATACAATCGGAACATGAATAATATGAAAAAACTCATTTTCTTTGGGATCATGATCGGATTCTTTATGGTGGGATTCGCGGCGCAGGCTGAAGCGCCGGCTTGTCAGGTGCGTCCAGCGTGTTTGGATGCCCGTCCGGCCTGTATGATCCCTGAACCTGAAGAAGGATATTGCGCTTTCGGGTGCTATTACGAAGTAGTTCAGTGCTTTACGACGCCGTGCGATCCGATTTTTATTTGTCCGTTGCCAATCCCAGCGGTGATTCTACCCGAAGGTACGATGGTCAGCGCTTTTGGCACTATTGACCCTGATATTTACATTGTGAATTCGTGGGGCTATAAACGCCTTTTTCTGAACCCCATAATCTTCAATTTCTATGGTCACCTTGGTGGGTGGGGGAATGTAACTCGGGTGTCTCCGGTGCTTCGAGACCAGTATTTCACGAGCGTTCTTTTTCAGAATTGCGAAACGAATGATCCGAAAGTGTACGCGCTAGAAGTAACCGGTGAGGATACTGGAACGTTGCATCATGTCCAAGTCGCGGGAGATGTCGCGGTCCGATGGGACGCGAACTTTTTCAAGAAAGTATTCTGCATCAACAACAATGAATTTGTTTGGTACGCAAAAGCTGATCCTTACACCTTCGTAGGCCAGATTCCCGTGTATCGACGACAATAAAGGCATAAACGGGGGCATTGGTGAATGAATAATCGTGAAAAAATAATCATCGGTCTCATTATCCTATTTTTACCGATAGGCATTTATCAATTATTTATCAATTTTGGGTATCGCGTAGATTTTTCACAACCCAAAGCGGCAGAGTCGAATCGCGCTCCTTCGGTTACGCTCAAGAGCAGCGGAAAGTGTGTCGCAAATTGTACGGCATTTTTTGAAGCGACCGCGGCCGATCTCGACGGCGACCCGCTTTCTTATGCTTGGTCCGGGTGCGCTTCCGGGTCCGGAAACAAAGCTTAATGTCCAATTACGGGGTCAGCAACTGTAGTTACCACTACAGTGACGGTGAATGACGGCCGCGGAGGCCAGACGAGTGCCACGATATCCGCTCATGGTTCCGGCATGAAAACCGTTGCCGACTTTTCTGGTAAATATATTCTGTTCAATGGAAACTTCGGCACTCCCAACGGAAGCACCGTGATTCTCGGGTATGCGGCGCTCAATGCGGGTGGGACGGCGGATATGTATTATCTTAAGACGGTTGTAGGTGACTATTCTGACACGACGAAGAAACACAATGCGATGCGTCTTACGCCGGGCATTCTCCCGCCCAACTACAATCCAAACTGTCAGCCGGGGTTTATTACGGCCGGAAATTTTAGAATGGTTCAGCGCGCGGGTTCCTGGTCATTTAACGGGTCTTCTCTCCAAATCTATGTTCCCGATATAGAGTATGCGTCCGGCCCTCCCGAAGTGTCGGTCGGATTTACCTTTTCCTGGACGCCCGAACAAGGATCACAAACACAGTCACTAATTCTTCGCAGTGTCGTGGGTGATAACGATCCGTCTCCCTGGTATGCCGGTGGCGTGTACGGATACGCATACATCTCATCGCAATCCCCGTACTCCTCTGCCCAGCTCACCGCATCGCAGTTCTCGGAGCATTACTGGGGACTGTCGGCAATCCGCCAGGGTTTTGGAGCGAGTGCGGAATGGACTTATATGGCTCCCGAATTAACCGATTCTTACATGACATCCATCGGCGGGTTCTTCCCGTATGCTCCCGCTTTTCATGTTCCGCCACTTCCTCTGGGCTACTACAGCGACGCGGATCCTGATATATGGGGACGCACTATGCTACTGGTGAACGATCCGCGGTCTGTGTACGGAAATCACACCTGGTTGTTTAATTACAGCGACTATGCTAGACCAGCCTTGAGTCACACGCTGATGTATTGGCATGGCGGTCATGACTTCAATGACAATGGTTGTTACGATCCCGCATCGGATTCGGGAGGCCATATTCTAACTAATCTGGGCGTGCTGGAAGGTGGAGAGATAACAAAGATCGTTGCGATTGAAACGGGAAGTGAGTACGGCAATCTGACGCTCAGTCGCTGGTTTAAAGTTGCATATCCATCTGTCACGGGTGGTCCGCCGCCTCCCGCGCCGGACCAGACCGCTCTGGGCTCCAACGACGGACCCACCTACACGCAAATTCCCACTGAAGGCGGGGGAATAATAGCAGCAAACAGCATCTTCGGCTGGACCTTTGATCCGGATGATCCGACACAGACAGCTACGGTGCATCTCTACTTTGACGGTATCCCGGGAGCGTGTCCTCCCGCTACCTGTGTCTTGGCGGCTGTTTCTGCCGATAAAATCAGGGGCGATGTGAGCCGGGTCTACCGACCCACGTATCCCACAATCACCGATAACCATGGGTTTACTTATGACCTTACTCAACTCCCCGCAAGATTCCTTGATGGCCAAAACCACACCGTTTCTGCGTATGCCATCAATATCCCTCCGCAAGGCCAAGCCGGGACGGCCACCAATCCTCTCTTGGGAACGAAAACATTTCATCTTCTGCCTCCCGTTATCATAGTTCCGCCCGCATCTCCCCAAGGGCTTACGAGCGTCTGCAGTAACAATAACACCCAAGTTGTGCTTAGCTGGCAACCAGTATCAGGAGCTACTGCCTACTATATCCGAGTGGATGAGACCACCAATAATACTTCAAGTTGCCAAGATGGCTGGTTCTGCTCTGATCCGCCGGATAAAATCGTCAATAACCTGACCGTGGTCACCTATACGTTACCCGTTACTCAAAATAGGGCCTACAACTGGTGGGTTCACGCCGCTAATAGCGGTGGGAACAGTGCGGCGACTGCAAGTAACTTCATTTGCGGTAGTACAACCTACCGTCCCGGCGACATTGACCGCGACGGTGATATTGATATCTTCGACTATAACCGCCTAGTCGGCAGATTTGGTCAATCAGGTTCTCCGGGATGGATTCCCGAAGACATTGACGGCAATGGCACGGTGAATATCTTTGATTATAATATCCTGGTAGGGAACTTCGGATCGTAATATAATAAACATACATGGACCCAATACACCCGTTTGATGCTCCGCCTCCGGTAAATCACCGTGCGCTTTTTGGTATTATTGTTATCGTAGTGATTGGTTTTCTCGCATATCAATATGTTCTCCCTAAATCCCAGCTAGATTTTAATAGGGGTGATGCGGCGGTGAGCGGGGTGACTCTCTCGGTACAATCCACTACTACGAGCGTTGTTTTGAATAATCAATTTACCGTTGATGTCGTGCTTAATACGGGGACCGCCATGGTAACCGCCGCCGATATCCGCATCAGCTTTCCGCAAAATACATTGCAACCGATCAGTATTACTGGCGGATCTTTTCTGCCGTCAGTACTATCACCAGGCATCATCGGATCGGGAACGGCAAGCATTGTCGTAGGCAGTGGTACTGCCGGCAGGCAGGGAATTGGAACCGTGGCTCTGATTACTTTTCGAGCCGTACAAATTGGCACCGCGACTATTCAAGTTGATGCCACAAGTCAGGTTGCTGCCGTCGGAGAGCCGGCAAACGTATTAACTACCCGTGTTCCTCTTACTATGACTATTACCAATAATCCGCCTACGGCCGAGCTATCGGCTTCACCACTGGCAATTAAAACCGGACTATTGGTTCCTAGTTCCTTAGCTTCCTCGCGATTAACCTGGTCAACTGCCAATACTACGGCGGTAAGTATCGACCAAGGAGTAGGTACGGTTCAGTTGTCTGGAATAAAAGATGTAGCTCCGAGCACGGCCACAACCTATACACTCACTGCGTCCAATCCATCATCGTCCATCACGAGAACAGTAACTGTGCAGGTGAGTAAAATTGGGGATATGGTAGCGCCGATCAATACGATAGATATTTTTGATTACAATGCATTTGTAAGCGCATTTATAAACAATTCATCATCAGCTGACCTTGATACAGACGGCGATATAGATCTTTTTGATTATAATATTATAGTAACCAATTTTGGCAGATAATTTATGAATAAACGTTTGGAAAATCTTTTGCTGGTTGTGGGAGGACTCCTTCTTGTTGGTTCGGGAGTCTTGTATTACATATATCCGAAACTTGATATTGCTTTGAATAAAGGAAGTGCGGCTATCGCCAATGGTGTAGCTCTGTCGTTCCAACCAAGTAAAACCACGGTAGCTATCAATGAGCAGTTCACCGTAAATGTGCTTGTTGATACGAAAGGATATAGCATATCTGCTACGGACCTAAAAGTTAATTTCTCGGGTGCAGGCGTCCTGGTAAGTTCTATCGCCGCGGGCAATTTTCTACCTGTAGTTCTTGCCCCAGGAAGCGTAGGATCGGGAATAGCAACGATCATCTTGGGCAGTCAACCAACTGCTCCGGCGCAGGGTACCGGTATTATGGCAACCATAATGCTTAAAGCTACTCAAAACGGTTTGGTGCAGTTTAGTTTCGATAACAACACTCAAGTTGCGGCTATCGGACAGGCTGGCAATGTCGTGGGCGCAATGTCATCAGTAACGGTGGCGGCGGGGACTGCCACTCCGACTCCTACTCTATCTGCGAGCGCAACACCTACACCCACACCGACGCAGTCGGCAACCCCGGGACCTACCGTCAGCCCTGGTACATTCAATCTTCGAGAAGGAGACATGATCAGTGCCGCTGGTTCTTCTGATCCTGATATTTATATCATCAACGAATCTGGATTCAAACGGTTGTTCTTGAATCCCATCATCTTTAGTTTTTACGGCCATCTCGGCGGGTATGCCAAAGTAAAAACTACAACGCCGTATATCAGAGACTCTTTCGGCACTTCCGGACTGTTTCGCAATTGCGAAACAAATGATGAAAAAATTTGGGCGGTGCAGGTAATCGGAGAAGATGATGCGGTGTTGCATCACGTACAGGTATCAGGGGCACAAGCCGTGGCGCAAGATCCCAACTTTTTCAAAAAGATTTTCTGCATCAATAATAACGAGTACTTTTGGTATCCTAAGTCTCTGGACCCCTATACATCGCTAAATCAGATACCAACCTATCGGCGCTAATAAAAAAACTCCATTCGCATGATTAATCCAAGCTCAAAACTTGCGGACAATCTGCTCGACAAAAATAATATCCAAATGATCCCTACGCGGGACGGCTATGGAAAAGGCCTTGTCGAGGCGGCGGAAAAAGATGAACGTATCGTGGTGCTCACGGCGGATCTCACGGAATCGACACGAGCGCATTGGTTTGCGGAAAAATTCCCCTTGAGATTCATTCAGGTTGGTGTCGCGGAGCAGAATCTCGCGCTTGTTGCCTCGGGATTGGCCGCCGCCGGCAAGATTCCATTCATCTCCAGCTATGCCACGTTCAGTCCCGGCCGCAATAACGAACAGATTAGAACGAACATCTGCCTCAACAATCAGCCAGTTAAAATTGCCGGAGCTCATGCCGGCATTTCAGTTGGTCCCGATGGAGCAACGCATCAAGCATTGGAAGATATTGCTCTTATGCGTGTTATTCCGCGAATGGTGGTAGTCGTGCCGTGCGACGCATTTGAAGCTCAAAAAGCTACGGTTGCGGGCGCTTTTAACGGCCAACCAACGTACCTTCGCTTTGGTCGAGAAAAATCTCCGGTGTTTACTACTCATAATACGCCTTTTGAAATTGGTAAGGCGGAAGTTTTCCGCGATGGGAAAGATGCGACGATCATCGGTTGTGGCATGCTTATTTACAATGCGCTCGTTGCGGCCGAAGAACTTTCAGAAGAAGAGGGGATCGAGTGCGCCGTCATTAATAGTCACACGATCAAACCCTTGGATGAAAAGACTATCGTGCAAGCCACAGAACGAACGGGAGCTGTTGTTACCATCGAAGAGCATCAAATCCATGGCGGCCTTGGTTCGGCGGTCGCCGAGCTTCTTGTAAAAAATCATCCCGTGCCCCAAGAATTTATCGGCATTGACGATCGATTTGGTGAATCAGGCGAACCTCAAGAGCTTATCAAAGCGTTCGGTCTCGATGTACCGTCAATCAAAGCGGCGGTGGAGAGAGTTATTGCTCGGAAACAAAGGTAAGCAGTAACTAACAACTTTTATGGACCGAAAATACATTCTTCTCGCAGTGTTCGGCGCCGTACTTCTTGGATCCGCAATAACCAAATCAAAAACCGCCTGAAGGCGGTTTTTGATTTATGATACTACCGGTTTTATTTTCAAGAGTTCTTTGAGCTTGAGAAAGTCAGTCTGAAGAAGTATTTTTACCAATGGATCACTAAGCGCCTTATCGGGATGGAAGGTTGGCAGGAGTTCGTAATGGCCGAAATTGATAACATGGCCATGAATATTATCAAGGGGCTGACGCAAGCCGACGCCATTCAGCGCCATATTGCCGAGTGTGACCACGATTTGAGGACTAACCGTTTTGATTTCTTCTTTCAGAAAAGGTACGTGCGATTTAACCTCTTTGGAAGTAGGAGCTTTAGTCGCTGACATCTGATATTTGAGGACGTTTGTCAGATATACCTTTTTTCTGTCCACGCCAATGGAGCGGAGGAGTTGGTTTAGAAGTTTTTCCGATTGGCCGGTAATAGGCTTGCCTTCGCGTTCCTCGGCCGCGCCGGGAGCTTCGCCGACAAAAACGATCCGGGCATCAATGGCGCCATAGCCAAACACGAGATTTTTATCTTTAAATTTTTTCTTAAGCGCAATATTAACCAGTTGGAGTTTCTTTTGTTCGGTCATTGAAGTGACTTCAGTATACAATATTCATTCAATTTTGACAAGAGGTAACTGCTTTTTCATCAACTTAGAAATTTGATCATTCGTGCCATTTTTGGTATAGTTTCATTTGTTTTTAACGGCAAGTTGGGCGACTAGTTCAGTGGTAGAACGCTGTCCTGATAAGACAGAGGTCGAAGGTTCGATTCCTTCGTCGCCCACACGGAACCACGGGCCCTTAGCTCAGTTGGTAGAGCGCCTCATTTGCAATGAGGAGGTCAGCGGTTCGAATCCGCTAGGGTCCACCAGACAGGAAATTGCAAGCAAGGGGCATTCGCCTCGTTTTGCTCGGCGACCAAATCGTAAGGTTTTCTGGGCGAAAAAATCAGTTGGCGATTCTGTAAAATGCAGTCCGAGCCGATATTTTTAAGAAATGTTGTCATCTCGGTTTTGTTTTCGGACTCAAGCATTTTAGCGGCTTGATTTAACGATAAAACGAACTCACGAGCCGGTTCGAGCCATGACAACCCTTTCTGTTCAAAATCTCGGATTTGTTCTTGTAAACCGACTTTTTGCTTGACCAGTTTTTCTTTGCGTGAGGCGTATTCCTCGGCGGTTATGGTTTCTTCCAAATACACATCGAGAAGTTTTTCCAATTTTAGCCCGACTTCGGCTAACTTGGTTTTGAGATTTTGAACAGTGATTTTAGCTTGTTCTTTCGCTTGCGATTCTTCTTTTTCCAGCTCGCGCAAAACTTTTTCGGTGTCTTGGCTCGGCAAAGAAACTTTTTGAAGAAATGATCTAACTTGCTGATACAATTCTTCCTGCCGCAAAAAATACTTTTCCTGGCATGGGCCTTTCTTTTTTGTGCATCGGTAATAAACATATTCTCTGCCACTTGGCTTGATCTTCTTTTCGGCGGTTATTGCTGCCGAACAAGGGCATTTCATAAGTCCAAGAAAAGTAAAATTATGTTTCTTCACTTTTTGCGGCTTACCTTTTTCTCGCATAATTACTTGCACCTTATCAAAAAGTTTCTTTGAAATGATTGGCTTGTGAGTGGCTTCGTAGAGTTCGCCCTTGTATTTCATAAGGCCAAGGTAGAAGACATTTTGTAAAAGCTCATGGACTTTTCCAATTGAAATGTCATTGCCCAAATTGCTTTTGAGATTTACTCGCTTACACCACTCGGCTAATTCTCGGAGATTGTAGTTTCCAGTGGCGTAGAGATCAAAAACTTTCTTAACTTCAGAAGCTTTCTCGGTATCAACATCAATTCCTCGCGTTTTGGGATTATTGAGATAGCCGAGTGGCGCTTTGCTTGGCCAAACGCCGTTTCTCACTTTTTGCCTCATACCACGAGTAACATTTTCACGCAGAGCATCTACATAATACTTACTTTGTCCAAAAGCAATTTGAAGCATGAAAAGTCCCTGTGGTGTCGGTTCAAACCAGAACGTTGGGAACTTCAACGCTTTAATCAAGCCGCGATCTATCATGTGAATTATTTTCCCGCCGTCTACTGAATTGCGAGCAAGACGATCAGGATTCCATGAAAGTATGCCATCCGCCTTTCCTTTCTCAATCAATGACAACATTTCTGCGAATTTCATTCGCCCAGGTTCTTTGGCAGTTTTTGCTTCCTGAAAGGAAGCGACAATTTCAAGTTTTTCTTTGGCGGCAAATTCTTTTAATTCAAAGATTTGGGCCTCAATGCTCAAAATCTGCCCATCCTCGTCCTCGGTACTCTTGCGAGCGTAAAGTATATATTTCATATGGCTTTGACTAAAAATTTTCTTTTCCCAAAATGCAGAATCGCCAACTGATTTTTTCGCCCAGAAAACCTTACGATTTGGTCGCCGAGCAAAACGAGGCGAATGCCCCTTGCTTGCAATTTCCTGTCTGGTGGACTATTCTTAAAGTAGTTCGGACGCATTTCGCCGCCTGCGGCGGCGGGGGTTTGGCCAAAAATTCCGAACCGAAATCCTGAATTTAAAAACTGCCAAAGAACCTGATAAAAATATCGGCTCGGACTGCATTTTAATTTTGGGAAAAGAAAATTTTTCATAAATTAACATTTTTAATCATAATACTATGGAACAAGAAATAAATCAGATTGGCCCTACTCCTAAAAATAATTCTTTGCCTTTTGTTACAGTTGTTACTGTTATTTTGACCGCCATAATTGTTGGCGGTGGAATTTATTGGTGGGTAAAACAAAAAGAATCCAATAAAATTTTTCCCAACCAACTTTCCTATCAAGTGGGTAATTCGTCTGTTCGCGTAGATTTTTCTTTAGGGGAACTAGCTCTTGACCTAGGGCCAGCATGGCGAGTATTTTCGATTGCTGATTTGCCCACTGATGTTACTAAGAAGGAATCCTCCAAATTGTTCTATGGCCAAGGTGGTCTAGCGTGGTTTCTTGACGATCAATTTGGTGTACAAGCTCATTATGCTCTTGTTTCTCCTGAACGCTGGAATGAAATTACGAAGACATCGAGCGACAAATTAAATCAATTCGGTTACCTCGGTGAGCCACCCACAGTTCTTGAGTTACTTCGCGAAATTGATGCTGTTGTGTTGCCCAAACAACACGGTCAATCATTAGAGCAATTTATGAAATCCATGGATGATAAATTGCTCACAATTGCAAAAAATCAATTTGATGCCGGGAATGCCTCGAGAGAATATTTGCAGTGGGCACAAAGTGGTTTCTTTGGGAATTTTAAGAATAAAGAGGTAGTCACCATATCTTCTCAAAAAGTTCAGGCATTACTGCTATCGAACAGGACAACACCTCCCGCGCCGGATACAGAATTATTCCTATTGCTCGGCTGTACTCAGGGAGACAGGGTCTTTGTTCTAAGTAAGGGGCCTTTCTCTTCTGGTAAAATGGATTATCCCGAACTCCTTCGTTCACTTGGCGAGAAATTTTCATTTAATGAAAATTTCTGTAACTAGAATTTGCCGCCAAAGAAAAACTTGAAATTGTCAAAATTCAGGATTTCGGTTCGGAATTTTTGGCCAAACCCCCGCCGCCGCAGGCGGCGAAATGCGTCCGAACTACTTTAAGAATAGTCCACCATCATGAATCCAATATATCTTCTTATCGGCATCGTTGCGGTTGCGGCGTTAATTATGCTGGGTATCAATATCTACCTGGTACTGCAATCGCGCAAAAAAGAGCCAAGCAATAATACGCTCGTGCTCCATCAGCGGCTGGACTCATTTGCAAAGCTTATCACCGATCAGCTTGAATCAGGTCGTCAGTCTGCGGAACGGGCAACGCTTTCAGTGCATCAGCAGGTGCATAGTTTCACGCAGGGCATGACCCAGCTCCAAGAGACTGTGAAGCAGGTACAGGATTCAGTGAAAAATGTTTCTTCTTTTCAGGATATTTTTAAGTCGCCGAAGTTGCGCGGTATTTGGGGTGAAGCGTCATTGGAAGCCGCCCTGGGCCAATATTTTTCCAGAGATATATATCAGATGCAGTATTATTTCAAATCTGGTGAGGTGGTGGACGCCGTTATTCGTTTACCAAATCAGCTGATCCTACCGATTGATTCAAAGTTTAATTGGGAAAACTTCGAGAAGATGGTCAACGCTGAAACGGATATGAATCGCGACATCTATCGAAAGCAATTCTTTTCCGATGTGAAGAAAAAAGTTGATGAGATTGCATCAAAATACATTCTTCCTTCCGAGGGAACAACCGATCTTGCCATTATGTATGTACCGGCGGAAACCGTGTATTACGAACTCATTAATAATATTAAAGACATCGACATTCCCGCCTATGCGCGCAATAAGAAAATACTTATTGTTTCTCCCAATACGTTTTTCCTTTCCACGTCTGCCCTCTACCATTGGTTTAAGGATGTCGAAGTAAATAAACAAACCCGCGAAATTATGAAGCGGTTAGATCGCATTGCTACGGACGGAGCCAAACTGGCTGATGAGTTTCGTTTACTGGGGAAACATATCTCAAATGCCAGCAGTGCTTACGAAGGAACCGAAAAACGCCTTGACCTCATGGTAGAACGGGTAAAAACAGTGGTGGAAATAGGGAGGCAGGAAGAGGTAGAGAAGCTCGATGTGCCGAAAGTTTAGCTCGTCTTATGGGGCTATTTTTGGTACACTTATCCTATGGTTGAATTTGCAAAGGTAAAAGACGTTATGACAAAAGACGTCCTCGCGCTGAATGCCGAGGATAGCTTAGAATTCGTAGCGCAGCTTTTTGAGAAATATGACTATGACGGCATGCCGGTAATCGGTGTGGAGAGAAAGCTCCTTGGCATCGTCACCGCGTACGATATGATCGTGCAGAGTTCAGGTATGCACTTGCCGACGATCATTGGTATTATGGGACAGATTGCGGTAAACCAGGCTGATCGCAAAGATCTGGACGAACACTTCAATAAGCTTAAAGAAATCAAAGCGAAGCAGATCATGAATCCTAAAGCACTGACGATAGGGCAGAATGTCAGTATTGATGAAGCCGCTAAGCTTTTTGCCGAGCACCATCGGGTGAACCCGCTCTGCGTCGTGGATGATAACGGAATCCTTGTTGGCGTATTGAGCCGCTATGATATTATCCGATTCTTTAACGCCACTTATTTCCAGCAAGTTGTAAAAGATGCCACAGCTATCACTGACCCTTTTAAGGATATCGCCCAAACAAAGTCAGAACGGGAGATTGATTCTACCGTCAACAGTCTTTCTAAGGAATTTCTTCTCGTAACTAAAAAACGTCCCCGTATCTGGAAATATATCGCTGTCGGCATGTTCGTCGCTGGTCTCGTGGTGGCGACAGCGCTTATTATTCGGATTGTTCAAAAAGAAGCTCTTGGATCACGTGGTTCTTTAGTTGTTCAGTTTCATTGATTATCCACATTTTGATGTTTGTCAGCCCCAAAACATGCTAAAATACAGAAGTGATTACTATATGGCGAAAGGGGGTGCACTATGTTTGAAGTAGTATCAGCGCCAGATGTTGTACGTACGTCATTGCTCACGTTATGGTCAGGCGTTGCCGGATATGCACCTCGAATTGTCGCAGCTCTCATCGTTTTTCTCGTTGGCTGGCTAATCGCGGTTCTTCTGGCAAAATTGGCCTACCATTTGGTACGCGTATTGCATATCGATAATGCGCTCAGTAAGATAGGGCTCAAGGAAGCATGGGAACGAAGCGGTTTTCATCTTTCGAGTGCCATGTTTTTCTATGAAATCGTGAAGTGGTTCTTCGTTATCGTCTTCTTGATGGCAGCGGCGAACATTCTCGGTTTGGACCAAGTTAGTGAATTTTTGCGAACGGTTGTTCTGTACATTCCTAATGTGATAGTTGCCGCCATTATCCTTCTCATTGGTATTTTAGTTGCAAAATTCTTAGAAAGCACGGTTCGTGCTTCAGTCCGAACGGCGGGATTGGCTTCGTCGAACTTCTTGGGTTCGTTGACGAAGTGGGCAGTTTTCATCTTCTCGATGTTGATTGCTCTTGTTCAGTTGCGTGTTGCTGACGATGTCATCAGAATCGTCATTATGGGATTAATTGCCGCTCTTTCACTTGCTCTTGGTTTGTCATTCGGTCTCGGAGGCGTCAAGCACGCCGAAGAGTTCGTGGGGCGCCTTAAGCACAAAATGGAAGACTAGCTTCTCAAATCAAAACCCCGCTTTCTGATCTCGTGATCCTTGGAAGTACCAAAGGTCATATGCCCAGAAGGTGGGGTTTTTGATTTACCGGGCGAGTTGAGTGCCAGAAGAAGAGAGAAGATCTTTCGCGTCTTTAAAAAGTTTTTTAAGCTCTCCCTTTTCCTTGGGAGTAAGTTTTGCGAGTACAAAGTTCTTAATTAACGCATCTTTAGCGTTCTCGCTTTGGTTATAGGCTTTCTTGAGGGTTGAGTTGGCAGTGCCAAGCCGAATGCGGAAGAATTTTTTGGTTTTAATTGCTTTCATAATCGACTCCACGCCGCGATGTCCCCCAGAGTTTTTATCAAAGGAAAGTTTTACACTCCCAAAGGGAATGTCGAGATCATCGTGCACTATAATTATGTCCTCCGGCCTTGCCTTATAAACGGTTTTGAGTTTTACAATAATAGGACCGCTTGTATTTACGTACGATTCGGGTCGGGCAAAAATCACGGAATAATTCTTACCGCCGAGGATCATCTTGCTCTTGGCGACCCGTGCGCCGATCTTCTTGTCGAGAATGAGATCAGACCCATGATCACTGGCCAGGGACTCAATAAACAGAAATCCCAAATTATGTCTGGTATTTTCGTATTCCGCGTCTGGATTGCCTAATCCGATGATGAGTTTTATAACCATTGGTGTCCATAGTATAGCGCTTTTTTCGGCACCGAAGCAAATTCGCCCGCCCAAGTTGTGGCACATAAATTATGTTTAGGTGCTCGATTTCGGCGAGTTTGAAAAGGAGTTGATTTAGTGATATAGTATGGAAGTTATTTATATAATGCAATAATATTTATGCACGAAGAAACACCCATCCGCTTCAGTGACGAGTTTTTTTCTTTCATCTGGGAAACGGTAAAAATAGTAGTTCTTTCGCTTGCTATTATCGTGCCAATACGATACTATCTGGTCCAGCCGTTTTTTGTTAAAGGGAGCTCAATGGTGCCTAATTTCCACGATAAAGACTATATTCTTGTGGATAAATTGAGCTATCGATTTGACGATTTTAAACGGGGCGATGTGATCGTATTTCGCTATCCGAAGGATCCCAAAGACTACTTTATTAAGCGAGTGATCGGTCTGCCTGGAGAAACCATTCAAGTAAAGGGTAATAAGGTAACGATCTACAATACCGATAATCCGGCCGGAGAAATCTTGGAGGAAGCGTATTTGGCTGACTATCAACGAACCGACGGTAATAAAGTCTGGAAGCTTGACGACAATGAATTCTTCGTTTTGGGCGATAACCGGCTTCAAAGTTCAGATTCTCGAAGCTGGGATGCGTTGAATCGCTCGTTTATCGCTGGGCGAGCTTGGATTCGTCTATGGCCGTTTGACGTAATTACAAAAATTCCGCGAGTAACATATCCTGATGCAGGAAACTAATACACCTACGAAAATAAAGAAACCAAAAGGATTGCAAGCTCCGCGGGGAATGCGCGACATTCTTCCCGAAGAGCAGAAATATTGGCGCTATGTGTTGCGCAAAGCAGAATCCTTGCTCGAAGATTACGCTTTTGAAAAAATTTCAACGCCGGTTTTAGAGTTCACCGATTTATTCTTGCGCGGGACCGGGGAATCAACCGATATTATTGAGAAAGAGATTTATAATTTCAAAACAAAAGGTGGTGATGACCTAGCACTTCGACCGGAAGGCACTCCAGCGGTCGTGCGCGCCTATATCGAAAATGGAATGCAAGTTCGTCCTCACCCCGTGAAGCTCTATTATGTGGAGCCGATGTTCCGGCACGATCAGCCTCAACAGGGGAGATATCGCCAGTTTTTCCAACTGGGTGTTGAAACACTTGGGGATAGCTCCGAAGCCATTGATGCGGAGTTGCTCTTTTTGGGATACAAGATTCTTAATTCTCTAGGATTGGGAAATTACAATATCCATATTAATAGCATCGGTGACCAAAACTGTCGTCCGGCGTACATCCGCGCTCTCAAGGACTATTATAAAACACGTATGAAAAAGAGCTGTAGTAATTGCAAAATCCGTCTTAAAAAAAATGTCCTGCGAGTACTTGATTGCAAGGAAGAAGGATGCCAAGAAGTAATTCAAGGAGCGCCCCAAATGATGGACTACCTAGATGAGGAATGCAAAAATCATTTTAAAAATGTTCTTGAATTTCTCGACGAAGCCAAGATCCCATACATTCTCAACCCGTACCTCGTTCGAGGATTAGATTATTACACCCGAACCGTTTTTGAGTTTCTACCCGAAGAAAATGTCGGTTCTCAATCTACGGTCATTGCCGGTGGCCGATATGATCGCATGGTAGATCAGCTCGGTGGCCCAAAAACTCCTGCCGCGGGATGGGCTATGGGCATAGAGCGTGTTATCTCTGCGCTGAAAGAAGGACAGGTAAATGTACCAGAGATCGGTATCAAGCCAAAGGTATTTCTGGCGCAACTTGGAGAAATGGCTAAACGCAAGAGCCTTATTCTTTTTGAGGAAGTTAGAAAAGCGGGTATTGAGATCAAGTCATCGCTTGGCCGTGATAGCATTAAGGCCCAATTACGCATTGCAAACCGCTTGGGCGTAAAGTATGCGTTGATTTTCGGGCAAAAAGAAGCGCTTGACGATACCGTCATACTTAGGGAAATGGATAGCGGCATTCAGGAGAACATCCCGCTAGAAAAGATTGTTGACGAATTAAAAAAACGCTTAAAGAAGTAAAAACTTAGCATGATTGATGATGTTTTTTGCAAAATTATTGGAGGTGCATTGAAATCCGACCCAGTCTATCAAGACGACGAATTCATGGTAATAAAGGATATCAAGCCTGCCGCACCGGTACATTTATTAGTCATCCCAAAACAGCATTTCGACAGCCTGGCAAAGTTTCAAGCTACGGATGCCGCATTATTGGGCCGAGCGTTTCTTACCGCTGAAAAGGTAGCGAAGGAACAAGGATTGGATCGTGGCTATCGATTGGTGCTTAATGAAGGAGAGTATGGCGGTAAATTAGTGCCGCACTTGCATATTCATATTTTGGGCGGAAAACGCCTAGGCCCAAAACTAGTCATGTAATTGTTCGCGTGCAGAAAAATTGCGAGCACGAGTACAACACGTGACCGAGCACATAATCAGAAGGAATCTTATGATTATGTGCTCGGTGCCGAATATTCTAGCAGTTCGCCTGCTAGCGCGCTTCCTTATCGAGAATATTCACAGAAAGGAGGTAGTAATATGGTAGAAGTAAAAAGAAAACCAAACGAAAGTACCGGAAGCCTCTTGAGGCGATTTAGCCGCTTTGTACAGCAAAGCGGAGTTTTGGTAAAAGCGAAAAAATCCCAATTTCGAGCAAAGAAACTGAATGAACGCAAGGAGAAAAATGCGGCTATTATGGGCTTGCACTTGAACGAATTACGCAAGCGCTTGGAAAAACTTGGAAAATACGACGAAGAAACCTTCGAAGAAGAAAAACGCAAATTGAAACAAGAATTAGACCTGTAATCAGAAAATAGAAAATGGAAAATAGAATTTAGAAGTTGCATTCAGCTGCATTCGAAAAATTCTACTTTCTATTTTCTACTCTCTACTTTCTCATATGCTTAAGGAAAGACTTTTGTCGGACGTAAAAGAAGCTCTCAAAGCTGGGGATAGCAAAAAGCGGACCGTGTTAAATTCGCTTCTTTCCGCAATTAAAAATCGAGAACTTGAAAAGCGAAGCAAGCTTAGCAAGGCGGGCGCGACAAACGATCTAGAAAACGCGAGCCTTATTAACGATGAAGAGGCCATTGAAGTCATTTCCTCGGAAATCAAAAAGCGCAGAGAAGCGATTGAGACCTATGCGCAAGCTGGAAGGCCGGAATTGGCGGCGCAGGAACAGGAAGAACTCGCCGTTCTGATACAATACATGCCGGAACAGATTTCCGATGACGCCATTCGTGCCGAAGTGAAGAAAGTTATTGCTGAGATGGGCCTGCCTGCGCAGGCAGGCAAAGTCATCGGCGCTGTCATGCCAAAAGTGAAGGGGCGAGCGGATGGCCAAGCTGTCAGCCGTATCGTAAAAGAGGAACTCGAAAAGTTAATATAGTGACCTGTACGCAGGCGAGCAATGGCGAGTCGAGTACAGTTTTAGTCAGTATTTAACCGAGCACATAATCTATGTGCTCGGTGCGAATATTTAAAAACTGCTCGTCTGCTAATGCATTTCCTCGCAGGTAAATATTGCATGCTGGATCTTGTTTTTCGCAATACGACTCAGGCAACCGGAGTAATCTCAACAAAGGATTTTTTCGAATCCTTTGTCCTTAAAACTCTCAATGTCGTTGGTGTAAATGAAGATACAGAGGTCAGCGTATCGCTCATTAGTCCTGAACGGATGCGCGAACTCAATAAAGAGCACCGAAACCGCGATAAAGTCACGGATATTCTTTCATTTCCCCTAGGCGAAACCTTTGTTCCAGGATATACTGTAAGAACTCTTGGGGACATTTTCATCTGTCCCTCGTATGCCGTGGCGCGCGCAAAAGAGGAAAATATGACCATAGAGGCAAAGCTGGCACGGCTCATAGTGCATGGAACATTACACCTGTTGGACTACGACCATGAGCGATCGGAGAAAGAGGCCGAAGAAATGGATCGTCTTGAACAGGAAATTTTAAATCAGTAACTCACGTATATGACAAGCGGGCACATCATTTCCGGAATTGACGTTGGTAATTCTCAAATCAAAGTTGTTATTGCGAGAGTTGATCGCGAGAATTTGAGACCTGAAATTATTGGCGCTGGTAGCACATCTTCCAACGGTCTTCGTCGCGGCATGGTTGTCGATATGGAAGAAACAGTTGAAAATATTCGCTCCGCCGTCCAACAGGCTCAGGCGATGGCGGGCGTACCGATTAAGCGAGCCTACCTTTCTGTAAACGGTCTCCATATTCAGACGCAGGTTTCCCGAGGAGTGATTGCAGTTTCTCGAGCAGACAATGAAATATCGCAAAATGATATAGAGCGGGTTATGCAGGCTGCTTCAGTGGTAAGTTTGCCCGCAAATCGCGAAATCGTGCATGTTCTGCCACGCACCTTTATTATCGATGGTACGGAATATGTAAAGAATCCTCTTGGCATGAAGGGTGTTCGCCTTGAAGCGGATGTTTTTATTATTGATGGACTTTCACCATATCTGCGAAATATTGCTCGTTGCGTGAATGAAAATAATATCGAAGTGGCCGGGCTCGTATATGCGCCATTAGCGGCATCGCTTTCAGCGCTTGATAGAAACCAAAAGGAGTATGGCGTCATGAATCTTGATTTCGGAGGGGGTACTTCGAGTTTGACTATCTTCGAGGAAAACGACCTTCTGCATAGTGCGATTTTCCCGATTGGATCACGCCATATTACTAATGATCTTGCCATCGCGTTACGGACGTCTTTAGACATCGCTGAACGGATTAAACTTGAGCATGGCGCAACTTCAGAGGGAGAAGACGGTCGTCGCAAGGATCAGATTGACCTTTCACAGATCATGAATGAAGAAGGATATTTTGTTTCCAAGAAACAGCTTACCCGCGTGGTTGATGCCCGCGCCCAGGAATTATTGGACATGGTGAGCACTGAATTGAAAAAAGTTTCAAAGAACGGAATGCTCCCCGCGGGAGTTGTGCTAAGCGGTGGCGGCTCCAATTTGCCTGGTTTCGCCAGGCTTGTCAAAGAATATTTGAGATTGCCGGTACGGGTGGCAAATCCAGTGAATGTAGTAGGTACGGCTGATATTCTCAATGACCCATCCTTTACCGTGGCTATCGGGCTTGCGATGTGGGGCATAGAACAGGAGCTCGCAGGCATCAAATCTCGTCCTCTCCTAGGCGGTCAGGGCGATCTCCTCCGGAAAACTGTTCGCTGGCTAAAGAACTTCTTGCCTTAGGAAGATATCCAGAGTTATCTACAGGGTTATCCACATCAAAATGCGTACTGCTTGCGCCCTTTTTCTATTTATGTTAGAAACCAGGTAATACGCGCCAGAATTATTAAAAAATGCCCCAAGTTAAACCTCAATTTGAAACGTTTGCCCGCATTAAAGTGTTAGGTCTTGGCGGCTCGGGCGGTAATGCCCTAGAGCGAATGATCGAAGCACGGATTCACGGCGTTGAATTTATTGCCGTAAATACCGATGCCCAGTCACTCCACAATTCAAACGCTCCGGTAAAGATTCACATTGGCAAAAGTCTCACGCGAGGCCTTGGCGCTGGCATGAATCCGAGCATCGGTCGCGAAGCCGCCGAACAGACCCGAGAAGACATTCTTACCGCTCTTAAGGGAGCCGATATGGTTTTTA
Organism: Patescibacteria group bacterium; assembly: GCA_038064515.1. GTDB lineage: Bacteria > Patescibacteriota > Minisyncoccia > 2-02-FULL-40-12 > GWA2-44-9 > JBBTSY01. Next base: position 35,597 of record JBBTSY010000005.1, on the reverse strand, counting down.
TTGCGACAGGGTTGGGTGGAGGTACCGGAACAGGCGCCGCACCGGTTATCGCTGACATGGCTCGAGAATCCGGCGCACTGACCGTGGCAGTCGTAACCAGGCCCTTTAGCTTTGAGGGAGCTCAACGCTCTCGCGTGGCCGAAGAAGGTCTTCAGCTTCTGCGCGATAAGGTTGACGCGCTTATCACGATCCCTAATGACCGACTCCTTTCCATCATTGATCGCAAGACTCCGTTACTCGAATCATTCGCAGTAGTTGATGACGTCCTTCGACAGGGCGTCCAAGGTATTTCTGATCTCATCACTATCCCTGGTATTGTTAATACCGACTTTGCCGACGTGAAGGCGGTTATGTCTAACTCTGGATCGGCGCTCATGGGCATCGGGAGAGCTTCCGGCGAAGATCGAGCCGTAGAGGCGGCTCGTATGGCGATCAACTCTCCGCTCCTGGAACTCTCCATCGACGGCGCTCGCGGCGTTCTTTTTAACGTGTCCGGCGGTACCGACATGGCAATGGCAGAAATCAGCGAAGCGGCACGGATTATCACTGAACACATTGATCCCGATGCAAAAGTCATCTTCGGCGCTGTCGTTGATGACAAGCTCAAGAAAGGGGAGATCAAGATCACTGTCGTAGCGACTGGTTTTACGAATACCTATCCCGTATCACCTTCAAATCCGTCTGCAAAATATAATGGTGGCGGCCTAAGCCTCTTTGATAACGCTATCAAGAAACAAGATATTATGGAGCGTGAACCCGTAAAAGAGGTGAAAGAAATCATCGATCCCTCGATCGAAGATGAAAAAGATTTTGATATTCCGGCGTTTATACGGCGCAAAATGAACAAATAGCCGCTCGCTACCATCTTTTTCATCACAACTGCCTCGGTATTTGGAAAGGTTCGCTCGTCTCATCTACACCTCCGTTCCACCTAGTAAAGAAGCTTCCATAAGGAAGCTTCTTTACGTCGAAGCACCACTTCGGCTATTCGACTTCGCTTATTTCATCAAATACCTCGCGAAGTGATTCAGAAGACGGGAGCTCGCTGGCTTGCTTCGCTCCTTTTCGGCGAGGATTTCTCAAAGCGCACGCTCGCTTAGGAGGAGTGAAGCGAGCTGAAATGGTCAGCGGGGGCGCATAAATTCGGAGGAAATGCCGAACGGAGGGTTATCAACATTGTGGGCACGGTCAAAAGATGGTTAAATTCATCTACCAACGGATTGTTTAAATAAGCAGGAGGGTAAAGAGATTCGCACGAGCGGCGCATCTCTTTCCTCTTCTCCTTCGCGCCCCACATGAATAACGGAACTTCAGTGTTTCCAAGTCAGCAGCGTCTCGATGTAAACAATCATAAGAAAAGCGATGACTCTATGCATCAGATGTCTTCGGGCATGACCTGGGAGCGAATTTTTGGCCTGTCCGGCCAGGGTACCGGTCATCCTTATGATGACATCACATGGGAACTGCGCACCGCGAAGATTGCGAAAGCAGACGGTACTATTGTTTTTGAACAGCATGACGTGGAGGTGCCGGCATTCTGGTCTCAAACCGCTACCGATATTGTTGCTTCCAAATACTTTCGCGGGAAAATTACGGCGCCCGAACGCGAATACAGCGTGAAGCAGATGATCGATCGTGTTGCTCAAACGATCGGGTACTGGGGTTTGCAGGACGGTTACTTTGCATCTCCTGAAGATGCCACGAATTTTACGCTTGATCTCACGTGGCTGCTTGTGAATCAATTTTTTGCATTTAATAGTCCGGTGTGGTTTAACGTCGGCATCTATGAAAAGCCGCAGTGTTCCGCCTGTTTCATTCTTGCCGTCGAGGACACTATGGAATCAATCATGCAGTGGTACAAGGATGAGGGAATGATTTTCAAACACGGCTCCGGTGCAGGTTTAAACGTTTCCAATCTTCGATCTTCGAAAGAGTCTCTTTCGAAAGGGGGGCACTCATCAGGTCCCGTTTCATTCATGAAGGGCGCCGATGGTGTTGCTAATACGATTCGTTCCGGCGGCACAACTCGTCGCGCGGCAAAGATGGTGGTCATGAATGTCGATCATCCGGATATTAAAGATTTCATCTATGCCAAGCATTACATCGAGCAGATGACGCAGGTGTTGGTGGCTTCCGGGTTTAAGAATTCCCTGGACGGCGATCTTTTCAGCCCTTACACCCTCTTGCCGTATGTAAATGCAAATAACTCGGTACGCGTGACGGATGATTTTATGCGGGCCGTCGAAAATGATGACATGTGGGACCTAAAAGCGGTCACTACCGGAGAATCCATGGAGCGTATTAAGGCTCGCGAAGTAATGAATTGGATCGCCGAAGCGGCGTGGGCGAGCGCCGATCCCGGCATGCAGTATCATGATACGATTAATCGCTGGCACACCTGCTCGAATACCGGTGCTATCACTGCATCGAACCCGTGCAGTGAATATATGCACTTAGACAACAGCGCCTGCAACCTTGCGTCATTAAACCTATTAAAATTTGCCAATGAAGACGGCACATTCGCCGTGGAGCAATTCAAGCGTGCAGTGGATACTATCATTACGGCCCAAGATATTATTGTGAGCCGCTCTTCCTATCCGACGGAAAAGATTGACCGCAACGCCAATGATTTTCGCGAACTTGGATTGGGTTATGCCAATCTGGGGGCGCTCTTGATGACCTGGGGTTTACCGTATGATTCCGAAGACGGACGATTGCTCGCCAGTCAGATTACGTCATTGATGTGCGGCGAAGCCTATCGCTTTTCAGGATTACTCGCTGATCGAAAGGGCCCATTCGCCGGCTTTGAAAAGAATCGCGAACCAATGCTTAACGTACTGGCCATGCATCTTAATGAAGCTGAAATTCTTTATTCGCAGACTATAAAGTCTGCTGTCGGCGCAAAGTATCCCGATCTCGCGGTAGCCTCCCGCGTGGTATGGCACGAAGCGCTTGAGCTGGGTAGATCAGTAGGCGTCAGAAACTCGCAGGTTACCGTATTGGCTCCGACGGGAACGATCGCTTTTATGATGGATTGCGATACGACGGGCGTGGAACCAGGTCTCGCGCTGGTAGCGTATAAAAAACTTGTCGGTGGCGGCGTGCTCAAGTTGGCGAATAATCAGGTGCCGGCGGCGCTTAAAAATCTCGGTTATCCCGCCGAGCAGATTAAGGATATCAGTGCGTATCTCCTTGAAAAAGATACGATTGAAGGAGCACCATGGCTTAAAGAGGAGCATCTTCCGGTTTTTGACTGCTCATTCAAGGCGGTCAATGGCGAGCGCAGTATCAGTTATATGGGCCACCTGCGCATGATGAGTGCCGCTCAACCATTCATCTCCGGCGCTATTTCAAAAACGATTAATCTGCCGAACAATGCTACCGTTGATGACATCCGAGATGCATTTATTCAAGGTTGGAAGCTTGGCCTTAAGGCTATCGCGGTTTATCGCGACGGATCAAAGGGTATACAGCCGCTTAACACGGCAAAGGATGAAAATAGGCTAGTTGAGCACATTAACGGCTATACCCGAGTGAAATTGCCCGAAGAACGTCCGGCCATAACTCATAAGTTCAGTGTCGGCGGCCATGATGGCTATTTGACTGTTGGCCTTTATCCTGACACTCAACAGCCCGGCGAGACATTTCTCTCCATTGCTAAAGAAGGTAGCACACTTTCTGGTTTACTTGATACGATCGCCATCCTTATCTCAATGTGTTTGCAATCCGGTGTGCCGTTGAAGGTTCTTGTTCGGAAGTTTAAAGATACGAGCTTTAGTCCCGCGGGATTCACCGGCAATACGAATATTCCAACGGCTAAATCAATTATCGACTACGTTTTTCGATATCTGGGCATGAAGTTCTTAAATCTGGAAGATCGAGAAGAAATATTCGGACTAACGCATGACATAGAGATTATGCCCGTTACTACGGTGGCGATATCTCAGCCAGAGCCGACCTCAAAAACTGATAATGTTCTTTCCGGTCTCGTTGCTCCATCTAGGAATGCTTCCACAAGCGCGAAGTCTCGCGCTACCTTTGTATCTGATGCTCCTGTATGTCAATGTGGGACACTCATGTTTCGAGCCGGATCCTGCTATGCCTGCCCAAGTTGTGGCGCTACAACCGGTGCCTGCAATTGACGAGCTCAAATTTATATCAAAAACCCCGTTGCCACGGGGTTTTTGATCAGGTACGATACAGGTATGCACAAGTCTCAAGTTCTCTCGTATTTTCTGATCGCTTTTCTGGTTGGAACGCTTATCGGATCATTCTGGCATTTTGGTGAACAATATTTTTGGATTTTTATCGGGCTGGGGACTTTATTTTTTGGAGTATCAGCCTATCATCGCACATTCGGACAAACAGTCGCAGGTATTAAGCGCCGGAAGGTAGGCTTTGTTATCGGATTTTGCATCATCCTTGCAACGGGGGGTATCTACCGGTTTCAGCAATTCGACGCTGATCACAGCCGTGTCACGCAGTTTAACGATCGAGAGGCGGGAGGCAAGGGCATTTCTGTGCGTGTGGTGGGATATGTGGCAGGAGATGTTCGGGAACGGGGATTACAATCGCAGTTTCCTTTTGAAGTAAAAGAAATCATCGCGCTCAAAAGAACTTTCTCGGCAGGAGAACGGGTTCTTGTGACCGCTGATAATAGAGCGGGGTATCGTTATGGCGATATCCTTACCATCGAAGGCGCGCCGCAAGCTCCTAAAAATTCCGAATCATTTGATTATGCGACGTATCTGAAAAAACAAGGTATTCGAAGCATTTTTTCTTCTCCCGATATTCTGGCGGAGGGATCAATATCCTTGGGTCTTTGGGAGCGGAGCAGTGTTGTCGTGTATCGCGCTCTGCAGGGATTAAAATCGCGTTTCGAGTCAGCGCTCATAGGCACGATAGCAGAGCCGGAGGCCGCCTATATCCAAGGAGTGCTTCTGGGTTCGCGTAGCGCGATCCCAGAGCGTCTCCAAGATGCCTTTGCTACGACGGGGACTAGTCATATTTTGGCGATATCCGGATACAACATCACCATCGTCGCCGAGGCGGTGCTGGGGGTATTATTGTTTTGGTTCCGGCGACGCAGAGCAATTTGGATCGCCACGGCGGCCATTATTCTTTTTACGTTGCTGACGGGAGCTTCGGCGTCAGTGGTGCGAGCGGCGGTAATGGGACTATTAGTCCTTTTCGCCTCCGGATACGGCCGTCTCTATGATGCGAAAAATGGCATTATTCTGGCCGGTGCGCTGATGGTTTTCTTTAATCCATTCATCCTCGTGTTTGATATTGGTTTTCAGCTTTCTTTTTTGGCGGTTATCGGTCTTTTATATTTGTATCCGATATTTCAGCGTTGGGCACAGCGAGCTCCTTCATTGACGGGATTAAAAGAAATTGCTCTTATGACGCTTTCGGCACAGGTGATGGTTATCCTGCTTTTAGTGGGGTATTTTCATTCTTTCTCGCTGGTTTCTTTGGTGGTAAATATTTTAATCCTACCGATTGTCCCCGCAGTAATGCTGTTTGGTTTCATAGCGGGCATAAGCGGCATGATCTGGATTCCGCTGGGAAAGATTATCGGCGTAGTGGCGTGGGCATTAGCGCGATATCAGCTCTGGATCGTTGAACATGCGGCATCATTCTCATTTGCCTCTGTTTCGATCTCATTGCCGTGGATTATAATCGTTCTCGCTTATGTACTGCTGATCGGAGGAATTTGGTGGTTCTATCGGCATCATGGATCCTGACACTCATTGATGAGTTGTTCCGAGTGAATGGCGAGGATTTGTTTGAATCATCATAATGCTGATCTGTATGGCAAAGCTTTTCCGCACCACTATGTGAGACGGAACGCGAGCCATATCTCGTCAATGAGTGTAAGGATGGATACGAATAGAGATAAAATAATTGCGGGAATCATCGCCCTGGTACTCATCGTGCTGGCGTTTTCAAGTTCACAAGCCGCAGGGCAGAAGGATGGACTTTTAAAAATATATTTTTTGAATGTCGGCCAGGGAGACGCCATCTTTATAGAAGCTCCGAATGGCAACCAGGTGCTTGTCGATGGCGGACCGGACAGTGCCGTGATTGCGGAGCTGGCGCGGGTGATGCCATTTTACGATCGGTCTATCGATGCGGTCGTGGTTAGCCATCCTCATAGCGATCATATCGCCGGATTAATTGATGTATTAAAGCATTATGACGTTGGCTATGTCATTCAGGCAGGAGAGCAATATGATTCATTAGAATTCCGATCGTGGCAGGAAGCGGTTGCTCAAGAGCATACAATCGAAATTGATACTGTGGCGGGAAAACAGATCAACTTAGGACCCGAAATGACTTTTACGATTATCCATCCTCTGAAATCAGTGCTCGGCACTGCGACTGATAAGCCTCACGATGACAACGTGGTAGCGATGCTTCAATATAAGCACGTAAAAGTTCTGTTGGCGGGTGATATGGAGGCGGCCGTGGAACGCATCTTGGTCAATAATAATATCGATATCGATGCGGATGTATTGAAAGTGGGCCACCATGGATCAAAAACTTCGACGGCGTTGCCGTTCCTCGATGCTGTTACCCCGCAAGCGGCAATAATTCAGGTAGGAGTAAAAAATCGGTACAAGCATCCTGCGGAACTGATTCTTTCCCGCCTTGAAAATTTCGGTGCAACACTGTATCGTACTGATACTGATGGAATGATTCGTCTTATCAGTGATGGGACTTCGTATTATCTTAATAAGCAATAATCATGAAAAGTGTTGCAAATTTTTCGCCGTTTAAAACTAAGATGGGTGAGCAGAAGTTTAATCTTGAAAACCGTGCTCAACGAAGGAGATATTTTGATTTTAAAGCCGGTTCAGAAATAAAGAAATTAAGAAAGTATCTTAAAAAAAATACTTTCATGGGGTTTTTCTTGGGTCCAAAAAACTCAGGGAAAGGCACCTATGCAAAACTTTTTCTCGAAGCTCTTGATGCTGATCTCGTGGCCCATTTATCGGTTGGTGATATCGTTCGCAGTGTTCACAAATCTCTTGCTCATGCAAAAGACAAAAAAGAACTAATAACATTTTTAAAAGAGCGTTATCGCGGATATATATCAGCAGAACAAGCAATCGATATTATCCTCGGTCGAGATACCAAAACCTTATTACCAAACGAAGTAATTCTTGCTCTTGTTGAACGCGAAGTTGACCGCTTAAATCGAAAGCCGGTATTTATTGATGGTTTTCCTCGCAACCTTGATCAGGTTCAAACATCTTTGTATTTTCGAGCCTTGATGGGCTATCGAGATGATCCTGACTTTTTTATTTTTCTGCACGTCCCCGAAACGATTTTAGCAGAACGATTTAAAACCCGAGTTATCTGTCCAAAATGCCAAACATCCCGCAGTTTAAAGTTATTGCGCACACAGCGTGTCGGTTATGATGAAAAGATAAAAGAATTTTATTTGATTTGTGATAACGATGGAGCAAGGATGAGGGGGAAGGAAGGGGATGAATTTGGTATTGAAGCAATCCGGGATCGGCTCGAAGTAGATAAAAAAGTTATGTCACAGTTGCTTCAACTTCAAGGAGTACCAAAAATTTACTTGCGAAATTCAATTTCAGTAAAAGATGCAAAGAAATTTGTAGATGACTATGAATTAACTCCAGTTTCTTCGTACGCCTGGGATGCAAAGAAAAAAGAGGTCATCATTAAAGAATCTCCATGGATTATTAAAGATGACGAGGGCGAACTGTCTTATAGCCTCCTGGCGCCACCGGTCGTAGTTGCCCTAATTAAACAGTTGGTTAAAGTTCTAAATCTCTAATGGATCCTAAGAAACTATTTAAAGTTGTCATTACGGCCATTGTCGTGAAAGACGGGAAATATTTAGTGTTGCAACGCGCGGCACGGGAGAAAAAATTTCCGTCACGCTGGACCGTGCCGGGTGGAAAGCTAGACACGGAAGATTATGTACATCTTCCCAAAGACACTCCTGATTATTGGTATAATGTGCTGGAACGTACACTTCGACGCGAAGTAGAAGAAGAAGCGGGGATTGAAATTAAGAATATCCGGTATGTAACTTCGCTTGCGGACCTGCCTGCTCGCCTCGCTAAAGCTCCGGCGAAGCGGGCCGGCAGGCAGGCGCACGATGAGTATCCATCACTCGTTATTTCATGTCTTGCCGATTATGCTAGCGGAGAAGTTGTACTTGATGAAAGCATGACTGAATTTCGGTGGGTAAATTTGGAAGAAGCAAAAGCCGTAGACCTTATCGATGGTATCTATGAAGAGTTAGAAATGGCAGATAATATGCTTAACAGGGGTTCTGTTTCGGAATGGAAGAAATAGGAGTATACTGGCAGTGGGCCTCCTCGTTGGCCTAAGCTTTAGAACAAATTATTTAACTCGGGATTCCTATATCGTTTTGCCCCGTGGGGCACTTCTGCGGAGACCCACACATTTAAATAGCTTAAGTCTTTTGCTGATGAGGGGGCCTTTTCGTTTGTTTGAAATTTGTCAATAGCTCCCATGCCGTTTTGTGGTGCTTCAGTCAGTCATGGCCGTTTTTTGCGGCTATCTTCGCGAGCGAAGGCGCACTCATGCACAGTTTATTCACAAAAGAAACACAGCTTGTCCGCAGGATGCTTAAGAACAGGGTGTATACTATGAATGAGCCCTCCCGTATTTAGTAGGACCTGGATCATTTATGACAATATACTCTTGTAGCCCTATATTAGGTCATTTTGGTGAGGTTCCCTAAAAAGGACTTCCGAAAAATCGCCTTGCGGACTCACACACGTGGAGTAAAAAGCTAGGCCACCTCAATATGTACGGAGGAGCTTGTGAGGATAACCAAAAACCCGTCGCAGGACGGATTTTTGGTTTGCTACTGTCGGGCACCACGTCTACTGACTTTGGCATTTCGTCGCCTTTGCTCCTCAACTGCTCCTTGCCTGCATAAACAGAAATAAAAATAGAGCCGTTCTGCGGCTCTATTTTTATTTCTGATGTCGCAATTACTGAACGCCGCTCGAACCTTTTTTGAACAAAACTCTTGATTGCCGCGCTTCGCGCGGCAGGAACGAAATCTAACGCTCGGGCGGGCAAAAAGAAAGGGGGTTGGGGGGAATGAATTTTTGCCCGCCCTCGCTTTCCGCCGCCGCCGAATTTCGTGCCAACGAAGTTAGCACACCGCAATGTTATTCTACCCAATTTATGCCTTATTCTCAAATTTTTTCAAAAAATACCAAAAGTCCAATTACAATTATTGTTGTTCGGATTAGCTTTGCGGAAAAGTTTGTAAGAAAAAATTTGTAAAAAGGAATTTTGAAATGCCCTGCGGCAAAGCCTGATATGGCATAAACTATTCCGGGCAGAGGTAATAAACCAAATATGAATATGGCAAGAAGTCCATATCGTTCAACATAAGATTGTATCTTGTTGTGAAATTTTTTAGAACGGTCGAGTTCTTCTGAAACATTGCCCGCATACCATGCAAAAAATTCATCAATAGTTAAGCCAAAAGCACCGATTATAATTAGTAAAAATGGATTTAATATTTTTACGAGGAAAGGAAGTGTATAGATTCCAAAGCCGAAATAATTTGCGAAAAAATACCCAACGTACCCGGTGCTTTTGGCTACTTCACTCAAATTTCTGTAAAAGAAAATCGGAATTATGAGCATCGCAATTGCCATAATTCCAGACAGTAATCCGAGAATTTTTCTGTAGTTTTTCATTTCAATAATTCGTCAACGGAAATACCTAAGGCGTTTGCCAGTTTTTCAACTGTGGCAACTGTCGGGTTTCTTTTTCCATTTTCAACACCACTTATATACCCTCTGTCCATGCCTAACTTCCTAGAAATGTCGCCCTGCGACATTTTCTTTTCAGTTCTGATTCGTTTTAAATTTTTGCCGATTTTTGTAGAAATATTTTTCATAAAGCACTGATTTTGACAAAATTACCGTGCAAAGGAACAGGTAATTTTTTACCATTTGAAATATAAACTTTACTCCTCGTTACATCAAAAATAAAACTTTGAAATGTCCCTATATTCGCTATTGAATATCCGGTTGTGTCGCGGTGTATGCCATTTCTGTGGTCTTTCAAAATTTGGATAGCTTCTTGAACCGACAAAATATTTTTTCCAGATAAACTTCCTTGTAGGCAAGTTAATCTATCCAAACTACCCTTTTTAACTTCTCTATGATATTTTCTCATTTTGTCGCTCTGATAGTGATTTGCAGAAAAAATATAAGAAGTGTTTGTGAAAGACACAAAATCAAAATCTGACGGATAAGCTTCAAGTATAGAAGCTTTACGCTCACGCGCACTCGCAACAATCATAATTCCAGGATAATAAGCAAGATTTTCCTGTGCTGTCTTTTGAACTTCAGCTAAACTCTCGGCATTTTCTAGAACCATTTTTACAAGACACGAAGTGCTGGTGTTATTTTTCACAACTTTAGCGTAGATGCCTCCAGCATCATGTGAAGATACTGCTATGCCTTTATCATTAAAACCATTTATCGCCCCCAAAATGAGAGGCATAGCAACATGAACAAAATTATTCTTTCCAGGGATTGATACATCCGTTACGAGCGGCTTCATGTAACGAAGAGCAAGCTTTGCCAACATTTTTGAGACATCAGTATTGTGTCCAAGAAGTAAGGATCCATCAGGATTAAAAAAAACAAAACCGGAACACCCCCTAATTTCGTAGATTAAATTTATTAAGAGTAGATATTTATATGGAATTTTTGTCGCCTCCGCACAACCTCTAAGTTCATCTTGATATTCTTTTGGAATGCGGACTTCTGGAATTTTCTTTTCGTATTTAAGGCGAAGAAACCACAAAATTATATTTACGAAAGGATTTTTTAAAAGCCTGATTATTTTATAGTTTGATTTAACAAAAAGATTTCCGGCGGCAAGGCCGGTTTTGTAATGACTTTCCTCTCTCAAGCGTAAATAATCTATCCCGTTAATAGACTCAAGACTGGAATTGCTAAATGTAATTTTTCCGTTCATAAACTTGGTTGTAATATAGCGTCTATTGCACTCTTTAACAAGAGTGTATTATAATCCAATATATGATAAATGGGAGTAAAAACTTTGTTGTGTGCGCACGGGAGGGCGGGGCAAACACAACTCCTCTCTTTTCTGCGGCGCATTTCGCAAAGCGAAATACGAAATTCGGCGGCGGCGGAAAGCGAGGGCGGGCAAAAATTCATTCCCCCCAACCCCCTTTCTTTTTGCCCGCCCGAGCGTTAGATTTCGTTCCTGCCGCGCGAAGCGCGGCAATCAAGAGTTTTGTTCAAAAAAGGTTCGAGCGGCGTTCAGTAATTGCGACATCAGAAATAAAAATAGAGCCGCAGAACGGCTCTATTTTTATTTCTGATGTCGGGCTGCCGGGAGTTGGACCCGGGTTACATGACCCCCAGCCATGCGTAATACCGTTATACCACAGCCCGTTGCGTATCGAAATTATATACTGCTTCATTGCGCAATGTCTAATGAAGAACCCCCCGCCATACGGCGGGGGGTTCTTCTAAGTTTGTTATGTGGTCGCGGCTGTGGTCGCTATCTTTGCTCGAGAAGTGCGCACTCGGGCGGGCTTATTAAGCGTCTTAATGCAATCGGTGCAGATTTTTCTTCGCTTGCCATCTACTTTAGCCCATTGAAGGTTAGGATAGCTTCGGTGTTTTGCCGTAGGGTTATAATGGCCACGCAAAAGGACTCGGGTGGTAACCATGATTGGTTTTTTGCCACATTGTGGACAGCGTGTTGCCATGTTTTTAGTGAGACAAGTGACAGGCAATAAGGGACAAGTCTGTGTAATTCTTGTCTCGTGTCTCTTGTCACATATTTCAAATGTGTTTTACATACTACATCAATAATGATATTTTTTCAATATGCCGGAGGGAATCATCATTATTTTCCAAATTGTAGTCCTGGTGTACTCCGTGGTAATTCACGAAGTTTCTCATGGTATCGTGGCGCACGCGCTCGGAGATAATACGGCAAAAAATGCCGGGCGACTTACGCTTAATCCATTCAAACATCTTGATCCTTTCGGTTCATTCTTTTTGCCGCTTATTCTCTTTATCTCTACTGGCTTTACCGTCGGCTACGCAAAGCCAGTGCCTTATGATCCGCGTAATTTGAGCGATCATCGGCATGGTCCGGCAAAGGTCGCGCTGGCGGGACCTGCCTCAAACATCATCCTAGCTCTGCTTTTCGGTGTTGTGTACCGAATCCTGGTGGGTACGATGATCTCACCGGTGATGCTAGAGTTAATCCAAGTGATTATTCTAATTAACATTTCACTCGCCATTTTTAATCTGGTTCCCATCCCGCCCCTCGATGGCCATTGGCTGCTCTTTTCGGTATTGCCCGCTCGATTCCTTGCATTTCGGACCTTCCTCTATCGGTACAGTTTGCCGCTCCTTTTTATCTTTATTATCTTCATCTTTCCCCGAATTTTCTTCATTATTATGTATCTTTTTCGGCTCGTTTCTGGCGTGCCGGGACTGTCGATATACTAAGGTTTTGCCAGTACTCAAGAATTGAGATGGTTTGACGCTCCTCTTTTTTTCTGATACCATTTCCCTTGCTCACTTTTGTTGTTAGCATCTGTTTTTATTATGCCGACGTTTAATCAAATGATGAAGAGGCCGAGACGTATTACTCAAGCGAAAACCAAATCGCCTGCGATGACGTTTGGCTTTAACACGCTTAAGAATCGCCCCGTGTTTTATAACGCACCGTTCAAACGCGGCGTATGCGTCAGCGTAAAAACCATGACTCCGAAGAAACCTAACTCTGCTCTTCGCAAAATCGCCCGTGTTCGTCTTACGAATGGTATGGAAGTTACCGCCTATATTCCTGGCGTTGGCCACAATCTTCAGGAGCACTCTGTTGTCATCATCCGCGGCGGCCGAGTGAAAGATTTGCCTGGCGTCCGTTATCATATTGTCCGCGGCCGCTTAGATGCAAGTGGTGTTGATGGCCGCAAACAAGAAAGATCAAAATATGGGGTTAAGAAATCTAAATAAACCATGCGCAGACCAGTAAAAAATCGTAAAATCATAGAACCGGATCTCAAGTATTCGAGCTTTTTAATTGCCAAGATTATTAATAAAATTATGCATGAGGGCAAGAAATCAATCGCCCGCTCGATCGTCTATGACGCTTTGGCAATCGCTGAAAAACAGCTCAATAAGCCGGCGTTAGAAGTTCTCGATAAGGCTATGGAAAATGTGACCCCGACGGTTGAGCTCAAATCTCGCCGTGTTGGCGGCGCCAACTATCAGGTGCCTATCGAGGTCCGTCCTGAACGAAAAATGGCGCTCGCGATCCGCTGGATTGTAGATTCAGCTCGCGGTCAGAAGGGCAAAGCAATGAGCAAGAAGCTAGCCGAAGAACTTGTCAACGCATACAATAACACCGGTAATGCGGTGAAAAAGAGAAACGATACTCATCGTATGGCTGAAGCCAACAAAGCATTTGCTCACCTCGCTTGGTAAAATTGCCGCAAGATGCCTTCGAGAGTACGATATCCTCAACAGGCTATTGAGGCATCTCGCTCTCGCGCCGTCGCACTCCGAGAGCCTCTCTCTAGCATCCTGCGGCAATTTTAATAAATAAATAAGACAACAAAGAGATGGCAGACTATCCAATTGAAAAAATTCGCAATATCGGTGTTATCGCGCACATCGATGCAGGCAAAACGACGACATCGGAGCGTATTCTTTTTTATACCGGTATTTCTCACAAAATCGGTGAAGTTCACGAAGGCGATACGATTATGGACTGGATGGAACAGGAGCGAGAGCGCGGTATCACCATTACTGCCGCCGCCACGACTGCCTACTGGATCCCGACCGATGCTAAAGATAAGGATGCGGACAAAGTCAAGCTTAACATCATTGATACTCCGGGACACATCGACTTTACTATTGAAGTAAAACGATCTTTGCGCGTACTCGACGGTGCTGTGGTAGTGTTTGACGGCGTTGCCGGCGTGGAACCTCAATCGGAAACTAATTGGCGCTATGCGGACGATTACAAAGTTCCGCGCATCTGCTTTATTAATAAACTCGACCGCTTGGGTGCCTCGTTTGAGCGTTCCTACCAGTCGATCCTTGAACGTCTTTCTCCGTTTGCCGTGAAACTTCAAATTCCGGATGGTCATGAAGATCAATTCAAAGGCATCGTTGACCTAATGACGATGGAATATGTTACGTTTTTAGGAGATAAGGGCGAAAAGGTCATCAAAGGTGAAATTCCTGATCATCTCATTGAAGCCGCGAAAAAAGAGCGTGCGGCTATGATTGAGAAGATTGTCGAGCAAGACGATCAAGCTATGGCCGAATACCTTGAGGGAAAAGAAATTGATGTTTCTCGTCTGCGAAGTATTGTTCGCGCGGCAACGCTTGAAAATAAAATTTTCCCTGTGCTTTGCGGTTCGGCATTAAAAAATAAAGGCGTTCAACTCGTGCTTGATGCGGTGGCCTACTACCTCCCGTCTCCATTGGATATTCCTCCCGCGAAAGCTACGGTTCAAAAAACGGGTGAAGAGAAAATGATTGCCTCCGAAGATTCGGCTCCATTTACCGCCCTGGCGTTTAAAACCGCGACTGATCCGTATGTCGGCGCTTTGACGTTTTTCCGCGTGTACTCCGGGAAGATTACCGCCGGTTCCTATGTCCTCAATACGCGTAGCGGCCAGCAGGAACGTATTAGTCGCATTGTCCGGATGCATGCCAATGATCGGGAAGAAGTAAAAGAAATTTATGCGGGTAATATCGCCGCCACAGTCGGATTGAAAGATACCCGAACGGGGGATACATTGTGCGATCCCGATAATCCGATCCTTCTTGAAGGTATCGACTTTCCAGAACCGGTTATTTCCTTACGCATTGAACCAAAGACTAAAGCTGACCAGGAAAAGATGGGTATGGCTTTGAAAAAACTCTCCGATGAAGATCCTACATTCCGTATTCGGAGTGATGAGGAGACCAGTGAAATGATCATCGCCGGCATGGGTGAATTGCACTTAGAAATTCTCGTTGAGCGCATGAAACGTGAATTCGGCGTCGAGGCAAATGTTGGTCGCCCGCAGGTTGCCTATAAAGAAGCTATTTCCGCAAAAGCCCAGGCAGAGGGCAAATATATCAAGCAGTCTGGTGGTCGCGGTCAGTATGGCCATTGCTGGTTGCGAGTAGAGCCTAAAGAACGCGGCGAAGGATTCGAGTTTGTGAACGCCGTCAAAGGTGGCGCAATTCCTCAAGAATTCATCCCCGCCATTGAAAAAGGTGTCCGTGAAGCCATTGATAAAGGCGTTATCGCCGGATTCCCGGTTGTTGATATTAAAGTCACCGTCTACGATGGCTCTTATCACGATGTCGATTCTTCCGAAATCGCCTTCAAGGTGGCTGGGTCAATAGCATTTCAAGAAGCGGTCAAGCGCGCCAAGCCGGTTATCCTTGAACCGATCATGAAAGTCGAAGTTATCGTTCCAGACAATTTCCTTGGTTCCACTACTGGCGATCTTTCCTCGCGCCGTGGCCAGATTATGAGCGTCGATGATCGAGGTATACTTGGCTTGAAGATTATTAACTCGCGCGTTCCGCTTTCAGAAATGTTCGGATACGCCACCACTATCCGCTCCTTCTCGGAGGGCCGGGGTACGTTTACGATGGAGTTTGAACGCTATGAACCTGTTCCAGGCAATATCGCGACGCAGATTATGGAAGGAAAGAAATAGCCGCTCGCCGATAGTTTTTTCATCACGATCTCCGTATTTTAGAAATTCGTTCAGCTCACTCACGCCTCCGTTCCATCTAGAAGGCCGCCCACTAGGGCGGCCTTCTTCGAAACACCACTACGGCTATTCACTTTCGCTCATTTCATCAAATACTCCGGAGTGATTCAAAACTATTGGCTCGCTTGTTGTAAGAAAAGAGCTCCAAAACGGCTATGTTTTTAGGTTGACTTATCAGGGGGGGGATTACAATATAAGTGCGAAGATAAGCTACAGCCTTAATAACAATTTTTAATTATGAATAGCGAGAAACCCGAATCAATCGTTGAAAAAAAAGAGGAAACTAGTACGAGAGAAGCTGAGCATCCTAAATTCAGGGTAGTAAAGCACGTTCGCTGGAAAAATGGACCAGAAACCCCTGTAGTTATCGGTGAGTATGCTACCAGAGAAGAAGCTCAAAAACATGATCCTGGAGCCGTGGATGAACCCCAAGATGACATCGATGGATATTGGACCAGTATTGACGATGTTTCTCAAGAGACTAAGGGAAAAGGAGAGAGTCTGGTGGATCTAGTCATTGCACGTGGTAAAACAGAACAGTTTGATAACATGCCCGAGAACAGTGTTGCTCTTGACGGATATGTTCAGGGGCCTGAGTTTGATGTGGGGCGTAACAGATTCTCCTTTGATCATCATGATAAAGTTAATCGTCAAATAACTCGTGCTACATGTCAACAAGTACTCGATGCTTTGCTTCTAGGGTTCGAACCGGAAAAAAGCAAAGTCTATGTAAATGATATTGATGGGGATACCGTTTTATCAGTCTGGTTACTACGTCACCCAAGTGAAGCTCATAGTCTGAAGATAAGAATGCTTGTTGAGTCGGTTGGCGGAATCGACGCTCATGGACCAGCCTATGAGCCTCTCGACGCAGAACTAGCGGACGCATTTTATAAAGGAGTTATGAAACCGGAAAGCGATGCAAGGAGAAATCGGACATACAGTCAAGACGATCTGAACACACTCCTTGAGCAATGCTTAAAGAATCTTGACGATCTTGTGGCCGGCAATTTTAAATACACGAAACAAGAAATTGCTCGCAATTTCGAGGTAGTAAGAGAAGGTACTAATTGGATTATGGCCCAATCAAATGATTTTGTCTTCGATCTCATATATAAGGCAGGTCATACGAGGGCTGTAGCTATGCAACAGCAAGCAGACGGTAGTTACGCATATACTATCGCAAAGAAATCAGAGCTAGTCAGTAATTTTCCGGTTGGCCCCGTATCGAAAGAAGGCACGATTTTGCACGAGTTAAATAAATTAGAACCTGGATGGGGAGGAGGCTCTACTATTGGTGGTGCTCCTAGAAATGCTGACGGTTCTCGCTCTCGCTTATCGCCAGATCAAGTTTTTGATGTCGTGGAGTTAATTGTAAAAAAAGGTATAATTCGGTGAATTTAGTATGGGTTAAACATAAATGCAATCGACTTTATCTATCGGGTGGTCATAGAGTTAAGATATTAATAATTTAATTTTACAAAAACATGTCCGAAGAAAAATATAAAAGACCAATAGAAAAAGAGGAAAAAGTAAAATCGGCGGGAGAAGTCGAACAACCAAGATTTAGAGTCATAAAGCACGTTCGCTGGAAAAATGGACCAGAAACCCCTGTAGTTATCGGTGAGTATGCTACCAGAGAAGAAGCTCAAAAACATGATCCTGGAGCCGTGGATGAACCCCAAGATGACATCGATGGATATTGGACCAGTATTGACGATGTTTCTCAAGAGACTAAGGGAAAAGACCAATCTACGCCAGAAGAGTTACAGAAAGCCGAGAAAATGATGACAGGAGATGAAAAACATCAGAGCTTTCATAGGGAAAGAGCATATATCGAACCCGTAGATCTTGAGCTAATGGGCAGTGTATCTGTCCAGGCAGTCGAGAAGTTCTCAGCAGAGGAGACATTCGGTGCCAATAAGGATCACTTAATCATGTCTGATAGATTCAAGGAGTGGTTTCTAACTAAGGCCGAGGAGAATGTCCCAGCTCAAACACTGAAGGCCTACAAGCTCTCCAGGGGCCCTTTGCAGGCTCACACTTTCGATATGCGGGGCAACCGCGCTGAGATTTCGCTGGTTCACTTGTGGGAGTTGCTCTCCAGGCAACTCCACGGCAATGCCGGAATCCTCTTGATAGAGAGGGGGTCGGGACTTTCCAACATGTTCTATACCCGTGATGTTGACAATAACCTCCGGGTTGTTATCGCGATGTGGGTCGCTGGGGCCGGCAAATGGTCCTTAAATGCCAGCTCCGTCAAAGAGGCGGCTGACTGGAACGAAGCCGGTCAAATATTCTTGCGCTGATTTTTGAACAGTTAGGCCGTGACCCCGATAGTAGCTTCCCAGCTGTTGCCGAAGCCTTGCCCGCCTAAGTTTTGCGAAAGCAAAAGTTGGGCGGGCTTGCTTTTTTATATCGGTACGGTAGAACTGATGGATGGATCCTCACACTCACAGACGAGTTGTTCCGAGTGAATGGCGAGGAATTGATTTGTATACCGATTAAACCTGACCTGTTGCACTTAGCTTCTCCGCAGCACATTGTGAAGCGGAACGCGAGCCATATCTCGTCAGTGAGTGTAAGAAGTGGATATTCGAGAATTAAAAGACCTGCTTAAGAACTCGACATCAGTTCTGATCTTGGATGAAGGGGAGCCATCGTATGTGATCCTGGATTACCAGGTATACCGCAATCTGACGCAAGCCAAGGAACAGGAAGTCAAAGTAAAGAAGGCTAACGATGCCGAAGCTCTGAACTTCCCCGTTCCGCAGGCTTCAGAAGAGGCGCCGGTGCGAGCAGCTTTAAGCGCCCAGGAAGTAGAAGCGCTGGAACGCTTAAATCGGGAAATACAGGCACTGAAAGACCAGATTGAGCAGGACGAGAAGCAGGCCCCGTAGTAGAACTTTTGCATGACCAATGGTCTTGGCAGAGCCAGCAAAAGTTTCACTACAGGGCAGGGCGGTTTCCAGGAGAATCAGTAGCAGGGGGGAATGGTTGACTTTCCTCAAGAGGTCTGTTAAAATGAACACTACGTTTAAATAAAGGCGATACTGCGTCATGGATAATACACGAATGAATTCGCGCATTATTCATAACGACCGTATCGTTTCGTCGAAAAAGACATGGCAGAAGCAACAAAATTTAATCGATCCAAACCCCATCTCAACGTGGGAACGATCGGTCACGTAGACCACGGGAAGACAACTCTTACCGCGGCTATTTTACACGTCCTTGATATGAATAAGGACGCTGGATACAGCGCTCGCGTAGAAGGCGTCGATGGTATCGACAATGCTCCAGAAGAAAAAGCCCGAGGTATCACGATCTCATTGCATCACTCCGAGTACGAGACGCCACTGCGTCATTATGCGCACGTGGATGCTCCTGGTCACTCTGACTACATCAAGAACATGATCACCGGTGCCGCTCAAATGGATGCCGCTATTATTGTTGTTGCCGCTTCCGATGGTCCGATGCCTCAAACTCGCGAACACATCTTGCTTGCCCGTCAGGTTGGCGTGCCTTACCTTGTAGTCTTTCTTAATAAGGTTGACCAAGTTGACGATCCAGAAATGTTAGATCTCGTCGAAGCTGAAATTCGCGAAATTCTCACAAAATACAAATTTCCCGGCGACACTACGCCTATTATCCGTGGTTCAGGCCTCAAAGCTCTGGAAGCTACCTCTAAGGATGATAAATGGGCGCTCAAAGTTAAAGAACTAGTAGATACGCTCGATTCGTACATTCCCAATCCGGATCGCCAAATTGATCTGCCATTCTTGATGCCGATCGAAGATATCTTCTCAATTGAAGGTCGCGGTACCGTTGTTACGGGCCGTATTGAACGCGGTCAGGTTAAAATTAATGATGAAGTTGAGCTTGTCGGTATTCGTCCAACGGTAAAAACCGTTATTACGGGCATCGAAATGTTTAACAAGCAACTCGACTCGGGTATGGCAGGCGACAACGCCGGTATCTTGGTTCGCGGCCTAAAGAAAGAAGACATTGAACGCGGCCAAGTGCTCGCAAAGCCCGGCTCTGCTTCACCGCACACCGAATTCGATGCCGAAATTTACGTCCTCACAAAAGAAGAAGGTGGCCGACATACCCCATTTTTCAAAGGCTATAAACCTCAATTCTACTTCCGAACCACGGATGTAACGGGTGAAGTAATATTGCCCGAAGGTACCGAGATGATTATGCCTGGCGATACTGCCAATCTCAAAGTTAAGCTCATTGTGCCGATTGCCATGGAAGAAAAACAGCGCTTTGCGATTCGAGAGGGCGGCAAGACTGTAGGTGCTGGTGTTGTAACTAAGATTCATGCATAGCTGATATTAAGACCCATGAGTAATCCTCATGGGTCTTATTGTCCTGCCTGCCGGCAGGCAGGTCCTTTTAAAAGAGTCATGGCGAAAAAAACTACTGAAATCAACCAACGGATTCGAATCAAGCTGAAGGCCTACGATAATAAAATTATCGATAAGTCGGCACAGCAGATTATCGAAACGATCGAGCGATACGGCGGTAAACCAATCGGCCCCGTGCCGTTGCCTACCGAAATAAAAAAGTTTACCGTAAATCGTTCTCCCTTCATTGATAAGAATTCGCGCGAGCAGTTTGAAATGAGAATCCATAAGCGGTTAATCGACATTACCGTGCCGACACCGAAAATTATCGATGCTTTAACAAATCTTAGTTTGCCAGCCGGCGTTGATATAGAGATTAAAATGTAGAGGATTGTAACCTTACTCTCTGCCCCAGGCATTGTTTGGAGCGGGGGACTAAGGCAGTAATCCGGCTGTAGTATTTATCCGGCAATGGTTCGACAAGCCTGCCTGCGCAGGCAGGCTCACCACAAGTGGTTGGCCTAGTTCGCCACCCGGTTTCTAAAAATACACACTTGGGTCAGTGCCTTATAACATCTAATTGGTTTCATCACGTATCGAAACATAATCGGTTGTTACAGACGAGCTTTGGCAATTGCCGGCTAGTCCGGCTTTTTGATTTAATTTTGTGTAAACAAAATTAAATCAGGCAGATTTGTAGGCGATGGCCTTAAACAAATATGAGTTACATTCAGCGAAGGCTGAATAAAAACAGGCAGATTCACTGCCGAGAGGCTTGGGTGAATCTGAGTTTCATTAGAATAAGAACATGAAATTTATTCTTGGAAAAAAATTAGACATGACCCAAGTATATGGGGAAAACGGAGCCGTAATTACTGCCACGGTTGTTGAAGTTGAGCCAAATATAGTTATTCAAATTAGAACTAAAGATAAAGATGGCTACGAGGCAGTCCAGGTAGGTACTGGCACCAAGAAAAAAATTGCCAAACCGCAACAGGGTCAGTTCAAAGACTTAGGTAAATTTCGCTACGTCCGAGAATTTAAAGCATTGCAGATGAATGAGCATGATCTCAAGGTGGGCGATATTCTCGATTTGGCGGCATTTGCTCCAGGCGATGAAGTAAAAGTATCTGGTTACTCAAAGGGTAAGGGCTTTGCCGGCGCCATGAAGCGCCATGGATTTTCCGGTATGCCCATGGGTCACGGCCACAAACACGTAGCTCGACATATTGGTTCTATCGGCCAGCGATTTCCTCAACACACCCTGAAAGGGAAAAAAATGGCCGGCCGTATGGGTAATATTCGGGTCACCGTCCGTGGTTTGAAGGTTGTCCATGTTGATAAGGAAAATGGCCTTATCGCCTTAAGTGGTCCGGTTCCCGGTAATAAGGGAGGATTGCTTGCAATTACGACCAATTAATATCATGCAGATTCCAATCTACAATCAAAACGCCGAACAAGCAGGGACTCTCGAAGTTTCCAATGCGGTGTTTGCCTTGCCGATGAATCAAGACTTGCTTCATCAGGTTGCGACGTCGCAACTGTCGAATCAGCGACAGGTTATCGCTCACGCCAAAGGCCGTTCGGAAGTGCGTGGAGGCGGTAAGAAGCCATGGAAGCAGAAGGGTACCGGCCGCGCTCGTCACGGTTCCATCCGATCGCCGATCTGGAAAGGCGGAGGTGTCGCTCATGGTCCGACCAAAGATAAGAATTATTCTAAGAAAATTAATCGTAAAATGGCCCGTAAAGCTTTGGGTGTTGCATTGTCTTCAAAGGTTCGTGATGGTCAATTTGTGGTCATTGATATTATCACGATGGAAGCACCCAAGACGCGCATAGCCGCAAAGATCATGCGCAACATTTCTGGTTTGTTTTTGAAAAAATCAACGAAGAAGGCTCATCCGCGCATGCTGGTGGTAGTGTCTTCAACGAAAGAGGACGGCTTATCGAGGTCAGTCAACAATTTGCCAAATGTCGCTATTATCGAAGCGCGTAACCTTAATTCATTAAACGTACTTTCCTATCCGAATGTGGTTGCATTGAAAGATGCCGTCGGAGTTATTGAAAAAGCATTTACCTCATAATCATGGCATTTAATATTTTTAGAAAAAAAGATACGGAAGTAAAGTCCAAATCCCAAGCCGAAGGCGAGGGGAAACCCATTAAAAGTGAGGGTCAAGAGGAAGTTGTCGCACAGAAGTCGGCGGGTGTCCCGATTGCCGTTTCCCAAGGCGCTCACGAGGTGATCAAGAGTTTCTATGCAAGCGAAAAAGCCTCCCGGCTCATGGGGATGAATCAGTACGTGTTCAGGGTAGCAAGCGATGCCGACAAGCAATCGATCAAAAAGCATATTAGCGCGCTCTATAAAGTCAAAATCAAAAATGTTCAAGTATTGAACATGCCCGAAAAATCACGAAACGTCGGTAAGTTTGCCGGCACCAAATCTGGATTTCGTAAAGCAATCGTAACGCTTGAAAAAGGCAGTATTATTGAACAGGCAAAACCATAATTATAACGCATGAAACAGTATCGACCCACAACGCCGTCACGGCGACATACTAAAGGATACGATTTCTCTCAACTTGCTAAAAGTGGTTCCTTAAAGCCGCTCATTAAGGGTTTTCATAAATCAGTCGGCCGCAACAACCAGGGGCGCATTACCAGCTCGCACCGAGGCAATGGCGTAAAACGTCTCTATCGTATTGTGGATTTCAAACAGCTTAAGATGGATATCCCGGGTAAGGTAGCTACTCTCGAATACGATCCAAACCGTACGGCCCGCATTGCGCGCATTAATTTCGTTGATGGCGATCGTCGCTACATTCTTGCTCCGCAGGAACTTAAAGTGGGTGATACGGTTATGACCTTCGAGAAAGGACCGATTCGGCCTGGCAACCGCATGCGTTTGAAGAATATTCCTCAAGGTACTCTCATTCATAATGTAGAATTGTTTCCGGGCCAGGGCGGCAAGATCGTTCGTTCAGCAGGCAGTGGCGCTACCGTATTGGCAAGTGAAGCCGGCCAGGTACAGCTTGTAATGCCATCATCTGAAACTCGAATGCTTTCCGGCGAATGCCTTGCATCGATTGGGCAGGTCTCTAATGCTGAACATGCTTTGATTTCGCTGGGCAAGGCAGGACGATCTCGATGGCTCGGCCGCCGCCCGAAAGTTCGCGGTACTGCCATGAATCCGGTTGACCATCCTTATGGTGGAGGTGAAGGCCGTCAAGGTCGCGGTACTCGTCGTCCAAAGACTCGCCATGGTAAGATTACCGGCGGCCACAAAACGCGCAATAAGAAGAAAAAGTCATCGAAGTTTATTATCCGGCGCCGAGTTAAATAAGTATCAAAAATATATCATATGTCACGAAGTCTTAAAAAAGGTCCATACGTCAACGAAAAACTGCTTCAAAAAGTTGGCAAGCTAAAAGCGGGCAACCTGCCTGCTAGCGAGGCAGGCAAAACCGTTATTAAGACATGGGCGCGTAATTGCACGATTGTGCCGGAGATGATAGGGTACACTTTCGGCGTTCATAATGGCAAGATCCATATCCAGGTTTTTGTGACTGAAGATATGGTTGGCCATAAACTGGGCGAATTTTCGCACACGAGAAAGTTTGCCCGTCACGGTGGTCGCATGCAGAAGGAACTAGAAGCTGCTCAGCGGCAGAAAGAATTGGATGCCGCGAAAGCCGCCAAGGCCGAGACAGCTCCCGTGGCAACTGAAGCTAAAAAATGAGTATTAGTAAATACTTATCCTGAAGAGTCCGCAAGGGCGACGTAGGATTACAAAATATTATCATGGAAGTCCGAGCACAACTTAATAACGTCCGACTTGCTCCACGAAAAGTGAGGTCGGTTGTGAATTTGCTAAAAAAGAAAGACGCACTTGCTGCACTTAATCAACTTGACCACATTGTCCTCCGTCCCACCGAAGCGCTCTCAAAATTAATCCGTTCAGCCATTGCAAGCGCGGAAAATACCTACAGCATGGTTGCTGAAAATTTATATATTAAAGATTTCATTATTAATGAAGGTGTTAAGCTTAAGCGATATCTACCCCGAGCGCAGGGTCGCGCGACTGAAATTCAAAAAAAGACGAGTCGTATCACCCTGGTATTAGACGAGCGCGTAGTCGGTTTAAAGCGGGATAAAGCCGAACAGAAAGCCAAGGAAGAAAAAGAAAAGAAAGATAAAGAGCAGAGAGCCCTAGAGGCCAAGAAACCGGGGGTTGAGCGTGAATTAGGAAAAGAAGAAAAAGGAGAGCGCAAGCGTCTATTCAGCCGTAAAGCAATATAATAATGGGACAAAAAATTTCACCAATTTCATTACGTATCGGCATTCATAAGGATTGGGCATCCCGTTGGTTTGGCGGCCGAAAATATCCCGCATATCTCAAAGACGATGTTGCTGTTCGCGCCTTTCTTACGAAAAAGCTCAAAAACATGGCGGTTGATCGTATCGATATCGAGCGGGGCACTGATTCATTAAACATCATCGTATATACGGCTCGACCAGGCTTGATTATCGGTCGCGGTGGTAGCGGCATTGAAGATCTCAAAAATGCTGTCACGAAGCTTTTGAAGAATAAAATCGCGGTCCGTATTGAAATCCAAGAAGTGAAGAGTCCCGAAGCATCTGCCGCAATAATGGGTGAATCAATTGTGGATCAGATTGAGAAGCGCATCCCATTTCGACGCATTATGAAGCAAACTCTCGCTAAAATCGTGGGGAGTCGCGACGTAAAAGGCGCAAAAATCCAGTTGAGCGGCCGTCTTGATGGCGCGGAAATTGCTCGTACCGAACATTTGGAAAATGGAAGCTTACCATTACAAACATTACGCGCTGACATTGATTTCGCTCGAAAGACCGCTCTTACCACGTATGGCACGATTGGCATCAAAGTTTGGGTTTATAAAGGCGAAGTATTCGATAAAGATATTAAATAATCTATCACCATGTTTCAGCCAGCACGAATAAAACATACGAAAACGCATAAGGGCCGAATCCACCGAGTTGCCACGCGCGGTACAACTTTGAGCTTCGGCAGCTTTGGCTTAAAAGCTGAAGAACCATTGTGGCTGAAAGCCAATCAGCTTGAATCTGCCAAACGCGCCATGACACGTTTTGTACAGCGCGGCGGAAAGATCTGGACTCGCGTATTTCCCGACAAGCCTAGAACTGCCAAAAGCGGTGAGACTGGCCTTGGGGGTGGCCGCGGTCCCTTATCTCATTTCGTGGTACCAGTTGAGGCTGGCCGTGTTTTATTCGAGATTGATGGATTGCCCGAAGAAGTCGCGCGCCAAGCGCTTCGATTGGGCGCCCATAAATTGCCAATCAAAACCCGAATTATTAAACGATCATAAATGAAATTCCAAGAATTAAAAGATAAAAATACGAATGAGCTTCAGTCTATGCTGAAGGAGTTGCAAACGAAGATGTTGCAACTGCGCTTTGATTTAGCTGAAAAAAGATTGAAAGATTTTAGCCAAGTAAAGAAAACGAAAGTTCAAGTTGCGCGCATTTTGACCGCATTGAAATCACGCACCAATCAATAATATGGATAACCCAATACTAAAAGGAAAGATGCTTACGGGAACCGTCGTTTCCGACAAGATGATGAAAACTGTTGTTGTTGAGGTTACCCGGCTTAAGCTTCACCCGAAGTATAAAAAACAATTTAAAGTTAGCACGAAGTACAAAGCCCATGATGCCGAACAGCAATACCACATTGGAGATAAAGTAGTGATTCGCGAAACTCGGCCTATTTCGAAAGATAAGAAATGGGTTGTGGAATCTAAAGTTTAATATCTAACCATGCTACAGCTACGATCAATTGTTAATGTTGCAGATAACTCTGGCGCAAAAAAGGTCGGTATTTTCAAGGTGCTTGGCGGTTCTCGACGCAAAATCGCTCAAATCGGCGATATTGTAGTGATCTCGGTGAAGGTGGCAGAACCACGCAAGGCAGTTAAGAAAAAAGATGTCTTGAAAGCAGTGGTTGTCCGTCAGCGCCAAGCATTCCGTCGCAAAGACGGCAGTTATATTCGTTTTGATGACAATGCAGTTGTAATTCTTGATGGTAAAGAGCCAAAAGGCGGTCGTATCTTCGGTCCGATTCCTCGGGAAATCAAGGAAAAAGGATTTGCGACGATTGCCTCATTAGCCCAAGAATTAGTCTAACCATATGAAAATTCATAAAGGCGACAATATTATGATGTTGAACGGGCCCGACAAAGGTAAGACTGGCAAGGTTACCAGAGTCGTCCCGGCTGAAAACACCGTTTTGGTGGAAGGCTTGAATATGGTGAAGCGGCATATTCGCGGGCGCAAACAAGGCCAGAAAGGCCAGGTCATCTCCCGAGAACGGTTAATTAATATGTCCCGCGTAGCCATCGTATGCAAAGCATGCGGCAAACCGACAAGAATCGGATTTTCAATAAATGGCGATAACAAGGTCCGTATTTGTCGAAAGTGCAAAGCAGAAGTATAGTTCCTAGCCAAAAACCAGATTCCGTGTATAATATACAAGTTCAATGCCCCGTTTATTCGAACAATATAAAAAGACCGCCGTTCCTGCTTTGCAGAAAGAATTTGGTATTAAAAACGTAATGGCCGTACCGAAAATCGATAAAGTAGTGATTAACACCGGTATCGGCAGAATTTTGAAAGACGATAAGGCTATTGAGAAAGTCGAACGCGATTTAGCGCTTTTAACCGGTCAGAAAGCGGTTGGACGAAAAGCAAAGAAATCAGTGTCTAGCTTCAAGCTTCGCGAGGGCGTTACGGTTGGATATTCTGTGACCCTGCACGGTAAGCGCATGTATGATTTCCTTGATCGATTGATCTCGCTTGCCTTACCGATGTCAAAAGACTTTCGAGGCATTGATATTAAAAATTTTGATGCCAAGGGTAATCTCAATTTTGGAATCCGAGAACAAAGTATTTTTCCGGAAATTACTTATGAGACGCTGAAAGATATTTTCGGATTACAGGTTACCGTTGTTACCAAAAATAGCCACAGCCGAGAACAAGGCATTTCGCTTATGCGCAGACTCGGGTTTCCGCTGAAGAAAAGCTAAAACATGCCAAAAAAATCAACAATTGCCCGGTCGAATAAGAAGCCAAAGTTTTCCAGTCGTATTGTTCGTCGTTGCTTTATGTGTGGCCGCAAGCGGGGATACATTGGTAAATTCGCCCTATGTCGCATTCACTTTAGAGAATTAGCAACTGATGGCTTACTGCCGGGAATTAAGAAATCAAGCTGGTAGTGAATGAGTAAAAAGTTCATCAAGTTCATAAAGTTATAAAGTCGGAATTCAAAAAACTTTACAAACTTTAAAAACCTTCAACTTTATAAACTAAAACCATGGATCCAATAGCAGATATGCTTTCACAAATAAAGAATGCCCAAGCGGTCAATCGCGACCATATTGTTTTACCGTCTTCGAAAATTAAAGTAAAAATAGCTGCCATTTTAAAAGAAGCTGGCTATCTTGCAAATATTGAGAAGAAAAAAAAGAAAGCTCATAAAGCTGAACATGACTACCTTGATGTGGAACTTAAGTATACTGATGGTCAGGGCGCCATAAACGGTTTGAAATTGATTTCAAAACCATCCCGTCATATGTATGTGAAAGCTGATGAGATTAAGTCGGTTCGGTCTGGATTCGGCGTAGCAGTAATTTCCACGTCAAAAGGTATCATGACATCAAAGGAAGCACGTAAGCAGGGATTAGGCGGCGAAATATTATTTGAAATATGGTAAGTGAATATTTGATATGAGCAAAATCGGCAAAAAACCAATAATACTTCCGAATGGCGTCGACCTCAAAATCGACCTGCCTACCGGACAGGAAAAACTTACGGTTACCGTCAAGGGGCCAAAAGGAGAACTTTACCGCACAATCAGCGAGGGGATTTCAGTTTCTGTTGCTGATGGTAAGGTCATGGTCATGCCCACCCAGAAAGACCCGGCACATACATCAATCTGGGGTCTTGAACGCGCACTGATAAGGAACATGATTCTTGGCGTCGCCGAAGGCTTTGAAGAAACTCTTGAACTCAACGGCGTTGGTTATAAAGCCGTTCCAAAAGGTACGGATCTTGAGCTCAATCTTGGTTTCTCGCACCCCATTCTCTTTAAGACTCCCGAAGGGATTACCTTTAAAGTAGAGAAGAACATCATCAAAATTAACGGTATCAATAAAGAGCTTGTTGGTTATGTCGCGGCCCAGATCCGAAAAATGAAAGTTCCCGATCCTTACAAGGTCCACGGCGTAAAATATGCTGACGAAGTTATTAAAGTAAAGGCTGGAAAGAAAGCCGCAACTGCGTAACGCCATGTCTAACCTCAATCAAAAACTTTTACTTCGGAATAAGCGGCACGCTCGTGTCCGCTCCGAAATCTCCGGAACCGCTCAGCGGCCTCGCGTTGCGGTATTTAAAAGCAATAAAAGCATGTACGTGCAGATCATTGACGATGTCACCCATAAGACTCTTGTCGGTATGGGCAATGCCAAGATGAAAGCGGTCCTGACGCCGAAGGGCCGGGGCTCCGACCAAAGCGTCGGAATTGTCGATGGAGTTAAGGGTTTGCCGGAGCAGGCGGGCCATAAAGAAAAAACTGCCTATGCATTAGGGCAAACATTGGCCGACAAGATGAAAGGTCTTGGTATCAAGGAAGCGGTTTTTGATCGCGGGGGATTTAAATACCACGGTCGCGTAAAAGCAGTTGCCGAGGGGCTCCGCCAGAACGGCATTAAAATATAATTATGGAAACTCCAGCTCAACAACCAATAGTACCAATGACACCGCCGCCAGTGTCGGACCAACAGAGAACAGACCGTCCAGGGGGATTTCGCGGCGGTCGAGGCGGCGGTCGCGGTGGACGCAGTAATCGTCCTCCTCGCAAGTTTGAAAAGCCCGAATACGATTCGGCGGCTATCGACATTGCTCGTGTGACTCGCGTCACAAAAGGCGGTAAGCGATTTAGTTTTCGTACAACTATTGTTATCGGTGACAATAAAGGTAAAGTTGGCGTCGGCATCGCAAAAGGAAAAGATGTTCAGCAGTCCATTAAAAAGGCCACCAATCAAGCGAAGAAAAATATGATTACTATTCTTACGAAAGATGGAACCATTCCATACCAAGTCACGGCTAAATATTCGAGTGCCACGGTTATCTTGAAGCCGTCGAAAGGCGGCATTAAGGCTGGTGGTCCTGTTCGTGTCGTAGCCCGCATGGCGGGCATCACCAGTTTAACCGGAAAGTTGGTTGAGCGGACAAATAATAAACTCAACATCGCTATGGCGACCATGGATGCTTTAAGACAATTACGAAAGAAATAATATGCAACTTCATGAATTAAAACCGAAGACCCGAAAGCAACGAACAAAGCGTGTCGGCCGCGGCGGCAAGCGCGGTACGACTTCTGGTGGCGGTACCAAGGGTCAAAAATCTCGTTCCGGCGCAGGCGTTAAGCCTGGATTTCGAGGCGGCGATAATCGACTTTGGCAGTTATTTCCAAAGCAACGCGGTGCTTCCAAGAAACCCGGCAACTCCAGTCCGCACCGCAAACACCGTTTTTATGCCATGCATCGCGTAAAGCCCGCGATCATTAACCTGGGCGCTCTCAATGCTTTTTCAAATGGCGATACGATTACTCCGGAATTGCTTTTAGAGCGCGGCATTGTACAATCATTGAAGCGGGGAGTGAAAATTCTCGGTAATGGCGATCTCAAAAAGAAACTCACATTCGAAGGCAAAATTATATTCTCGAAATCAGCACGGGAAAAACTCGGCATTAAGGGCGATGCTCAATAGATTTAATGAATAGAATTCTTCAACTTTTCAAAAGACCCGAGCTTCGCAGTAAGGTATTTTTTATTCTCGCTTTATTAGCGGTGTCGCGAGTTGTCTCAAATATTCCTTTGTCGGTTCTTGATGCGGCTCGTTTGCAGGAATTCTTCGCCAATAATCAGCTCTTAGGACTTTTAAGCGCCTTTACTGGGGGCGCGTTGTCTCGTTTGTCGATCGGGTTGCTTGGCCTTGGTCCTTACATTACGGCATCAATCATCATGCAGTTGTTAACGATGATCTTTCCTTCAATGGAACAGCTGTACAAGTACGAAGGTGAAGCCGGCCGAGCAAAGTTTAATCAATATTCCCGTATGCTTACGGTGCCGCTTGCCGCCCTGCAAGGCTTTAGCTTCCTGAAGATCCTTATGCAGCAAGGCCTTATTACCGCACTAAGTCCTATTGACTGGATTGTTTCGATTTCCGTGATTATCGCCAGTAGCGTCTTCTTAATGTGGCTCGGCGAACTGATTACCGAAAAGAATCTCGGCAACGGTGTCTCACTGCTTATTTTGGCCGGTATCGTTTCCGCATTTCCATCTCAAATTCAACAGGCGGCCTTTACCTATACTCCCGATCAGATCACAACCTATATCGGATTTATTCTCGTATCGCTGGTGGTTATTGTCGGTGTCGTCTATATTTCTGAAGCTCAACGCAATATTCCCATTACCTATGCGCGACGCGTTAGAGGATCGAAAATGATAGGCGGGGTTTCTACATATCTTCCCATGCGCGTAAACAACGCCGGTGTTATTCCGATTATTTTTGCGCTCTCAATGCTTTTATTTCCCGGTATTGCCGCCAACTTCCTTGCGGGATCTAGCATCCCTATCCTGGCTCGCGTCGCCACTCTCGTAAATAACTTTGTTCAAAACCAGGTCTGGTATTCGATTATGTACTTCTTCTTGGTTGTACTGTTTACGTATTTCTATACCGCAATTTCATTTGATCCAAAATCAATCTCTGAAAATATTCAGAAACAAGGCGGCTATATTCCGGGTATTCGTCCCGGTCCGATGACCGCTGCGTTTCTTAATAATCTATTAAACAAAGTGACGCTTGTCGGCGCGCTCTTCCTTGGCCTTATCGCCGTTCTTCCAAACATTGTTCGGGGATTGAGCGGAATTTCAGCCTTTTCACTTGGCGGCACCTCTGTTCTTATCGTTGTGTCGGTAGCACTGGAAGTTATGAAACAAGTGGATGCGCAGTTAAGCATGTATGAATACTAAGTTGGGTTAGAACTCTAGCGCTGAAAAGCGAGCCCCGCAATCTGTGGGGCTCGCTTTTTGAGTGGGAAAGCTCTAAGGGATACAGATTTGTATTCTTGACTTTCTGCGATAGAAAAGGTATGACATTAAGTGTTGAAGTTTCAGAAAGGGCAATGGTGCCCGAGTTCTTTGGAGAGGTGAGAGTCATGTTTGTCAGGAAGCTTCGGGCTGGTGACAAAGTTCTTCTACGTGAGAACGTGGAGGTCGAAGTTCGTGGTGTGATCCTTGGCGAGCTACCGATGGAAGGAGATAGGCTGGTTGCCTATCTCCATGACACCACCGGGAAGCAGTGGACGCTCCATCCAGGCGATGTCGTCGAGTTACTCCACCGGCTGCGGCCGGAGGGGAAGACGGAAAAGCAAATGGCGCTGGAGACAATGTGGGAGATCATCCACATCGGAGAGCAAGTAGCACTACACTCGCCGCTCAACATCGAGAGTGCAATCGGCAAGGTCCATGAGCTAGTGGAGGTCTACAAGCTGGGCCTGCCCTTCGACACCGCTTCCTCCTCCGCGAACGCTTCGGAGGACAAGCAGGGCAAGCCGCCGACCCGCTCAACGCCCACGAAGGCCACCAGTCACCTCTGCGGTGAATGTCTCAAGGAACATTTCTGAGGCTCTTGCCATGGGCCACCACGAGGCGCGAGGATGACCTGCCTACACAGGCAGGCGCTTTGTCCTCGCGCTTTTCTTTTTACGGAAATGTTGATAGGATTGGCAAGTTTGGAGGGGGTGGGAGATGCAGTTGATCCGACCGGGAACCGTCATCAGGTGGTATGGACCGAAGGATCGTACCATCTCGATTGAGAACGAAGGAAAGAAGGTTTTGGGCAAGACAGGGGATGACAAGCGGCTGATCCCGTGGCTCAAGAGCAAGCAGTCGTTCTACAAGCTGGTGCACGCCCTTGCCCTGATCCACGAGCTCTTGGTGGATGAGGAGAAAAGCGGGCATGGGACAAGCGCCTGGAAGTTCTACTAGGGAAAAGTTCCGTGGGGCGGGAAAGCAACAGCCGACCCGCCCCCCCCCTTTTTTTTAAAATTAAGTTTGTTTAGACAAACTCAATTCAGGCAGATATGGTAGTCCGAAGAACTGATACCATTTTGAGTTACATTTTTATAAAAATTCGGTACAATAAGGGCATGCAACACCAAATCATAATTCTGATCGGGCCGCCGGGATCAGGCAAGGGAACCC
>JBBTSY010000005.1:0-2999 GCA_038064515.1 Patescibacteria group bacterium | reverse complement strand
ATGCAACACCAAATCATAATTCTGATCGGGCCGCCGGGATCAGGCAAGGGAACCCAAGCAAATCTTTTAGCCGATGATTTTGGTTTCTACCATTTTGAATTTTCTAAGGTTATTGAAGATAAATTCGCCAGCGCTGATCCGAACGATGCGGTGATTAGTAAGGAAAAACTTAATTTCAAGGAAGGCAGGCTCGTAAGTCCGACACTGGTGGGAGAGTGGTCGCTCGAGAAGCTTAAAGACTTTGGTAGCCGCGGCCAGAGTATTGTATTCAGTAGTTCATTTAGAACGCCGCAGGAAACCGAATATCTCATTCCCATCGCCGAACAGTTCTATGGAAAAGATAATATTCATGTCGTACACATTAAAGTTAGCGAACAAGAATCAGTGTATCGAAACGTGAATCGACGGATCTGTAAGGCTAATCGGCATCCTATCCCTAACTTTCCAGAATTTAAAGAAATTACCGAGTGTCCAAAAGATGGAAGTGAACTCGTTAAGCGCATCTTAGATAGCGAAGAGACAATGAAGGTGCGCTACGCAACGTTTCTAAAAGAGACAGAACCGGTATTTGACTACTTTCGAAAACGGAGATACAACATCCTAGAAGTTAACGGCGAACAGACGATTAGAAACGTTCATAACGATATCATGGCAGGTATCCATAAGACGGCGCATCCTGATCTGGAAGCAAAGTTGCAAGATAACGCTTGATTCAGACCTGCCTGCCGCAGATCGGCCAGGAAATTATTTCAGGACATCTGTGATTCTAAATCAGCAACAAATTAAAGATATGCAAGAAGGCGGCAAGATTCTTTCCGCGATTTTGAAAGAGCTTGTCACTCGGGTGAAGTCCGGCATGACGACGAATGATTTCGACGTGCTTGCTCGTGAGCGCATAAAACACTACGGCGTGAAGCCGTCATTTTTAGGATATAATAATTTTCCTGCCGCACTCTGCACATCAATCAATGAGGAAGCAGTGCACGCGGTCCCATCTATGCGTATCTTAGAAGAAGGCGATCTTTTCAAAATTGATATCGGTATCATCCATAAAGGGCTTCATACTGATATGGCGGTAACTGTTATCGTTGGAAGGAGAAAATTTTTCAATCGCGCATACTCGAAGAAAGAGGAACTCATCTCGGCAACACGGGTTGCCCTTAAGGCGGGAATTAAAATGGCGTGTGCCGGTAATACCGTTGGAGATATTGGTCAAGCGATTCAAGATGCCGTTGAGCGAAAGGGATTCACAATTGTGCGCGAACTGGGCGGCCACGGCATCGGTTCACAATTACACGAGGATCCTTTTATTCCAAACTATCGCGATGGCAGTTATAATGATCTGCTCTTATCCGGTATGGCTATAGCGATTGAGCCGATCACCTCTCTTGGTTCGGGAAAAATCTCTAATAACGCCGACGGGCACGGGTACTTAATTAAAGACGGTTCGCTTTCCGCGCATTTCGAACATACGATCATAATCACCGACAAAGCGCCGATTATTGTGACGGAATAAGGCTTTATTTGATGTGTTTAAGAGCTATTGACGTCCTCGGAAGGCCTATGCTATACTTTTTTTACTGAATGAAGACATTAACCACAACTCAACGTAGCGGCTAAATAAGCTCCATTTTGGTTGGTGTCGAAAAGGCCGCTGAAGAAGCGGTTTTGAGTTTTTATTGGGGGTAGAAGGCGAGTTAAGGACGGGTAAATAGGAAGCGTGGGCAATCAGTAATTGCTTCTCACTTTTTTGGGGAGCAGCTACTGACTGCATACGGCAAGAAACTTGAAAAATAAAGATTTGGAAATCACCACGTTGGTGATGAAAGAATCTTTCAGATACGATAGCGGGTAAGAAAGTAGAACAAACTTTATTTTATATCCGAACTTTGTTCGGATGAAGTAAGGAATCATCTAAGTAGTTACTCATTAATTGTAAGGGCGTATGGAGGATGCCTAGACACAAAAAGGCGATGAAGGACGTGGCGTGTCTGCGAAAAGCTTCGGTGAGGCGACTAGCGGCCTTTGACCCGGAGATGTCCGAATGGGGAAACCCTGTATTGTGAACCAATACGACCGAGCACATAATTTATGTGCTTCGGAGCACACCTGGTGAAGTAAAACATTTCAGTAGCCAGAGGAAAAGAAATAGAATAGATTCCGTCAGTAGCGGCGAGCGAAAGCGGATAAGCCTAAACCGTGTACTTCGTACACAAGTTGAAAGTTAAAAGTTTGTAAAGTTCTTAAGGTATTAATGAAAGTTTTTCATTTTACTTTATAACTTTTTACTTTATGAACTTGTAACTTGCGCACGAGGTGCATGGTGTTATAGGGATAGTACATTTGAACTTTGAACTTTGCGAAGACCTGCCTATAGCAGGCAGGCACATTATTCGCAGGGTTCAAGCTTCATAAGAAGTTACAAATTCGAATGATAGCAGAACGGCCCTGGAACGGCCGACTAAAAAAGGTGATAGTCCTGTACGCGAAATTATTCGAACTTCTGTATTGTTTCCTGAGTAGCCCGGGATAAGAATGTCCTGGGTGAATTTGCCCATACTACTGGGTAAGGCTAAATACTTTTTGTGATCGATAGTGAACAAGTACCGTGAGGGAAAGGTGAAAAGCACCCCGGTGAGGGGAGTGAAATAGCAACTGAAACCATATGCCTACAAAGAGCCGGAGCCCGACTGTCGCAAGACAGGCTGGGTGACGGTGTGCCTATTGAAGAATGACCCAACGACTTTATCCAAATTGCACTATAAGTCCGAGAGGACGAATGGAAAGGGAAACCGAGTGTTAAAAGCGCGTTTTAGAACTTTCGTATAGCGGTTTTATAACTGCTGTACGAAATTTCTACATGCATTTTGGGTAAGACCCGAAGCCAGACGAGCTAACCATGAGCAGGGTGAAGTTCTGCGAAAGCAGAATGGAGGCCCGAACCGGTTGATAGCGCAATATCATCGGATGACTTGTGGTTTGGAGTGAAAAGCTTATCG
>JBBTSY010000004.1:0-179390 GCA_038064515.1 Patescibacteria group bacterium | reverse complement strand
TTGCCAGGTCGCCTGCCTGCGCCATGCCTGCGCATGCAGGAGGCAGGTCTAATGGCCCCGCCATAGCGGGGTCCCGCTGAGGCGGACAAAAGAAGAGTTGATACGAGCATTAAAAATATAAATATTTGCCAGGTCGTCTAACGGTAGGACCGCGCCCTCTGAAGGCGTGTATCTTGGTTCGAATCCAGGCCTGGCAGCTGACACCTAGACATCAACAATTTTCGTGATGTAGCGAGAAACCCCCCCTGCCAGGCGGGTTTCTGTTGAGGCCATTGTTTGCCGTTTGGGCAAGTTCGAGCCGTTCAAGATGCACCAGGCTTAGAACTCGAATCAAACCGCACACACGTAACACTCCACCTTTACTCTAACGACATCCATTGTTACTTTGTTCCTATGCGCAGCGAGTATAGACACAATCATTATGTTCCGGTCTGGTATCAAAAGCGCTTCCTTGCACCAGATACACACGAGCTCTTCTATCTAGATCTAAAGCCCGACATATTCACCACCCCACAAGGAGGGAGATATTCCAGCAGAGCCCTCAAACATATAGGTCCAGATCATTGCTTCGCTCAACACGATCTCTATACGACCTATCTTGGCACTGACACACCGCGCGATATAGAAAAGATCTTCTTTGGCGCCGTAGATTCTAATGGTCGCGCTGGAGTGGAATACTTCTCTTCCTTCGCTCATCCTTCTATTGGACACGATACCTTTAACCCCATGTTGCTCTATATGAGCACGCAGAAGCTGCGAACGCCGAAGGGACTTGGCCTAATTGGTAGCGCAACAGGGGTACTCAGTCGAGATCTCATTCTCAATGTGATGTTGCAGCTACAAAACCTCTATTGTGCCGCCTGGACAGAGTGCGTGTGGCAGATTGCCGATGCATCACAATCAAGAACGAAGTTCATTATCTCAGATCACCCTATAACTGTTTACAATCGGGAGTGTGGACCACGATCCCAGTGGTGTCGCGGCTTCAACGATCCTGACGTTTGGCTACACGGGACTCACACCATCTTTCCGTTGTCCCTGGAGAAGGTCCTCATACTCACTAATTTATCCTGGGCGAGGAACCCCTATCAGTCTGCTATTGAGACGCGGCCCAATCCTAACCCGTTTCGAGGAGCGATATTTAAGTACACAGAGATACAGACATTGCGACATCTCGCGGAGCAGGAAGTGCGCGAAATCAACTTCATCATCAAGAGCAGAGCATTACGCTATATTGCAGCTGCTGAGGAAGAGTGGTTATATCCCGACAAATACGTCTCCAAGTCTGACTGGAATACTTTCGGGCATGGCTATCTCCTTATGCCGGATCCACGACCCATAAATCTGGGCGGCACAATAATGTGGGGCAACAATGATGGCACGGGCGGTGCAATGGATGAATACGGCCGCCGCCCATGGGAGAAGGACTTTGAAAAGGAGAATAAGAACTCTCTGGAGACTACGACCCTATACCAGTTTAAGGGCGAGTTTGCACGATTGTTTGGACCTCGGCGGCGGGGACGCACATTTGAAGTGATGCGATTAGACCCTGAAGTGGATAGTGATGACTTTCACCAATACCACCTGAGCCTCCAACGAAAGTCCTATAGAGAAAGGAAGGAAGAAGCAAGGGAGAAGAAAGCTGCACATTAGAATAGTGAAGGCTGTTTGAGCTCCTTGGATTCTGATGGCGCCTTCGGCGGCTCTGAGGCTGGAGGCGGTACCTCGAGCTTGGCCAGGCCACGGAAAAGCTCAGCGATCTTCTCCGCCATCACCCTCGCCTCCGCTTCCGATAGCTTCTCACTCCAGTCCTTCTCGTACGCTTTCTTGAACGCTTCAATGTCCTCGGGCGTAAGGGACCGAGGTAGTAATGGATTTGTCATGCACCGACCGTAGTGGACCGATCGGGTTCTGTCACGGGTGGACGAGGTAGACGTGGGGGACGTCCCGGAAGATATTAGGCTGCCTCCTTCCTCGGCCGCCCTCTCTTGCCGATCTTCTTCAGTTTGATACCCTGAGCTATACAGAGCTGTTCGAAGCGTTCGAGCTGTTTCCAGAGAATCGCATTCTCCGGTGAAAAAGTTCTAACGTCCTTCAGTCCTGCCAGCCACGAAAAATTCGCTCGCAGGCTCGCTCATCTCGTGGCTTGCCACGTGATGCCACGTCATTTTACATGGCGAGCCGAGAACGTTAATTTTCGTGAGCCGGGCGGGACGAGACGAGCGAAGCGAGTTTTTCGTCCTTTGCACGGCCATGACGATTATGTTTACAGTTTATGTTTTAGAAAACGAGAACGATAAATCTTGGTATATCGGCCAAACCGATAATTTAAAGCGCCGTATTGAGGAACACAATAGTAAACAAGGCGGACGAACAACAAGTATAAAAGCCGGTAGTTGGGAGCTTGTTTATGCAGAAGCCTATATCGATCGCCGTGATGCAATAGGTCGAGAGAAGTTTTTAAAAGGTGGTTCTGGTCGAAAATATTTAAATAAACAACTGGTTCACTATTTGGATCCAGCCAAGTCGAGATAGGTCCGCCTCGAGACGAAGTTTTTCGAGGTTATTTCGCTCGAGACGTGTTAGAAGATGAATTACTAAAATGGAAGCAATTTTCTACAATATCGTTGGGGGTATTATTGTAGCGGCACTTATCGAGGCTTGGATTAGAATCGGAAATTTTTTAAGTGGTAAAAAATTTAGAAATATTTTTGGGTTTAATTTGCAAGATCCCTTCTATATTTCTTATGGGGTTTTACAGTTGGGAGCGCACAGAATCCTAAATGATAAAGGAGAGCAAGTCGAATATCCCTTTAATAAGCCTGGAAGGAGAGAAGTTTTTGGTAAAATTCCTTATTTAGTATCAGACGCACAGACCAGAGGTGTTAGCTACCTTGCGACATCCTTTGGTAAAAATTCTAATGTAAAACCGTATTTAGTTTCTGATATAGAAATCGCGCAAAAGTTGGATGTTTCTTATTGTTCTGTTGGCGGGCGAAATAACTTAAAAACTAACTCTATTGAGGAGCATGAGGAGAATGAATTTTTCAAGTTCAATATTTCGGCGCCTGGGTCTATAGTTGGTGTAAAAGATAGTAGTCTCAAATTCACCGTCAAAGAAGGATATGACTATGGTTTTATAATCAAAATTCAACCAAAATCACTGCAAAATAGAACTTGGGTAGGAATTGCTGGACTGGGAGTCTGGGGGACAAGTGGTGCCGCATGGTTCCTTGCAAGGAATTGGAAAAGTATTGAAAAAATATACGGCACAAGACCATTCGGATTAATAGTAAAAGTAAGAATTGGAAAAGATGAATCTGCTCAAATGGTTTACAATTCACCATAAGCCCGAAGCGCGTCGTTTATGATAGAATCTGGATAGATAAAAACACCTTGCTGGGTCAGCAGTGAGCGGTTATTATCTTTTTTGACAGAATATCCTGTAGTGTTAAAGTTGACTCCTAGGGCAATGTTTAATATGTAATTATGGAAATCAAGAAAAAAGATATTAAGAAAATAAAACACGCGACCAAGGAAGAGCTAGTCAAGTTACACGAAGAATATAAAGCGGTCTCTAAAAATGTGAGCGGAATGAGTCCGGCTGGGCTTATGTTAATTGCAGTTGCCGGCGTTGTGGTGATGTTCTTATTCCAGAATAAGTTCTTCGTTCTTATAGGACTGATTATGCTGTTATATCCGATTTACATCTTCATTCGCCGCGGGGCTCATCGCGAGGGTTATTTTGATGGATACTATGAAATGATGACAAAGCTTGGCGCTCGGGAAAATGAGAGCACTAATTCCGAGAAGTCCGATCAGGAGTAATCCAACCAAAAGCATCTACTGAAATCCCTGCTGTAAAGTAGGGATTTCTTTTCTGTAGGCTGTGGGCCCACACACTCGAGATCCATCGTTATGGTATAATCGAGATAGCTAAAATACCTTGCTAGGCTTGACCATTCAACGGTTTGAGCTCGACTCGGCCAGCCATCTTGCTTGCCCGTCCGTAGCTTTAGCGGAGGAGGGAGTATAGTTCAAGTGACCGAGGTGCGTAATAAACGAGTATGAAAAATCAATTCATAATAATCTTGGAAGGACCCATGGGAGCTGGTAAGTCCACACTTTCAGCACTCCTAATACCAAAGCTTCCGCGGACGGGACTCCTGGGTATTGATAAAATCAAATGGTTTCTTTCCGATTTTGAAAGAACCGACGCCGACAACGCCATTATCGGCAAGGTGATGCTTGCAATGGCGAAGGCATTCCTTGAGCAAGATTGCAATGTGCTCATTGATCAAGCATTTTGGAAAATCGAATACGTGCAGCCATTTATAGATTTAGCCAATGAGCGCGGAGCAAAGTTACATTTCTATCAGCTCGAAGCTCCAGTGGAAGTATTGCGCGAACGGATTAAGAACCGACCCATAAAGCCGGGCAGACCACCGTATCCCGAGGGAAGGGTAGAGAACAACCTGAAGCTATGGGGCGGCAATAGGTATGAGCTCGGCCAGACATTCGATACATCGAAGGTGTCGCTTGAAAGCATCGCAGATATCATCTTGCAAGACGTTAGCGGTGCGGTTCAGCCCGAATAATCCCGTCCGAGGTGCGACGATTTGATAGAATGAAATGCATCCCAGTTAGGGATTGTTGAACGGAATGGGAGAAAAAGGGTCAGGTACCTTTTCTTCCGTCTAGGCGGTCTCTGGAAAAGACTGTCAAAAACCCCTTAGAATACCCCCATAACGTAGTCACTAGTGCGTTATCAAATCGTAGAATAGCTAAATAATAAAATGCATCATTTTATTGAATCACAACAATTGAGCCGAGAGCTTATTAGTAAAATTTTTGCCATCGCGGACAAATTAGACGGAAAAATTGATAATTCACTGAAAGGCAAAATAATGGCTTCATTGTTTTATGAACCGAGCACCAGGACTCGGTTTTCTTTTGAGTCGGCTATGTTGAGATTGGAAGGAAGCGTAATCACAACTGAAAACGCAAAAGAATTTTCTAACATCGCATTTCAAAGCGTAGCACTGGCGAGTATTGTTTTTACTCGCCGCACGAAGCATGTTCGCAACTTTCTCCACTCCCTTGTGGGTGCCTTTATTGATGCGACACGAGTACGAGTCGTTAATAAAAGTCGGCTCGAATATCTTATTCAAAACGGCAAAAGTGGCGTGATGAAGCACTCGATCTCGAACGACCGCTTTATGTATACGTCTGATCTTAGGATCGTGAATCCAGAATCCTTTGTATGGCCCATGCCGGTAGGTTTCATTCTTCAAATCGCGATACAGATCAAAAATATTCTCTTCAATATTCAACTCAAATCGGGCAACATCCAGCTTATTCCTTTTATCGGACTTAAATATTTCCCAAGCTCTGAAGATGGATTGAGGAGAAATTATCGACCAGTATAAATCCTTATAAATTTTCATATATGAATGATTTAGACATACCGATTTTCAAGAAGAGTTACGATCTCTATAAAGATTTCTATAATCTTCGTCTATCCGTTCCCAAACAAGATCGTTACACCCTCTGGCAAAAGTGCGAGAGCTTGCTCATCGAAGTTCTAGAAGGAATTTTGTTTGCAAGCCAGCAGACAAAATTAGAGAAGCTACCGACTCTTGAAAAGACAAGCGTGAGACTTAACTTCCTTCGCATCTGCATTCGGCTGATGAAGGATGTAAAAGCTATCGACGGCAAAAAGTATATCATTATCGAAGCCAATCTCGACGAGATAGGAAGGATGCTTGGTGGTTGGATAAAGTCAACGAAGGATCGTTAACAGAAACTTCCGCTTTTGAGGCGGAAGTTTCTTTGGATAGAGCTTGACTGCCTGGCAGCCGACAACCCGATGTTGTCGTTGCGGTTGTCATCCCAGTAGTTCTTGACGTTGAGCCCATCGGAATCGAAGTTGCCGACGTTGACACGGTTGCCGTCCGAGTCGAGATATTGCCCGCTTCCATCTGTGTCACCGGGACTTGAGGGGTACTGCTCTTACGAGCCTATGTCCTCTCATCCCTGAATCTTATTTGGAAGCAGCCTCTTTCAAAGCATCTCCTCTAGAAGCGAGCAAGAAGTTCTCTCTATCCTTAATCGCACTCTGCCGTGATCCGTAAACCACTGGCACTCCGGCGATATCTCAAGGTGAGATATCTCGCGAGCTTGAACCGTAATCCAAGCTACATTAGCAAGATATTGCTAGTATAACGCATGGGTTGACATATGGCCAATACATTGACAAGCAGTCATTTGTTTGATATATTATACGAGTAGTTCTTTGATATAGAATCACTGTTGAGACGAGCTTTTTGAGCCTTAAATAAGGGCCTAAAAAGCTCGTCTCAACCTGAGACAAGTCGTTGCCGAGCGTTCTCGGTAAATCAGCAAATGGAGATGATGTCGATGAGAAGATCATTGAACACGTCCACACTGGTAACCGCAGACAGTCCGAAAGGACAGAGAGCTACCGAAACGTTCCGGGCCCAGTACAACAAGGCCGGACTCGACGACGACAGCGCACAGATCCTGAACGAGCATCCCGACTTCGCCGTGTACCTCGCCGAAGGCATTCGTCGCTTCTCGGCGAAAGCGCCCGACTACGGTTTGGCGCAATCCATCCTCGGCGCGAATTTCATCACGCCGGAGGAAGTCGCCAAGGCTCGCTCGGGAATCGTTTACACCGACAACCAGATCGTGGCACTTGCCGGAAGTCTGCCGACGAAAGACGTGCTCAAGTGGTGCAAGGACAACGGCTACGCCGTCATGCCCGCACCGCCCACCGCGATGTCCACCCTCGACGTTCGGGAGATCCAGTCCGCCCACTTCTACTCGAAGACGGGTGGGTGGTACGCCGATCAGAAGTTCGCTCGCGAAGACAAGACGTCCTTCGGCTGGCTCCTGATCAAGAAGACGCCTGTCCAGAACTCGACCAGCAAAACCTGGAACGAGCAGGGCAAGCTTCTCTCTGCCCTCGAGAAGGTGCCGAACGCCGCCGAGATGAGCTGGTTCATCACGACCTACTTCGAGGTTCGTGGTGTCCGACTCTTCGAAGGCATCTACGTTCGGACGTCGTCTCTCGACTCGGGCGGCGACCGTGTCAGCGTCGGCTACTTCGGTTCCGATGGGCTCAGCGTCGAGTACTACTGGGGTGGCCGCCGCAGCGACGACATCGGGTTGTCGGCTGCCAGGAAGTGATTCTCGATCCCTTGAGGGCTTGTCCCTCTTGAACACTTGAGCCTTCGGCGCGATTTTTTTCGTAGCGCCGGAGGCTCATTCTTTTTTAAATAAAGAGTATAATTATCTTACTCTCGCAAACACACCTTCTTTCAGATTTGGAAGATTAAGCATGAAGTATGAAACAACTTACTCTCTTTTTGAAATGTCTATTCTGTTGGTGGAACCCCAGAGGACAGGAAGATATGTCTGCTGCCCAGATAATTCTGACCCAAGCAGCTTCAGATATGGCTGATGGCCGGAAGATAGGGTCACAAACGGTTACGACACGTTGGTGTATAGGAAAAATAAACGTTGAGACAGGTTTAGCTTTCGAGACGCGTCGATTTGATAGAATGAAATACATCCCAGTGATATGAAGACCTATAAAGCAATTTCTTTGAAGCAACCATGGGCAAATCTTGTGGTTCAGGGGAAGAAAACTATTGAGACTAGAAAATGGAATACGCACTACCGCGGCGATCTGGTGATTTGTTCATCAAAAAGTCCAAAACTTCATCCCGCAGGGTGTGCGCTCGGTATTGTTGAGCTATATCACGTAGAACCAATGAATAAAAAACATGAGAAGAAAGCCTGTGTCAAAGTTTATGCACGAGCACACAGCTGGTTTATCAGAAATGTAAGGATTTTTAAGGAGCCAGTACCGGTAAAAGGGCAGTTGAATTTGTTTAATATCCGTTTACCAGATATCATTGAATTTAAATAATACACCAACAGCTCTTGTGGTGGACTCGCGCGCTCAAAAGCGCGCGCAGACAGTGATCACTAGGGGGAGCGTATTTAAAGAAGCTCCCCGCATTTTGCTTTTTAGGCCAGCTACTGGTACACTGAAAATATGAAATTTGTCCTAACAGTCACTTTATTGATTGGGTTTATTGGAATTACCGGTTTCGGATTCATAGAAATGGATCATGGCGGTAATCACGGTATGATTAATAACGGCTGTATTGCGGCAACGGTCAAAGGCGTGGGCTGTCCAAATGGAACTGGCGCTCTTGATTTCTTGTCATTTCATCTAGATGCTTTTCGGAGTTTTTCCAGTGCGGTATTCGGTCATAACATCGTAAGTTTATTATTATTTCTCACCGCGCTGGCGCTACTCGCATTCTTTGACACCGCGGGTAGTAGTAGTTTTAGAATACTTGAACTTAGCGCACTCTCTCGATCTAGGCGATTTTTAGAGTTTTTCTCTCCGCCTCAAATTGCGCAAAATCTTACCCGCTGGTTGGCTTTGCACGAAAATAGTCCCGCTGTCTCCTAAGACGCCGATGTAAAACCGTTGTCGAACGGGTTTTGGATCGTGCGTCCTTCTGTCCCTATCACGCGGGGATTTTTTGTCTTTGTAATTTCTACTAACAACATGAATAAAAAAATTATTGGCATCGGCATCGCGGTTCTTGTCCTCGGCGGACTTGTTTGGATTGCGCGGCCTGACTCTCAAAGTA
Source organism: Patescibacteria group bacterium (assembly GCA_038064515.1). Lineage (GTDB taxonomy): Bacteria > Patescibacteriota > Minisyncoccia > 2-02-FULL-40-12 > GWA2-44-9 > JBBTSY01. The sequence continues at coordinate 170,694 of JBBTSY010000004.1, read as the reverse complement.
GCACCGCGTCATCCGCCAAGAGCAGTGGAACATTGGTGGTAGAAGAAGCGAATAACTATGACTTTGGCACAATCTCAATGGTAGCCGGAGAAGTAAAACATCAATTCAAAATCAAAAATACAAGTAATGAAGCGGTTACCATTAATAAGATGTATACTTCTTGCATGTGTACAACGGCAATTCTCATGATGGGAGGCGAACAATTCGGCCCCTTTGGCATGCCAGGACACGTGGCTGTTCCGAAGATAGATCAAACAGTTAGTCCTAATGAAGAAGCAATTGTTGAAATTATCTTTGATCCGGCGGCGCACGGCCCTGCCGGCGTTGGTCGAATCCAAAGGACAATCACCATTGAAAATAACGCGGGGCAGCCTATTGAGCTTCAATTTGCCGCCATCGTGACTCCTTAAAATGAATAAAAAACTTGCAATTCTGATCGCGGCCGCTGTCCTGCTCTTTGGGGCCGTGATCTTCTTCAAAACCGGCAATATCGGCACGACTGCTCTCTGGAACTTAAGCGGCGAAGGGAAATGGCTTCTGCCTCTGGTGGCGATCGCCGCTTTGATCGACAGCATCAATCCTTGCGCGTTCGGGATTTTACTCCTAACGATCGCATTCTTGCTTTCTATCGGAAAGATGCGTTCCGGCATCCTGAAAATTGGCGGCGTCTATATCTTAGGACTCTTTACGGTCTATATTTTAATAGGCCTTGGGATTCTACAAGCGCTCCATATCTTCAATACGCCACACTTCATGGCAAAGGCGGGAGCGGCATTATTGATTATTCTTGGCGGCATCAATCTCATCAACGAGTTTTTTCCTTCATTCCCGATCAAACTCCGCATTCCGCAGGCGGCTCATCACAAAATAGCAGAGCTGATGAACAAAGCATCACTTCCGGCGGTGTTTCTATTGGGCGCACTGGTAGGTTTGTGCGAGTTCCCATGCACCGGCGGGCCGTATCTCATGGTATTGGGGCTTCTGCACGATCAGGGGACCTATCTCAATGGTGTCGGCTATCTTCTGCTCTACAACCTGATTTTCATTCTGCCACTGATAGTCATTCTGCTTATCGCCAGCGACAACGCGCTTCTTGAAAAAGTGAAGTCGTGGAAAAAGGCCGAAACTAAACACATGAGAGTATGGGGCGGCATCGCCATGATCATTCTGGGCATCCTCATATTTGCTCTCTAGAACTACTATGATTACCAAACAACAATTCGAAGCATTACTTGAAAAGGTCGAAAAAATGAAACAATCCGGAAGCATCGATCTCTCCATCGAAGAAGACCTTAGTCTCGCTATCATGAATCTCGTGAGTCTTGAGGAGCATTTTTTCTTCACGGGAGTAAAAACTAAGAAACCGGAATACTTTGACCTCTTGAGCGAAGTGCGCAACACGAGAAAGGAACTGCTGGCCAAAATGATGGACAAAAACGAGGGCGAGACGTGGTGCATCTCGAAGCATTTACTGGCAACTACCATGCGGCTCATTGAGGTGGGCACGAAGCTCCATTCCGACGGCAAGCAGGCAGAAGCAAAAGAGATGTTCGATAAAGCGTATAAAATGTATTCCGTTTTCTGGGCATTGCGCCTCAAACTCATTGATTCTTCCGGATTCAGAAAAATCGCGGCGAGCGACTTGCCTCTCGGTAAGGCAGGAAAGCCATGGTCGTTCGAGGATATCGTGGATAAGCTCGTCGATTGCTGTGATGAAAAGTAAATATCTTATCATTATCGGCATTAGCGTCGCGGCGATTATAGCCAGTATTCTGTTGTATCCTCAACAACAAGCGAACGGCGAACTCGACGCATTCGCGCAGTGCCTCGCGGAAAAAGGAATAACCATGTACGGCGCGGATTGGTGCCCGCATTGTCAGAATGAAAAGAAAGCGTTTGGCGATTCGTTCCGACTGGTGCCGTATGTTGAATGTCCGGATGATCCGCAAAAGTGCTTGGCCGCCGGCATAAACGGCTATCCGACTTGGGTATTTCCTGCCTCGTCGGCTCGCCTCGATCCGGCCAGCCTCGCGTCCAGGCGGGCGGAGCGGGCAGGCGGGCTTGACGGCAAAAAGCTTGAGGGCGAACAAGGGCTTGAAAAATTGTCGCAAGAAAGCGGATGTATTTTACCGGACAATAAAAAATAAACTTAAAAACTATGGAAAACGAAACACAAAATCAAGCGACTGAATCTTCCTCGACGGTTGAATCTGTCGTTGAGCCTGTTAGGAAAAACTACCTCCTGCCGGCAAGCATCCTGATTTCCGCGGCAATGCTTACCGTGGCATGGGTATACACCACAGAATTAAGGGTCGCGGATGATCCCCAAAAGGCAAATATCGCATCGGACTCTGAAAAAGCGGCATTGGAAGCAAAAGTATTACCATCCGAAGGCGTTATCTTGCCCGTTCGTTGGGGCGATCTTGGCGCGAAAATGGTGAGTACCGGCGTTATTGATCGGCAGAAACTCGAAGCGCTATACGCCGGCCGAGGCGGTTTAAGCAAAAGCGACCGGCAACTTATCGAAGATGCAAACAACGGGAACTTAAAAATCAACGCGGAAAATTCCGGAATGATTCTGAACTTATTGTGGGCATTAGGGCTCGGCACCAAAAATGATATCTTGGAAAAAGGACCGATGATGACATATAGCGGCGCAGACCGGCCCGCCGAAGCCTTGGCGAAAGCGGGTAATTTCGCTTCGACAGGCGGATGGACTTTGGCGAATGGGGAGGCAATGAGCCATTATAGTCAGCATCACTTCGTTGTCTTAACGCCGGAACAGCAGGAAATAGTTGAGCGGGTAAGCAAAAATATCTATCGTCCCTGTTGCAACAATCCGACCCATTTCCCGGATTGCAATCATGGAATGGCAATGCTAGGATTTTTGGAGCTCATGGCGTCTCAAGGCGTAAGCGAGAAAGAGATGTATAAAGCGGCACTTCAGGTCAATGCATATTGGTTTCCGGAGACTTATCTCACTATTGCTCAATACCTGGCATCGAAAGGCATTGAATGGGCAAAGGCTGATCCTCAAGAATTACTGGGAGTAAATTACTCAAGCGGGTCTGGATATCAGCAAATTCGCAGTCAAGTAACCGTACCTGTCCCAAAAAGCAGTGGCGGCTGCGGAGTATAACCAAAAGAAAAGATATTTGTCTTGTTCGGCTAAAATAAGCAATTAGCATGAAAAAAGAAAAAGAAATTATTGAGTCATTGTTTAAAGGTACTGGTGTCACCATAAACGGAAGCAACGCATATGACCCGCAGATACATAATGAGGATTTTTACGGTCGAGTATTGCGAGAAGGATCGCTGGGACTCGGTGAGTCTTACACGGACGGCTGGTGGGACTGTGAAAGCCTAGATCAGTTTTTCCACAAGGTTCTTGAGGCTGATCTCGACAACCGAATTAAAAAAAATTGGAATATAGTCTTCGAACTCGTTTGGAGCTCTGTTTTGAATATGGGCCGAAAATCCAAAGCCTTTGAGGTGGGAGAAAAACACTATGACATCGGTAATGATTTGTATTACGCCATGCTTGATAGGCGCTTAACCTATACCTGCGGATATTGGAACCATTCGACGAATTCAACAGGCTCACCGCAGGCAGGTTCAGGGCATGAGATGACGCTTGACGAGGCACAGGAAGCAAAGCTAGATCTGGTTTGTAAAAAAATTGGGCTTAAGCGCGGACAAAAAATACTTGATATCGGTTCCGGTTGGGGGAGTTTTATGGGTTATGCCGCCGAAAGATATGGAGCAAACGCTACGGGAATAACCGTCTCAAAAGAACAAAAAGCGCTTGCGGATACACTCTACGGAAATCTTCCCGTGGAGACGCGACTCGAAGATTATCGTGATATAAAAGGAAAATTTGATAATATCGTGTCTCTGGGGATGTTTGAACATGTGGGGTACAAAAACTATCGCACCTTTATGAAGATTGCTCACGGTGTTCTTGAAGACAACGGATTGTTCTTACTGCATACGATCGGCGGCCATCAATCGGTAAAGGGGACGGATCCGTGGATTGAAAAGTACATCTTCCCTAACTCCATGCTTCCTTCAATACAACAAATCAGTAAATCAATAGAGGGATTATTCGTGATGGAGGATTGGCACAATTTTGGAGCTGACTACGACAAAACCCTGATGGCTTGGCACAAAAATTTCGAAAATAATTGGGATACGCTAAAATTAAATTATAACGAAAGATTTCACAGAATGTGGAGGTATTATCTGCTGTCTTGCGCCGGATCATTTCGGGCCAGAAAAAATCAATTATGGCAGATCGTATTATCCAAAAAAGGAGTCCCGGGCGGATATAAATCAATTAGATAAATAACTATGCAAATAATATGAACCCCGTTAGAAATCATCTTAAATTAGCTAACAAGATTCTAATTATAAAACAACTATGACAGAACAAATTTCTAATGGGGTGAACCAGCATAATCACAACTCAAATCACCAAGGCGATAAAAAAACAATCTATACCTGCCCGATGCATCCGGAGATACAACAAGAGAAACCGGGCATGTGTCCGGAGTGCGGAATGAGTCTAGTGCTAGCAAAAAAGAAAAATGAGGTCACGGATCATACTGGCGATCACGGGGCAGATAAGCATGTCGGCCATAGCACGGCAATGTTTTTCCGAAAGTTCTGGGTGAGTCTTATTCTCACGATCCCGGTCGTCCTTTATGCCGATGTCGTCGAGAAAATTTTTAAATGGTCTTCGCCTGATTTTATAGGATCGGAATATCTGCCGCTGGTGCTTGGTTCAATTGTGTTTTTCTACGGCGGCTGGGTCTTTCTTGTTGGAGCGGGCAGGGAAATTAAGGCGCACTTGCCCGGCATGATGACGCTCATAGGCATTGCCGTTTCAGCTGCATATCTCTGGAGTGTATATGCGGTATTTTCCGGTGCGGAAGCCTTATTCTGGGAACTTACCACGCTGATTACCATTATGCTTCTCGGTCACTGGCTTGAGATGCGGGCGGTAAGTGGAGCACAGGGTGCGTTGAAAGAGCTCTCAAAACTCCTTCCGGATACCGCGGAGGTGATTCGTGACGGCGAGACAGAAAAGATTCCGCTCTCTGAACTTCGGGAAAATGATATGGTGCTTGTAAGACCCGGAGCCAAAATTCCTGCCGACGGCAAAATCATAGATGGAGAATCTGATGTAAACGAGTCAATGGTTACTGGAGAGTCAAAGCCAGTTTCTAAAAAAGACGGCGACTCTGTTATTGCCGGTACTATAAACGGCGATGGGGTGCTTAAAATCATGGTCGCAAACATCGGAGAGAAAACATTTCTTGCCGGCGTGATGCGTCTGGTAGCTGAAGCGCAGGCTTCCAAATCACGACTTCAAATGCTCTCTGACAGGGCGGCTCTCTATTTGACCATCATTGCCGTTGCGGGAGGCCTTATTACATTGGTTGCCTGGCTTATGGCCGGTGCCGAGGTTGGTTTTGCGGTGGCACGGCTTGTGGCTGTTCTTGTAATTGCCTGTCCGCACGCGCTGGGGCTTGCCGTGCCGCTCGTAGCTTCAATTTCCACAACTAAAGCGGCACAAAACGGCTTTCTCGTAAAACAGAGGCTTGCGTTGGAAGCCGCCCGAACGATTGATACGGTGCTTTTTGATAAAACAGGAACATTAACCAAAGGTGAATTCGGAGTTGTGGAAATATGGGGAGTAGACAGCCATACTCAAGACGAAGTTTTACAGTTGGCCGCTTCCCTGGACGCACTTTCTCAACATCCAATTTCAAAAGCCGTTGTTGCTAAAGCCAAAGAACGGGGGCTTTCGCTTGAGGAACCTAAGAAATTTGAAGCGCTAAAGGGCAAGGGGATAAAAGCTTTTATTGAAGAAAAGGAGGTTATGGTGGGCGGGCCGGCGCTTCTTGAAAGCATAGGAATCAATATCCCGAATAAACTTTCTAAGCAGGTTCAAGATGCCGGTAAGAAAGGGCAAACAATTATTTTTACGGTTAAGGATGGCACACTCCTCGGCGCAATTGCCCTTGCCGACATTATTCGCGAGGAATCACGGGAAGCCATCAAAGCTCTCAAAGAAATAGGAGTTCGGGCTTCTATGATAACAGGTGACTCTGAAGATGTGGCAAAATGGGTTAGCCAAGAGTTGGGAATTGATGAATATTTTGCCCGAGTGTTACCTCATCAGAAATCCGAAAAAGTAAAAGAGCTTCAAAAGCGCGATCTCAAAGTCGCAATGGTCGGCGACGGCGTGAATGACGCTCCGGCTCTGATGCAAGCGGACATCGGTATTGCTATTGGTGCGGGAACGAATGTCGCTATAGAATCGGCAGGGATTATTCTCGTTAGGAATGATCCGCGAGATATCGTGAAGATAATTAAGTTGTCCCGGATGACGTATTCAAAGATGATTCAGAACCTTTTCTGGGCGACAGGATACAACGTGATCGCCTTGCCGCTGGCAGCTGGTGCGCTTGCTTTCAAGGGCATCCTGCTTGAACCGGCTGTTGCGGCAGTGTTTATGAGTGCATCCACAGTCATCGTGGCATTCAACGCAATGCTATTGCGCCGACAAAAAATTTAATTCAGTAGTATTATGAGTGTCTGGAAAGTGATAAAATGAAAAAGGTCGAGAATATTAGTGATATTTTAAATTAAGAATTAAGAAGGAATACTCACAAATATGAAAGGAATCAACCCGAAGGATTTTAATAAGAAAATGAAGCCGACTGATGATTTTTTTGAATTTGTCAGCGGCGGATGGATAAAAAGAAACCCCGTTCCCCCCAGTGAAAATCGGTGGGGCAGTTTCTACGAACTTGGCGATAAGAACATAAAGAATCTTCATGCCTTGATCCGGAGGATGGTAAAAACTAGACATCGGCCGGGGAGTAATATTCAAAAAGTCAGTGATTTTTTTGCGGCCGCGATGAATACCGCAAGCATTAACCGGGAAGGCATCACCGGCCTTTCTCATGAACTTGAAAAAATCGAAGGAATAAAAACTATCGAAGATTTGGTAAAAACGGTGGCGCATCTCCACCGGATTGGTTCAGCGCCTTTGTGGTATCCAAGCGTGGAGCCCGATGACAAGAAAAGTACTCGGACGATTTTTCGCCTGTATCAGGCGGGATTGGGATTGCCGGACCGGGATTACTATATTCGTACCGATGCCAAATCAGCGGAGATTCGCATCCACTACTTAATTCATATTGAAAAGATATTCATCCTTAACGGCTCAAAAGTCCAAGAGGCGAAAGCGGCGGCGCGCAAAGTACTGGAAATTGAAACGCGCTTGGCGCGTGCTTCAATGACGGCGGTCCAGCGGCGGGATGTTCATAAAACTTACAACAAATTCACGCTTAACGACTTAAAAAAGAAGACCCCGCACATTACTTGGGATGTTTATCTAGCGGGAATCGGTATCGGGAATTTTCACGAACTTATTGTCTCTCAACCGAATTTTATCAAAGAAGTTGATCTCATGCTTCGGAGTCTGGATATAAAGGACTGGAAAATATATCTTACGTGGCATGTGGTGAGTAGTTTTTCCTCTCACCTGGGAAGCAGGTTTGAAAAAGAAACATTCAATTTTTACGGCAGGGTACTCAATGGCATGAAGAAAATTAAACCCCGCTGGAAGCGGGCGGTTAGCATGGTAGACGGAGCGTTAGGCGAGCCGCTTGGCCGACTCTATGTGGAGCAATATTTTTCGAAGCGCGCTAAGAAAAAAATGAATGAGCTGGTGAATAATGTCACGGCGGCATATCGAGAACGAATCAAGAATCTCGAATGGATGTCAATTTTAACAAAAAAGAAAGCCTTAATAAAACTCAATGCTATCGTTCGTAAAATTGGCTATCCGGACAAGTGGCGCAACTACGCGAAACTTGCGATTACTCGGCAATCTCACCTCCAGAACGTAATTAATGCGGAAATCTTTGAATTTAAACGCACGATGGCAAAGCTTGGGAAAGCCGTTGATCGAACAGAGTGGTTCATGTCTCCCCCCACGGTAAATGCTTATTACAGCGTTAATATCAATGAGATTGTTTTTCCTGCGGGTATTTTGCAGCCACCCTATTTTTCAGAACATTTTGATGACGCTTTAAATTACGGAGCAATCGGCGCTGTTATCGGTCATGAGCTTACGCATGGCTTCGATGACCAAGGGAGTCATTTCGATGAAAAGGGGAGTATGAGGAATTGGTGGACAAAGCAAGATCGTAAGAAATTCGAGAAAAAATCAGACGTGATTATAAAGCAATTCAACGCATATACTGCTGTCGATAATCTTCATGTGAATGGCAAGCTGACGCTCGGCGAGAACATCGCTGACCTAGGCGGTCTTGCCATAGCCTACGATGCTCTCAAAATGGCCTTAAAGAATAAGAAGATAAAACTGATCGACGGCTTTACGCCCGAACAGAGGTTCTTCATCGGCTTTGCCATTGGCGAGCGAGGCGTATATCGACTGGAGGCATTACGCCAGCGAGTATTAGCTGATCCGCATTCACCGCCAAAATTTCGGGTAAATGGCTCTGTGTCTAACCTCATGGAGTTCTATGAAGCATTTGGTGTTAAAAAAGGCGATGCTTTGTATCGATCAGAAGGCAAGCGAGCTAAAATCTGGTAATGATTAAATACTCTTTATTTTTACGAAAGCAGACTTCGGGACATTAGGAGTACCTTTAGGCTAGTTAGAGCATGTTCATTAAAAAAGTGACTGTTCATAAGTGTATTTTACTCATTTTGTGTACATGTTAAAATGATTAAGTAATAAACATTACTGTGGTTCAATATCGCCAGCGATACAAAAAAGGGATTGCCCTCGATATGCGTCGAAGGGGATTTTCGTATTCTGAAATTCAAAATCGTTTGGGAGTTCCGAAATCAACACTCACTTCTTGGTTGGGGAAAATAAAATTGGACGATGAGTTAGTAAAAAAATTATATAATCGTAAAATTGAAGCTCTTCGAAAAGGTTCCGCTCGACGAATTTCCCGACTCAAGGAGAATATCGCAACTATACAAAACATTTCTAGTCAAGAAGTTAGTAAGATCTCACAACGTGAATTATGGTTTATGGGGGTTGTGCTCTATTGGCGGGAACGTCTCGAGGATGATCTCCGCCGTGGCGTGAGATTCTCTAGCGCCGATCCATATTTACTAAAATTCTTTTTAAAATGGTTGCAGGAAATCGGAAAAATTCCAGATGAAGAAATTACATTCAATATTTTTGTGGGAGCGGACAGGCGCGCGGTGACTGATGACATCATAGAGCACTGGTCACGCGCTATTGGATTTCCAAAACATAAGTTCGTTCATATTTATTTTCAAAAAGCGTATCGCCGGAAAAAAGGGAAGAGAAGTGGAAAAATGCGAAAAAGTAATTCACGAACACTCGATGGTTTTATCCAAATTCGGGTCAAGGCAAGTTCACTACTTGCTCGCCAGATTTCCGGCTGGATCAAAGGGATCCAATTGCAATACTGGGAAAGTGCCGGCTAGAAAAGTAAAAAGTAAAAAGCGAAAAATCAAAAATGGACAAAAACAGAGATGAAAAATTAAAAAGCAAGAAAGATTATAAAGTTATATAAAGCCTTATGATGAAATAGTAATGTTTATATAAGATGATTATTCTTTTAAAAGTCTCTATGGTTCTGATGATTCATCGGATTTAGCGTCAAAATTTGCCTCAAATTAATTTATCGGGCCAACCGTCAATCTAGTTGATTGGACATAAGCTCATGATATACTTACCAACATGCGCTCCGAACTATCATTTAATTTTTCTTCTAATTATGGGGTTAAAGTCTTCTCCGTAAGCGAATTTTTAGATTATGTAAATGAAATCTTAAATCGAGGAAATGTCTCGATTCAAGGAGAAATTTCCGGATGGAAGATTCATCCCTCCGGTATATATTTTTCATTGAAGGATAAAAAAATTTCGGACTCGTCTGGTCAGGATAGTATTTTAGATTGTTATATGAGCCCTTATGTCTATAAAGGCCTAGGTCTTAATTTAGAAGAAGGCATGGAAATAAAAGTTGGCGGCATTCCGAGTATTTATAAACCGAAGGGTCGATTTAGTTTTCGCGTTGAGATGGCGGAAGTTGTCGGTGAAGGATCGCTTAAGAAAGCCTACGAGATATTAAAGAAAAAACTTGAGTCGGAAGGACTGTTCGCGAGAAAGCGCGCGTTGCCCGAGTTCATTCATCGCATCGGCGTAATTACTTCTCGCACCGGTGCAGTCATCGATGATTTTCGGAAAAATTTGGAACAACGCGGCCACCGGGTCTACCTCTATGATGTTCGCGTTGAGGGCGCGAAGGCGGTGGGTAATATTCTTTCAGCGGTAAAATGGTTCAATCGCAATATGCCTGATTTGGATGTATTGATTATTATTCGCGGCGGCGGTTCTCTTGAAGATCTCCAAGCATTTAATAATGAGCTGGTTGTTCGAGAAGTTTTTGCTTCCAAGATTCCCACTATCTGCGGTATCGGTCACGACCGTGATGTGCCCATTGTATGTCTGGTGGGCGACGCGACAACTTCCACACCTACTGCCGCGGCGATGCTTATTAACGCGACTTGGGAGCGCCTCAAAAATAATGTTCCCAATTATCAGCGTGATCTTTTTGATAATTTTGAATCAGTGGTCGATGAAATGAAGAGGTGTATGGACGTAGGTATGATTGCCCATGCCTACGAGCGATTATTGAGCGAACAATTTCAGAGAATTGAGAGTCATCAGATGTATTTGGAAAGCGTGAGTCCGGAACGAAATTTAAAACTTGGCTACAGCATTCTTACCGATACTGCCGGGAAAGTAATTAAGCGGACCAAAAGTATGAAGGTGGGAGGGCGGGTACGCGCAAAGCTATCCGACGGCGCATTTACCGCTACCGTTGATAACATCGAATAATATGGCTAAAGAAAAAGAGCAACAAACAATTCACAATCTTATGGGAAAGTTGGAAAAAACCGTCGATTGGTTTCAATCGCGGGAAGATGTAGATGTGGAAGAAGGCTTAAAGCGAGTAAAAGAAGGCGCCGAGCTAATTAAAACTTTGAAAGCGAAACTCAAGAAAGTTGAAAATGAGTTCGAAGAGATAAAGAAAGATTTGGATGTCGAGGGCGAATGAAGTATACTATAAGTAATGAAACATAAGGAGGTAATAAAACATAAGGTAGTGAAGCGTATGGCAAAACAGGAAAATATCTTTTTTCTGATTGCGATATTTGTATTATTGTTGGCGGGCGACATGCTCTGGTGGGAAAGCAGGCAGATTGGCGACGACATCGAGAATTCGGCGGCCTTAGTAAAAGGTATGACCGTGCGAGGATTCCAGGATGTGGACTCTTTTGAAGAAGAGATTAAGGCGGCCGAGCAGGAAGGAGAGCTTGAGCTAAAAATATTAGAGGCGACAGTGACGGAATAGACTAAAGCGCAAAAAGCCCCGGGCGGGGGCTTTTTTGGTTGGAGAGGAATGGCTATTGACAAATTACATGATCTGATGTAAAATCTGCGGCATGAATTTTCTGGCCAATAAGCTTGAATTTATTTCTTCCAAACAAGTTTCGGCTCTTGATCGTCTGTCTGTTCGAATCATGTTAGGCGCCGCCGGAGTGGTTATTTTCCTAGAATTCCTTATTCTCTGGCAGTTTATACGGCCAGTCAGCCTAGTGCTTGGGGAACCTACCCAGGCACCTCGGCCCGAGGAGCAACGGGTGGGAATATTAAAGAGATTTTAAGCTTGGACATGGTATAATCGTACTCGTGATGCACTAAGAGCCTAAATAAGGGCCTGGAGGAAGGAAAGTGAATCTTATTGAGGCGTTCAAAAAGCATCCAGTCAAAATAACGCTGGTACTCCTGTTATTACCTGGTGGTTTATTGGTCTTAATCGTCGTGGCGATCATCTCGGCGCAGAATCCCAGTCCTTAAGGCAGGCCATCACCTGGCGAGTCTCCGCCACAGGCAGTGGTCAGCGTCTTAGGTGGCCCACTCCGGCTTCAGTAACCCTGGAGCCGTTCGTTTTTTTACTTTCGGTGGTATACTTCCCATAATGTCAGGGTATAAGAATACATTTTTCAGCGTACTGCCATTATTGCTGGTTGCCCTCATGGTGGTAGCGGGGTTTCTTTGGTATACCGGTAGGATTGCCCTGAATTTTGAATCACTGACAACTTATGCCAATCCGATGCTGGGTGTGTCGTTTCGATATCCTACGGCATGGCAACCGGATGCGCGCTATGGTGTAATCGGCAATATTGCGGGGCGCTACGAGGGCAATAATGGATTCTTCGGCGTCGATGCGATTTCTGCGAATGACAATATTGATGCCGTTACGGAAAATCTTGCCAATCACAAGCTGAAGCCTTACGGTATCCATCCTCAAATTCTGACATTGACCGTCGGTAAACAGGAGGCGCGTGTTATTATTCCATCGAAAGATCAGACTAGCGTCAAAAAAGAAGTTGTGTTGATTGTGCGATACCCCAAGCCGGTCAGGATAAAATCCAACTCATATAATTTTTTCCTTGTAGTGGGTGATCCGTCACATATTAAGATGTTTGCCGAGACGCTAAGTTTTAATACCAATGAAATATGATTACCTATAATGATTTCCAAAAAATAGAATTGCGAGTGGCTAAAATCTTGACGGCGGAGCGAGTGGAGGGTTCGAAGAAACTTTTGAAACTTCAAGTTGATGCAGGAGATAAAGATGCGGCAGACCAGTTTATTAGTAGGCAGGTTATTGCGGGCATTGGCACGCACTATGAACCCGAAGATATAGTAGGTCTTGAGATTGTTATCGTGGCAAATCTGGAACCGCGAATGTTAATGGGCTTGGAAAGCCAAGGTATGCTCCTGGCCGCTGAAGGGCCGGTGCTTCTAACGCCGGACAAAGAAGTATTACCCGGTAGCGGGATACGCTAGCGAAGCTTAATTTTTAGAACAAAAGCGCCTGCTTCTCCAGAAAGAAGGGGCTATAACCTAACCCAAATATGCGTCCCTGGGATTATCCGGTTTTTCAGCCGAAGAACTTCTTAGCGGGAGTTGTGCTTGGCGTTGTTATCATGGGAATGGGGTATATCATGTGGAACCAATCGAATAAGATTGATTACGTTGCGGCAACGCCGATGCCGACCCCAACTCCAAGTCCTGAATCAAATCAGATTTCCATGATACTTGTCGGCGATATTATGCTCTCGCGGCAAGTGGGAGAGAAGATCGCGGCATCGGGCGATTGGCGATACCCATTTTTACGCATTAAAGATTTTTTGGAGTCAGCCGATCTAGCCGTGGCAAATCTTGAGAACCCGGTTTCAAACCGCGGCATTCGTGTCGGGAGCGTTTATTCATTTCGAGCCGATCCGCGCACGCTGGCCGGATTAAAGTATGCGGGCATTGATATTGTTTCACTCGCCAATAATCACATTTGGGATTATGGCCGGGAGGCATTTTTGGATACGATGATGCATCTCACTGACCGCGGCATTTTCTACATAGGAGCAGGGCGCGATGCGACGGAAGCGCATGCGGGGGTTACCATGACGGTCAAAGGCACTTCAATCACGTTCTTAGGATATACGGATCTTCTTTCGCGACAGCTTAATGCTACTGCAATCACGCCCGGCGTTGCGATTTACGACGAGGTGTCGATGGTGCGGGATGTTCAAGTCGCACGCGCAAAAAGCGATATCGTAGTCGTTTCGTTTCACACCGGCACGGAATATGAGACGCACCATAACGCGGCACAGGAGCAGATCTATACTGCCGTCATCAATGCGGGAGCTGATCTTGTTATTGGCCACCATCCGCATGTCATTCAGGAAGTGTTGAAGTATAAAAATGGATGGATTGCATACAGTCTTGGCAATTTTATTTTTGATCAATCTTTTTCCGTGGAAACAACGGAAGGGATAGCATTGAAAGTTATCGTTGATGAGAAGAAAATCTCTAAAGTAGAAAAAATTCCCATCGGCATCTCATTAGATTCCCAAGCATACCTCAAATAAGAAAAGGCCCCCCTCCGCACAGCTTCTTCTCTTTTTCATCGCGAGTGTGTTAGAATTATTTCGTAAACTTAACGTTTATTATTATGATTAAAGTTGGAGAAAAAGCGCCGGAATTTATCGATACGCTTGCCTATAAGGCAGGCCTGCCTGCTACCGGTCAGGCAGGAGAGTTCACTAATGTCAGCCTGAAAGACTACCGAGGTAAATGGGTAGTGCTCTTTTTCTATCCGCGCGATTTTACCTTCATCTGTCCTACGGAAATTAGAGAATTCGCCAAAATGGAGGAAGACTTTAAGAAACTGGACGCGTTTATCATCGGCGGATCGACTGACAGCGAGCACTCACATAAAGCTTGGTTTGAACGTGACCTTGCCGAAGTGAAATATCCGATTTTAGCCGACACCACCCAACAGATTTCCCGCGATTATAATATTCTTGGATCGAATGGGGCCAGCCAACGCGGCACGTTCATCATTGATCCGGAAGGGATTGTACGCTGGGCAATGGTATCAGACAACTCCGTGGGGCGATCGGTAAAAGAAGTATATCGCGCGGTCCAGGCTCTAAAAACGGGCGAACTCTGCCCGGTAGAATGGATACCCGGCCAGGAGACGCTGGGCTCGGCATGATAAAAACTGGACATTCTTGTAGTAAGTTTATCGAACTAACTAATTGAATTTTTTGCCCAATCTGATACACTTTTTCTATGGATCCTCACACTCACAGACGAGTGATTCCTAGAGATGGCGATGATTTGTGTATATACTAATTAAAACTGATCTGTAATGTCTAGCTTCTCCGCAGCACTATGCTTTACGGAACGCGAGCCATATCTCGTCAGTGAGTGTAAGGATGGAAAATCTCAATAAAAACTTACCCCGCGACGTATTTTTGTATCTTCTTTCGATTGTGGCGCTGGGCATGCTGGCAGTGAATTTCGGGACGCTATTGTTTCAGCTCATTAATGTCGCATTTCCTGACGCGATTACCGATCAGTATAATTACTATTCTTCCAGCCAATACTACCAAGTCATCCGCTGGGCCGTTTCTGCACTCGTGATCGTCTTTCCGGTCTTTCTATGGATATCTCGCTTTTTGAAAAAAGACATCCAGGCAAATCCCGAAAAGAGAGAGCTGAAGATCAGAAAATGGCTTCTGTATCTTACGCTTTTTGTGGCGGGTATCGTGGTGATCGGCGATCTGATTGCCCTGGTTTATAGCTTTATGCAAGGTGAGCTGACACTGCGATTTGTTTTAAAGATATTAAGCATTTTCTTCATCGCCAGTTCAGTTTTCTTTTATTATCTTAATGAACTGCGCGAAGAACAGCGATCAACAAAAGTTTTTTCCAAGGTTATTATCGCTTTGATCGTGGCAGGTATTGTCGGCGGGTTTATTGTGGCGGGATCGCCCCAGGCCCAGCGCTTGAATCGATTTGATGAACGCCGCGTTCAGGACCTTACATCAATTCAATGGCAGATCGTCTCATATTGGCAGGCTAAACAGCAATTACCCCCAAATCTTGATGCTCTCACTGATTCATTGAGCGGGTTTAAGGCTCCGCTTGACCCAGAAACACAGGCGGCCTATGAATATCGCATCCTCGGCGACAAATCATTCCAGATTTGCGCGACATTTAAAAAGGACAATCATGATGCGTCGTTGAATCAACCGAAGCCGATGTCAGAAGCTTCCTATGGTGGCGTCGAATCAAACTGGGCCCATGATGCGGGGCGGGTATGCTTCGATCGCACTATTGATCCAGATAAATTTCCTAAAATTTCTCGATAATTATGACAAAAAACATCTTCATATTTATTGTATTAATAATTTTTGTTGCGGCGGCGGCATGGTTGCTTATGAAGAAGGGAGAAAGCGTGGATAGTGGAGCGGGGCTTTTTACAAGTCCCAGCCCCTCTTCAACGACAAATTCTTCGCCTCCGTTAAGCCCTGCCGGTAAAATTATCACCATGGAAAACGGATTACAGACGCAGGATTTAGTTATGGGCACTGGCGCGGAAGCAAAGAAAGGGGAGCTAGTAACGGTGAATTACGTAGGTACTTTGACCAACGGCCAGAAATTCGACAGTTCGTATGATCGTAACCAACCTTTTCAATTTATTTTGGGCACGGGCATGGTAATCCAAGGCTGGGATCTGGGGGTAGCGGGAATGAAAGTCGGGGGCAAGCGAAAGCTGGTGATTCCAGCAGCGTTAGGATATGGCGAGCGAGCGAACGGACCAATTCCGGCCAATAGTATTCTTGTTTTTGAAGTGGAACTTCTCAATATAAAAATTGCGCCGCAGCAATAAAAGGTCGTGACTATATAAACCTTAATAGGTGCCTGCAACCTGAAACGAAAGTGGATAGGCTGTGGATAACTTTTTTAAGAAAGAAGAGGGGAGAGACCCCTCTTTTTTTGTTTTGCGATAATTTCCCTGCCTGACCGCCTGGTCGGCCAGGGACAGGCAGACCTGACGACAATTTATAGGAGAAAGAATTTGTGACGAGTGTTTCGCAAAATCCCATTCCCCTGGCGGGGGCCTATTATCTATTACGTCGCACAATATCAGAAAAGCAACTACGCGAGTAGTTGCTTTTCTGTGCCAGGTTGTGCAACGTAAACATCGCACAACCTGGCCAGCGTCGTTTATCTCTCCCCTTTCTTGTCAGTTTTATATTCGAGGATTACAATTTTCTTGAACCGGGATGCTGGCACGTACCGTCTTGGCAAAAGCGATTCAATCGCATACTCTAGGTGGTACAGTTCGTATGGCGGAAAATCAACTTACAACTTATGTCGCGGCGTTAGTGGCCAGCTCGCGGGTTACGAGTTCTGTTCGCGATCCGTTTATTGTCCGAAAGTTTCACCAGAAGATATACAACCTCGTGAAGGCATATCATGAATTTATAACCGGGCCAGCCTCGCCCAGTCTAGGCGGACCAGCCGTGCTCCAACAACAACATCTTCTCTCATGTGCTGATGCCTTAATTGATCTTGTTGAGTACGAAGAGCATCTGAAACGTTCTGATGTAGTTGTTTTAGCGTATGCTCAAAGAGCTCTTCTGCGCTTCCGACTTTTTATTCAACGTATGAAAATTCAAGCAACTTCTCAAATCAAACCGGCTTTCGCCGCGAAAGAAGCGGAAATAAAAAAGAAGAAGATTGAAATTAGCGAGAATAAGAAAAAAATTCTCACCTTTATTCGGCAATCTCCGGCGCGGACTAAAGAAATTGTGGATGAGTTTCGACTAATGTCATCGCGGACTGTAATAAGGAGCCTTAAAGAACTCATGACGGCCGGTTTGGTAAAAAAGAAAACTAAGGATCGCGGCGCGGTGTATTTGATCGCTGGGTAATGCTCGCGCCGAGGCTCTCGAAGCGCTTGATTCCGACGTGAAATTTTGATATTACGAAGAGAAGAGAATTTTTTGACCCGCCACGAACCTGCCTGCGCAGGCAGGTGTATTGAATTATTATCCCTCCTTAATGCAATGCTCCTGAAAAGCCTGCCTGCGCAGGCAGGGAAATTCGTGGTGGGTCTAAGGATTTTCTGCCTGTGGATAACTCAACCACATGCTCCAATTCACCCATAACCATGTCATCAGCTGGGGAATTGCCATTATTACGCTTTCTCTCGTAACGCTCTTTCTTTTTGAAGATAGACCTTCGTTTTTAGCTGGTTCATTGCCGGAGGCGGTAGGTACTTCTACTCCACTGAAAGAAAATTCCTTGGTGACAACCTTAGTGACACCGATTTTGTCACCAAGTTCCTTGGTGACAAATTTATTGTCACCAACAATGTCACCAAGTGTCACCATCGTGTCACCAACAATGTCACCAAGCCCTGCGGTAATACCGCGTATCTCAACACTTATTACGCCAACCCCTTCCCGTACCCCCATCCCATCTTCGATCCTAACCCCCCAGCCGGAGGCTGGTCCGCCTCCGGTGTCACCAACTCCAACACCAGCCATTGGTTTAGCACATGTCGTCATCAATGAAATTGCTTGGGCGGGGACTGCGAACTACAGCGGCGACGAATGGATTGAACTCTACAATACTGGAAGTGTAGCGATTAATCTTGATGGATGGGCGTTGTTTGAAAACGAGACTAGAATTATCACCCTAACTGGTAGCATTGCCGCAGGAGCATATTATTTAATTGAACGAACCGACGATACAACAATCTCCAACATTCCGGCCAATATACATGGCTCATTTGGGGGATCTGGCCTCAAGAATCTGCCTGATGGCGAAAACCTCATGTTACGCGATACCGGGGGAGTTATAATAGATTCTGTCCCCTGCTTCGGAGGCTGGTTTGCAGGGACTGACTCCACAGGTAACCCGTCGTATGCCTCCATGGAGCGCATTAGTGCTATTTTACCTGGTGCCGACTCATCCAACTGGGCCACCAATACTGGTCTTATTACGACGGGTATGGATGCTGGTAATCCACCCCAGCCTCTGCGCGGTACTCCCAAATTCAAAAACTCGGTTACCCCGTAGTTCTTTCTGATTAACGCCTATCGGGTTTTATCCACATTTTGCTATTGTTGCTTAGCAAGACGTGGAATATAATCAGTAGTGAGGTTACGGATGAGGCTTTGGTACTCACTGAAGCTGTTATGAAACTTAGGCCATGTTAGTTGACCTTTGGGTTCAGGTTTGATAGGATTCATGGCATAAGTCATAAACCAAAGGTATCGCCATAAAGTTGTTGGCAAAAGGAAATAATATGACAATAATGGAGCTATAAAAGCCTTGTAGATAGCCAGGTATAATTGGTTGTTTTTTGCTAGTTAAGAGGATATGGACCATCTATCCCTCTGTGATCGAAGCGAATTGCAAAGAGGTAGGTTGTTCACCCCACACTCAGTTGGTGATATTTTCAACAAGCCGTCGCATAGCTGTCGCTAACTGAGTGTGGGGTTCAGGAAAGAACGTTGACAATTTATGTTCCCATAACGGTTGAAACGAAAACAAGATTGTATAACAGGATGTCTCTCCCAATTGTTAATAGCTGGAATCTTAAGTCGATAGAGCTACCATCTCAAATGTATTGGTCGAAACAAATACATGATGGGTCTAGTTCGCTTTAAGCGAATCCTAGCGGTAGCTTTACCAAGGTTCTACCCCCAGCCTTACGTAAGGGCTGGGCGAAAGAAAGTTGTTATAAGGAAGTAATAATAAAGAAAGAATAAAACTTCTTTTCTATAGCTGGTCGATTTATCCCTACCGCAAGGTTGGTGGTAATACAGTTCAGGAAAGAAATAAACTAAATTAAAATGAGTAATGTATCCAAGGGACGGCTCCAGGTTTTGAAAAAGACCTTTGCTGTTCTCACAGCGCTAACGACCATGTTGTCGCTAGCCGGATTCGCCGCTTATGCTCCTAAAGCATCTGCCGCATTCCCAGCTGACTTCGGTCTCCAAGAAGGAAACACGATTTCAGCAGCTGGATCGTCCGATCCAGATATCTACATTGTAAATGCTCCGGGCTACAAGAGATTATTCTTGAACCCAGTCATTTTCAACTTCTACGGCCATCTCGGCGGTTTCCCCGCTGTGAAAAACGTAGCCGCTACGACCCGCGATGCGTTCCCAACTTCGGGTTTGTTCCGAAATTGTGAAACCAACGATCCTAAAGTCTATGGTGTAGAAACCACCGGTGAAGACACCGGTATCCTCCACTGGGTAAACACCTCTGGAGCGCAAGCAGTTGCTGATGATGCAAACTTCTTTAATAAGGTGTTCTGCATCAACAACAACGAATTCAACTGGTACGCCAAGGGCGCTGACTACACGTCAGTAAGCCAAGTACCAAACTATGTACGAGGCACGCCTCCTCCAACTGGCCCGTTATCGGTAAGCTTGGCTTCTTCAAACCCAGCTTCCGGAACAATTGTGGACGGACAGGCCAGATACAACTTAGCTGAATTCATGTTTGGCGGTAATGGAGCCGTTACTAATGTGAAATTAAACAGAATTGGCGTATCAGCGGATGCGACATTAACAAATGTCTATCTGTATGACGGTGTAAAGCGTTTGACCGATGCGGCTACCGTTTCAAGCGGTGTTGTTTCGTTCAACGATGCCGTTGGCTTATTCACAGTATCCGGCTCCAAGGTCATCTCGGTTTTGGCCGATGTTGACGGAACGGCTGGCGAGACCATTGGTGTTCAGCTCACTAGTGTGAACGGTGTTGCTTATAGCATTTCTGGCAATATGCATACCCTTGCCACTGCCACCCAAGCCACGACAGCGTTATCTGCGAGTGTAACCCCGTCTTCAGATGGAGCTCCGGTTCCCGCAAGTGATTTTGTCGCTTGGAATGATGCTGTAACTATCGGCACCAGATATGTTTGGCTGAAATCAGTTCAGTATAGAGTTATCGGTTCAGTAGCGGCAGGGGACCTCCAGAATTTCCGTCTTTTGATTGATGGAGTTCAGCAGGGTTCCACCGTAGCTCAAGCCGATGCTAACGGCTATATCGTGTTTGATATGACGGCTAGCCCGGTCAAGCTTGAAACCGGAAGCCGAACATTCAAAGTATTGGTTGATATAATTGGTGGTTCGGGCAAGAATTTCTACCTTTCTTTGAGGCAGAAATCCGATATCTGGACCGTTGATTCCCAGTATGCCGGCGCTTCAGTATTGGCAACCGGCACATTCCCGGTAAGCTCTACTGCCCAAAATATTGCTTCAGGCACGTTAACTATCACCAAAACGACTGATTCACCTTCCGGCAATGTTGTAAAAGGCGCTTCTGGCGTTGTCTTGTCTCGATTTGAGTTCAAGGCCGCCGGTGAGAAGATGAAAGTTGAAAATCTTCGTATTGATAACAGTAGCGGTCAGACCGCGTTGTTAGCTCTTCGCAATGCCGCTATCTTCGCTGATGGCGTACAGGTTGGTTCTACAACAACCCTTTGGGAAGATAGTTCGCCAGCCGCATCAAACAGTACTGCCTACGCACAAGTCTCCTTGGGTTCCTCATTGATTGTTACTCCGGGAACACCGAGAATTGTGGAAATCCGAGCTGACATCTTTGATGCCAGCGGTACAAATGATGTCGCGGCTGACCAGACCTTTACCGCAAACTTTGCTGTCGGCTCATCAAATGTCCAGCGTTTGACGACATTGGATTATGTTTCAAGCGCCGCAAAGACTGGAACATCCTTAACCATTAAAATTGGTTCACTCACGGCCGGTAAATATACCGGTTATGCCAACCAGTCGGTTGTTGATCCGAAGAACAATGTTAAAGTTGGTCACTTCACCTTAACCGCCGCTTCATCGGAAAGTGTTAATGTCAGTTCAATTGACATAATGCCGCAGTTGGTAACCGGTGTTACCTTTGATGGTGGTGAATTAGATGATTCATACATCAAAGTTTGGAACGACGCGGGTTCTCTTGTGTACACTTCGCCGGTCAAGGCCATTATGTCCGAAAGCGCGAGCACAAGCTTCGCGGTAAACTTCTCATTGCCTGCCAACAAGACCTATCAGATTGAGGTTTGGGCAAATGTTGAGGCCGGTATTACCGCTCTGGATGCAGTCCGACTTGCGTTTAGCGCAACTGGCACCACTGCGGGTTCCAGCACTTCAACCACATCCAGTGTGGTTGCCGGTCAAACGATAACTTCCCAGACCGGTGCATTGACGAAAGCCAATGGTTCGCTTCCATCGGCCCGATTCGTAAATGGTGGTTCAACGGTAACTGGTTATCAGTTCACCCTTACGCCGACGTATGATGACTACTATCTTGATGAGGTCTATGTTGATCTTTCAAGCACGTTGGCATCGTCTTCGGGTGCGGTTGCTAATCTTCAATTGAAGAACAGTGTCGGAACGGTTATTGGTTCAGCTGTGGTTAGTTCGTCAACGTCTTCTGCTTCATTCACCGGTCTTGACTTACTTATGCCTCAATCAGAGGGTACTAAGACCTTCACTGTGGATGTGGTAACATCTGCTGTCGGTGTCGGAGCAAACGATACTGCCGGCAATGTAACTGTCCAATTGGACGGCTTGAAGTTCCGAGATAGCGCGGGTGCCATAACCACTGAAAACGGTTATGCTCCGGCAAGCTTTACCGGTAACGCCAACTATGTTGTCAAAGGTTATCCGACCTTTGCTAACAAAGCTTTGTCTACTACGGCCTTAAGCGCTGGCACCCAGACATTATTCAAGACAGAAGTCAGCGCAACCGGTAGTCAGGTGGGATGGAATAATATCACTTTCACCGTATCTTCAACTTCACTAGCCGGGACATTCGGTCCTGCAGCGGCAGGCTGGAAGTTGTATGAGAATGGCATTGATATCACCTCTTTCTCTGGTTCTAGCACCGCCAGCGTCAGCGATATTGGTACTACTACTCGCGTAGAGTTCACCTTTGCTGTCGAGCGTGTGATTTCTGCGGGAACCCCTATCATCCTTGAATTGAAGACAACCGTAGGTGGTACGCTTGCGACTAATGAAAGCGTAACCACAAGCATCACCAATCCAAAGGGAACAACGGTGACTACGGATGATTCAACAGTTCAGCGAAATTCTGGCGCCTCCTTTGTCTGGACCGATTCATCAGCAGCTAGCCATGCCACTACAACGGATGACTGGTTTACTGATGGTATGCTAAAGACATTGGCAGAGAGTCAAACTTTGACGAAGTAACATAGTTACCTAGTCAATCTCGGGATTCGCGCGATGGCGTTTCTCGAAACCAAAAACCCCCTTTCGGGGGTTTTTGGTTTGGCTTGTATCTGGTATAATATGAAGTATGAATATAAAATATTTGATATTGACCCTGTTATTGGTCAGCTCCTTTTCGAGCTTATCGCCATACGCATCTGCCCAGGAAGTGCCGGCGCTGACTGCGACATTGCATAACGAAACGCCTCTGGCTCAAAGTTTATCGGCTGGCGCCCAATATGTTGATGTGGCGCGAATTACTTTAACCGCGTCAGTTGGCGATGTGTATTTGAACGGTATTTATTTGAATACGGATGTATCGGGTGGTTTGAGTAATTTTACCAACATTTATATATATGACGTTACTTCTACCTCAACTCTGAAAGGTACGTATCCCAACCAGAGCGCAAATCCCAACTTAATCCGATTTGGGGATGTTATTATAGGAAATGGCGGCACACCCAAGACATATCTAGTCAAAGCGAGTCTTTCGTCTTCCGCGGCCGGTAATGTCCGTCTTGGTTTCAGTGGATTCACTTTTCCAACTCTGGTTGCGCCGACCTTAATAGGCGTTCCGATATATGGCAATACTTTGACTTTGCCTGGAGTCGTAGCGACTCCTACGCCCGCCCCGACACCCCAGCCGTCGGCCGATCCGTCTCCGACGGAAACTCCTGCTCCAACGATCCTGCCGAACCCAATTTCGCTCGGATTTACCGGTCTGAATGCTTTAGGTTTAAGTGATGGAAACACAATTAGCGCTGTTGGTTCGGGCAACCCCGACATCTATATTGTTAATGATTGGGGTTATAAGAGATTATTTCTGAATCCAGTCATATTTAGTTTCTATGGCCATTTAGGCGGATTTGCTCAAGTTAAAAATGTTGTGTCATCAACCGGGATCATCCTTGTAACCTCTGGTCTTTTCAGGAATTGTGAAACCAATGACCCTAAGGTTTATGGCATTGAAACAACAGGCGAGGATGCAGGCATACTTCATTGGGTCAACGTTTCGGGAGCTCAAGCCGTAGCCGATGACCCCGATTTCTTCAAAAAAGTATTCTGTATAAACTCTAACGAGTTTAACTGGTATGCTAAGGGTTCAGATTATACCTCGATTAATCAGGTGCCCATATATACCCGCTAAACCATTATTAATTTATTATGAAAATAGATAAAAACATCTACACTTATTCAGTGGTCGTTGTCGCTATTGTTGGTTCAGCAATTTTTTGGGTGAGTCGTGACGACAAAGACATAAACGTTATTGATACGGCGACTTCAACAAGCCCAACATCTGCTCCGACACCAACCCCAAGCAAAACACCCAACTTGCCCAAAAACAGCGTTAAACCAATACCGACTTTGATAATCAAAGAGATTAATAGTTATAAATATTGGTCAGAGATTTTAAAACCGATAAATAGACGCTTAGTTCTTGATGAAAACTGTACATCCATAGCGCCATCGCAGGTTGCTTATCCAAACAATACGCAGATTATGCTCGATAATACTTTGTCAGCCGAGCCGAGAATTTTAAAAATCGCCAGTAAAGGATATTCTCTTGATGCCTATGGCTGGTTGCTGGTTACTCTTAGCAGTACGAAACTTCCTGCCCAACTTACCATGTTTTGTGGATCTATGGAGCTGGGTCAACTTGATCTGGAATAGTTATCAACAAGCCCCTTTTTAAAAAAAATGATATGATAAGAGTAATGAAATTGAACAAACTGTTGTCAGTTTTGCTTCTGGTTGTGTTTTTTTTCGTCTCTGTCCCGGGATCTGCTTTTGCCGAAGATTTCTATTTTTTCCGGATCGATACCGAACTTGATGTTCCCGCTTATTATGGCTCAAGCGGGGCAACCATTACCTATAAATGTAATGGTTCGGGTGAGGGCGTCGTTACAGATGGTACAGCTTCAGAAAGCACAAATCTCCTGGACGGCATCATAAAAATTGCCTCAAGCTCAGCAGAAAATGCTTCTAATCGGGCGGGCTGCGATGCCGGTGAAGCCATAACGGCCACCGCATCTTTTAACGGCTGGGTCTCAAGATTGGTAACAGACACGGTATCGGGTGCGGGCAGTAATATTACCTTTACCACCAGAGCGAGCATGGATTATACGATTTTAGTGAACGGGGTTACTGATGAATTAAACACAGCTTTAACATTAAACGGCACTACGGCTTCGGCTGCATACAGCGGGACAGTTGCTTCACAGTCGTATAGTGGCGGCAAGAGATATATCGGCGCCTCAACCAGTGGCGGGACCGTTACCGGAGGCGCTAATGGTTATGTAAATAGAACATCTTCGGCCCTGACTGTTTCTGCTACGGCATCCCAATCAGTTGATTTCGGAACTGCCGACAATAGCACTCTGAATGAAAGCGGCCTCCTATTTGGCCATAAAATACAGGTATGGCAAACTGGCGGCACTTTTGAAACTTCCAAATTAACATCAGGAACTGTTTTGGCCGGGGATAGTTATGGAACTACTTGTACTATAGGAACAAGCGCGAATGAAGGTTATTGGTATTGCCCCGTACCATTAGCAAATACCGGGGTTCTCGCTCAATATACAGGCGTATCAACATTACGGGTAACAACTGGAACGTACGCTGATAGGACCACGGGAAGCGACAGTCAAACACTTGCTGTTATAAATCCGATAAGTAATGTTTCCGGCGGAGATGCTCCAGTGCCTACTCCGACACCGATAGTTACTCTTTCGCCATCACCAACACCGAGTCCGACTCCATCACCGACTCCAACACCCGAGACGGTTAAGCTTTTCAGAAAAGTAAACGATCCAAAAGTATACGTTCAAGGAAGCGACGGCGCATTAACGTGGGTCAGGACTTTGGAGGAATTCAATGTTGCCGGTTACAATTGGGCAGATGTACAGGTGATATCAGGTCCAGAATTTGCAGAATTAAAAATTTCTCCCTTGTCCGCGACAAGCGCAACACTTTTCCGAAAAGCAAATGACCCTAAGGTATATGTGCAAGGAGCAAATGGCGCATTAACGTGGGTAAAAACCATTGAAGAATTTAGCGCCGCCGGCTATAATTGGGCGGATGTGCAGGTTATCTCCGGTTCTGAATTTGCTAGGCTTGGTGTCAAAAGCTCGCTCGGGGTTAAGAAAGGCGTGAACTGGCTAAATATCAGGAAAACTCCTTCTCTCGACGGTGTGATTATCGGGAAGATGGTACCGACCGATGTTTATGAAAAAACTGGTCAAATCGGTGTCTGGTTCAAAATCAATTTCAAGGGCCAAGACGGCTGGATCCATTCGGCCTATACGGTAGATAAATAATTAATTTACAAGGTTCGACCTTGTAAAAACGACCTTGTAAAACGTTAATTTACGAGATTGAACCTCGTAAAGAGTGAAGCCTGTCCTTCGGGTCTGCCCGGCCAGGGGCGGGTTTTATTTGTACACAGGAGTAATTCCGCTTTTCGTGTATAGTAAGGGTTATGCCTATGCTCCGCCGATGGAAATTGCCGCTCCTTATTGTCGCTGTGTTCGCAGCCTTAGGCGGATTTTTTTATTTTCAGGCCAGCCGAGAAACACTTCAGTATGCCTCCGCGTCATATTTAGCCGATGGTCATCTGGTGAGTATTTATACCCAGCGGGGAGAATTTAAAAAAGCGCTTACTCTTATAGATGTCATGCAAAAAGAACACCCTGACGATCCGGCAATTTACTATAACGCGGCTGTACTTCATGTGGCGCTTGGCGATAATAATGCGGCGGTAGCGAATCTCCAGACAGGATTGCCCTATGCGATAAATCAAGATTTCAAGGATCGGTTTTCTCGACTTTTAAAGGAATTGACTCAATGAACGATCGCGAACGAAGGTGACCTGCCTGGCTGGCAGGCAGGCAAAATACTGTAGGCATGAAAAGCATTATCGAGATGGGCTCTGGCTTCTAAGAAGGTGTTCATAACGCTGAATCATGCCATGAAGGCTGAAATTTCTGATCAGATTCTGGTGGGCTTGGATCGCCATTTCTTGGCCGAGGCGGGGATTCTCTATAAGTTCATCAATCGCTTGAGCTAGTTTTTCGGCATCGCCAGGAGGCACGATAATGCCGTTCCTTCCCGACTCGATAATCTCCGGCACGGCTCCTGTCCGCGCGGCGATAACGGGGATTTTGGCGGCTATGGCTTCAAGGAGTGTCCAAGGAAATCCTTCTTTCAATGAAGGCAGGACAAATAGATCAAAGCCGGAGATATAATCAGTTGCTCGAGGCTTCTTGCCTAAAAGGAATACTTTTTTGGTCAATCCTAAATTGGTGATTTGCTGTTCCAGGGCGGGGCGTAATTCGCCGTCACCGATTATTATAAACACCGCATCACTGCGTACCTTGGCGGCGGCATCGACGAGAACCGACAATCCTTTTGTGGCATAGAAATTCGCGATTGTCCCTACGATATAGGGTGTTTGGAAAAGTGCGGCTTGGCCATTGAGCGCTGATTTTGCGGCATCGCTGATCAACTGGACTCGGGCCGTTTCCTTATCGGGGATCTCCAAATACGGAGTGATGCCGTTATGTATGAGTTTAAGACTGTAGCGCGGCTTGATGTTGAGTCGTTGAGCATCGGCTAAATCTCTTTGGTTGTTTACGATGATTACATCTTTCCAGCGGGCGCTTACCTTTTCAAGAAAGATATAGAATAATTGTTTCCAGCGAGGAAGCGGATCGTTGAACTGCCAGCCGCCGATGCGATAAATAACGCGTACTCCCGTTAGACGAAATGGCAGAGCGCTGGCGGCCCAGCTTCCATTAAATCCCGCTTTCGAGCTGTTGAGAAAGATAATATCCGGCCTTTCTTCTTTGAAAATGGCCCGCAGTTCAAACAAGGATCTGATGTCACTAATAATATCTGGATCGCGGCGAAGGTGCCGGGCGATTCGATACGGCACAATATCGGGTAAGATAGATTTGAGGCTATGGTCCCCATCCACCCCGACCACGACCGAACAATCGAATTCCTGGGGATTGAGGCGGTTAATGAGTTGAGCAAGGAACTGTTGAGCGCCGCCCATCTCCGACTGGGTGATAACGAATAATACCCGCTTTTTACGCGGTAGTTTGAATGTTTCTGACTGGTTGCTTTGAGGCTTCATTTGTGGCAATATACTAACATCCAATGCCCGAAAAATCAAAGAAAATCCTTATTTTTTCAACTGCCTACCGGCCGTTTGTGGGAGGTTCCGAAATCGCTATTGAGCAAATTGCAAGTCGATTACCCGATATGTTTTTTGATATTATCACTCCTCGGTATCGAAACGATCTACACGACGAACGTCAAACCAACAACACGATCCATCGGGTCGGTTTCGGTTCCTTTTTGGATAAATACTTGTTTCCGATTTTAGGTTTTTTTCGGGGATACCAGTTAACAGCCGCAGGCCGCTATCATGCTAGTCATGCTTATCAGGCCTCGTACGGCGCAAGCGCCGCTTGGCTTCTTCGGTGGTTCAAGCCCATTCCTTTTATCCTTACCCTGCAGGAAGGCAAGGACCTGAATGCCCAATCTCTGGCAGTTCGATTTTTTCGCAGGCTTATAATTGCTCGGGCTGATTATGCTACGGCTATCAGTACTTATCTAGAGCGATTCATACATTCCGTGCGCCCATCGCTTTTAGTAAACGTCATTCCTAACGGTGTCGATATCGAGCTTTTTACCGAGAAAGTTTCTGATGAAGAACAATTAAAACTAAAACAACAGCTTGGAATTCCCTTTGGAATATCGGTTCTTATTTCCGTATCTCGCCTTATTCAAAAAAACGGCATCGATAATCTTATCCGCGCGTTTGCCGAGCTGAAACAATCCAGACCAGCAGTGCTTATTCTCGCAGGAGCGGGGCCGCTTAGAGAAGATCTTATACGATTAGCAGAGAACCTTGGGGTTAAAAACGATATCCGCTGGGTCGGAGAAATAGTTTATGATCATCTTCCTCGATACTTAGCTGTTGCCGACGCATTTGTCCGCCCTTCCTACTCGGAAGGGCTTGGCAATGCTTTTTTGGAAGCAATGGCGGCCGGCGTTCCAGTGGTTGGTTCGGATGTGGGCGGCATCCCCGATTTCCTAAAAGATCGGGAAACCGGAATGGTATGCGATCCTCACAGTCCTAGCGATATCGTCCGAGCCATAAAAATAGTATTTGAAGACGAGCCGCTTAGGAGTCACATTATCTCGACAGCTCGAATACTTGTTTCACAGCGCTACCATTGGAACCAGGTTGCCACGGCAATGCGGTCAGTCTATGATCATGTATCATGAATCCCGTAGTGAAATTTTGATCTGATTATGTTCTATACCTACATTATCCAAAGTGAAATGAATGGCGAACTATATACTGGTTTCACCTCCGACTTAAAGCAACGCCTATTAGAACATAATCGAGGATTGAATTTTTCGACCAAAAGGTATATGCCGTGGAAACTAATTTATTACGAAGCTTGCCTAGAAGAAAGTGACGCTAAGCGAAGAGAGAAATATCTAAAGACTACCCAAGGCGGACGTTTAATTAAATCTAGAATTAAAGATTATTTATATAATCGAAAAATTAATCAAAATTCTACTACAGGATGAAGAAGCTTCTTATTATAACAGGGATTTTTAGTCCCGAGATTGGCGGGCCGGCATCGTATGCTCAAATAATTGGTAAGAAACTTGCCCAGGCACACGGTGTGACGGTTATCACCTATTCATCGGTGTGGAGCGATCAGGGAGACAAATCCCTGCCATTTGCCGTAGTCAGAATTTGGAAGAAGTGGCCATGGCCGGTGCGGCACGCAATCTACGCGATAAAAGTTTTCTTTGCGGCGAAAAATCATGATCTAATTTTCGCATTAAATGCCATTAACGCGGGGCCAACGGCACTCGTGGCATCTCGATTTTTCAAAAAGAAATATATCGTGAAAATCGTAGGCGATCGTGCCTGGGAGACGGCAATTCAGTCAGGAAAAACTAATCTTCTAATCAATGATTTCCAGAAAGAACCGCGCCGAGGATGGATTGGCATTATTCACCGGATTCAGATATGGGTGTGCGGACATGCCGCTCGTATCATAGTTCCTTCGATATATCTTTCGGAAATTGTGCGAGGCTGGGGCGTTAGCAAGGATGCCATCACCGTGATTTATAACGGAGTTGAATTTGAACCCTCTCCACTATCGAAAGAGGAAGCGCGCAAGCAGATCGGCATTTCAGGTAACATAATCGTATCAGCGGGTCGCATGGTTCCCTGGAAAGGATTCCGCATGCTCATCAAGATAATGCCTCAACTACTGCGGGTAAATCAATTCTTTAGGCTGGTTATTATCGGTGATGGCCCTGAATTTCAGATTCTCCAGGCGATGGTAAAAAACCTGGGCCTTGATCGGAAAGTTTATCTAGTGGGGAAGAAGCGAAGCGAAGAGCTTGCCACGTACCTCGCGGCCGCCGATTTATTCGTCCTTAATACCGGTTATGAAGGTTTCTCGCACCAGCTATTAGAAGTTATGGCCGCTCGAGTTCCTATTATCACCACAGCAGTAGGCGGGAATCGAGAAATTATTCAGCAGGGCGAAAATGGTTTCTTGGTAAAATACAACGACGAATTCAATCTCATCGAAGCCATTAAAACGCTATGGGCGATGCCGGACATCCGAGAAAAATTTGTTGAAGAAGGAAGCAATACGCTCCGGAAATTAAATGTAACTAAAATGGAAAATGAGACAACTGCCTTATTAATTTCGAATTTATAATTATAAATTTTGAATAAAATTAGAATGAATGAAGACAAAAAACGAATTTATGACCTAGAAGAGAGGACGGCTATATTTGGGCAGAATATTATTAGTTTATGTAAGAGCATGAAGGTAAATAATATTTCTGGGCCACTCATCAACCAAATTATCAGGTCTGGTACTAGTATCGGAGCCAACTATATGGAAGCAAATGCCGCATCTTCAAAGAAAGATTTTATTAACAAGATATCTATCTGTAAGAAAGAATGTCAAGAAACAAAGCATTGGCTTAGGATGCTGGACTTCTACGATAACCAGCTTGCATCGATGCAAGCTTTGAAGCAGGAGTGTGGAGAGCTAGTTTTAATTTTTGGTAGAATCATTAGCTCATCAAGATCAAAAAAGTTTGAAAATTGAAAATTCAGTCATTGATTCGAAATTCTAAATTCATCATTCAAAATTAATACTATGTCTAGACTTCTCATGATTAGCGGAGATCGCGCCATTGCTCGGGGCCGCCGCGGACCATTTTGCAATACTCTGGAAGAATTCCATAAACATTGGGAGCGGATTGATGTGATTACTCCGTCTATCGGCATGAGCGTGTCCCAGGTACTCTTTGGCAATGTCTACATCCATTCGTCGCCCTGGCCGCTTATCCTACAACCTCTGTACATTCTCAAAAAAGGGCTACAGCTTCACCGAAAGCAGACATTTGACGTAATGACCGTTCACGAGTATCCGCCGTTCTATAATGGCATAGGTGCGTGGCTACTCCACCGAAAAATTGGGATACCATACCTGCTTGAAATAATGCACATCGCGGGATACCCTAAAGCAGGCAATGTTAAAGAGCTGATATACCGATTTCTTACGAAAGCTCTTATCCGGTTCGATGCTAAGCCCGCCACAAAAATTAGGGTGATCAACCGTACCCAGACTCCCCGATTTCTGATTTCTGGCGGAGTTCCCGAGAACAAGATTGTGTACATCCCGGCTTTCTACATTGATCTTGAAGTATTCACTCTTCGAGATATCACCAAAGATATCGACTACCTTTTTGTGGCTCGGCTTGTCGATAATAAGGGCGTTTTCCTATTTCTTGATGCCGTACGTCAGCTCTCCGGCAGAGCGTACATTGTGGGAGAGGGTCCAGCTCGGGCGCGCATCGAAAAGTATATTGAAAAATATCAGCTCCAAAACCGTATTCAACTTCACGGCTGGGCCGCTAACTCTCAAGAAATTGCCCATGTTATGAATCGTTCAAGGATTTTAATTATGCCATCATACAATGAAGGTGGCCCGCGTGTCGTGCTGGAAGCGATGGCATGTGGCGTTCCCGTCATTGCAACGCCCGTAGGGATCGTGCACGACGTTATCGTTCATGGCGAATCGGGGTATGTTGTGGGGTGGAATGCACATGATATTAAAGAAGGCATAGATAAACTGCTCAGCAATCCAGAATATTACCAACGCCTCCGCGATCAGGGTTTAGTGATTGCCTCACAGTTTGAGCGAGTAAAAAGTATTCAAGCATATGCCGAAGGCATTCGATCTCTTCTATGAAGCATCTCATTGTCATAACCCAGAAAGTGGATTCCAACGAAGATCTGTTGGGATTTTTCGTATCGTGGTTGCGAGAGATGGCACATCAAGTTGAGAGGGTTTCTGTTATAACCCTCAAGGCAGGCAATTACGATTTACCTAGTAATGTAACCGTGTATTCTCTTGGAAGAGAATACGGGACTTCAAAGCTTACCCAATTTTTTCGATTTTATTATTATCTTTTCAAAGTGATACCTGCGAGTAATGGAATTTTTGCGCACATGGCACCTGTATTTGTTATTGCTACTTGGCCGGTTGCAATGCTTTTTAGGAAAAGAATTATTTTCTGGTATCTGCATCGGGCAGTAACGTTGCGATTGCGAATCGCAGAGAAGCTTTGTTATCGAATTGTCACGGCGTTGAAGGAAAGCTTGTCGATCGCAAGTAAAAAAATTATAGAGACCGGGCATGGTATTGATATCGAAGCATTCTCGAGCCAGAGAAGCTGGAATACTCCAGAACGCTGGGAGATTATCAGCGTAGGGCGCATCTCGCCTATTAAAAATTTAGAAACATTAATTCGTGCCGCTACACAATTGCGAGAGATAATGCCTTTGCATATTCGAATCATTGGTCAGATCGGCAGAAAGGAGGAGGAGAGCTATCTAATGTCTTTAAAAAATCTTGTGCGTACATTAAACATTGAAGATCTTATAGAATTCACCGGCGTTATGCCGTACAATAAACTGCCTGATATATATCGCCAGGCGCATATTACGGTAAACCTTACGCCGCGTGGAGGGCTAGATAAAGTGGTGCTAGAGTCCATGGCGGCAGGTTGCTTGACTTTAACATCAAATCCCGCATTTAAATCTGATTTCGGGCAATACGCTGATCAATTATTATTCTCTCATGGCGATGTAGCCGATCTTGTTTCAAAGATACAACATCTTGTTGCGCTGGATAATAACGCCAAGGAGGCTATAAGTGAAGCTCTTCGGCAAAATGCCAAAAGGCATAACATTCCTCAAGTCATAAAACGCATCCTTAATCTATTCCCATGAGAGTTCTTTATTTTGGCATGTACGATCCGTTATATGCACGTAACCGTGTCCTTATGAGCGGTCTTCGCCAGAACGGTGTAGAAATTATCGAGTGTCAGGATAATTCGCCTGGCATTTTGAAGTTCATCCGGTTGTTCCGCAAGCATTGGCAGGTTCGGGGTGATTATGATGTCATGGTAGTGGGATTTCTGGGGCAGATCATCGTACCGTTTGCATGGCTTATTACTTCAAAACCCATTATATTTGACGCATTTATATCGCTATATGATTCAAATGTATATGATCGCAAGATTATTATTCCCGGCAGCTTTTTGGCGCACTACTACTGGTTTTTGGACTGGCTATCAATGCGTTTGGCCGATAGTGTATTATTCGATACCAACGAGCATATTAGCTATGCCGCAAAAGAATTTAGAATCAAAAATGATAAGTTCAGGAGAGTTTTTGTCGGAACCGATGAAAAAGTTTTTCATCCAAGAGAGGGGCGCAATAATTCCGCATTCGCCGTTCACTTTCACGGCTCGTTTATACCTCTCCAGGGCATAGATTGTATAATAAAAGCCGCTAAACTTCTTGAGAACGATGAAATCAAATTCAATATTCTTGGCGATGGGCAAACCTATCCAGAAATAAAAAAATTAGCTGGCGACTTGGAAATAAAGAATGTTAATTTTATAAATCGGGTAGAATATGGTAAATTGCCCGAGTATATAAATCAAGGGAATATTTGCCTGGGCGTTTTCGGTCAAACAGCCAAGACTAATAGAGTAATACCCAATAAAGTATATGAATACGCGGCAATGAGGAAGCCTATTATTACGGCCGACACGCCGGCAATAAGGGAATTGTTTAATGAAGGTGATATGATTCTTATTCAATCAAATCCAGAAAATCTTGCTTCGGCAATACTAAAATTAAAAAACAACCCGGGATTAAGAGAAAGCTTGGCCGATAACGCATATAATAAATTCAAAAGATTTGCCACCCCTGAAATATTGGGCAGAGAGCTCAAGCAGATAGGTGAAAAATTATTGTGAACCGTGAAAAATTTTTACGAAGAATATTGGCAGATAAGAGGTAAGTCCGGATCGCGTCCGCGGTATAACATTTTTTCAGAGTGGATAGAGAATGGTTCCAGTGTCTTGGATATTGGCTGTGGTGACGGGTCTTTTGGGGAGTTTTTGGTGCAGAAAAATGGAGTGGATTATACCGGATGCGATATTTCGAAAGCGGCACTAGAGATAGCCGAAAAAAGAGGACTCAAAACTCGCTACTTAGCCATAGATGAAACAATTGATTTTCCCGATAAGAGCTTTGATTATATTATTATGTCCGAATTTTTGGAGCATATCGTAAACTCCGAAGAGGTATTGGCCGATGCGATGAGAATTGCCAAAAAAGGAGTTATGGTTTCTATCCCCAATACGGCATATTGGAAATTCCGATTAGAATTGCTTTTGGGGAAATTTCCTAAGCAGTGGGCGATAGCTCCCAAAGAGCATTTGCGGTATTGGTCGGTAAAGGATTTTGAAAGGACAATTAATATGCTGGGGTTTAAGGTCAAAAGAATTAAATCATCCAACGGAAGAAAGCCTTTGCGAGATTGGTGGCCCAATCTGTTTGGCCTCCAGATTTGCTTCTACGTTACTGAATAAGATGAAGATTTTCGTTGTTGCCTATACATACATATACGAACATAACTATCCAGTCTTTGATTACTTTAAAAATAAAGAGCAACTCGTCTTTGTTTTGCCCAAAGAATGGAAATCTACTAAGGGTAAGAAGGTGATTGTATATCCGAAAATACGCGAAGGTTTCGCAACATTTACTACTCCAGCTCCTTTTTATCATTCAACCTACCCACTCATTCGGGGACATCTTAAGGGGTGGATGCCGGGATTAGGCGCAATTCTACGATCTCATGCAAGACCTGGAGACATTCTCTATAGTTCATACGAGCCGAATCTTCTCGTTACGTATTTATATAGCAGACTGGCAAAAAAATTAGGGATGAAGCACGTTTTTTTTACCTGGCAAAATGTCTCATACAAGGAGAGGATGTCGGGGATGAAGTTGCGAATAACCGAGTGGCTGCTTCATCAAAACATTCGATTGAGTGCTGGCAGTCTCTGTGGTATGGAAAGAGCATTTGAGATTCATAAGCCATACTTTAAGGAGAATCCAAAATTGAAGACAGCCGTTATCCCTCAAACTGGGATTGATACCGATGTATTTAAGCCAATAAGTTCTACAAATTTGCGTGACAGGTACTCTTTAGGCGATAAGGTTATTTTTGTTTATTCCGCCACGTTTACTGAACGCAAGGGCCCCCTCCCTACTCTAAGAGCGTTTGCGGAGACGCATAAAAAAGTTCCCGCGACCCACCTTCTGTTTATTGGTATGGGAGAACTCAAAAATCAGGTTGATCAAACAATTAAAGACTTAGGGATTCAAAATAGTGTCACTGTTCTTCCGTGGCAGCCAGTAAATGAGCTTGCGCCATTGTATGCCCAAGCAGATGTCATGATCCACCCATCACAGCCATACGAAGGTTGGGAAGAACAATTTGGGTTGCTTATGTTACAGGCTCAAGCATGTGGTACCCCTGTCATTACTACGGCGAGTGGTTCTTTAAGTGAGACTGTGATAAACAATAAAACGGGCATCCTCGTTCCTCCGGGGGATGATAATGCATTGGCACGAGCGATGGAGCGATTGGCCGTTAATACTGAAGAGAGAAAGCAGATGGGTTTAGAAGCCCGGCAATATATTTTGGATCACTTCAGCAATCAATCAGTCGGCGAACGATTAGAAGACTTCTTTCAAAGCTTATAATTTCATGAAAAAAATAAAAGGATTCCTTCGTTATCTTAAACAAGAGATTGCTTATACATTTACCCGTAAAAATTTCTATCTTGAGAAGGATTGGGATAAATTTTGGAGCCGAGATAAGGACCAATTTAGAAACCGGTTTAACATAATCGTTGCCTTATTGAAGAAGCAATTAAAGAAAACAAGATCCGATAGCTTTCATGTAGCTGATATCGGGGCAGGTGGAGGGGAATTATTAAGTTTCTTATTGAGTCTTAATCTGATAAATCACGATAGTGTAGGCGTAGATTCTTCAGCCGTATCTGTTGCTAGTATAAAAAAGATCGGATTAAAAGCGCTTCAGGACGACGTTACGAGTGAACAGTTTAGTTTACCGGGAAATTATGATTTTATAATCATGGCGGAGTTTATAGAGCATGTCAGAGATTGCGAAGAAGTGCTTTTAAAAATGAGAACGCATTATAAACAGGGAATTATCATCACGACGCCAAATTTAGGGTATCTATGGTTTCGGTTTAAACTTTTATTCGGTCGCTTTCCCTATCTTCCGAAGCTTCATCCCCGCGAACATGTGAGATTTTGGACTATTACGGATTTTAGAATTTGGGCGAAGCAAATAGGATTTAGGATTAAAGAAATTAGAGGATGCGCAGGATTTCCTATTCTCTATAAAATCTAGCCTTCGTTATTCGCTTATGATGTGCTGTATTGGATTGAATAGCAACGCAAGTCATGATCGAAAATCGCACTAAAACCATTTTGGTTACAGGAGCATCGGGGATGCTTGGATTTGAATTATGCAAAGTCTTGAAAGGCGAGGAGTTTAATATTATTGGGACCTATAATTCTAACCCAGAACTTTTAAATCCAGGAATAGAAAGGCTGAAATTGGATATTTCTTCATCTAAATCTGTCGAGCAAGTAAGAAATAAATATAAAAATATAAGCGCTATCATTCACTGTGCTGCCGTTACTGATGTGAATTACTGCGAGCTCAACAGAGATGAATGCTATCGGATTAATGTTGATGGAACGAAGAATATAGTAATGCTTGCCCAGCGATACGATACTCCTCTGCTCTATGTATCTACACCCATGGTGTTCTCTGGAGATACCGGTGACTATCGAGAGGAAGATATACCTCAAGCGCTAAACTACTATGGTGAAACCAAAATTCTAGCCGAACAGGAGGTGCTGAACTATAAAAAAGGTCTTATTATTCGGGCAAACCCTATTGGTATTCGGCCCAAGGGAGCTCATCCCAGTTTTGTGCAGTGGTTTGTGAGGGCTGCCGCCGAAAATAGGTCTTTTACGCTTTTTAACGATGTAGTTATTAATCCGATCAGCGCTAAGACTTTCAGTTACCTTGTTATTGATTTTCTAAGAAATTTCAGGCCCGGTATTATCCACTTGGGAAGTTTTAATGTAGTTAATAAGGCGGAAGTATGGGGTGTGATACGGAATCATTTCCCGCATTTTTCTGGCGAAGTGACCGAGATATCAGTTGATGAAACTTCTGCGGGCCACATAGCTCGGCGGCCTAAGCAGATGTGGCTTAACGTACAAAAAGCCATAGCCTTAGGATATGAAATGCCATCTTGGGAAACAGAGGCGAGGCAAGTATTAAGCAAAATTATTAAATGAAAATTATAATTGCCACTCACGATACTAAAGAGCAAGCAATTTCTAAGCCGCTCGCCGATGCTTTTAAAAGTTTAGGTCATCATGCGGAAGTTCTATTTACATACTATTCTTTATTTAATATTAAAATTCCTTACCAAATACCGCAAAAATTTGTAAATAATTATCTAGCCTCCTTTTTGTTGGGAAGTTTAATAAAATTAGCTAGAGCCAAATTGCAGTCAAAAGTCTTAAAAATCATAAAAAATTCCAAGCCAGATTTATTTGTAGTGATCAAAGGTAAACATCTTTCCGTACGAACTGTTGATGAAATTAGGCGCAATGGAGTAAAAGCAGTGAACTGGTTTCCTGACGGAATGTGGAATATTGGAACATTAAAAAGATTTGCTTCGCATTATGACCAATTCTTTGTCATGGACCATAATTCAAAGAAGGCCTTAGAATCGGAAGGGTTTAAAAATATTTGTTACCTTCCGATGGCTGCCTTTAAGTCGGATAGTCAGTCAATTCGAGATATTCTAGAAAACAAGGAGCACGATATAGCCTTTATAGGAACCTTGGCTAGTCACCATGAAAGAGAGGAAGTACTTGCCGAGATTAAGAATTTCAATTTGAAAATTTGGGGTACTCCCGAATGGGCTGATAGTTCTTTGAAGGAATTTTACCAGGGACAGATTCGTGGCCAGGCGATGCTTGATATATATAAAAAAAGTAAAATTGTTGTAAATATTCATGTTAAAGACGATCTAACTCAAGGACCAAATCTAAGAAGTTTTGAGGCGATGATTTCCGGAGCCATGGTCGTAAGCGACTACAAAGAAGGATTAGCCGAGTTATTTTTAGATAGAGAGGATATAGTCTATTTCCATAATGCAACGGAGCTATCTAGCTTAGTGGAGCATTACTTACACAATCGCGAGGAAAGGGAAAGAATAACCAGAAATGGCTATAATAAAGTTTTATCCGAACACACAATAAGAGATAGAGCTAAGGAAATTTTAAAAAATTCTTTTAATTGACGTTTGCTTAAAATTAACATACTATCCGAGGTAATAATTTAGGAGATATCTATATGAAAAGAGATGAATATCGAGTAATTGTGGCATCAATCAGGCCCGCTGATCTTTTAAAATGGATTTCAGCTTGGGGCTGGGATAGAGATAAATTAATAATAGTTGAGGATCTTCCTCGAAAGAGCGATCTTGGAGCATATTTTCCCAATCATTTTTCACATTCGGAGATTGATGCTGAACTCGGAGATAACTCCTGGATAATTCCCCGGAAAACATCGGCTATTAAATCATTTGGAGTATATGTCGCTTATCGGCAAAATGTTGATTGGGTAATTGTTCTCGATGATGACTGCTACCCAACTGCAGATAAGGAATCTTTTGTTTCTCATCACTTTCAAAATTTGAATCGCCAGGTTGATCTAAATTGGGTTGCGACCGGTGATCAATATACTAGGGGTTATCCTTATTTTATCAGGGGAAAGTCGGAAGTCATTTTGAGTCATGGTCTCTGGGATTTATACCCGGATTATGATGCCGTGATGTCTCTTGCGAGACCCGGCTTGCCATTTAATGGTCAAGATCAGGTGATACCAAGGTGGAACTTTTTTCCAATGTGCGGGATGAATGTGGCTTTTAACATAAAAATTGCTCCACTGATGTATTTTGGCCTTCAGGGATTAGGCTATCCTTTTGATCGTTTTGATGATATTTGGTGCGGAGTTTTCGCAAAAAAAATTATTGACCATCTTGGATTAGCTGTCTTTTCGGGTCAACCGGCAATCCAACACACTAAGCTTTCAAACCTTCTTGTAAATTTAAGGAAAGAGGCCCCGGGAATTGAAGAAAATGAATCTGTTTGGCAAGCCGTACAAGCGGTGGTATTAACAAAAAAAGATATTATTCCGATGGCCCGGGAATTATTTGAAAACGTAATGCTCGAATCAGATTTCTGGGCGAAATATAGGAAGGCCGCATTAACTTGGCTCAATCTTTTTGATCCCACAAATAATGTGAATGGCTAATTTGCTCTATATTGTTAATCTTAGATTGCCGACCGAAAAGGCCTACGGTGTTCAGATTGCGAAAATGTGCGAAGCATTTGCCAATGCAGGATCACAAGTAACTCTTCTAGCACCTCATCGAAGAAATACTGATCAAGATTTCTTTGAGTATTATCAAGTTCAGCATTCTTTTACTTTTAAACGATTATGGTCTCCCGATTTTCATTTACCGGGAAAGTTTGACCAGTTGGCGGTAGGCATCAAGAATTTGATTTCCGCTGTCATCCTTGCAGTTTATACATTCAGACGTAATCCCGAAATTGTCTACTCGCGAGAGGAGCTACCGCTTTATCTGCTTAGCTTTTTTCGAGCTGGTCTTTTCTTTGAGGCACATCGATTCGCTCATCGCCGAGAATTTTTCTATAGAAGATTTCTAAGTATCGATATAAAGATTGTTGTTATATCGCAAGGTATTAAAGATGAATTTGTTAAATTTGGATTTTCGCCGGATCGAATACTGGTGGCCCATGACGGAGTCGATATCGAGCAGTTCGATATCGATATAACTCAAGAGCAGGCGCGAAAGGAACTCGGCCTGCCCCCAAAAGCATGGATAGTAGGCTATGTCGGTCAATTAAAGACGCTTGGCATGTCTAAGGGAGTGGATTTTTTAATGGATGGATTTTCCGCATTCCACCAAAATCATAAAGAAAGCAAGCTGGTGATCGTCGGAGGAGTTCAAGAGGATGTCGAGGAATCCCAGCGGCTTGCCAAAGAGTTAGGCATCCCATCCGATGCAGTAATTTTTGCGGGCCGTCAGCCGCATGGTAGTATTCCGAAATATTTGAAAGCTCTTGATGTTTTGGTTATGGCATATCCAAATCAGCCTCACTTCGCGCACTTTATGTCGCCACTAAAGCTTTTTGAGTATATGGCATCGCGCAGACCTATTATTGCTTCGGATTTACCCTCGATTCGGGAGGTACTTAGCGAAGCCAGTGCATTTCTAGTCAAACCCAGCGATTCGAAAGCCATTACGCAAGCGATAGAAGAGATTTTTTCCAACCC
Organism: Patescibacteria group bacterium; assembly: GCA_038064515.1. GTDB lineage: Bacteria > Patescibacteriota > Minisyncoccia > 2-02-FULL-40-12 > GWA2-44-9 > JBBTSY01. Next base: position 130,063 of record JBBTSY010000004.1, on the reverse strand, counting down.
TGAATTAGCTCAACAGAGAGCCGAGCAGGCGCGTACTGACGCGGAGCGCTATAGTTGGCGTGTACGAGCTCAGAATATTAAAGAATTTTTAATGCAATGAAGATAGCCTATTTAACATCCACGATAAATCCAAAATCTGGGTGGGGCAGATATGCCTCTGATTTAATTTCTGGGGTTCAGGCGGCGGGACATGAAACAGTCGTCTATACTGAAGATGAAAGTGGAATTCGTATACTTAGTCGAGGATGGCGATTATTTCAATCTGCATGGCGCTTGAGGCCTCTTCTGGCCAAATACGACATTATTCACGCCCTAGATCTTAACCAATCAGGGATGATCGTTGCGTTGGCAAATTCAGAACATAAGAAATTTGTTCTGACAGCACTAGGCACCTATTCTATAGCGCCTCTTTACCATTGGAAGACGAAATGGATAAGTCGATGGGCTTTAAACAAGGCAGATTTCGTCGTTGCTATAAGTAAGTTCACGCAGCAAGAACTTTTGAAAGTTATTCCTACTTTGCGAACAAAAGTTATTAACCCCGGAATCAATCTGGAGAAGTTTAGGCAAACACATGAAGCACAGTCAGGATCTCTCGTACTAAGCGTGGGAGCTATAAAAGCTCGAAAAGGATATCATATCTCGATCCCGGCATTTTTAGAGGCGTATAAGCAGTTGCCGCATCTTCAATATGTCATTGTGGGTAGCCAGAGGGATCAAGCATATATGCATCGACTGAAAAATATTATCAAGACAAACGATGGCGAGGGAAGAGTTATCTTTAAGGAAAATATTTCGGACGAAGAACTAAAGGAGCTTTATCGAAAAGCTGTTATATTTCTTCTGACATCCATTAACGAGGGCTATCATTTTGAGGGATTTGGTTTAGTTTTTCTTGAAGTAGCCGCGGCCGGATTGCCGGTGATAGGTACACTTGGAAATGGGATTGAGGACGCTGTAAAAGATGGGTATAATGGTCTTTTGGTTCCACAAAACGATATATCAGCCACCACCGATGCATTGCTTAAGCTAGTTGGGGACATGGATCTATGGAAAAGATATAGCAATGCAAGCTATGAATGGGCAAAAAAACATACTATGAGTAAGGCGATACAATCTTACCTGGAGGTCTATGCAAAATTAAAATGAAAACATTATTTATTACCGCCTATCATGGTTTTATTGCGCGAAATATTCTCAATACCGATGTATTGAAGATTTTGAGGGCAAATTCTGATTTGAGAATTATTATTTTTGCCCCTCCTAGTAAAAAAGAACTATTCGAGAAATATTATGGTGGCCCCAATGTTATTATTGAGGGATTTGACCTAGATCCGATTATCCGTACTTCAAAAAGTAAATTCTGGTATCGCCTCGCATTTCTCCTTGAAAATACTCAATATGTTCGAGATCAGCGAGCGGAATATTTTTATAACAATAAAACGATTTTTGGGTTCTTAAACTATCAAAGACTAAAGATATCAGCCTCCATTCTAAGTTCTTTGCCCTATTCACGCACGCTGTATCGATGGTTCAATAGTGTCTTTGCGCCTGGAAATATCTTTGAACCATTTATCAAGAAATATAATCCGTATGTTTTCTTTTCTACGGATATCTTTGGTGAACAAGATGTTCTTTTTAATAGAGAAGCCCACAAGAATAACATTCCGCTTATTGGGATGGTTCGTTCTTGGGACAATACAACCACAAAAGGTGTTCTTCGAGTCATTCCCGCGAGTATACTAAGCCCAAGTCCAAAGGTAAAGGAAGAACTCATTGAACTGCACGATTGCAATGCTGAACAAATCCAGGTTGTAGGGTTGCCTCAATTTGATACGTGGCTTGAGGGTCCCACCCTCTCGCGTGAGGAGTTTTTTGCTTATATTGGTGCGGACCCTTCAAAGAAGTTGCTCTTATTTGCTCCAGCGGGTTCCATCCTTTCGGATACTGATTGGCAACTCGCGCAGATTTTAAGAGATGCAATGGATGCAGGAAATCTTCCGGATGTGCAGATACTTGTTCGAAATCATCCTCATCACCCTGCTGATTTCTCAAAATTCGATAATGATCCAAGGTTTATTTTTGAAACTCCCGGCGTCCAGCTTCGTTCTGATGATTATAAAGGTGCGGAGATTCGTCCTGATGAGCATGACCATCTTCGAAATTCCGTATATTATTCCGAAATAGTAATGTATGTAGCAACGTCGCTTGGTTTGGATGCGACCGTATTCGACAAACCGCAAATTTTGATAAGCTTTGACGGGTGGGAAAAGAAACCCTACGTTCAGAGTGTGAAACGCTACAATCAAGAGGATTGTCTGGCCAGTTTAGTAGCGCTTGGAGGTACGAAAGTGGTGTATAGCGCCGATGAATGGATTGCCGCGATAAACGCATATTTAAAAAATCCGAAACTCAATCAAGATGGGCGGCATAGGACCATCGGGCGGCATATGTATAAACTCGACGGGAAAGCGGGCAAGAGAATTGCTCAAATAATTTTAAATCGCTTGCATTTACCTTTTCCAAGAATTGGTAAGTTTTTTTAAAAGGTACTGCGGTTCTAGTGCTCCTTGAGTAATTTTCTTAATTTCATTTCGGCTTCGTGCCACTCGCCGGGCGTATTGATATCGGCTTCGTATTTTTCGGGGTCAGGGATAATCATAAGTTCTACCTTATCTCCGTAGAGATTCGGGATCTCTTTGTCGTAGAGGTTTTTCGGCTTCAATACATAAATAAGATCATTGCGGGCATAACACTGCTGAGGAAAATCTTGTCGCCGGGTAGGGATCTTTTTCAAAGGTATATTTCCCCACAATGTTACTTTGCCTCTTTTGGAGCGTACGAGCGTCCAGTAGGGAGTATGATTCGCCGGAGTTTCATTAACGGCAATAACCGAGTCTGCTTTTTTATCTTTGAAAATTTTAATTGCGTCATCAATATGGAATGTCTGGCGGGTAGGCGACGTGGGCATAAGTAAGACAAGCCCATCGGCTTTATATTTCTCGTCTTTTAAAAGTGTTTCGTAGGCGTGCTTCAGGGTCGGTTCAATGCCGATGGTGTCGATGGCGAGTTCCGGAGGACGGATAATCACTTCAGCACCAAACTTTTTAGCGACTTTGGCAATTTTAGTACTGTCGGTTGAGACAATAACCCGGTCGAGATATTTGCTTTTCTTAGCACCCAAAATAGACCAGGCGATAAGCGGCTTGCCACAGAACTTTTTGATGTTTTTCAGGGGAATACTCTTTGACCCGCCCCGGGCAGGGATAACAGCGATTATTTTTTGTTTACTCATGATGGCGATTTTTGATAATGACGAGCGTACCAAAGTAGAGTGAAATGCCGGCCAGGAGTAAAAGCTGCCCTGCAATAAGGTAGGGGTCCTTCACCAGGATGATCTTGACCAAGAGCACTACGGTAACCGTCCAGCGAATGGTGACTTCTCGGAGGCTTATCTCCTCAATGCTTGTACGGTGGCGTATCTTGAGCCACTGACCTATGATGCCCCAGCTCATAAATCCCAGTGCGGCGATAGATAGCCAATTGAAAACAGTAGTAACATGCATGATTGAAGTTATTAGACCAAAAAACCAGACTTTTAGCAACTGCGCGAGGTTGCAATAAAATAACAGTGTGGTATAGTATTTTGTTCCTTTAACCTGTATCTTGTGAGAGGTGGTGTCTATGTCCGTAGTGCAGAACCTGCCGGTTGCCGTGATGTCCGGACTTTCCTACGCAGGGAAATCGCACTACATTTCCCTGCTCCAGGCCCAGCACGCCCTGGCCGACTTCGCTCCCGTCTCCGCGGATTCTTTCCGAGGCAAGATGTTGGGGGACGGGCCGGTGACTCAGCCGGTAATCCGTCTGTTCCAGGAGGCGGTGTGGTTGGAGATCAAACGGATTCTGGTTGTCGAACGCAAGCCAGTGATGCTGGAGATGGTCATCAAAACCGTCCTGGACCACTGGCGACCACTAACGGGTGCGGTCACTGACGCTCACCTGCACCTGATGAGCATGGCTCAGGAGTTGCGCGGCAAGGGTCAAGAGTGTCCCGACTTTCTGACTTCGCTCAGAGTCGTTACGTTCTTCTGTAACGCCACAACCTTGGAGCGGCGTATCAAGAAGCGAATGGCGGAAGTCCGGGCGAAAGGAAATGTGACTGGCACCAACATCTTCGACCTTCAGTTTCGAGCTTCCTGGTCCGGGGCAGTCGTTGTACGTGGACACCTCGGACGAGTCTGGGAAGGGCACAGCGACCAACCTGCTGGAGATCCAACGATACATCTCGGGACGGGCACCTGCCGGCAAACCAGTTCTTACGGCACGATTTGGCACAGTTGTACTTGACCCAACTCAAGGGTCTGGCCGGGTCCGTATGACCCGGCCGTTTCAATAATTGTCTACATTAGGTACTATGAAAAAGAATATGAAGATAAAAAGTATTAGTAATAAAGAACTCTACGCCTTGGCCGGGCGTATTGAGGTGGTAATTTCTAATGTTGATGGAGTTTTCAACGACAATCGTGTCCTTGAGGGCACGCCGTACAAGCCCAAATTCCGTAGTTACTATGATGGACAAGGACTTCATTTACTTCGCAGTATCGGTATTCCTATTTGCTTGATTACGAATGAGCATGGCCCTCGAGCTCGTTCGATCATTGATATGGTGAAAAAATGGAACTCATCCCCCTCTTCCCGGAGTAAGAAGATGGGCCCCGGCTGGAGGCCAGTGACGCTTTACATGGGTGTGGGGGGTGTGAAAAAAGTTCATACGGCTGAAGAGTGGCTCAAGACCATTGGTAAATCGTTTGATGTGTGTGCGTACATGGCTGATGACATTTTGGATGTGCCGTTACTCCAAAAAGTTGCGCTCCGTGCGGCACCCGCGCAGGCAGAAAAGGTTATTCGCAATATTGCTCACTTTGTTTCTGAGCGCGAAGGTGGTTCTGGAGCATTTCGCGACCTCGCCAACTTTATCCTTGAAGCCAAGGGCATCGATCCGCTCAAGCTTACTTTTGAATAAAAAAGCCCGCCGGTGGTGTGCCGGCGGGCGGGGGTGGGAACGAGGGGGACTGGTTACAGCGAAAGGATGTCCAGTGTGCGGTCGGAGTCGATCAGCTCGCGGACTTTGAGGAACGTGTCAGTTGGCATGTTGCCGAAGTTGAGGGGTTCACCGTTCTTCTCCAGTACCTTGGTGGCATCGTCCAGCTCGCGCAGATATCGGTAGAAGTTCTCATCTATGATCGGCTCCCAGTGTTCCTTACCCGGAATTTTAACCAGAAGCTCTTGGAACGTCAGGCCGAAGATGCGCGCGAGCTCCGAACGGACCTTGGGATGGTTGATCAGGGTGACGCCTGGGTACCAGGTCATGGTGAACATCCGAGTATTGACCGATTTCGAGCTGGCGCCGAACCGGGCGTAGAACTCCGTCTGCCAGAGCATGAACAGCACGCTCTCCTTGACGTCTTGGAGCGTTTCGGTAGGTGAGCCGACGATCCAGGTGCAGTTGCCGTGGATACCCACGCGGGCAGCATTCTGGATGCCCAAGATCATGGAGCGCGGGAACTCGTGCGGTTGACCATCCACGGTAACGGCAGTGAAGCCGTTGCTCAACGTGTGGCCGCCCTTACCGATTGCCTCCAGGACTTTTGCGCTTGCGCTCTCGGGGCCGAAGCCAATATACTTGCAGCCGGCCTTGGCCATGACCTCGGCGGTGCCTTTGGTGATCTTGTTCAGGCCCGCGACTTCATCCAGACGGGTGTGGGTTCCCCAGGCAACCAAGCTGTTCAAATCCTTGATCCTGCCCAGAGTTACCGCAAAGTTGTCATCGGGGAAACCATGAAACTTGATGCCATAGCGCTCAATGTGCTCATGAAGCTCTCGCATGATGTGCTCTGCCGAACGCACTCCCCACAGTTGTTCGCCCTGCGTCTTGCGGAAGCAGTAGAAGCAATGGTATGGACATCCGCGGCTGGAGACTGATGTCGTCTTAGGCACGACATCCTCATCTCTCCATGGAGCGGCCGACGAATTGTTGGCTGTGGCGCTCCAGGCCGGTACATTCAAATACCAATCCAGGATGGGGTTGCCGTCTACGTCCTCGCGCAGAAGTTCCAGATCAGCGTGAGGTAACGCATTCAGGTTATGCGGCCGATCGCCCGCATACAGGAAACGGTGCCGGCCGTTGATCTTACTGATGTAATACGGCTGGAGCTTCCCGCTGTTCAGCGCCGATTCGATGCCGTATCGCTTGATGGTTAAACCGTCATAGACGATCTTGATGATCACATCGTCGCCTTCGGAATGCGCAACGCCGTCTAACCCTGGGATGTAGCTGAACAACCCTGTCTTCAGTTCGGTTGCCAGCCCGCCGCCGGATACCAGAAACACGTTGGGCAAGAGTCGCCGGATAATTCTCACGATCTCTTCCTGCCACTTTAGAGTGGTAATCTTGCCAGACAGAGCGACTACATCAGGCTCGCCGTGGTGGCGAATGTGGCGCTGGATGAGCCCAAACGTTTCCGCGTGTGTCAGGTGGCGACCCCACTTCAGGCCACGCGTCGTGGCAACCTCGTCGCAGATGCGGTACGCGTTAAGATCTACGATGGTGGCATCAACGCCGCAGTTTCGTCGGAGGTTGGTTGCCATGAGCAACGGGCCTTCTGGCGTGGTGTTTGGTCGAGCTGTCTCTCGCAGGGGCATATTGATGAACACCACCCGAGCGCCTTTCAGGTCGCGATAGGTGATGCCCTTGATCACGTCTGCAGGGTGCACATGGGCACCCGTTGCAGTGTCACGAACGGGCAGTGCGATACCCATGTGGTCTCCTTTTCTGTTAGATTGCGCAGTACGCCGTATGAAGTTTGTGGATCTCTGTTGTCAATGTTCACACCGGATAATGTACCGGAAAACTTGACTTTTGTCAATTCGTGACTATACTAAGTATTCACATTCTTTGGGAATCTTGATACAGTGACAGGGGTACAGGAGTATATGAATATTTCTGCAAAATTACTTCAAAAATTCAAGCAAATTAGGGTTCTTGCCCTTGATTGTGATGGAGTTTTAACTCCCCTATATCTTGATACGGGCGTGATTATGACCAAGGAAGTAGCTAGCCAACACACCGGCCGTGATTTTGTTTATGTTTTTGAGTCCGCAAGATTTTCCCATCAAGACGGGCAAGGTATAGACCTGGTGCGAAAAGAGGGAATTTCAGTTCTTATTTTAACTACGCAACGAAGTGGTTATGTTCAGGCTCGGGCTTGGAAATTAGGTGTACCTTTGGTCCAAAACAAAGATAAAGTTGCTGGACTAAAAGAATGGCTGAAAGAGAATTGCCCTAAAACGAATTTAAAAGATATATGTTTTGTCGGTGACAGTACGAATGATGTTGATATTATGAAAATTGTCGGTGTCTCGGCTTGTGTGGCTGACGGTGCTACAGAAGCAAAAAAAGTAGCCGACTATGTTACCAGACAGAAAGGTGGGGATGGAGCGGTTCGGGAAGTCTGTGACTTGATTGTTCGAGCCAAAGCTAGTCAGAATAAGATTCGATAATAAACGGATATTATGAAGAGAAAGATGAGAAAAAATAAAACACGTACTCATAAGGTGCAAAATGCAGGGCCGTCCCTTTTCTCTTTGGCTGGGAAAACTGCTCTCATTACGGGTGGAGCGGGATACTTTGGCAAAGAGTTTGTGCGCGGGCTTTTGGACTCTGGAGCAAGAGTAATTGTTATCGAAAAACCAGAGGTTGGTTATGAGGTACGGGATTCGTTTAAGGGAGAATACCCGGGCAGAACTTTTTGGCATGAAGTTAATCTCTTTGATGAGAAAGCGACAGATAAGGTCTACACTAAAATTCTCAAGGAACACCAGGTTGATATTCTTATCAATAATGCGTTTGTGTTTGGTTCTCAAACAGGTTTTTATCTTAGGAGACGCGAGACAATCAAAAGTGCTACTCATGACGAATTCAGGAATGCATTTGAGGCTGGAATCTGGTGGGCAGTTCAATCGACAAAGAAATTTGGCCTTGCCATGAAAGAGCGAGGCGGAGGATCAATTATCAATATCACCTCTTCATTAGGTGTGATAGCTCCAAGCCCTACCACCTATGAAGGATTCAAACACTCTATAAATCCACCTGCGTACAGTGTCGTAAAAGCGGGACTCCTACACTGGACTCGCTACAGCGCCTCTTTTTTGGCTCCGGTTCGAGTTAACGCGCTCTCACCTGGTGCTATTCCGAATCTGAAAGAAGGACATCATAAGGCGGGGAAGGAATATGATGATGGGTTCTTACCCAGTCTCGCAAAAAAGATGGTGCTTAGTCGCTGTGGGAAAGTACATGAACTTGTTGGGCCCCTGATCTTCTTAGCTTCCGATGCTTCTAGTTATGTAACGGGGCACAATCTACTGGTGGATGGTGGCTGGACAGTCATATAGTTGGTATATTATAATTGAAAAATGATCAAGATACCAAGAAATTTTGGGGCTCGACTTGTACGGTTTATCCTGGGGAGGCCCGCCCCAACAACTCAAGATGTCTTTATCGCCAGCATTCCGATTGGGAGAAGTCGCCCTTGTTTTTTTGTCGCAGAAATCGGGATCAATCACAATGGGAGCATTGAGATTGCGAAGAGACTCATTGATGCCGCATCTGAAGCCGGAGCTCAAGCGGTAAAATTTCAAAAGCGCACGGTGCCAGTCGTATATTTGCCAGAAGAACTCGCCAAGCCGCGTGCTGTAGATCGAACAGTACTCGAGAATGCTATAAATCGTGGCGTATTGTCGCCGGAGGCCGTAGTACGTCTTCAGAAATCTGATTTTAAAGACAGTACCAACGGCGACTTAAAATGGGCACTTGAGTTTACGGAGGCTGAGTATCGCGGTTTGTTTGATTATGCAAAATCGAAAGGATTGCTTGCATTTGCTTCTCCGTGGGATTTGGAGAGTGTTGATGTTCTTGAACGGCTCAACGTGCCTTGCTGCAAAATTGCGTCCGCGAATCTTACCGATCATGATCTTCTTCGCAAAGCACGTGCAACGGGTAAACCTGTTATCTTGTCAACCGGCATGAGCACTAGCGGAGAAGTTTCAAAGGCCGTAGAAGTCTTAGGGACTCAAAACCTCATCCTCTTACACACAGTTTCAACTTATCCCTCCGAAGACAGCGAATTAAACATTCGAGTTATTACAAAAATGCGACAGGAATTTCCAACGGTTCCTATCGGGTATAGCGGCCACGAAAAGGGATTAATTCCGACGCTGGCTGCCGCAAATGTCGGTGCACACATGATCGAGCGACATATCACGCTCGATAAAAAGATGTTTGGCACCGATCAATCGGCGAGTCTTGAGCCACAAGAATTTGCTCAACTCATTCGTGACGTACGAATTATGGAAAAAGCTCACGGGGACGGCATAAAACGGGTATTGCCTTCAGAAATTCCCATTCGGGAAAAATTGCGAAAAGTATAGCTTTCTTATTAAACCTACCTTCCAGTAGCGATTTGGAGATATACGAAAACGGTGCGATGACATCAAGCCGTTTTCTTTTGAATAATTATTTAAAATGTGTAGTATTGAGCTATGCAGATTGAACACTGGCCAATTGATCCTGAATTAAAGCGCGAAGCGGAACAGAACTACCGGACAAAGTTTGCTTTAAATCTAAAAAACAGTGAGCCTATGAGCATCATCCGGGAGCTGACGTTTGATGGAGTTGTGCCCAACATTACGGTTAAAGACATCGAGGAACTTTTTACGTACATAGAGCGGCACTTCTTAAAGAAATTGCTTGAGGGTATTGGTCTCGAGGTTGGAGCCGGTTCTCTGACGTTCAGTTCGATTCTTGCTCGCCGACCAGCGGTAGAGAAAATATATGGTGTTGAGATTTGCCAACCGATTGTCGAGTATTTAGCGCCAAAAATTATCAGTCATGTTCTTGGCGATCATACTGATAAAGTTATCGGTGCAATCGGTAGTTTCGATGATATCCAATTGGCGGATGCCTCAGTTGATTTTGTTTTTGATTTTTTTTCGTTACACCATTCATCAAATATTGACGTGACGCTCAAAGAGTTAGGTCGTGTTCTCAAGCCAGGAGGTTTTGTGCTCTGTCTTGATAAAGCACGACCAGATCGATATACCCAGGAGGGCCTGAATGAACTTCTTGATATCGAGTATCCGGCGGACTACAAACGGCAGTTCGGTTTACCTCCTGATCAACCGCTGACGCGGCGCATGAACGGCGAGCGCGAGTATCGGCTCAAGGATTGGAGAGCAGCGTTTGAGCGTGCCGGCTTCTCCCAGTTTTACTACGCATACCTTGATCGGCCAGTTGGATCCGGTGTGGCGCATCTGGTAAAGAATGTTCTTGCGGTTCTACCGATTACTCTACAGCGAATCATAAATCCAATACTTCCTGGACCACGCTTTAATCACAAGTTTATTCTTGAGCCGACAAACCGCATCTTTGCTCATCCGGTCGTTGCGTTCCGAAAAGAAATGTCTCTCATGATTGCTTATCGATGAGTACGATCTGTAAAATCTGCGGAAGCAATGTGATAAAACCAGCTTTTTCGGAAATGCCTGAAATCCTCCAGTGTCGAAAGTGTTTGACGGGGTTTTTGACTCCGGAAATTATTCCGTATCAGCCGGAATCATATTATCAGAGAGCGGAAAATTATGCCGGCGTGCTTTTGCAGCCCTATCGTCTGAAAAATATCCGCGATAATGCCCGAGAAATTCTAAAGATTATCCGGCATCATGTGCAACCCTGGCACAAAACACTTTTGGATATAGGCGCCCATACGGGGTTCTTTGTCCGAGAGGCGCAGTTATCCGGCTTCGATGCCCTTGGGATTGAGCTGAACACATCTGCTGTTGCTTGGGCACAGGAGCGGGGAATCTCGGTTGTCCAAGGCACTCTTCAGAACCTGTCGGAAGGGAAAACTTTTGATGTGATTACGATCTTCCATGTTCTTGAGCATATTTCTAATCCCATAGCATTGCTTCACGAGATTCGTCACCGTCTCAACACCAACGGGTTATTATGCATTGAAGTGCCGAACTTCAATAGCTACCTTGCCCGCAAAGACGGGCCAGCCTGGAAGTTTATTGCCCTGGAACATCTTTTTTACTTCTCTGACCAAGGGATATCTTCAATGCTTACGCAACTCGGATTTTCAATTATATGTATACGTAAGCGAAACTACGAACTCAATGATTTAAATATTCGGAAGCTTTTACACTATTTTTGGGGTCCCAGTTTGAAACGCAAGCGGCTCGTCATGAAATCACATACTTTGAGCACGGATAAGACAACTCCAGAGAGTATTCTGCGGAAGCTCCTGAAAGGGATTCTTATTGCCGGCATTACACTCCTTGGGCGCCAGGATCATATATTCATAATTGCTCAAAATAGTCATGTCAATCATCAAAAAAATTAAAGATAAACTATACTGGGTCAAACAGCTCTGGGTTTCGCTGTTCATCTACCCGACCCTTCGGGAGCATGATACCAAATATAATCGCTATTGGCATGAACGAAAGTTATCGGCTAAAAGCTTAAATGAGTTTCAACAAGATCGAGCGAATCTCGCCTTGCGTTACTTGGAAGCAGGCAGTTCAATAATGGATATCGGTGCTGGTAATGGCGCCGTGCTACTGGACATTAATAAACGGAAGCCGATGCGTTATCTAATCGGTGTCGATATTTCTGACGATGCCCTTCGCATGATCCGCGAGAATGGAATTAATGGAATCCATGCGGATATCTCTATGCTTGCCGAGCGGCAATTGTTACCCCCAGTAGATTATATCTTTCTGTTCGAAGTAATCGAACATACCCCATCTTCAGAAGATCTCTTGAATTGGGCTTTCAGCAATGCCCGCAAAGGCGTCTTTTTTTCGGTGCCCAACACCGGTTTTATTTCCCATCGGTTGCGGTTACTCTTTGGAAAGTTTCCGCTTCAATGGCGCGCTCATCCTTCTGAACATGTCCGTTTTTGGACTTTAAGGGATATGCGATGGTGGCTCTCGCAATTAAATTATCAAAACTATCAACTTATTGCATACCAAGGTATCCCATTCTTAAAGAGAATACAGCCATCTCTTGCGGCTCAAGGACTCTTTGTTTTCATTCCTAAAAGGTAGCGATCCGACGACGAGATTCGATCTCCCATAGGAGAATATTCCAGAAGAGTCCCACGAAGGTAACAGTAAGGGAGGCAATAATGACCCCCCACACTCCCCACATAATTCCAAATGCGATGAAAAGAATAATCCTCGATATATGCGCGATGACGCTACTGAGGTATAGGGCGCGAATCATAGCATGGGCACGGAATATTTCTGCGATGTAGGTCCCCGGGAGCAAAAAAATAAAAACAAGAGCAATTACTTGCGAATACCGAACTGACTCGGGGTATGCAGGTAACAGGAGTTTAAATATGTGCGGAGTAGCTATAATATAAGAAATGCTTATTAAGAGCCCAAGGAGAAAAGCTTGGGATAAGCGCATATAGAAGGTTTTTCGGAGGTCTATAATCTCTTTTCCGGAAACTTTCGGCATCACTAATGCGGTGAGGGTTTTAAAATATCCGCGGATACGCTCGGGTATCGCTAAAGCAATTCCGTATACGGCCAGTTCTACAGCTCCTAAATAATGGAATACAACAATTTTATCTACATATTGCGAAAGCGTGGAGAAAATATTCATCACACTAAGGTGCTTGAGATAGTTTAGAAATTGAGCTTTTTGTTCGGCTAAAAACTGACTCTGCTCACCACTTAATTGCAGAGTGCGGTAATAGAAAAAGAGGAGAGGGGTAAGGCTACCAAGAGCATAGACGGTGATAATGAATAAAAGATTGTCGGTAACAGCGAGAATACTCACCATAGCGGCTATATAAAAAAAACTGGTAAAAATTTGATATCCTGCAATCTGTCGGAATTGTTTTTTTCCGAAAAGATAAGCGCCGTAGGTATTAAAAGAAGTGGTCAAAGGGAATGTTACCGCTAGAATGCATACGGCAGTGCCGATGAGCGCATTATTATGGATAAAATAGTAGCCAGCTACTCCGAACATTGCTATCGTAAAAAGGACATTCCAGCGCAATTGGATTTTAAGGGCATAAGGGAGTACTCCTTCGTAGCCTCGCGCCGCAGCTTGAGTAACTGCGATATTAATTCCTGTAAGAGTGAGAAAGCTAAGTGATCCAGAAAGAGACATGACGAATTTATAAGTTCCATAAATATCTTTCGGAAGGAGATTCGCGAAAGCCCAGACGAGGGCTATCGATAGGACGGAACTAAAGATAAAAGGAGCTGTTGACCAAAAACCGCCTCGAGCGAGGTAGATCATATCCGTCTTCGTATACTGCTGTAGGCGGAGCAGAAGCTGACGCAGAGCTTCCTTATACCGATCCATCATTGGGCTACTCTATCGCAAAACAACCGCTTTTACAATCAAAGAATTTCAGCTACTCTATAGGTACATGGCCCCTTCCTTAAAAGAAAAAATCACTTATTTTTACCAGCATTCATTTGTCCGGAATGTAGCTACGCTCCAAGCAGGAAATTTTTTCGGGACTGCGATCCAAGCTGTTGTCGGTATTCTATTGGCTCGGTTTCTTCAGCCTGAACAATTTGGTGTCTACGCATTGGTATTCAGCTTGGCCAGCCTGACAAGCATTTTGCTCGGCACCGGAATTCAGGATGCCATTACTCCCGCTATCAGTCGGGCCTGGTTCCAGGGTGATAAAGAAGAGGTGGGTCATATTTTGGCATTCTGGGTGAAGTTAATTTTAATGACTGCTATTCTTACGCTCGTAGTATCAACGGTTTTACCGTGGGCGGGAGGGCGGTTTTATAGAAATACTGATATTGGTTTCTATGCGATGGTTATTGTGGCGGCTTCGGTTATTTCGACGCTGATTTTTTCTTTTACGTTGCTTGCGCTCCAAATCTCCGGACATATTCGAGGCATGATGCTCCTAACGCTTTCGGACCAGTCAGTTCGCTATGGATTTTCGCTAGCGCTTGTCATCGGAGGGTTTGGGGTTCTCGGCGCCGTAGCCGGCCATTTGTTTGGCGCTATGATTGTCGTATGCGTCGCGGGAATAATTTGGATGTATCTCCATCGGCGATACGCGCTCATCCCTTCATTGAGTATACTCGTGGATTCGGCGCGCAGAGCAAATTTGAGGCGATTATTAAAACCAAGCCTTTGGGTCTCTCTGGATCGAAACATTGCCATGCTGTACATGTCATTACCGGTGGCTCTAGCGGGATTATTTATCACAACGACGGAGGTTACTTATTTTAAACTTTCATTCGGGTATATTAGTCTTGCCATGAGTTTATTGGGGCCAATTTCTGTTTTACTAAATGTCGAATTTCCGAAAATCCAGGTCGAAAATTCGAAAAAATTAATCTCGCATTTTATCCGTGTTTCCCTCTATGCCACGGGCTTATCAGTTCTCATAACAACCGGAGCAATTATCGCCTCTCCCGTTATGTTTAAGATTCTCTACGGCGAGGCTTTTATGCCCAGCGTGCCCTATGTATTTGGCTTATTTCTATATGGAGCATTGTTCGGCATTGGCGTTGGGCTTGGTCCGATGTGGCGAGCGATTGATCGGGTAAAAACATCAATTCTTATTAATCTTTGCACATTGGGAGCGGGAATACCGCTGGGCATCATCCTCATCCGAGAATTTCATGTCTGGGGAGCGGTAGCGATGGTTACGCTTTGGTATACCGTTTCGCACCTCGCTTCTTTCATATATCTCGCCACAAAGCTTCGAAAACTTTGACCCCACACCTTCTAAATATATGCATTATATTTATTTAAGAAGGTGCGGAAAGTTGAACGTTCTGTCTTATCCGTGTAATATATAGTATCTATGCAGATATCAGAACCGCTACTCGCCCGAATTCTGCGCTATACGATTTACGTTTCGGCTTTCATGCCGCTGATTATCTTTTCTCAGTTTATTTCACCGTTCCATTTCGGCAAAGTAGTTGTGTTTAGAAGTATTGTTGAACTGATGGTTGTGGGCTATCTTTTGCTCCTTTGGCAGGATCGATCATATCGTCCAAAAACGAATATTATTTTTTGGGCGCTCCTGGCTTTTGTTGCGGCCTTCAGCGTAACCACTCTTGCGAGTATTCAGCCCTATGCCAGTTTTTGGGGAACGCTGGAACGTATGGGAGGACTGTGGACTTTCTTCCATTATTTTTTGTTCTTTATTATTGCGACTGCCGTCTTGCGTAAGCAGGAGCATTGGGAAACGTTCCTTACCTGTACGATCGCGACTGCCATTCTTTCTGCTCTCTACGGTTTTGGACAGAAAACGAATATCAGTTTCTTTATCGGTTCAGGGGGGAGAGAAAGGATTTTTGGTACGATTGGTAATGCGGCGTTGTTTGCCGGCTATGAGATTGTTAATATTTTCTTAGCGCTAACATTACTGCTTCGCCCCAATAACTCGCAGTTTAAAAAGATTGTATATGGAACAGGGGTAGTTCTGGGCTCCTTGGCGGTTACCATGACTGTGGTTCGCGGCTCGTTGTTAGGGTTAGGGGCCGGCTTACTAATGTTTTCTCTTTGGTATTTTTTGAAAACAAATTCCCGGAAAGCAAAGCTGGTTTTGCTAAGCCTTGCAACGGTAGCATCTCTCTTCGTGGTAATACTCATCACTCCCCTAAAAGACGCGAGTTTTATTGGAAATTCTAAATTTTTGCGCCGCGTAACGGATACCTCGTTTGAATCCTTTACGGCGAAAACACGATTTTGGGCATGGCAGGCTGGTTTGAAAGGATGGAGCGAAAGCCCTCGGCGAATACTTCTTGGGTGGGGACCGGAAAATTTTAATATCCCATTCTCAAAGTACTTCAATCCGAAATTTTTCACCGGTTACGGCGCAGAAACGCTTTTTGATCGCGCCCACAACATGTTTGTGGAAGTGTTGGTGACTATGGGATTAATTGGCTTCATTACGTATGTAGGAATTTTCTTTTTTTCTTTTCGAGCATTGCGCACCATTCGACATGCGCAGACTGATAACTATATCTATACTATCGGTCTTTCTTCGCTCATTGTTGCGTATGCGATTCACAATGCGTTTATTTTTGATACCTCGGCTAATCTTCTCGTATTTTTTACAATACTAGGATTTATTGCCTTCCTCTTGATGCGTGGCAAGGATCGGGATATAACAGCTTCTCCTCAACCAGTTCGGATTAATCCCGCCTTGCGCTTTATAGTGGGGTCGCTACTGGCTATTACTGCTCTGGTCTTGATATACAGGACGAACATAATACCGTCTAAGGCAAATTATGCTTCAACGCGAGGCATTATCGCCGGCTGGGCTAATGATTTTTCAGGAGCAGTAGTAAAATTCACTGAAGCCATGAACTATAATGTTCCGGGCAGGTATGAAATTCGCCATCGTTTCGGGCAGTACTTGTTGGAATATAGCGGCGCCAAACAGCAAACTCCGGAGGTTGAATCCGCGGTGAAGCTTGCTATTGACGAAATCACGAAAAATCGTGATGAAAATCCTGCCGATTACCTTCCACTGCTATATTTATCGCGCCTCAATATCAATTTGGGTCGGGGCGACGCAAAATCACCTTACAATGACATAGCTTTACAGCATTCTCTGCGCGCCCTGGAGATTTCTCCTACATTCATTCGAACTTTTTATGAAATCGGTCAGGGATATCTAAATAAGAAAGATTATGAATCAGCCATTAAGTATTTCAAGCAGGCGGCCGAGCTTAATCCTGAAGTCGGACTGTCGTATTGGTATTGGGGAATTGTGGAAATCACTCGGGGCAATCCCGATGAAGGATTACGGGTGATTAATATGGCTTTAGACCGGGGATATGCGCCGAGTGAAAGCGACTACCTGAACTTAGCCCAGCAGTACGTCGCTCGGAAGGATTATCAAGCGCTTGCCGATATTTACGAGCGGCTTGTTAAACTTAATCCAAAAAACTCTGAATACTACACGTCACTCGCCGTAGCGTACGCAAATCTGGGGAGAGTTGATGACGCGCTGGCGATGGCGCGCAAGGCAGTAACGATTGATCCGTCGCTCTTGCCCAGCGCCCAGGAATTTGCCCGCGAACTTGGCCGGGAACTCTAAGAGAATAACTTGACGCCTAACGGCCGCCACCTCGAAGTACGAGGTTGAGAGTTTTAAGAATGATCCCTATATCGAGGATCAATGAACGATTCTTAATATAGTAGAGATCGTATTGAAGTTTCTCTTTTGTTTCGATAACGGAAGCATAGTAGCTTTTTTGGAGCTGTGCCCATCCGGTTGCTCCGGGTTTCACGAGATAGCGTTCTTCGTAAAAAGGGATTTCTTGCATCAGCTTATTATGAAATTCCGGTCGCTCTGCTCGAGGTCCGATAAATGACATCTCGCCTTTTAAGATATTCCAAATCTGGGGAAGTTCATTCATGCGAGTTTTTCTGAAAAAGTTTCCAAGCCGTGTGATGCGCGGATCATTTTCTTGTGCCCATACCGGACCAGTATTCGCTTCTGCTCCGCCGCGGGCATCATTGGCAATCATCGTTCGAAATTTAAACATTTCGAAAACTTTGCCGCGCTGTCCCACGCGTTGCTGTTTGTAAAAAATAGGCCCCGGTGAATCAAAGCGTACTACCAAAGCAATTATCGGGGTCATAAGTAAGGTGGGAATGCCCAATAAGAATACGCCGATGATATCAAAAACCCGCTTCATTGCTTCATATGTGCGGCGAGTTCCTTCTGTTATATTTTCCAAGAACCAAATTTGGTTGATGGCATCCAACGGAACCCGCCCGGTCATTTTCTCGTAGATGCCCGTCAAGTTATAAAAATTGACGCCGTATTCAAGAGACTTATAGAAGATATCGATGATTTCTTTCACTTGATACGCTTCAGGGCTTAAAATCACCACCGAAATCTTTTCTTTTCTAATTGTCTGTTCGATGTTGTCTAATCCTTGGATGATGCCAAATTCGGCGAATTCGTTGTTCTGATCCTGGAAGGTTGCAGGATTGATATCAACGATGTATTTCAGTTCATAACCAAGCTGGGGATTGTTTTTCATGAACTGGGCGAGCTCACGGGCAATCGGATTGATGCCAACGATGACCGTCCGCTTGTGGAAGCGTTTCTCAATGAGTCGATTAAAGAAATATCGGCTCCCAAGAGCAAAGAAAGAAAATAAAATAAGGAAAAGAAATAAGTTAGTTTTGGGCGTAATGCCAAAAATCGGGCTAAGGTAAAGAAAGGCAATGGCGAGGGCGGCGCCAATGCCGATTGAACGTAAAAGGCTGGAATAGAACCACGAATTATTTCTAAGGTTCCGAGTGTCAAATAATCCGTTGATGTAGAAAATAACCAGCCAAATAACAAATAAAAAACTAAAAGGAAAGATATGAAGAGAAAGCTGTTCCCTGAACTCGGCGGGGTAGCGAATTAAGAGCATGACAATCAGGGCCCCGTAAAGAATAATAATATCAGCGGCAAAGAGAGCAGTTTTTTTCATTGTTTTGATGCCTATTGCTCATTACGGTAAATAAAATAATCTTTTTTGTCAACCAGCCGGTTTATTGTTACACTTAATATCATACCTTCGCATGAATATTCGCTTCGTTATCACGAAAACATTTATGGCAGGCATTTTCGCCGGTGCGATTTTTTCGTTTGTTCCGGCATTAGCCCAAGCAGATGTGCTGGGTCAGCGGGAGACTTTCTTTGTAAATAAAACGTACGATCAATATGCGCGAACTCAACTAGACGCCACATTGCGTCACATCAGTGATCGCCTGTATTTCTATACCGATGACAAGTATTGGAATCAATTAACGCCGTCACTACAGGCATCGTTAATTCAAAGCATGCAGATACTGGGATCAGATTTTGATACGCATATATATCCGCAAGAAACGGCATTCTGGGGTTCCGATCCGCAGCCGGGCATCGATGGTGACCCTAGGATAACCATCCTTCTTGAAGCGCTTACGACGAGCAACGGGGGTTATTTTGACAGCATACATACGTATGCTCGAGAACCGGGAAGAGACTCTAATGAACGGGAGATGATTTCGCTGAACATGGATGCTCTGCCAACGAATCTCATGCCAGTTTTTTTAGGCCACGAATTTCAGCACTTGATCTCTTCATATCAAAAAGGAGACCTGCGCAGGGTGAATGAAGAGGTGTGGTTGAATGAATTGCGCTCGGAGTATACGGCGACGCTTCTGGGCCAAAATTCACCTTTTGAATCTTCGAGTCTCTCGCGCCGGATGCAGACATTCTTGCGCGCGCCATCCGATAGCCTGATTGAATGGGCCAATCTGCCGGGCGATTACGGCATTGCCGCGGTATTTGCCGAGTATCTTACGGGGCGTTACGGATCGCGTATTTTAAGCGAGTCGGCAAAGAGTTCTTTCGCCGGTATCGCCTCTCTCAATAATTTTCTATCGCAAAATAATGAGCCGGAGAGATTCTCTGATATATTTATAGATTGGATGGTGGCTTCATATTTTAATGATCGATTAAGTTCTCGATATGGATATACTCGTCCTGAATTGCAGGGTATCCGCGTAGGGCCCACTAGCCAAAAAATACTCTTCTCAGAGGCGGAAATTTTCACGATGGCCTCCATCAAGTATTGGCAACCAACTTGGATGGAATTTTTTATCGGCGGCAATTCCGCGGCAACTGCGAAAATCGATATGACGGGTCAAGCCGCGGAAACTACACTGGTGGCCGCGCTTGCCATCTATACGGACGGCACGTATGAAGTTCAAAAGATAAATTTTGTGCAGGGAAAAAGAATCATTTACATTCCCTTAGAAGAATTATCCGGCAAAAAAGTCCAAAAAATTATGCTTGCCGTCACCTACGGACATGATGCTGTGGGATCGGTGAGTGTCATGCCCGCGTTTGATTTTTCCGTGAAGGCATCGCTCGTGGATGCCGCCGCATATGAGCAGGCGCGAGCCAGTGAAACTGCCTGGAGTGAGAATGGGCAGATGATTCCCGAAGGTTCGCTTATTAAACACGATAACGCCGAACCGGAAGCTTATGTGACGTGGGGGAGTTATAAACGCTACCTGCGCCCGGAGATCATCACCCTTTATGGCCACCTCGACCCCTCCAAGACAATTCCCGTGAATCCCGCGACATTCAATCAGTACGCAATTTCCAACTATGTCCGGGTTATTAATGACAAGAAAGTCTATGCTATCTGGCCCGATGGAACTAAGCATTGGCTCAATATCCCCGGGGAGCAGTTTACGGCATCGGGCCGCGACTGGAACGCTATTTTCACGATCAATGAAGCTGAATTGAATGCTTACCGAACAGGGGTTGATATCGCCAGGTAACTTAGCTCGCTTCTCTGCTTCATATTCCCGACGTCTCCGTTGAGCCACTTCCCGAGCATCGGATTCAGAATGCAGTTCGCGCCTTGGGCAATTCTTTACTCACTCCTCATTGTGAAAGACAAAAAACTGGTTCCCCTCATCGGGTTCGGACCAGTTTTTCGTTTCTCTCAAATTTCGTCATTCTCTGCGAATTGCTGGCAGTCGCTCTAGGCATTCCTTATTCCGATGCTCGGTGAGTTTTGGTTCATTTCGGCAAATACTCCATAATGGTTTTGAAGACAGTAACGTATTTTTCACCTGATTGAAGAATACTAACTTTTCTGCTACCATAGGGCATTCAAATGTCTTTCCTTTCTCGCGTATTTGGTGATGCCAACGCCAGGTATATTCAATCACTTCAGCCCATCGTAGACGCTATTAATGCTCTGGAAAAGGATTTCCAAGTGCTTTCGGACGATCAGTTGCGCGATAAGACGTTAGAATTTAAAAAACGGATTTTAGACGGCGAATTGCTTAACGGCATCTTGCCGGAAGCATTCGCGGCAGTGCGCGAAGCATCTCGCCGCGTTTCTCAAAAACGTCATTTTGATGTTCAGCTCATGGGTGGCATTGCCTTGCATCAAGGAAAGATCGTCGAAATGCGAACCGGTGAAGGTAAGACATTGGTGGCCACGCTTCCGGCTTACCTCAATGCTCTTGCCGGCGAAGGCGTTCATATCGTAACCGTCAACGACTATCTCTCCCGCCGCGATACTGTCTGGATGGGTCAGATTTATCATGTCCTTGGATTGACGGTTGCGTGTATAAATCATGATTCCGCCTATCGCTATGATCCCTCGTTCGCTAAAGCCGCAGAGGGCGAAGCCCTGGATAAGGAGCGGGATATTGAGGGGAGCTTTAAAGTTATTCACGAATTTCTTAAGCCGGTGGCTCGCCGAGAAGCATATACCGCCGATATCACCTACGGCACAAACAATGAATTTGGCTTTGACTATCTCCGCGATAATCTCGTTCCCACGGCGCAAGAAATGGTTCAACGTCCGCATACCTATGCTATTGTCGACGAAGTAGATTCTATTCTTATTGATGAAGCGCGTACGCCGCTGATCATTTCTGCTCCCGATGCCGAATCGCCGAAACTCTACGAGACTTTTTCAAAAATCATCCCGCATCTCAATGGAGAGACTGATTATGTCGTTGATGAAAAGCTAAAAGCGGTTTCAATTACAGAAAGCGGCATCGGAAAAGTCGAACAGCAGTTGGGGATGGGAAATATCTACGATGAAGGCGGCATTAAATACGTCCACCACATGGAACAAGCGCTGCGGGCGCAGGCGCTCTTTAAACTTGATCGCGATTATGTCGTCAAGGACGGCGAAGTTATCATTGTTGATGAATTTACGGGGCGATTGATGCCCGGCCGGCGCTGGTCAGAAGGCCTTCACCAAGCCATCGAAGCAAAAGAAGGCGTGAAAGTTGAAAATGAATCGCGCACTTTGGCGACAATTACCTTCCAAAACTATTTTCGTCTCTATAAAAAGCTTTCCGGCATGACCGGTACGGCCAAAACTTCCGCTGAAGAATTTCATAAAGTCTACAATCTGGATGTCATCTCTGTTCCCACGAACAAAATGGCGATTCGTAAAGATTTTCCAGACCGTATCTATAAAAATGAAACGGGGAAATTTCGAGCAATCGCTCGGGAGATCAAAGAACGCAATGCCAATGGCCAGCCGGTACTCGTTGGCACGGTTTCTATTGAAAAAAATGAAATACTTTCAACAATTCTCGAAAAAGAAGGGATTATCCACAATGTATTAAACGCCAAGAATCACGAGCGAGAAGGAGAAATCATCGCGCAGGCAGGCCGCTATGGCGGCGTAACGATTGCAACCAATATGGCCGGCCGCGGTGTTGATATTATCTTAGGCGGTAATCCGCCCGACCAGGGAGAGGCGGAGAAAGTCTGCAATGCCGGCGGCCTCCATGTGATCGGTACCGAGCGTCACGAAGCGCGCCGCATCGATAACCAGCTACGTGGCCGCGCGGGACGTCAAGGCGATCCGGGATCTTCTCAATTCTTTGTTTCCACGGAAGACGAGCTTGTCCGCATTTTCGGCGGGGATCGCCTCAAGAAAATTATGGAAACGATGGGTGTGGGTGATGACGATGTTATCGAGAACTCATTTATTTCAAGCGCTATCCAGCAAGCCCAAACTCGCATTGAGGGTCACAATTTTGACGCCCGCAAGTATGTTCTTGAGTACGATGATGTGATGAACAAACATCGCGTGAGCATCTATAATCTGCGCAAAAAAGCCCTTGGTGCCGAGAATCTGCGAAATTTAATCATGGGATATGTTCACGAGTTTGTTGAGAATATCATCCGCGTCCATGCGACTACCGAAACGGGTGAGTGGAATTCATCCGAGCTTACCGAGGGCTTGAAGTCGCTCGCGCCATTTACGTCCGCGCTGGACGAAAAAGTAAAAGGCGGGCATAGCGAAGATTTGATTACCTTTGTCCGCGACGAGCTGGAGCGACTCTATAAGGATAGAGAAGAGAAAACCGGCATGGAACAGATGCGAATGCTAGAGCGGATGGTGCTCTTGCGCACGATTGATCAATTATGGATGGATCATATCGACCAAATGGAGCATCTACGCGATTCTGTGCGTCTACGCGCCTATGGCCAGCGCGATCCGCTTGTCGAGTATAAGCTTGAGGCCCAGCGTCTCTTTGACCAGCTATTGCAATCCGTGAAAGCCCAGGTTGCGAACGTAATCTATAAAGTTGAACTTATAACGGCTCCCGAAAAACCGCAGATGCATGAGAGCGGCCCGCTCAATATCAGCGCTCCGGAATCAACTCACCAAGAAACAATCAATGCCGGCGAAAAAGATAAGGTGGGCAGGAATGACCCCTGCCCTTGCGGTAGCGGGAAAAAGTATAAAAAGTGTCATGGGGCGTAGGAAGATAATATGAAGATAATAAAGCAATCAACATACGAAACTTGTTTGCCATGCTGCCTTCTTATTGTAACTGGCAAAACAAGAAAGGATGAGATAGAAATCTGGAAACACGGATGGAAGTTTAATTATCTTATTGGACAGCTTAATTATGTTGCCAATAAGTATAAAAAAGAAATTATAGCGCATGTTGAAAATAGATATTACTTCAGCCAACTTCAAAAGCAAAAAGGTGATGGTGTTAAATTGGTGAATGAAAAAATTGATGCCAAATTGCTTAGTAAACTTTTGGAGAGTGGCAAAGTAATTGTTTATCTGGATTGTTATTATCTTCAAAAAATTCTTCACGCCCCACACTTCGTAGTAGCATTAAATCAAGACAAGGATTCTATAAAAATTGCCGATCCAGCTGATGGAAGATTGAAGAAAATTCCTAAGGATATTATAAAGAAAGGAATTGATAGCTTGCGGAATCACCTTAAGTACAGCCCTGTCTTGATAACGATTCCTGTGGACAGGAATTGAAGATTAAAAAGTGTCATGGGGCGTAATATATGGATACACCAAAACTGACATCCGATCATTTTTATAAATTTTTCCAATGTCCGCACTGGATTTGGTATGACATTTATGGCGACTCTACGCGAAAGCGACAGATGGCGCCTCTCTTGGAAACGATTTTCAAAGGAAAAATGCGCGATGCCGGCTCGATGCTTCGGGAGCACAAGAAATTTGAAGAAATTAAACCCGAACTTTTCCGCGACCTCGACGAAGCATTTCTAGCAACGCTGGAACTCATGAAGCAGGGTAAGAATATCTATCATGGCGTATTGATGAGCAGCAAGTGGGTAGGTATGCCCGATCTTCTGGAAGCGCGTCCCCTTCACCAGATTCAAGGCGAGCCGGAGAAGTCAGAATTTGGCGATTGGTATTACGTTGCTTATGATGCCCAGCAATCACTCGATCTTCGGGATGAATTCAAGTTTCCGCTCGTGTTTTACAGCTTGATCTTGGAAAAACTCCAAGGCGTGCGGCCCAAAGAAGCCTATGTAATTGATGCGAACAATAACGAACGCTCTTTTTTAGTAAATGATTTTGTTGATCAGTTTCATCTGACCCGCGAGCAAATTGAAAAAGTTCTCAACGGCGAAAAACCGGCACCGTTTCTTAAGGGCGGATGTAAGCGAACGCCCTGGTACTCGGTATGCCTCTCTGATGCGCAAGGCTGTAACGACGTTTCGCTCATTCATCGCCTTAGTCAATCTGATCAGCGCCAGCTCTACAACATCGGCATTAAAACCGTACAGGATATGGCTGATGCCAATCTTGATGATCTGCGCAGTAAGCTGGAAGAGTGGCCATTTGATAAATTAGTCCGCCTCAATAACCAGGCAAAAGTTCTCATATCGGGTGAGCCGATGATCCTTCGCAAACCGGAATTTCCGAAGGTAAAGCATGAGGTATACTTTGATATCGAAAGCGATCCGACGCGCGATATTGATTATCTTTTGGGCGTGCTGATTAAGAATACGGAAACGGAAGAAACACAATACCGATACTTCTTGGCCAAAGAAAAGAGCGAAGAACAAAAAATGTGGCGGGATTTTTTGGATTTCCTGGTCACACTCGATGATTTTGTCATCTATCACTATGCTTACTATGAAAACCAGGTGTTTGATCGCATGGTAGTTCAGTATGGCGCGCCCACGGAACTGATTCACAAGTTTCGAGAAAATACGATTGACCTCCATACACGGTTTGTAGATTCCGTGGTCCTGCCGGTCTATTTCTACACGCTTAAAGATATTGCTTATCATCTCGGCTATCGCTGGGATAACCCCAACGCTGGCGGGGCAGAGTCGGTAGTTTGGTATAACGAGTGGCTCGATAAAGGCGACGAATCTATCCTCAAGCGGCTTCTCCGCTATAATGAAGACGATGTCCGCGCAACGCTCTTGGTCAAAGAATGGCTAGAGAACCAGAAGCCATCCAAGAGCAAAGAAAAAGAATCGTTAGATGAATAATAGTCAGACTTTGCGCTTTCTTTTCCCAG
This sequence comes from Patescibacteria group bacterium, assembly GCA_038064515.1. Lineage (GTDB taxonomy): Bacteria > Patescibacteriota > Minisyncoccia > 2-02-FULL-40-12 > GWA2-44-9 > JBBTSY01. Next base: position 104,631 of record JBBTSY010000004.1, on the reverse strand, counting down.
CCTCATTCGAAGTAGTTCAGCGAAGACGTCACGAGTTCGTGCGGGGAGCGAACGTTTCTTGCATGGGTTAAAGTATTATGATTTAATCTAGAAGTCAATTTCATCATGAGAAACAACGGATTTATTCTAACAGCGATTATTCTCGTCTCTCTCGCACTCTTTACATTTATCGCCCCCCAATATGTCAATAAAGGCGTTGATGCGGCCAATAATAAATTCTCTCTTGATCTCCCGCACGTGAAAAATGTGCCGTTTCGGCTAGGGTTGGACCTTCTCGGCGGGACGCACTTGGTGTACCAGGCTGATCTTTCCGCAGTAAGCGAAGCTCCCGACCAAGCTATGGCCGGCATCCGCGATGTTATTGAGCGACGCGTGAATATATTCGGTGTTGCCGAACCAATCGTGCAAGTAAGCGGCAATGATCGTCTTATCGTAGAGCTTGCCGGTATTCAGGATGTAAATCGGGCCATTCAACTTATCGGCGAAACTCCGTTTTTGGAGTTTCGGGAAGAGAAAACAGATACACGGGCAATTTTAGAGGCGCAAGGTCAGGGCCAGCGACTCAACGAGGATCCATTTCAAACCACCGGTCTTAACGGGCGCCACATAAAGCGTGCCCAAGTAGTATTTGACCCTCAAACCTATCAGCCCCAAGTGAGTTTAGAGCTCAATGAAGAGGGAACGAAGCTGTTTGGAGAAATTACGCAACGCAATATTGGAAAGCTGGTTGCAATTTATCTGGATGGATTCCCCATCAGCATACCGGTGGTGCAATCCGCCATCACTAACGGCAATGCGGTCATCAGCGGCAATTTCAATCCGAATGAAGCTAAGCTTTTGGCGACCCGCTTGAATTCTGGCGCCTTACCGGTGCCCATTAAGCTTGTTTCACAGCAGACGATCGGCGCTTCATTGGGAGCCGAGTCGTTGGAGAAAAGCTTGAAAGCCGGAATGTACGGATTTATTCTCGTAGCGTTATTCATGATCCTTTTCTATCGTTTGCCAGGTATCTTGTCCGTCGTCGCATTAATGGTATACGTGTTAATCGTGCTCATGTTTTATAAATTAATTCCGGTAACATTGACGCTGGCTGGCATTGCTGGATTTATTTTGTCGCTGGGTATTGCCGTGGATGCCAATGTCTTGATTTTTGCGCGCATGAGGGAAGAATTAGCTGCCGGCCGGTCACTTCAGCAGTCGATTCGGGAAGGATTTCATCGCGCCTGGCTTGCTATTCGTGATAGTCATGTGACCACGCTCATAGGCGCCGCCGGACTATATTTATTCACGAGTTCGATCGTGAAAGGATTTGCCCTAACACTCGGTATTGGCGTTGTGACGAGTTTACTGACTGCTACAATCGTGACTCGATCGTTTTTGCAGTTGTTTTCCGGGCCGAGATTTGAGCGGTTTAAATGGCTGTTTGGCTAAACGATTATCATGAGACCTATCTATAAAATTCTTTTCAGCCTTTCCGTAGTCATGGTGGTGGCTTCAATTATTTCGTTGGCCGCATATGGGTTTAATTTCGGGGTTGATTTTAAGGGCGGTAGCGTCTTGGAATTAGACTTCACCCAGCGTCCGGCTACTGCGGAAGTTGCAAAAATTCTTAACGAGTCCAATATCGCGAACGTGAAAGATGCGGGTGTATCACCCGTGGGTGATTCGGAAATAATCATCAAAAGCGGAGAACTTTCCGAAAAAGATCATCAAGATATCCTAGCAATTCTAAAAAAAGCGTTTCTGAATACGGACACAACGGAAAAGCGGTTTGATTCTGTCGGTCCATTGATTGGTAATGAGCTCAAGAACAAGAGTATTACGGCAATTATTGTCGTGCTTGTCGCTATCAGTCTCTATATTACCTTCGTGTTTAAAAAATTAGGCAGAGTTTTACCAGCGTGGGTGATGGGTGCGGCGGCGATCATTGCGTTGATCCATGATCTCGTTATTCCCATGGGAATTTTCGCCTGGCTGGGCGCATATAAAGGCGTAGAAATTAGTGCCGTCTTCGTAGCGGCAGTACTTACGATTTTGGGCTATTCAATTTCCGATACTGTGGTAATTTTTGACCGTGTTCGTGAGAATATACTGCGCGGGGGCTCGAAGGAGCAATTCAGCGAAGTAGTGCACCAAAGCATTATGCAGACGCTGGTGCGCTCATTAAACACCACCCTTACGACCCTATTATCGTTGGTAACAATCTACTTTTTTGGCGGTGAGAGTGTGAAATATTTTGCACTGGCATTGATCTTGGGGATCTCGCTCGGCGCCTTTTCCTCCATTGCGGTTGCGTCGCCGATATTAGTCTGGTGGTCACGCCGTCGAGCGGGGTAGATTTGACTTAATTCGGTATTAATGATATTGTTTTCTTACGGGTAATTTAACGAGATGAATCCTCACACTCACTTAGCATCGCGTTCTGGAGTGTGGCGGTCAATACTATATAAAAAAGTAACTAAGTTTTCACTATCAGGCGTGGTACCCCTAGCTAGACGAACGGGCAAGCCACAAATGCTAAGTGAGTGTAAGGATGAACAAACAAGACCTCAAAACATTAAGAGCCACGATAGCCAGTATTATCAAACCTCTCTCCGAACGAAACCGAGATATTGTTACTCGGCGTTTTGGTCTTCAAAATGGCAAGCGTGAAACGCTTGAGTCTATCGGCCAGAGCTACAGCATCACTCGAGAGCGCGTCCGGCAGATTGAAGAATCGACGCTTACTCAACTCGCAAAATCAACGGGCGACCACAAAGATGTCCTGAAATATATAAGCGCTATCAAGGCTATATTATCCAAGGAGGGTGGCATCATGAAGGAGCGAGATCTTTTCAACGCGTTCAGCGGCACCGAGAAGTACGATGCAATAAATGCTTCTTTGTCGTTTATCCTTACCTTCAATAAGGAACTCGTAAAATTCGACGAGAATGATCATTATCATGTTTTTTGGGCGATCGATCAGAAAAAATCTGATCAGCTCCACCGGGTCATTAACTCTCTTACCGCCGCTTTCGGAAAGAAAGGCGCGGTTGTATCGGAACAGCAGGTTTACAACTTTGCCCTTGAACAAGGCGTCGTAGCCTCAAATGGCCCAGACTTTTCAGAAAAACAACTTACTGCGTGCATGGCAATCTCCAAGGATCTTTCCAGGAACATCTTTAAAGAAGTTGGTTTGGCTACGTGGCCCGAAGTGAGGCCAAAGGGCGTTCGCGATAAAGCCTATCTTATTATGAAAAAAGAAGGCGAAGCCCGTCATTTTGCCGATATCGCTAAACTCATCAATACTGCCAATTTCAATGATCAGAAATCGGTAAATATCCAGACCGTCCATAACGAACTGATTAAGGATAATCGCTTCGTGCTCGTGGGCCGCGGCATGTATGCTCTTGCCGAATGGGGTTATAAGTCAGGAACCGTTAAAGAGGTGCTTGTAGATATTCTCCGCAACTCTGCCCATCCTTTGGCAAAGAGTGATCTCGTGGCGCGCGTCATGGACGCACGCATGGTTAAAGAGAACACCATTCTTTTGAATCTCCAAGACAATACTCACTTCGTAAAAAACGAAGACGGAACGTACGCACTCCGAAAAGCGTAAGAACCCATTGAAATAGGTTCTAGTTTTTTACGGATTTTTTCGGTATACTGGGAATAATGGATTTCTACCCTTTGTTCGATGGCATTCGCAATGCATTTTTCATTGCCATATCGTATTGGTGGCTTTACTGGCCTGTCCTTCTTGCGGTCGGCGTGGTTCATATTTGGAAAAATTATATTCGGACGGCGTATCTTACCTCGTTGAAATGGGTCGTGCTTGAAGTGAAACCGCCGCCGGATGTTGAGAAGAGTCCTAAAATAGCAGAAAATTTCTTTTCGGGCTTGCATGGCGTATATGCCAAGCCTCTTACCGAAAAAAAGCAGTTCTTTGAAGGCAAAGTACCGGATTGGTACAGCTTTGAAATCGCCGGCAATCAGGGTGACGTCAGATTTTATATCCGTACGCTTGAGGACAACCGAAATATCGTGGAAACTCAGATCTTTGCGCAGTATCCTGATGCGGAAATATCCGTTGCGGAAGACTATATGCAACAGCTTCCCGCCAAGATTCCCAACGATGAGTATGATATGTTCGGCGCTGAACTGGTATTTACAAAATCAGATGCCTTTCCGATTAAAACCTATCCATTTTTCGAAGAAGAATCAGGGAAAGACGAATTCAAACGAACGGATCCCCTGGCGCCGTTAGCGGAAGTGCTAAGTTCCCTGGGTTCCGGAGAATATATGTGGATGCAATATGTCGCGCGTCCTACCGGCGGAGATTGGACAAAGGACTTTGAGGCGGAGGTTGCTAAGTTGGCCGGGAAGACTCCGCCACCGGCAAAACTTAATTTCCTGGAAAAAATCTTAGACGGTGTTTTTAGCCTCGTTGGATTCGCATCCGGCGAGCCTGTAAAAAAAGAAGAAAAAGAATTTTCCATCCAAAAGTTGACAACGGGTCAAAAGTTTACCCTTGATCAAGTCGAAAACAAAGCCTTTAAGCTTGCGTTCAAAGTGACCCCGCGATTAATCTATATCGCCAAAAAAGATATCTTTAATCGTTCCCGCGTTTCCAATGTGATTGGGATGTTTAAACAGCTCTATTCGAATAACTTAAACACTTTTAAACCGAACAAAGCTACCAGCACCAGCCCCGATGGATACTTTGCCTGGCTATTCCCTTCAAATAACGGGTTTATGAAATCGCAAGAGGAGTATAAGCGCAAGATCGATATGTACAAGCGTGCTCGTGCCCGGGAGTTTAAAGAGCTGGTGATTTTAAGTACCGAAGAAATAGCGACGTTATTTCATCTGCCAGGGATTAACGTAAAAGCGCCGCTCTTCCCGCGCGTCGAAGCAAAGAAATCCCAGCCGCCCGCAGGCCTTCCAATTCTATAACACGCCATGGCACAAGAAATCGACAATCCAATCATTCTGTTCGGTAAAACAAACTTCCGCAATAAGGACGTGACCTTCGGCATTAAAATGGATGATCGTCGCCGGCACATGTACATCATCGGTAAAACAGGCATGGGGAAGTCGGAACTGCTGAAAAACATCGCAATTCAGGATATCCAAGATGGACGGGGGTTGGCATTTATTGATCCGCACGGCGATCCGGTGGAAGATCTGCTGGACTATATTCCCGAGCACCGCATCAAGGACGTTATTTACATTAATCCGGCGGACATGGAATATCCGATTGCTTTCAATGTTATGGAATCGGTTGATCCCGATAAAAGACACTTAGTTACGGATGGAATTATGGCTGTATTCAAAAAGCTTTGGATTGATTTGTGGTCAGCTCGCATGGAGTATATTCTGAATTATACGATCTTGGCGTTGTTGGAAGTACCCGAATCCACATTACTCGGTATTAACCGTATGTTTGCGGAGAAAAGCTATCGCAAGTGGGTCGTAGATCAAGTGAAAGACCCCGAAGTAAAAGCATTCTGGGAACAAGAATTTGCCCAGTATACTGAAAAATTCGCCACCGAAGCAACAGCTGCCATCCAAAATAAAATCGGACAATTTGTTTCTAATACGCTCGTGCGCAATATTGTCGGTCAGTCTAAATCCTCTTTCGATATGCGCGAAGCGATGGATCAGCAGAAGATTATCCTCTTAAACCTTTCGAAAGGGAGAATGGGAGAAGATGCTTCTCGATTACTCGGCGGCCTGCTTATTACTAAAATCCAGCTTGCCGCTATGTCTCGCGTTGATATTCCGCGGAATGAACGAAAAGACTTTATACTTGTCGTAGATGAATTTCAGAATTTTGCCACTGCTTCATTCGCAAACATCCTGTCTGAAGCTCGAAAATTCAACTTGAGCCTGGTGGTTGCGCATCAATACATAGCGCAGATGGATGAAGCCGTCTCCGACGCGGTATTTGGCAACGTGGGCAGTATTATTTCATTCCGCGTCGGAGCGGAAGATGCCGAGTTGCTGGAAAAAGAATTTGCTCCTGAATTTGTTGTCCAGAATATTGTGGATCTCGGCAAGCGGGAGATTTATTTAAAACTGATGATTGACGGCATAGCATCACATGCATTTTCCGCAAGAACGATGGATACTATCGCGCCACTGCCAGTAAGTCCTCGAACACAGGTTATCCAAGCTTCCCAAAAGGCGTATGGAAAACCCCGAGCCGAAGTGGAGGGAGTTATCGCGAAATGGCGGGAACCATTAATGGTGTCTTCATCGCCTCGTGAACGCAATACTCGTGATATGCCGCCGAGAAGGCCTCGCCCTGAAAGATCGTATGATCAACGACCGCGCCAAGAACGTCAGGTATCAAAGCCTCCTCAATCTGAACACGCGACACTGGGCAATATGCTGGCTGCCGAACCGGTGGATTTCAAAGGCAAGAAACTTCCCGCAAGAGAGGATAAAAAAGAAGAGCGTCCCAGGAAAGAAGTTGATTCGGCCGAACTCAAACGGCTTCTAGATGAAGCACTTCATAATAAATAAGGATTTAAATTGTTTTCGTGTGTTGAAGAAATAGGTTTTTCCTGCTAATATAGCTCCGGATTACGCGCCCATAGCCCCGACGATAAGTCGGGGTCCCGACCTCTTCGAGCGTCGGGACTCAGTTCGATGTATTACGTCTACATACTTAAAAGTGAATATAATAGGTATTACATTGGTAGTACGGAAAATTTGGATGAAAGGCTAAAACACCACTTAGGAGGATATACTCCATCAACAAAGAGGTTAGGTAGACTGCGTCTAGTCTTAAGTCAGGAGTATGATACGTTGGTTGAGGCGAGAAGCGTGGAAAGAAAATTGAAAAAACTAAAGAGGAAGGATTACATTGAGAAGATGGTTGATGAAGGATTTATAAGAATGCGCCCATAGCTCAGTTGGTAGAGCTGCTCCCTTTTAAGGAGAAGGTCCCAGGTTCGAGTCCTGGTGGGCGCACATACGAGAGAAACCGGAGATTATCTCCGGTTTCTCTTTCGGAAATTTTGTGCTAATATACCCCTGATTATGGCGAAAGAACTATCTATTATTAATACTCCGGATCGAGTGGGTCAGGAAGTTGATCTGTACGGCTGGGTGGCAAACCGGCGCGACCATGGCAAGATTATTTTTATCGATCTTCGCGACCGTACTGGCGTGATTCAGGTTGTTTTTACTCCTTCTCAAGAAGAGTACGAAACCGCCGCTGAGCTCCGTTCCGAATGGGTAGTTCGCATCAAGGGAACAATTAAGCTACGGCCGGAGAAAATGGTGAATGCCGACATCCCTACTGGATCAGTAGAGCTTGAGCCTTTGGAGCTGGAAGTGCTCAATGAAGCGCTGACGCCCCCATTTTCGCTTGATACCGATGGTTATGAGGTTGGAGAAGAAAAGCGGATGCAATATCGCTATATTGATTTGCGCCGTAGCCGCTTAGCGCATAATATGACGATGCGGCACAAAACTCAGCTTTTTATCCGCAATTGGTTATCAGAAAATAAATTTATTGAAGTCGAAACTCCTATTTTAACAAAATCTACACCGGAGGGCGCGCGCGATTATGTAGTGCCATCACGGCTCTATTCTGGGAAGTTTTATGCATTGCCACAATCGCCGCAACAGTACAAACAGCTTCTCATGTCGGCGGGGATTGAACGGTATTTCCAATTTGCCCGCTGTTTTCGTGATGAAGATACGCGCGGCGACCGTCAACCAGAATTTACCCAGCTCGATATAGAAATGAGCTTTGTTGAACGAGAGGATGTAATGGCCCTTAATGAGACTCTTCTCATCGCTCTTGTGAAAGAGCTTTATCCCGAAAAGGAAATCCAAGAGATTCCATTTCCGAAGTTCTCCTATAAAGAAGCAATGGGACAATATCAGACCGAACGACCGGATCTTCGTAAGGATAAAAATAATCCTAACCTGTTGGCATTCTGCTGGATAATCGATTTTCCATTCTTCTCCGCCGAAGGCGCCGCGCCTGCCAAATCCGGCGGGCAAGGATCCGCCTCTGGTGGGGAGACTAAGTGGACCTTTACGCATAATCCGTTTTCCGCGCCTAAGCCTGAATATATGTCGGATTTGATGGGTAAAAATAATATCGGCGACATTCTTACCTCGCAATACGATGTCGTACTCAACGGCCTAGAGATCGGCGGCGGCAGTATTCGCAATCATCGCGCCGAAGCATTAAAAAAGGTTTTTGAAATCATGGGCCTTGAAAATGAAAAAATTGAATCAAATTTTGGCCACATGCTTACGGCATTTCGGCATGGAACTCCGCCGCATGGTGGAATTGCCTGGGGCTTTGATCGTCTTGTATCTCTCCTTCACAATGAGCCCAATATCCGCGAAGTAATTGCGTTTCCCAAAACTGGTGACGCCCGCGATCTTATGATGGAAAGTCCTTCCGTAATTTCACCGAAACAGCTTAAAGAGCTGAATTTGGATATCAAAAAATGAAACGGCTTTCAGTACAATCTACGGTTTCGGTAGTGGCAGTTCTTGTTCTCGCTATCGCGGGAATTAACTTGTTTCGGGTTATTAATGCCGAACAGCCCCAGGACGAGCCAACCGTTCTAAAGCAAGACCAAAAAGCCATCTCCAATGAGGCTTTTGCCTATGTATTTCCCGCTTCCGAAACTTCTTATATTCCTTTTCTGGATTCGAGCCGGAAACGTCCGGAATTGACGGCACGATCGGCCATTGTCTATGATACTCAATCCTCACGATTTCTTTTTGCGCAAGATACGAAAAAGCGCCTTCCGATTGCTTCTTTAACAAAAATTTTGAGTGCTATTGTGACTATTGAAAAACTTAACCCGGAGGATATCGCAACTGTTGGAAAAGATTCGGTGCGAGTCGACGGATTGCGCAGGAGTTTGGAAGCAGGCGAACAAATGCGCATCAAGAACCTTATGAAGATGATGCTCATCGAATCATCAAATGATGCGGCGTACGCTATCGCGGCGCATGCAAAGACTCTAGGCATCGATTTTCTTGCCGAAATGAACAAAAAAGCCGAACAAATCGCCATGGGCGAGTCCCTATTTCTTGATCCGGCTGGATTAAATGACAATGGTTACTCTACCACGCAAGATCTTGTAAGGCTGGTGGTTTACGCTCTCCGGTACAATGAAATTTGGACGTTATTGCAGGTGAAGGAAATTGTTCTCACTTCCGAAGACGGAGCTATCGTGCATTCTATCGAAAATACCAACGAGCTGTTGGGCACAATTCCCAATATCTCCGGCGGGAAGACCGGCTACACCGATGCGGCGCTGGGATCCATGATCTTGATTGTCGATATTCCCGGTTATCGTGATAAGATTGTCAGTATCATCCTGGGGTCAAAGGATCGTTTTGGCGATACGCGCAAGCTTGTCGACTGGATCACTGATGCCTATCGCTGGGAATAATTATTATGGATCCTTACACTCACCGAGCCTTATGTTCTATGTCTATATCCTTGAAAGTAAACGAAATAAAGTAATCTATATTGGCTACACACAAAATGTAGCCAAAAGAATCATAGAACACAACGCCAACATGAGTACTGCTACTAAAAATCGAGGGCCGTATGAACTAGTGTATTTTGAAGCATACAAAAGCAAGGCTGATGCTTTGGCACGAGAACATAACTTGAAATTACGTACTAATGCCTTATCCGGGCTCAAGCGTAGGCTGAAAGACAGCCTTGCAGAGGCTCGGTGAGTTGTGAGGATGGATGTTGTTATAAGTCTTGATCAATTTAATATCTTCAACGTCGTTCGGATTTTCGGCGTTGGTGTAATAGCATTTGCTCTCAATATCGTTATTACCCATTTCTGGCTTAAAGTTCTGCAGAAGCGTTTTAAACCTGGCAAGGAAATTGAAAGAACCAACGCGCCGGTCTTCATGTCTTTCCATAAAAAGAAAGAAGGAACTCCGACCATGGGCGGGCTACCAATCTGGATTACCGTTACCGTTATTACCGGAGTATCCTGGCTGATGTCTCGATTCTTTAACGGTATTTGGGATCAGTTTAATTTTCTTTCTCGAAAGGAGACGCTGTTGCCGCTCGGATTCTTGATATTTGCCGGTCTCGTCGGTTTGGTTGATGATATCCTAGGTGTTATGAAACGTGGTGGATTCTCGATGCGTCGCCGCTTATTGTTTTATACAATCGTTGCGTTGCTTGGTGCTTGGTGGTTCTACTATAAGCTTGGCCATGTTAGCGTAGCTGTGCCATTTCTCGGTACGGTATTTCTGGGCTGGTGGTATATTCCTTTTTTCATTCTGGTGATCGTGGCGACCGCATTCTCTGCCAATGAGACCGATGGTTTAGACGGTTTGTCGGGAGGGGTGTTCATGACGATTTTTGGCGCTTTGGCGGCTATTACTTTTGACCAAACCATGATGGATATGACGACGTTCATGGCGGCCATCATGGGAGCGTTAGTGGGTTTTCTCTGGTACAATATTTATCCTGCAAAGTTCTTCATGGGTGATACGGGCGTTATGGCATTGGGCTTTACTGTCGGTGCCGTGGCTATGCTGACGGATACTCCGTTTTTGCTTCCGATTATTGCCGTCATCTTTTTTGCCGAATCACTGTCCGTAATCATTCAGATGATTTCAAAGAAAATCCGCAACAAGAAAATTTTCTTTTCCACGCCGATTCATCATCATTTTGAAGCTCTCGGGTGGCCTGAAACACAAGTGACGATGCGATTCTGGATGATTAGTGCTCTAGGCGCTGTCGTAGGTCTGATTATTTTCCTTGTCGATTCGAAGATAAAAAATATCTTCTAAATGGATAAGAAGCTACTCTGGACGACCATTACACTGATAGCGTTTGGGCTCGTCGCGCTATCTTCAGCGGGGATTATCGAGGGGGGAAAGCAATTCGGTTCCGCATATTTTTTCGTAAAACACCAGTTCTTATTTGCGGTAGTGCCCGGTCTCCTCGTGATGGTAATTTTGTCAAAAATTGACTATAAATATTGGCGTAAATTTTCTTTGCCAATTCTCTTTGGAGCCTTGGCTTTCATGATTCTTGTGTTTGTTCCGGGAGTGGGATTGAAAATCAATAATGCGCAGAGCTGGATCAAAGTTTTCGGACAAACGTTTCAGCCCGCGGAATTTATTAAACTGGCCCTTGTCATTTATTTTGCCGCCTGGTTTGGGGGGCGCAATGATAGGATAAAAAATTGGACATATGGAATCATTCCATTCTTTCTGGTAGTTGGATTTATTGGCTTATTACTGATGCTCCAGCCGGATTTGGGAACGCTTATTATTGTTGTCGCGATAGCGCTGGGAGTTTACCTGGTGGCTGGAGTGCGCTGGAAAGACTTTGCTATCATGATCCTTATCGGTTTGCTCATCGGTGGGGGACTGATTTTCTTAGCGCCCTATCGACTGAATCGCGTGAAGACTTTTTTGAATCCTTCTTTTGACCCGCGAGGCATTTCTTACCAACTCAATCAGTCCCTAATTGCGATCGGTTCTGGTGGAGTTTTTGGCGTCGGCTTCGGGAAGAGCACTCAAAAGTTCGGTTTTCTGCCTGAAGCAGTGGGAGATTCGATATTCGCCGTAATTGTGGAGGAATTAGGATTAATCGGGGCAGGTGTCCTTATATCCCTATTTTTATTACTTGCTTTCTTCATGGCGCAGATTGCGAAAAAAGCGCCTGATAAATTCGCTAAGCTTTATGTGATGGGAATCGCTACTTGGATCGTGGTGCAAGTGTTTATTAATATTGCCGCAGTAACCGGCCTGGGGCCTCTTACCGGTCTACCGCTTCCTTTTGTGAGCTATGGCGGTACCGCAACGCTCGCGCTCTTGAGCGGTATCGGTATTATATTGAACATATCCAAGCATACTTAGAACCCATCTCAATAACACCCTTTCGCCTGCAATTTCAGGATTCTGGCTGCAAAGAGATCAGATCTCGTCAGCAGAGTACCACTCTGCTTCCTCACTCTTCACTCTTTTCGCTCATAATCCTGAAATTTCGGCATGAAAAGCATTATTGAGATGGGTTCTTAAAACCCCGCCGATTGCGGGGTTTTATGTATTTCACTGCTAGCTATATCATTTATTTTGGACGGGCAAGCATTTTAGAGGCTTTTGATTTCAAGCGGCTGGCCTTGTTCTTTTTGATAACATTAGCCTTAGTTGCTTTGTCGAGTTTTTGATAGACCTTTGGCAAGAGCTGTTTCGCTTCATCAAATTTGCCGGCAATAAGTAATTTCTTAAACTCCTTTACGGCCGACTTATAAGCGTCTTTTTTGCCGAGATTTTTGACTCGTCGTTTTCTTGATTGTCGCAGTGCCTTAATGGCTGATTTTGTATTCGGCATATGGATAGTTACTAGTTTATAATGATTAGTTTTTAGTTCGAAAAGCATATCATGATTTCTAAAAAACCACAAGACACGCCCTCGAAACTATTCTTTGTGCTTAAGCTTTTGGATCTGCTCGCGGATCATGAGCGCTTGTTCATAATCAAGTTTGTAAGCCGCTTTTTCCATCAGTTTAGTAAGTTGAGTGATTTGGGCCTGTTTGCGGGGGCTTGAGAAGGTGATATTAGAACTATTGTCGCCAGTCCGATTATCGTTCAGTACTTTGGGATTTGATATTTCCACGCTTGAAATATGACGCTTGATTGAAGTTGGCTCAATCTCATGTTTTTTATTATGAGCATTCTGCTTTTTGCGGCGGCGCGTAGTCTCACTGATGGCAGAAGCGATGGATTTTGTGAGCTTATTCGCGTACATAATCACGTGGCCATTAATATTGCGAGCCGCTCGGCCCATGGTTTGAATGAGCGTCGTTGTATTGCGAAGGAACCCTTCTTTATCGGCATCAAGAATGGCGATGAGCGACACCTCGGGCAGATCCAGTCCCTCTCTTAAAAGATTCACGCCCACAATAACGTCGTAAATGCCCAAGCGGAAGTCTTTGAGAATTTTCAATCGGTCGAGAGTTTTAATTTCCGAGTGCAAGTAGTTTACTTTGATACCCTTATCGCCTAAGTGCTCGCATAAATCTTCCGCCATGCGTTTCGTAAGCGTAGTGACAATAACCCGATCTCCTTTTGATGTTCGTTTTTTGATATTTTCGATGAGATGAGGGATTTGATCTTTTGTGGGACAGATTTCAATTGTAGGATCAAGAAGCCCGGTTGGACGAACGACTTGCTCGGCAATATTATTCTTGCCCGCTTTCTCCAGTTCATATTTTCCGGGAGTGGCGGAAACATAGACGGTTTTCCGGACGCGTTGTTGGAATTCCGGAAACTTTAAAGGGCGATTATCAATCGCGGAAGGCAAACGAAATCCGTAGTCCACGAGCGTCTTTTTACGCGAGTAATCGCCACTATGCATACTGCGAAGCTGGGGAATTGAAATATGCGATTCGTCGACGATCGTCAAAAAATCTCCCTTGCTTTTAAAGAAGTCGAGCAAGCTGAACGGCGGCGCACCTGGTTTTCTGAAATCCAAGTGCATCGAGTAATTCTCAATTCCATGACAGTATCCGGTTTGGCGCATCATCTGAATGTCGTTGAGTGTTTTTTCCTGGAGACGCGCGGCTTCTTCGCTCTTGCCGAGTTTCTTAAGCTGTTGAACTCGTTTCTGGAGTTCGCTCTTGATATTTTCCACGGCCAGGCCGATCTTATTATCGGTAGTTATCCAATATTTCGCCGGAAAGATAGTGGTTTCAACAATTTTTTCGAAGGCGGGAATACTCGTCTCCAGCTCTTCTGCGTTCTTGATGATTGCGCGGCTGATACCGTAGATAACATCATTTTTGAACCGGATTTTTATGATTTCTTCACCGCTCGGATTTACGATCTCCAGTTCATCACGGGTTTTGCGGAATGTTCCGCGTTTCAATTCAATATCATGAGCATATTGCAGGCGGATAAGGTTGCGGATCAGTTCTGAAGAAGTAATCTTCTTTTTTTCGAATATTTCCAAACCCATGGCGCGATAATCTTCGGGAGAGCCGAGATTGTAGATACAGGAAACTGAAGCGACGATGATTACATCGTCACGGGCCATCAATGCCTGCGTCGCCGCGTGTCGAAGCCGATCAATCTCTTCGTTGATTTTGGAATCTTTTTCGATATATGTATGCGAGTGGGGAATATATGCTTCCGGCTGGTAGTAATCATAGTAGCTTACAAAATAATGGACGGCATTGTGCGGGAAAAATTCTTTGAATTCGCGATAGAGCTGGGCGGCAAGTGTTTTATTATGCGAGATGATGAGTGTCGGTTTTTCATAGTTAGCGATGACGTGAGCCATCGTGAATGTTTTTCCCGATCCGGTGACGCCCAAAAGCACCTGATGCTTTTTGCCCTTCTTGAGCCCTTGCGTGAGCTTTTCGATGGCTTCAGGCTGATCGCCGGCCGGTTTATAGCGAGAAACTAGTTTGAACATTTAGGGTAAAAGTTTACGTTTTTAGCCCCTTTATGCTATCGTAGGGGCATGATTAGCTTCGTGGAAGGTACTATTGAATATCGCGGAGATCGATTTGTAATCGTGAATGCGGGTGGCGTTGGATATAAGGTCCATATTGTTCCCAAAACGCTAGATAGTTTAGCAAAATCTGAGGGCAAAGTCAAGCTATTTTTACACTCCCAAATGAACCTTCGCGAAGGTACTTTTGATATGTATGGCTTTGACACCAAGGAAGGTCTTGACCTGTTCAATCTCCTTACTTCGGTACAGGGAATCGGCTCAAAAAATGCCATGAATATTCTTGCCTCAATCGAAGCGAGGCACCTAAAAGCAGCCGTAATGAATGATGACGCCTCCTATCTCAAAAAGATTTCTGGCCTGGGCCCCAAAACCGCCCAGCGCCTCATTTTGGAACTGAAAAACAAGGTAGACCATCTGGATATGGGTGACATGGCTGGTATAGATCTGGGCCAGGAATCGCAAGCGCTCGAAGCTCTTCTGGCGCTGGGATACAGTCAGACTCAAGCGCATGATGCACTCAAGGAAGTAAAGAAAACCAACAACCTCCATGATCGCGTGAAAGAAGCGTTGCAGATTCTTAATAAGAAATAGTATGCGTAAATCATTTTTACAAACCGATGAATGGCTGGAGTTCCAAACTGCCGTAGGCAGAAAGACGTTTAGATTCGACAACGGAAAGATCGGCGCCAATATCATCCGGCATGATCTGCCGTTCGGTAAAAATTATTTGTACATTCCGCATGGCCCAACGATTCAATTTGATGGAATTGAAGGCGGCCTCAAGCATGAGATCGGATTCTTTTTCAAATATCTTCGGGAGCTTGCTCGGGAACAGAAATCTATTTTTGTGAAAATAGAACCGCTTTCCGATACGATAACCGAACTCATCTTTGACTTCGGCTTGCGAAAGTCCAAGAAGCATATCCAACCGCACAAGACAGTGGCGCTTAATCTTGCGTTGCAAGAGGATGTCCTATTATCTCAAATGCATCACAAGACACGCTACAATATTAAGCTTGCCCAGAATCATGACATCAGGGTGCAATTAAGCGATGACATAGAAATATTTTGGAATTTACTCAAGAAAACGACGACTCACGATAAGTTCTATGCTCACGAAAAGAAATACTATCAAAAGTTGCTGACACTAGACGGCCGGCTTAAAACCAATCTCCTAATTGCTTACCATGGAAAAACTCCGGTCGCGGGAGCGATAATACTTATGTGC
Source organism: Patescibacteria group bacterium (assembly GCA_038064515.1). Classification (GTDB taxonomy): domain Bacteria; phylum Patescibacteriota; class Minisyncoccia; order 2-02-FULL-40-12; family GWA2-44-9; genus JBBTSY01. Next base: position 88,927 of record JBBTSY010000004.1, on the reverse strand, counting down.
GATGATACTAGTTATTATCTGCACGGGGCTTCAGATCACGATTTTCGAAACTTAATGGCGCCGTACGCCCTTCATTGGGATATCATCAAGCACTTGAAAGCTCTTGGCTTTCTTTTCTATGACTTTTGGGGCATTGATGCTCAACGCTGGCCGGGCGTAACTCGCTTTAAGCTCGGTTTTGGAGGACAAACAATTGAATATCCCGGCTCATTTGACCTGCCTATTTCAAAATTCTGGTATTTCATCTACAATCTGGCAAGAAAAATCCGCTGATGCTTCAAGAAACTATCTTCGATAAAATTCTGTATTACATCCGAAAGCTCATTCCGAAGTCTGTTTTTGCTTTTTTTCAGCCACACTACCACACCCTTCTTTCCCATACCGGAGCCATTATATACGGCTTTCCTTCGAAATCGATGAAAGTGATCGGTGTGACGGGAACAAAGGGTAAATCTACGACTGTCTACCTAATTTCCAAAGTTCTTGAAGCAGGAGGCCACCAGGTGGCGGCTATCGGATCGTTGGGCTATAAGATCAAAGATAAGGAATGGCCCAACACGCTGAAGATGACAATGCCTGGTCGGTTCCGATTGCAGAAATTTTTGTCCAAAGCAAAAAAAGCCGGATGCACGCACGTAGTGTTGGAAGTTACGTCCGAGGGCATCAGGCAAAAACGCCACCTCGGTATTGATTTCGACTGCGCGGTTTTTACCAATCTCCACAAAGAGCACATTGAAGCACATGGCTCATTCGAGAATTATTTAAAAGCGAAGCAGGAGCTCTTTAAGCGGACGAGCAACATTCATGTTATTAATGTCGATGATCCCCACGCGGAATCTTTCGGGAATTTTTTGGCGCACAAGAAGATATTCTACGGTTTAGAACGCGGCGAGATGCGGGCGATCAATATAAAGTTGAGCTTAGATGTATCATTCTTTGATCTATACTCTACGTCATTCACACTACATTTTGGGGGAAAATTTAATATTTATAACGCATTAGCGGCTCTTTCCGTGGGAGCGATGTATGGCGTCGACCTGCCTACCGCCCAACCGGCTCTGGAATCCATTAATAATATTCCCGGTCGCATGGAATTTGTACAGAAAAAACCATTCAGCGTTGTGGTTGATTATGCCCATACGCCCGATTCCTTAGAGGCGGCGTACGGCGCGCTTTCGCGCGAGCTTCCCGGGGAGAAAAAGCTGATTTGCGTCTTGGGCGCCGCCGGTGGCGGCCGCGATACCTGGAAGCGGCCGGAGTTTGGACGCATTGCCGATCAGTATTGCCGGGAAATTATTTTAACAAATGAAGATCCTTACGAAGAAGATCCGGAGAAGATTCTCAACGAAGTAGCAAAAGGCATAAAAAATCTATCGAAGATACGGTATATTATGGATCGCGAACAGGCCATCGGCGCCGCGATTCGTCGCGCTCAAGACGGCGATATCGTCGTCATCACCGGGAAGGGCTCGGAGACAACGCTTGCTGTTGCCGGCGGAAAAAAGATTCCTTGGTCCGATCGAAGAGTAGTTCTCGACGCTCTCAAGAAATAACCGCTCGGCTCGTTGCAGTCTCTTTTTTATTATACTAAGATGCGTATAAATGGACCCGGATTATATTCCTCAACTTGCTCGAAAGGAAGAAGAACGATTAAACACTCTAAGTGATACCGGTACGTTTTGGATTCTTATCATCCTTGTTCTTATTTTGATGGCTTTTGCCGTAAGCATTTTCGGTTCAAAAAACAGTTCGGGCGAAGCCGTGACTGATAGTTCGCAATCGCCTACACCGACTGAATCCCGCCAGCCTCGCATGTATACCGTATCATATCGGGTAGGAGTGTTTAGCCCGACTAATCTTCGCATTCATGCGGGAGATACGGTTCGTTTCCGCAACGATGGCCTCTTTTCGATATATGTAGTTTCGGATCCTCATCCCGAGCACAATAATGTCGCAGGATTTGATAGCATTGGCGACGTCCAGCCGGGCAGTACTTTTGGTTTCACTTTTGCTACGAAGGGTATTTTCGGATATCATAATGAGAGAAACATTAACGAGACGGGAACGATAATGGTTCGATAGTTACCGCATGAGAAATCCACTGACATTTCAAGTCGAGTCGTACATAGGAGGAGCCTTCATATTTCTATTTACTGGTTTCTGTGTTTCATTGATTTTTATCTCATTGAAGAACTTTGATTCAGAGCTCATAGTTCAGACTGCGCAAGATACACAGGTACAAAGAATTACGCCGACTCAGCGATTGGCCATGGATACTTGGATGCGTTTGAACAGCGTAAGAATTCCTAAAGGGGAGGGGTACGGATGGCTTTTAAGTAATTATCCCTCTCATCCGTGGAATCAATAAATATTGAATTATAAACTCTCTCTTTTTTTAAAAGAACTTCTACTTTTCGCGGCGGCGATGAGTGTGGGGCTCTTTGTGGCCTATCATTATGGCTCTTATGCTCCCGATACGATTATCGTGGAACCGTTGCAGTTTTCTTGGCCGAATCTCTTCCTCATTATCATTTCGTTTCTTTTGTTCTCGTTTATTCTTTCCAAGTTTAAGCGCGTTGCCGCCGTTTCCTTTAAAATTTTTCTGATCTTAATCACGGTTTCCGGCTCACAGCTCTTTTTTGCTTCCTTTTTAACATCCCCATGGGATATTCTTGCCGCGCTTTCTTTGGCGGCAATGATGATGTTGATTAAAACAATTCTTACGCACAATATCGGCATCATCCTGGGTATCGCGGGCATTGCGGCCCTATTAGGATTAAGCGTGACTCCCATTGCCGCGCTTTTAATTATTTCAGCGCTTTCCATTTACGATATTATTTCCGTATATAAGACTAAACATATGGTGCGTTTAGCAGAGAATATGGTTCAGAGCGGCGCGATCTTCGGCTTTTTGATTCCTATTCAGTATCGCGATTTTTTAATGCGGATCGGTAATAATAATTTTCGTGACCGATGTATGATTCTTGGCTCGGGCGATATCGGTCTGCCAATCATGTTTGCGGCATCGCTCGTGACGACATCATTGACAAGCGCGTTCATCGTGGCCGGTTTCTCCGCAGCGGGACTTTTTGTGACGCACCTCCTTTTCGTTAATCAAGGCCAGCGCCAGGCGATGGCCGCCTTGCCGCCGATTGCCACGGCAAGCATCCTCGGATATTTTATATCCATCTTTCTCTAAAATGCGCCTACATTTTTATGGTGGAGCAAAATCCGTCACCGGAGCTAATTATTTGCTGGAGGCAGATGATTTAAAGATTCTTGTTGATTGCGGCTTGTTTCAGGGAAGCCGATTCAGTGAAGAGCTCAATTATCATCCCTTTGCCTATGATCCGGCCGACATTGATTATCTTCTCATCACTCACACACACGCCGACCACATTGGCCGTGTTCCGAAGCTCTATCGCGACGGATTCAGGGGACAGATTATCACGACTGAACCTACGCAGGCATTGATGCCGATTGCGCTTGAAGATACTCTGGAACGGATTGAAGAAGAAGCTAAAGGCATGGGCCATCCGCCCTTGTATAGGCAGAACGATTTGGATGAATCAATGACCCTGGTGCGGGGCATGCCGTATGCCAGACCAATCCGCCTGAATGATCGAGTTATGCTCACATTTCACGAAGGAAGCCATATCCTCGGCTCGGCTATCGTGGAAATCGTAGTCCAAGAAGGCGTCGCGTCAAAACGAATCGTGTTTTCGGGAGATTTAGGAAATCCGCCGGCACCACTCCTGAATCCGATCGATTATGTAAAAGATGCCGATTATGCCATTATCGAATCGGCGTATGGCAACCGCATTCATGAAGATCGCGCTATCCGCCGTGATATCCTTCAAGGGGTTATCACAGATACGATACACCGCCGCGGCGTCTTAATGGTTCCCGCGTTTGCTGTTGAAAGAATACAGGAACTGCTCCTCGAAATTGATATTCTCATAGAACAAAAGCGCATCCCGCCAGTACCCGTGTATTTAGACAGTCCGCTTGCTATTAAAATGACTCAAGCCTACGGCCGCTTTTCGCATTATTTTAATGCCGTGGCATTAAGTATTTTGAAAGAGCATGGCGGATTATTTCAATTTCCATGGCTGACATTCACTCCTACGGTCAATGATTCTAAACGTATCAATGATGTTGAGGCGCCCAAAATCATCGTTGCGGGATCAGGAATGTCTCAAGGAGGCAGGATTATTCATCACGAATCCAGATATCTAAGCGGCCGCGATAACACCATTTTATTCATAGGGTATCAGGTAGAAGGAAGTCTGGGGAGAAGAATCCTTGACGGAGAACCGGAAGTAACAGTTTTGGGCCAAAAAGTTCCTGTTCATTGCCAAGTAAAAGCTATCGGAGGATATTCTGCTCATGCGGACCAAGATGGATTAATAAAATTCATTACCAAGAGCAATGAAGGAAGGGGGATTAAGCAGGTTTTCGTGGTTCAGGGAGAAGCGGAGGTCGCGGAATCTTTAGCCCGAAAAATAACGACCGACGTAAGCGTCAAAGCTAGCGTACCTTCTCCCGGCTTTATTGCCGAGCTATAAAAGGTATGGATTGATTTTTTTTGAATTTAAGATATAATCCTAACACCGATGTCAAGTTACAAAGTCAACAATTTAACCATTCCCGAGGACCTGCCACTTATTGCCTTAAAGAATACGGTTTTATTCCCGAAAATTGTCATGCCGCTTATCGTCCAGCGGCCTAAATCCATAAATGCTCTTGATGCGGCCATGCTTCGCAACAACCTCATATTTTTTGCTACGCAAAAAAATATCGAAGACGAAGTCAATGAGCAGGATCTATTTCGCATTGGCACTATTGGCCGTGTCATCTCCGTTTTTAAATTGCCCGACGGATCTTCAAAGATCGACGTCGAAGGCATCGTTCGTGCGGACATTGTTAAGCTTGATGATCACGGCCAGTTTTTCAACGTGAAGGCAAGCCCGGTAACACTTCATGCCCATGAAGATGATATAGAGGAAAAAGTTCTAATGCGCCGCGTCATTGATCAATTCCGAAAGATTTCCGAGATCCGCTCATTCCCGGCAATTCTACCAGAAGTGATCTATATGATGTCACAACTAAAGGATCCCGAACAGATTATCAGCTTAATTGCCGCTAATTTAAATCTGGAAGTTCAGGATCAACAGCATATTTTGGAAACCATCAATGTGAAGCAGGTTTTAGAACAGCTTAATATTACCCTGACTCGCGAACTCGATATCGTCGAAGCTGAAAAGGACTTAATGAAGGAAACAAAGAAAAAGATTGGTAAGATGCAAAAGGAGTTATTCCTTCGCGAACAGCTTAAAAGCATCGAGAAAGAGCTTGGCGTAGAAGATGAGCAGGCGGAATACGATGTTTTAAGAAAAAAAATCACAACCGCAGGCATGCCCAAAGAGACCGAAGAAAAAGCAATAAAGGAGCTTAACCGCTTGAGTAAAATGCCCAATTTCAGCCCTGAAGTTTCCTACCTTCGAAGCTACCTTGACTGGCTTGTTGAATTACCGTGGAGCGATAAGACTAAAGAGCGCATTGATTTAAAAGAAGCGCAGAAAGTGCTTGACCAGGATCACCATGGTTTGAAAAAAGTTAAGGAACGCATCATTGAATATCTAGCCGTGAAAAAGCAGATGAACAAGTTGCGCGGTCCTATTTTGTGTTTTGTGGGGCCTCCGGGAGTCGGCAAGACTTCCATCGGACAATCCATCGCCAGGGCATTAGGCCGCAAGTTTGTTCGAATGTCCCTCGGTGGCTTGCGGGATGAAGCTGAAATCCGCGGCCATCGCCGAACTTATGTTGGCGCTTTGCCAGGACGTATTATCCAAGGCATCCATACTTCGAAAGTGAAAAATCCAGTCTTTATGCTCGATGAAATTGATAAGATTGGTATGGATTTTCGAGGCGATCCATCTGCCGCTCTCTTAGAAGCGCTCGATCCCGCCCAAAACCAAGCATTTTCAGATCACTACCTTGAAGTTCCATTCGATCTATCGGATGTGATGTTTGTTACGACGGCCAATACTTTGGAAACGATTCCTCCCGCGTTGCGCGATCGTTTGGAAATCATTGAATTTCCTGGCTATGCCGAACAAGAGAAAGTAAAAATTGCCGAAGATTTTATTATCCCAAAACTCTTGCGAGAGCATGGCTTGGCGAAGAAATCCTTGACGATTAAAAATTCGGCCGTAATGGACGTTGTGCGGCATCATACGCGGGAAGCGGGTGTTCGGGACCTTGAACGCCAGCTTGGAACCATCATTCGAAAAGTGACAAGAAAGCTCGTGGAATCACCTTCAATTAAAACGATTATAGTCATTAAAGAAGCCATTCATAAATATCTCGGCCCGGCCAAAATTACGCACCAGGTTGCGCACACGAAAGATGAGATCGGCGTTGTGATGGGCCTTGCTTGGACTCCCGTCGGCGGCGAAGTGCTCACGATTGAAACTTCCAGAATGCCCGGAAAGGGCCACCTTATCCTTACGGGTCAGCTTGGTTTGGTGATGAAGGAATCTGCGCAGGCGGCATTGAGTTTTGCTCGCGCCTGGGTAGCGAAAAAAGGCGTTGAAGAAGAGTTTGCCAAGCACGATATTCATATTCATGTGCCGATGGGTGCCGTAAAGAAAGACGGGCCTTCCGCCGGCACTGCTATTACTACTTCACTCGTTTCTCTTTTTCTAGATATGCCGGTCAAGAAAGAAGTGGCTATGACCGGAGAAATCACCCTGCGCGGCAAAGTTATGGAAATTGGCGGCATTAATGAAAAAGTGCTCGCCGCTCATCGCGCTGGCATCAAGACAATCATTTTGCCATTCGAAAACAAAAAAGACCTCGACGAGATTCCTAAAGAAGTGAAAAAAGATATCAAGTTCATGTTTGCTAAGACAATGGACGACGTATTGAAAGTCGCGCTGAAATAGCCGCTCGGCTATGCCATTCGAAACCACGGATCAAATCCCCCCAGCGGGGGATTTGTCCTATTCTCGTCCTCACTCGTCCCGCCATAGCGGGACACCATGCCCGTTCGGACTGCGAAATGCTTTCTCACAGCACAGCCTCGCTCTATTTACTCTGGTTGCAGAACGAACTTTCGACCTCTTAAATGCGTCTAGAACATTTGCCTGATTTTCCGCTAACTAAATAAGCGAGCTCCCGTCTTCTGAATCACTTCGCGAGGTATTTGATGAAATAAGCGAAGTCGAATAGCCGAAGTGGTGCTTCGACGTAAAGAAGCTTCCTTATGGAAGCTTCTTTACTAGGTGGAACGGAGGTGTAGATGAGACGAGCGAACCTTTCCAAATACCGAGGCAGTTGTGATGAAAAAGATGGTAGCGAGCGAAGGTTTTCGTGGTAGAATCATCCTATGTGGGAGCTTTTGAAGAATAAGGCATTTCTCCATGCTACGGCGATACTGATCGGCACAATGGTGGGTGTCGGCATATTCAGTATTCCGTTGGCATTTACGAAGTCAGGATTTCTCATCGGCGTTCTCCTTGCGTTTTTAATCGGAGCGGTTACGATTCTTTTCAACCTTATCTACGCAGAAATTATTTTGCGTACGACGCGCCGTCATCAGCTCGTAGGGTACGCTAATAAATACCTGGGAAAGTGGGCAAAGCGTCTGATCTTTTTTGCCAATGCTCTCGGTATCTATGGCGCGCTTCTCGTGTATATCCACTATGCGGGCGGATTTTTGAATAACCTTTTCTCGGAGTTTTTTTATTTTCGAAGCGATTTTTATAGCATCGCTTTCTTCTTTGTCGTTGCCTCGATCCTGCCTTTTAGATTTAAAACCGTGGCCGCTATCGAGTTTTTTCTGACCGGATTATTCGTTACGGTAATTTTGTCGGTGTTTGCCGTAGGAATGCCCTACATTGATGTGAATAATTTTCTTTCAGTAGTACCATCATACTGGTACTTGCCCTACGGCGTTTTACTTTTCGCTTTCGCGGGACTAACATCAATTCCGTTACAGCGCCAGATGCTTAAGGGCCAGGAGTATCTACTGAAACCGGCCATTATATTTGCCGTTATTTTTACCGGCCTTCTCTATTTGCTTTTTACATTCACCGTGGTAGGCGTTTCCGGATTTTCAACTTCGGATGATGCGCTTCGAGGATTGATGGAGACCTTGGGGTCCAAGATTGTTTTGCTGGGGTCATTTTTTGGAGTTTGCGCCATTGCCACCTCTTTCCTCATGCTGGGTACGGCTCTAAGAGATATCTTTGTTCTTGACTATCGTCTTAAGCGGAATACTGCATGGGCGCTCGTAGTTCTGCCACCGTTTGTCCTCTATGTCGGTGGCTTGCGAAGTGCCGTTGATATTATCAGTCTTGTGGGCGCGGTTGCCATCGGCCTTGAAGCGGTCATTTTGCTCTTCATGTTCAGAAAAGCCAAACAAGAAGGCGATCGTGATCCCGAATTTAGCTTTACCATTTCTTCGTGGGTGACGTATGTTCTGGGGCTGATGTTTCTTGTCGGCATCGTATTCATCCTTTTTATTCGAGAATAATGAATCCCATACAAAGTAGCCTTAGCGGGTTCATTAATCAAAACTGCGCTATGCCAAGTAAATTTTATAATCGCCGGTACGGAGCTATATCCGATTCTGTACTGCTTTGTACGGGATGAAACAGTGGTTTCAAAAAATTGAGCGGTTTTTTCTCCTTTTTTTTCTTGCCGCCATTCCGTTTCAAGCCCGCATTATCCTCTACTCGTCATCCTGGTATTTCAATGAGTATGTTTCTTTTGCGCTCTATGGGACCGACCTCCTTTTAGCGGTAATCCTGATCCTTTGGCTGTGGCAAAAAAGGGGGTCATTTGCCTGGCCCACGTGGAGTTCTGTGGCGCTCACGCTGTTCGTTTTGGTAGCGGGCTTATCGTTGATAGGATTACTTAAGCCGGAGATTGGTTGGTATCGGTTTGGGAAACTTACCGAAGGCGTCCTCCTGTATTTCTACATGCGACATAGATCTTTCGAAGTCGCATCACCGGCGGCAATGTTGATGGCGGTTGGGTTAGGCGGCGTATTTCAGGCCGGATTGGGAATAGTGCAATTTATTCGCCAAGCCGATATCAATCTTCAATATTTGGGTGAAAGCGTGTTGCGTCCCGACATGAGGGGGGTGGCGGTTTTCTACAATGAAGCCGGAGAAAAAATAATGCGTGCCTATGGCACAACGCCGCATCCGAATATTTTGGCGACGTATCTTTTTCTCGGCTTGGGGAGCTTGTATATTCTTTATGTCCGCTACAAAAAACGGGTGAATGATCGGATATGGCATGTAACATACGCAATTATTCTTTTTGGATTTTTCGCCACATTCTCACGAACGATTATTTTCGCTTGGGTATTACTTGTCAGCGCGGGAATTATTTTTTGGCTTGGGCGCTATCGCGGTGATCTTGAAAAGTTATGGCGCATGGCACTGACAACGGTTGCGGTAGGCGGGTTATTCGCGGTTTTATTTTGGGGAGATATTGTAGGACGCTTAACTATAGCTCCGACTGATGAAACGATCGTTCTGCGACAATATTATAATTCGCAGGCGCTCCATAGCCATCAGAAAATCAGTTTGGGCCTGGGTATCGGAAATTTTGTTCCCTGGCTTATGAAGTACCGGCCAGGATTGCCTCGCGAACTGTACCAGCCGGCTCATAATATTTATCTGCTCATCTATGCGGAGCTGGGTATTTTAGGTATTGCCGCGTTTATCAGTTGGCTGGCATTGATAATTATCAGTTTTTTTCGGGCGGCGAAGTTTGATCTCGAGCGGCTCTTCATAGCAGGCATGTTCGTTTCCCTGATCTTTATTGGTGTCTTTGATCATTTCTTTTGGACGCTTCAGCAAGGGATACTCATGTGGTGGGGAATAGCCGGATTGGTTGCTCATTATGGCAAATCTCGCTAAGCTATATCTATGAGTACTGATGAAAAAACGGAGCTTTTACGGCATATTCGGGATGAAGTGGTGAACTTAACTGGGTCGCCCCTTTACGCGGACCGCGTAAAGGGTGGCGTGTATCCGGTTATAGGCGAAGGTAATCATCATGCTACTATTATGTTTGTGGGTGAGGCGCCGGGGCGCAACGAAGCAAAGACTGGTCGGCCCTTCGTGGGTGCCGCTGGAAAGATCCTTGATCAGCTCTTGGAGGGTGTTGGCATTGATCGCAAAGATGTCTATATCACGAATATCGTGAAAGATCGTCCGCCGTTCAATCGAGACCCAGTGCCCGAAGAGATTGAAGCATACGGTCCTTTTCTGGATCGGCAGATTACTATCATTCAGCCGAAAGTAATTGCGACTTTGGGGAGATTTTCCATGGTGTATGTGATGGAAAAATTTAATTTACAGAACGTCCTGCGACCGATCAGTCAAATGCATGGGAAAACATTTGCCGCAACGACAACGTATGGAGAAGTCACAATCATACCGCTCTATCATCCAGCTGTGGCAATCTACAACAATACAACTAAAGATACCCTGAAAAAAGATTTTGAAGCGCTTAAGCACTATATCTAATGGATTCCATTCTTATCTTCCTTCAAACGCATGCGCCCATCATCCTGGAACATAAATATCTGTTCCTGTTTATTGCGTCAATTTTGGAAGGGTTTAACACGCTCGTTATCGCCGGCTTCCTCGTTTCTGTTGGCGGCCTCTCATTAATTCCCGCCGCTTTGGCGAGTTTTGCGGGCGAGGTCGTGAGCGGCTTCATTTGGTATACAATTGGATATTTTGGCGGCTCAAAGTCAGTTGAATGGTTTGTCCAGCGCAATCCTAAGCGGAGGCGGTTTATCGAACGAGCCCGGCATTATCTCGATCAGCATACCGGAAAACTTATCTTATTTGCGAAATTCACGCTTTCATTAACGATTGCTACGCTCATCATGACGGGCTCTATCAAGTATAACATCAAAAAATTTGCACTCTATAATATTATCGGATCGTTTGGCTGGGTCGTGATCACCTTTGGGCTTGGCACATTCTTCGGCGAAGGATATAAAATCTACGCCCACTACTTGAAGGAGATTGGATTTCTTATCATCTTTGTCGTTCTCGCGATTGCGCTTATCGTTTGGATCGAGAAAAAATCAGGCTCGATGATTAGTCGAGCGTTTGATTTTGAAGATCATCTGCACCACTTCAATGAGCGGGTTCGGGGGATAGCAAAACGCTTTATGGGGGGGCCTGACGACAGGATATAGGTGTGGATTAATTCCTGTACGGGAGGTTTGGAATATGCTAAAATAGACCTGCAAATATGAAAACAACAATAACCGCGTGTTTATTAGTTTTTTCCTTTATTTTCGCTACTACAATCCCAGTCCGAGCCGCTAAGAATGACACCGACGACAACCGCTACTTTATCAAATCGAAAGCGGGACTCTGGAAGAATAGCTTCAATGTACGCAATAATTTTGATAATGGATTTACCACCGATCTTACCGATTGGCAGTTGCGTCTTACAAAAATTTTTGGCGTAGAGATAGAGCATGTACAGCGGCTCTATGTTTCTTCTTCCATTGATGCTCAAGTCGGCCACAGCGTTCCTGATGCGCAAATTCCATGGGGTGTGGCATCTATCCGAGGTGATGCCAAACTCTTTGAAACTTTAGGCGGCGAAGGTATCGCAATCGCAGTGCTTGATACCGGCATTTCAAAAAATCATCCCGATCTTGCGGAACGACTTAAAGACTGTAAGGATTTTAGCAATCTCAAACAATCGGTAGTGAGCGGTAAATGTGAAGATAAAAATGGTCATGGCACGCATGTCGCCGGCATTATCGCCGCGGATGGCGGTAAAGAAGGCAAGGGAATTTACGGTGTTGCTCCCGAAGCAAAGCTTTTAGTTTATCGCGTCTGCGACGCTAACGGTTCTTGCTGGGCTGACGATATTGCCGTTGCAATAAGAACTGCCGTCGATGAAGGCGCGCAAATTATCAATCTAAGTCTAGGCGCAGATATCGAAAGCCCACTCATTCATCAAGCAATCGACTATGCCGGTGATCACGATGTACTGGTAGTGGCCGCCGCCGGTAACGATGGCGATTATGAAGGTAGTATCGATTTCCCCGCGGCAAATGTTCGTGTGGTTAGCGTAGGCGCACTTGATGATCAAAATGAAATTCCCGATTGGAGCTCGCGCGGAAGCAATAAAACGACCCAGAATAATGACGCGAACGAAAAGGATCTCCAGTTTGTCGCGCCCGGCGTAAATATCGAATCTACGTGGAAAGAAGGTTATGCGAATTTATCGGGCACGTCCATGGCTGCTCCTCATATCTCTGGGCTTGCCGCGCTTATCTGGAATGTTGATGAAGAGTATCCAGCTCAAGCTGTTTTCAAAAAACTTAAAGAATTAACTCAAGATGTCGGCCCGGAAGGAGAAGATAATGATTCCGGCTTCGGAATGCCGATTCTCGGCCGGTAATTTTCAACAATATGGCCCCGCCCTCTAAGCTCATGAACAATAATTGTCTATAGCTTACTTGATACACCGGTTGCTTAGGCTAAATGTTGATTCGTGTGCCCAGAGGGCGGGGCTTTTATGATACAATAAGGTTATGAAAATCAGCCACACGGTGAGGGTTCTCATTACTTCCGACTTTCTCATTAATTCCGGTTTTTCTGTCTTTGCCCCGGTGTTCGCCGTTTTCATTACTCAGCAAATCAATAATGGATCTTTAGAAGTTGTTGGCTTTGCTACAGCAATCGCGCAAATTTTCAAAGTGGTGTTTCAAATTCCTGTAGCGCACTATCTCGATAAAAACCATGGTGAGTACGATGATTTTTACTCGCTTGTTGCCGGTAGCACGCTGGCCGCCATGGTACCATTTCTCTATTTCTTCGCCCGTACCGCGAATCATATCTATATTATCCAGGCGATTTACGGCATTAGTTTAGCGCTCGCGGTGCCACCTTGGTTTGCTATTTTTACTCGGCATATCGATAAAATGCAGGAAAATATTGAATGGTCGTTTGAGTCGGTGGCGATCGGTGTTTCTGCGGCAGTTGCCGCCTCATTGGGGGGATTTTTAGCGCAACGATATGGTTTTGAAAATTTGTTTCTGCTGGGCGGATGTTTAGCCATGCTCGGGGCAGTATTTCAATGGAAAATCTTCCATGATCTGAAGATGAGGGTTGCTCGCGGTCAAGTGAAGCCGTTGCCGGATCGAACTACGTCGGCATAAAATGTTATCGAGATAGGGTATAGTAGAAGATTTCAGGGATGATACACTAATATCATATGGAAAAGCGAATACTTCTTATTGGTGGCGCTAGCGGAGGACATGTTTACCCGCTCTTGGCTGTGGCAAAATCTCTTCAAGCTCACGCTCAACAAAAAAATATTAACGTACGTCTACTCCTTATTGGTGCGAATCGCGGTTTTCTTGAGCGTGCAGCTCAAGAAGGCGGATTCGCATTTAAGCATATTATAGCTGGCGGACTCCGACGATATGCCAGTCCATTGCTATTTCTAGATTTGATTAAAATACCTATTGGTTTTATTCAGGCACTTTGGTATCTATTTTGGTTTATGCCAGATGTGGTTTTCTCAAAAGGCGGTTATGATTCAGTAGCTCTCGTATTAGTCGCAAAATTATTTTTTATTCCCGTATATCTGCATGAGTCTGATTCCATCCCTGGCTTGGCAAACCGGATCGTCACCCGCTTTGTAAACATTGTTTTTATAAGTTTTAAATCCGCCGAGAAATATTTTCCGGGGAAAGCGATGCTGGTGGGGAATCCGGTGCGAATGGATCTATTCGGCGCTGATCGCAGCGCCGCGCTCGAATCATTTAATTTTTCCGGGAATACGAAAACACTTTTGATTCTCGGCGGCAGCCAAGGGGCAAAAGTAATCAATGATATTATCGCAAACTCACTTGTTGAGCTCGTAAAAGATTATCAGATTATCCATCAATGCGGCGATTCTCAATATGAGAGTGTTCGGGCAATTGTTGATACGTTTATCAAGGAGGGGAAAGAGAGTTACGGTTCCCTTATTGAATCGCGGTATCGATTGTATCCGTTTTTGAACGTGAAAGAAATGGCAATGGCCTATGCCGCCTGCGATATTATAATTTCTCGGTCTGGCGCGGCGTCGCTTTTCGAAATTGCTCAAGTAGGGAAGCCTGCCATTATTATTCCGCTACAGCAAGCCAGTCGCGGTGAACAAATAACCAATGCCATCGAATTCGCCAAAGCAGGCTTGGCAATTTTGGAAGGAGCTAATATTACGACACACATTCTCATCAATCAAATCCAATCATTGCTTGAACCAGCCCGGTATCTCGATGTAAGTCAGAAAGTTAAAACCTTCGCTACCCCAGGTGCCGCTGATGCTATTGCTTCTCGCGTGCTTTCTGGTATTTATTAATATGTGGAACCCATCTCAATAACACCCTTTCGCCTGCAATTGAGGAGCGAAGGCGACGAAATACTGCAGGTAGTAGCTTGAATGTATTTCAGGATTCTGGCTGCAAAGAGATCAGATCTCGTCAGCAGAGTACCACTCTGCTTCCTCACTCTTCACTCTTTTCGCTCATAATCCTGAAATTTCGGCATGAAAAGTATTATTGAGATGGGTTCTATGGATTGGCACACGATCGGATTCGAATTTCAAAAGAGCTACTTCGAAAATCTTCTTAAAAAAGATCGGTTTCTCCACGCATATCTTTTCTCCGGTCCGGAAATGATCGGCAAGAGAAAATTCGCCCAAGAACTCTGTCGTTTAGCCAATCCTGATTCCGCATCGGTACTTGATGCAGACCGGCTGGTAATCGGGCCGCGAGTGAATGAGGGTGAGTCGAAAATTTACATCGACGATATTCGAGAAGTGAATCTTTTTATATCTCGAAAACCGCTGGCGGGCCCCTATAAGTTCGTGATTATTGACGATGCCGATCGCCTGACGATTGAAGCATCTAATGCGCTGTTGAAAGTTTTAGAGGAACCCCCGCCTTATTCCACGTTACTTCTAATTAGCTCACAGCCCAAACAGCTGCTTCCTACGATTACTTCTCGATGTCAGGAAGTTCCATTTTTACCGCATACTGATGAGGTTATTAAAAAAATGCTCGCCTCAAAGAAAGCAGATAATGAAACGAGCGCGCTGGTTACTGAAATTGCAAATGGAAGGCTGGGTTGGGCTATCCGTACGATCGAATCGGGATCAATTGATGATGTTCGAACGGCAATTCGTGATTTTCGAAAAGTATCAAGCCAGGGTGTGGCGGAGCGGCTTCAATATGCCAAGAAACTCTACGAGAAAGAGGAATATGCTCACGCCGTAGACTACTGGTTACGATGGGCTCATGCGCATCTGCGCGATGACGAAAAAGCGCATCGTGCCATCAAGGGACTTTTGAGACTTAAACATATTATTTCTCAACCGCAATACAATCATCGTCTCGCTTTGGAGACCTTTCTCCTTAATCAATAACTGATTGAAATCAATACTTTTTAATGATAGGCTTGGCGCATGTATAAAGACTTAATCCTGCGGCGCCGGAAAGATTTTGATGCCGCACTTGATTTTGCCAAGAGTGAGGCCGGCGGGATTCGCACGGGTCGCGCCAGTCCTTCTCTCGTTGAAGATATCTATGTTGAATATCTCGGAAGCAAACTGCGAATTAAGGAAATTGCCACAATTAATACTCCCGAACCTCGTACGCTCGTCATTCAGCCCTGGGACAAGGGAGCATTGCCCGCTATTGAAAAAGCGATTAAGGATACGACTAGCCTTGGGCTTAATCCGGTTGTCGACAGTACTGCTGTTCGTCTAAACATTCCACCGCTTACCGAAGAGCGGCGCAAAGAATTTATTAAAATTCTTCATCAAAGAATTGAAGAAGTAAAAATTCGCGTTCGCCAGATCCGAGAAGATATCCTCAAAAAAGTTACGGCGGAAATTAAGGAGAAAAAAGCTCGGGACGACGATGATCGCAAAGCAAAGGAAGAACTCCAGAAAATCATCGACGATCTCAATAAAAAATTCGACGAGTTAGTAAAAAGAAAAGAGAATGAGTTGATGAATTCCTAACCACTGATGTTCACTACCATAATTTTTATTGCAGTTATCAGTGTGCTTGTGTTTGTTCACGAATTTGGTCATTTTGTATTTGCCAAGCGCGCCGGCATGAAGGTAGAAGAATTTGGATTTGGATTTCCTCCGCGACTTTGGGGCTTTAAGCGCGGGGAAACGATTTATTCCATTAATTGGATACCATTCGGCGGTTTTGTAAAAATTCTGGGAGAAGATGGCGAGGAACGCGATAATCCTCGAAGCTTTGGATCGAAACCATTCTGGCCGCGCATGAAAGTTGTTATTGCCGGCGTAACGATGAACTTTCTCTTTGCCATCCTGCTCCTCATGATCGGTAATTTTATCGGTCTTCGGAAGGTGGTAGAAAATAGCGCCCTCTCTCTCGCGAGCGATCTGCAAGTGCAAATTTATCAGATTTCCCCGGATAGTCCGGCCCAGGCGGCTGATTTGCGCATTCTTGATGAGATCAAGGCGTTTCGTTTATCGAATGGCGGCACAGTTGCAATCACCGACTCAAAAGATGTCTCCAATTTTGTAAATCAGCATAAAGGGGAAAAAGTTACAATAATTTTACAGCGAGGCGGCGAAGAATTGCAGAAAGAGGTCGGGTTGCGTGCCAATCCTCCGGCTGGACAGGGACCGCTCGGTATCGCCCCAATTTTAACCGGCATCTATTCTTACCCATGGTATGAATCCGTTTGGCGGGGCGTGTATGACAGCGTAGGCCTCGTCATTAATACGGTGTACGGATACGGACTACTCTTCAAAACTCTTCTCTTCCATGGTAAGCTTTTAGCCGACGTTTCCGGGCCGATAGGAATTGCAAATCTTACCGGCCAAGCGGCGCGAGTGGGCTTTAATTTCCTATTACAGTTTATGGCAATGATCTCGGTAAACTTGGCGGTGCTTAATATCATCCCATTTCCGGCGCTTGATGGCGGTCGCGCCTTCCTTCTCATTGTTGAAAAAATTCGCGGTGTCACTCTTAATAAAAAGGTGGAGGGCGTCATTAATGCTTCAGGCTTTATCCTGCTTCTCGCACTAATGGCGTTTATTACCATAAAAGATATCGGTAAATTCTTCTAACATGACACAGGTATTCGAGAAAAAAGGACTCACTAAAAAATCAGAGAATATCTCGGAATGGTACCACGATGTAGTGTTGCGGGCTGAATTAGCCAACTATTCGGAGGTAAAGGGATCGATGATCATTAGGCCTTATGGATATGCCATTTGGGAACATGTTCAAAAGACTCTCGATGAATGGTTTAAGGAAGATGGCGTGCAGAACGCCTATTTCCCATTGCTAATCCCGATGTCGTATCTCCAAAAGGAGAAAGATCATCTCAAAGGATTTTCTCCTGAACTTGCAATAGTAACGCACGCTGGCGGCGAAGAACTCGCCGAGCCGTATGCGATTCGTCCCACCTCGGAGACTATCATGTACAAAACATTTTCCGATTGGATTCAAAGCTATCGCGATTTGCCATTGAAGATCAATCAATGGGCGAATGTTGTGCGCTGGGAAAAGCGCACCTATCCATTTTTGCGCACTTCAGAATTTTTATGGCAGGAAGGTCATACCGTCCACCAGACGGAAGCAGAAGCTATTGAGATGACGCTTAAGGCGCTTAAATGGTATAAGAAATTTTATGAAGAGCAGTTCGCGATTTCAGTCTATGCAGGTATTAAGAGCGAATCTGAAAAATTTGCCGGGGCAAAGACAACCTATTCAATTGAGATGGTTATCCCTGACGGTAAAGCACTTCAAGCCGCGACATCCCATAACCTCAGTGATAATTTTGCAAAAGTTTTTGATATCGAATTCTTGAATGAGGAAGGGAAAAAAGAGCATCCTTTTCAAACCTCATGGGGTTTGTCTACGCGCTCAATAGGAGGTCTTATCCTTAGTCACGGTGATGATTCTGGATTGATCGTACCGCCCCGCGTAGCTCCGCATCAGGTTGTTATTCTCATAGTCGGTGGCGACGCGACTGTTAAAGATCATGCGATGAAGATATCTCATCAATTGAGACAGCGTGGTGTTCGAATAGCCGTTGATATCGATTCTGAACATTCGCTCGGATTTCGTATTAATAACTGGGAGCTTAAGGGTGTGCCGGTTCGATTGGAGGTTGGCGCTAAAGAAATCGAACAGGGTACCGTAAAATTTGTCCGCCGAGATACGTTTGAAAAAGGCTTTATTCCTCTAGATGAGCTTGAAGCAAAAATTCCAGAGCTTCTTGAGGCTATCCAAAATGAACTCTTCGAGAAATCAAAAAAAAATCGCGACAATCTAACTATTAATGTTGACAGCCTCGATTTATTTAAAGAATCTTTGGAAAAACAGCGTTACTTTATTCGTGCTCCTTGGTGTGAAGATGCTGAATGTGAGGCCAAGATCAAGGAAGAGACAAAAGTCAGTACGCGGGTGCTCGAGCTTGAAAGAACGGAAGAGGCTATTGATGGCGCCTGTGTGGGTTGTGGCGGTCCGGCAAAACGCCGCTGGTTGTTTGCTCAAGGCTACTAGAACCTATATCTATTCTAATTTTATCCAAAAAAGTCCCAATTAAGGGCTTTTTTGCTTGTTGATACTAATTCTGCTAAGGTAGGGAAGCCACCGGCCTACCGGCAGGCAGGTATGTGCTAGAAATATTACCACTATGCTCAATAGATTCTTCGGAATTTGGTCAAAAGATATTGGAATTGATCTCGGGACTGCCAACACTCTCGTCTATGTGCGCGGAAAAGGTATCGTCATCAATGAACCTTCCATCGTTGCAATAAACCAGAAAACCGGCAAAATTCTTGATATTGGTTCTGGTGCCCGGCGCATGGTTGGCAGGACGCCGGGATATATTACTGTAACGCGACCCTTAGTCTCCGGCGTTGTTTCTGACTTTGAGGTGACCGAACAAATGTTGAAATATTTCGTAGATAAAGTCCATAAGGGGGGATTTACGATTTTACCGCGGCCTCGCGTAGTAATCAGCGTGCCATCGGGCGTAACAGAAGTGGAAAAAAGAGCCGTCGAAGATGCGACGTACAATGCCGGCGCTCGAGAGGTGTACCTTGTTGAAGAGCCGATGGCGGCAGCTATCGGTACGCGCTTACCGATTCAAGATGCCGTGCCTAATGTCATTGTCGCAGTAGGCGGCGGCACCACTGAAGTTGCTCTTATCTCCATGAATGGCACGATCGCTGCTCGTTCACTTCGCATTGCCGGTGACAAATTAAATGAAGATATTCTCCGCTATTTGCGGGAAGAGCGTAATCTATTAATTGGCGAGGCGACGGCGGAGAATCTAAAAATCCTGCTTGGTTCCGCATATCCCCTGGAAGAAGAATTGGAAGGGACAGTGCGGGGCCGAGATCTTGTTTCTGGTTTGCCCAAACAAATTTCAGTGACTTCAGAAGAGATTCGCGATGCGATGCAACGCTCTGTCAAGAGTATCGTAATGGCAGTTAAGAATACCATCGAAGAAACACCTCCTGAACTAACCGCAGACCTCATTAACCGCCAAATTTATCTAGCCGGCGGCGGAGCACTTTTAAAAGGTCTTGACCGGCTTATCGCCCATGAAACAAAACTGGGTGTTAAAATTGTTGACGATCCGCTTACTGCTGTTGCCCGCGGATGCGGATATATCTTGGAACATTTAGAAGAACTAAAACCGATACTTCTCTCGACACAGCAAGAAGGATATATTTAAGATAACAGCAGAATTCACCATGGCACGCCTATCATATCGATTGATATTTATTTTTCTTATCGTGATTGCCGGCGTGGGACTCGTAAACGCGCATGTCTTTAATAATGCTCTCACTTCTCGAGCTCTCGGTTTGATCGGATCGCCGATGGCATATATCTTTGAGCGATCCAGTATCGCGCGGACTATGGCGGGAGAATTCGGGCATATCAAAGATCTCACGAAAGAGAATGCACGCCTCCGTCAGGAGAATATAGCGTTAGTGGCTCGGATTGGGGATAGAGAAGCGCTGGAAAACGAGAATGATTTTCTTCGCAAGTCATTGAAGATCACGATAAAAAATATTCAGCCGGCATTGGCCGCTGGAATGTTCATGATCGATTTTGACCCTCCCGGATATAATGCGCTCATCAATCGCGGTAGTAATCATGGCGTGACGGCGGGTCAGGTTGTCATTACTGAAGAAGGAGTATTGGTCGGACGTATCAAGGAAATATTGCCGACAACATCCCGAGTCCAGCTCATCAACGATCCGGCGTTAGAAATTAGCGCTCAAGTTCTCGGTAAACCGACTATGGGAATTACCAAAGGAAATCTGGAGAACGGTATAATATTAAATCTCGTAGTTCAAGAAGATCAAATTGCTGAAGGAGATACGATTATCTCAAATGGCAATGACGGTTTCCCGGCAGGACTCACAATCGGCCGAGTAAGCTATATTGAGGCCAACGATTCAGCAGTTTTTAAAAAAGTAAAAATAGATCCAGCGATGCGAAAGATTCCTCTTGGTCCCGTATTACTTTTAAAGCCATAGCCATGCGCGCAGTCGTCGCACTTTTTATCGTTTTCATTGTAGCGCTGATTGGGAATGCCATTATTCCTTCGTTTCTCGGCATCTATGCGCATGCGGCAATTCCTGCTTTTCTTCTGGCGATTCCGCTGTGTTTCGGAGCTGGCCAGTTCTCCATTATTGCAGGCCTTGCATTTGCGTTTACGGGTGAAGTGTTCTCCGGTCTGCCATTTGGCATGCTTACGGCCCCATTTCTTATAGCGTTTCTGGTATATGGAGCGTTTTTGCGATTGATCAATATACAGCCACTAATATCAATTGAAGGAGGGCTGATGAATAATGTTACTGCGCTTGTTCTCGGGAGCATTCTGGTCCTGGTATTTTTAGGATCTGTTGCGGGAATAAATCGAGTATTCTTTTCGCAATCTTTTGATATAATGGCAATGCTCCGGAATTCCCAGATTTTGATCTACCATCTTATCGCATTGGTAGTTATGGTAAGCCTCATTCGTTTGTGTCTCTATAAACGATTAAAACAATGATTTCATTTTACAAAAAAAAGGAATATCGCATTAGCGTTAGCCATGACGACTGGGTAACCCCGGAAGAAACCCTGATGGATTCAAGTAGCGATTATTCAAATATTGAACAACCGATTTCAATGAATGTTTTTCGGATCACCACCGGCATCATCGTCGTACTCTTTGCCGTGATCTCATTTGGGACTTTCAAGATAAGTATCTTAGGCAATGCATTCTACGCTGATCTTGCGACGCAGAATAAAACGGTAAATTTTACGATTTCGCCGCCGCGGGGATTAATTTTTGATAATGAAGGCCAGGCATTGGTCAAAAATGTGCCTAGCTTTGATCTCGTGGCGATTTCTCGTGATCTTCCGCGGGACGCCGCCCAGCTGAAAGAAAATGTTGACGTTCTTGCAAAAATTTTAAGCAAAAACCCGGAAGAGACGAATGCCCTCATCACTGATGGAGCCAAAAATAACTCTCTTTTTATTGTCGCTTCCGACATTCCCAAAGAAATCGTGCTTGCGTTCAGTCAGTTAAATCTTAAAGGTTTTTATGTGGTCGCTACGACAAAGCGTTCATATATCGATGGACATCAATTTTCTACGGTTGTCGGTTATATCGGAAAGGTGAGCAGAGATAACCTGGAAAAGGATTCGTACTATCTAGTATCTGACTCAATCGGTCGCGCCGGCATCGAAGCCGCCTATGAAGAAGCGCTTCGAGGGACGCACGGCCGGATTTTTTTCACCCAGCAAGAAGGCAGTAGTACCCAACAGGAACCCGCTCCCGGCGATGATGTAGTCCTGAATCTCAACCATGATATTCAGGAAACGCTTTATAATACGCTGTTTAACACCTTGCGCACTGCAAATCTGGGTCGTGCGGCGGCAATTGTTCAGGATCCGCGGAGTGGCGCCGTGCTCGGCATGGTGAGTTTTCCAGGATACGATAATAATATTTTTAACTCTGCAGTTTCTCAAGAAGAATTTGAGAAGCTATTCCTTAGCCCCAGTAAGCCGCTGTTCAACCGGGCCGTAAGCGGATTGTATAATCCCGGTTCAGTGATTAAGCCGTTCATAGGTATGGCAGGCCTTGAAGAAGGAGTGATTACTCGAAATACTACCATTCAGGATTGTGTGAATATCACAATCCCGAATCCGCTCAAGCCCAACGAACCAACAATTTATAAAAACTGGCGGGTAGATTTGGGGCCGTTTAACCTGCGACGCGCTATTGCTGACTCGTGTAATGTATTCTTCTACACTCTTGGCGGTGGCCATAACGACATTCCGGGGCTTGGCATCAGTAGGATCGCTAAGTATTTAAAAGGTGCGTGGGCTGATGCGATCCTGGGCATTGATCTGCCGGGAGAAGAAAAAGGCTTCGTGCCTACTCCGGAGTGGAAAAGAAAAAATACGAATGAGAACTGGTACCTTGGCGACACATACAATATTTCCATCGGCCAGGGAGATCTTGTCGTATCGCCTCTATGGATTAATAGTTATATATCGGCCATTGCCAATGGCGGGACGATGTATAAGCCCTCCGTGGTAAACCGCATTGTCGATAACAGTAAGAATCCTATCCGAGTATTTCAGCCTGACGCCCTGGGCCGATTGCCTTTCAAAGACGAGGTTATCCGCGAGGTGAAACGAGATATGCAAGAGACAGTCTTGTCGGGAACGGCAAAACTTCTTTCCGGCTTGCCAGTCACAGCAGGGGCCAAAACCGGTACTGCCGAAGTAGTAAAAAACACAAGCATTAACTCGCTTTTTACCGCCTTTGCACCGTTCGAGAACCCGGAAGTGGCAATTACAATTCTCATCGAAGGTGCGGCTTCAAATGAAGGGCATGCTACCCGAACGGCCTACGATTTTCTTAAATGGTACTTTGATCCAAATAGAAAAACACAATAAATAGCTGGGGGGTTTACATTTTTAAGGAAACCAGCTAGAGTAGACCATTACCATATCATGAATCCCGTTAGAAGCAGCCCTAGCGGGTTCGTAAATGTAGTTTTGATATGTTGCATAACTTACGCAGTATACGCTGAAGCGGTGATCCGCTTTGGTCTGTACTGCTTCATACGGGATGAATAACCAGTATTTTAGCCAAGAGGGCCTCGAAAAACTTGGGCAAGAACTTGAAAAACGGACTAATGTATTGCGTCCCGAAATTGCTACGCGCATACGGGAAGCAAAGGAGCTTGGTGATCTTTCCGAGAATGCCGAGTATGCGGAGGCGAAAGAAGCCCAGTCGCTCAACGAAGGCCGTATCGAAGAAATTAAATCGATTCTTGAGAAAGCGATCCTGATTGGCGACGGCCGCGGCGGCACCACGGTAAACGTCGGTTCGAGCGTCAAGGTAGAATCTAAAGCCGGCATAAAGCGGTTTGTTATTGTTGGAGTTGCCGAATCGAATCCCCAGGAAGGCTATATTTCAAATGAATCTCCTTTAGGGAGCGCCTTCCTGGGCCATAAGAAAGGCGATCTAATTCAAGTGAAAACTCCGAAAGGGACGACTGAATATAAACTCGTCGAGGTAAAATAAGTATAACGAATGAAATCCCGATCGCGGATACGAAGAGGTAAAGAAGAAAAGTGCCTCGAAAGGGGCATTTTTCATGTTGTAATTTATATTTTAACCGCTATACTGTAGTAATTATGCCACTAGATGAAATCTTAGTCGCCCGACTTGAGAAGCTCGAAAAATTAAAGAAAGCCGGCATCGATCCTTATCCGGCAAAATCATGGCGTACTCACACTATTGGTGATGTTCTTGAGGATTTTGAAGGCCTCATGGCAGATAAGAAGTTTCTTGTCTTGGCGGGACGCGTATTGGCGGTACGCGGGCATGGCGGTTCTACTTTCCTTAATATTGATGACGGTAGCGGATCCGTTCAAGTATATTTTAAGAAAGACCTCGTCGGTGATCGCGAATATAATTTTTTTATTGAGACGATTGATATCGGGGACTTTCTTGAAGTGTCCGGTTCCCTCTTTCTTACCAAGAAATCTGAACGTACGCTTCAGGTGGAAAAATATCGCCTCTTGACGAAAGCTCTATTGCCATTGCCGGAGAAATGGCATGGCCTTCAGGATGTGGAGGATCGTTTCCGCAAGCGCTACTTGGACCTGATCTTTAATCCGGAAGTAAAAGAGAAATTTCTTCTTCGCTTCAAAATTATCGATTTGGTCCGCCAGTTTTTCAAAGAGAACAATTATCTCGAAGTTGAAACTCCGATACTCCAACCACTGCCGGGTGGCGCAACTGCGCGCCCGTTTAAAACGCATATGAATGATCTGGATATTGATCTCTACCTTCGTGTTGCGCCGGAGCTGTATTTGAAACGCCTGCTAGTGGGCGGCCTTGAGCGAATATTCGAAATTGGCAAAAACTTTCGAAATGAAGGCATGGACAAGGAACACAATCCGGAATTCACGATGCTTGAAGCTTATGCGGCATATCAGGATTACGAATGGCTCATGAAGCTCACCGAGAATCTTTTTGAATTTTTGACTATGGAGCTGTATGGCCAAACTTCAATCAAGTATGACGGCAACACAATCAATTTTCGAAAGCCGTTTGCGCGGATGGAATTCAACGATGTCGTGAAGAAGTATTCCGGTCTTGATTACGAACATGCGGACGAAGAGGCATTCCGCGGCAAAGCCCAAGAGCTCGGCATGCAGATTGATAAAGCGATGACAAAAGGCAACATCGCTGATGAAATTTTCAAAAAACTGGCGCGTCATGAAATGATTGATCCGGTATTCGTTATCAACCATCCCATCGATCTCTCGCCGCTATCAAAGAAGCTGTCGTCCGAATCAGAAAACGTGGCACGCTTCCAATTACTGGTTGGCGGCACGGAAATGGCCAATGCGTTTTCCGAGCTTAATGATCCAATCGATCAATTGGAGCGATTCGAAAATCAGGAAAAAATGCACGAGAAAGGGAATGAAGAAGCCCAACGGCTGGATGAAGAGTTTATCGAAGCGCTGGAACACGGTATGCCGCCGGCGGCAGGCATCGGCATCGGCATCGATCGCCTTGTCGCGCTTCTGACCGATTCGCGTTCATTGCGAGAAATCTTATTATTCCCGACAATGAAGCCCCGGGGATAACCACTAAAAACTAGAAACTATTTTTATGCTTGATATTAAATTTATTCGAGAGAATACAGATACAGTAAAGAAGAACAACCGCAACCGCGGCGTGGATGTTGATGTCGATCAGCTTATTGATTTAGACGAGAAGCGTCGCTCCCATATCGCCAAGCTCGATGAGATGCGGGCACTGCGCAATAAAACATCAAAAGGAAAGCCGTCGGACGAGGATATTGTGCGGATGCGGGAAGTCGGCGAACATATTATCGAACTCGAACATGATTTAGGAGCTACAGAGGCACAAACTAAAGAACTGCTTTTGAAGATTCCGAACCTCACTCATCCCGATGTTCCGATCGGTAGCGAAGATGACTACAAGGTATTGGCTATAGAAGGCAAAGAAACAAAGTTTGATTTTGCACCGAAAGACCACGAACAGCTCTTATTAGAACTGGATCTCATTGATTTTAAACGGGGTACAAAGGTCGCCGCCGCAAAGTTCTATTTTGCAAAAAATAATTTGGTGCGTTTGAGTCGGGCACTAATACAGTATGGCATCGACATAGTTACCAAACACGGCTTTACCTTACTGGAAACTCCCGACATGGCACGCAATGAGATTCTTTCTGGCATCGGATTTAATCCACGTGGCCCGGAATCGCAGGTATACTCTATCGAGAATTCCGACCTAAGCCTCATCGGAACTGCCGAAATTACCGTAGGTGGGTATCACGCAAATGAGATTCTCGACTTTTCAGCAGGACCCAAGAAGTACGTTGCGCTGTCGCATTGCTTTCGCACTGAAGTCGGCGCCGCGGGCCGAACCAGTA
Organism: Patescibacteria group bacterium; assembly: GCA_038064515.1. Classification (GTDB taxonomy): domain Bacteria; phylum Patescibacteriota; class Minisyncoccia; order 2-02-FULL-40-12; family GWA2-44-9; genus JBBTSY01. The sequence goes on along the minus strand of JBBTSY010000004.1, from coordinate 62,878 downwards.
AGGGTCTCTACCGCGTGCATCAGTTTACGAAGCTTGAAATGTTTGTGTTTTGTAAGCCAGAGGATAGCGAAAAAATGCATGACGAACTTTTAAATATTGAAAAAGAAATTGTTAACGGTTTGGATATTCCGTATCGCGTCATCGATGTTGCCAGTGGCGACTTGGGTGGCCCAGCATACCGAAAGTTTGATATTGAAGCCTGGATGACTATGAAGAGCGATCAGGGCGGCTATGGTGAAATTACCAGCACCAGCAACTGCACCGATTATCAGGCTCGTCGGTTGAATATAAGATATAAAACGGAAGAAGGAGTAAATAACTTCGCTCACACGCTCAATGGCACTGCTATTGTCTCAAGCCGTTTTCCTATTGCAATTCTCGAGAACTATCAAACGAAGGAAGGAACAATCAAAATTCCTAAAGTACTCCAGTCCTATATGGGTGGCTTGAAGGAAATTAAATGAGACCGGGCCCAATTACCAATGTTCGTTTCCAAGGGAGCTTTAATAAGAAGCGTCCCGTATCTCTGAAATATGTTGCCGGCACCGCGCTCGGTCTTTTTGCCTTCAGCGGTGCGATATACCTATTTCTATTTTCTTCGGTATTTATGATTCGAGACATTTATGTCCAAGATTTCCAGCGAATCAAGCAAAGCGACGTGCTCGCGCATGTTCAATCAATGATCAATACCGAACAGTGGAACTTCCGACCATATCGTGATATCCTGCTGTTCAATGCGGTGTACGCGGAGCAGGACCTTGCTCAAAAATTTCCTTCTCTCGAAAAGGTTCGTGTTGCGAAAAATTACTTTCATACGCTGGAAATCAGCGGGGTGGAGCGTGTGCCCATTGGTATTTGGTGTCGGCAGAACGAATGCGCTTATTTTGATGATAAGGGTGTAACGTGGGGGAAAGCCATTCCTTCGTCGGGTGCGCTGCTCACCGCAGTGAATGACTATCGAGATACCAGCTTTAAACTTGATCAGGATTTTTTCAAATCGATTCAGATCGTTACGAAGCGTTTGCCAGAGCTTGGTATTGCTCTGAAGAACATTGAGATTCCAGGCGACCTGATCAATGAATTTCGAGTTCACACCGGCGCGGGTTATTATCTTGTCTTTGCTCTCGATTCAAACGTAGATAAGCAACTCGAGGTCCTTAAGATATTTCTTGAAGAAAAAAGTAAAGATCCCTCTTTTCATCCCAAAAAATACATTGATCTTCGCATTGATGGGCGGGTATATTTTGATAAAGGAGAACAACCGACGTTGTCACCCGAGCCGACACTGGAACAAACTCCATCATTAACCCAGCCTAGGTAGTTGACATTATAGCTGGGTATGCTATACTGTACTGGTTGGTAGTTCCTTTCATATTGGGCTTCGCAAGAGGCCCGAAAAAAGCCAGTAAATACGCTATTTCCAGTATTCAAGTAAGAACTCATAGACTGTTAAGAATATAGCAAGATTTCTCCTAGTGATAGCTGAAGTTGAAGTAGTTGTTGGCTTTTTTCGGGCCTCATCGGCCGCTGTTTGACGGGCGGTACGGAGGCCTGGACTGCGTAAGCACCCGCAGTCTCTCGAGGGATACAAGAGAGCCCTCAAGTCGGGCAGGGGGAACCGGCTAATCTGCTCTATCCTTGGAGCGGCATCCGAGGAGTTAGGGAGGTCCCTGCCTCCTTAATAACCATCGCTGGGCCACCTGGTGCGACGTGTGGTGGCTCGTTTTTTCTCCAATTCATACCGTCCTGTCGCCCGTCCTTGGTCTGCGTGTGTTGTCTCGCAGGCCTTTTTTTTGCTAATTTATCTAAAAGTGAACCGAAACAGTATACCCCTAGGAGAGGCTTTCGCAGTGCAACTGGCGCGAGAACGAGACACACCGCCAGTAGGCGGCGATGTCGTACTCTCTCTGGTGTGTACTGCCTCGGCGAGCCAGATCACTATCTCGTAATATGCCACACAAATATGGAGTTGCCGATTACCGCCTCTGGCTTGTAGCCTTTAAGCCAGAGATACTGCAGTGGTCCCGGATGGTCTACGTTAGAGCTGGTTGCTTGCTGGAAAAAGGTTGCCGAGACGGCGATCCAGCCGTCGGTCCGGTTGCGCTTAAGGAAGTCATGAGAATTGCTGTAGCTTGTGGCAGTAACCCAGATATACCTATCGCCTAGATAGAAGCGCGGATCAGCCCAGCCGAAGTAATCCAATTCAATTTTAGGAATACCTTTTCGCTCAACAAACTGGCTTAGCCGCTTAAGGTCCTGTCCCCAGTCGAGATTTGAATCAGCAACATACTCATGACCGCCGGATGGTCCGCCAACCGTTTGATTGAAATAAGTTAGGTAATAGGGGAAGACTCGGATATTTTCATACGCATACCAACCCAGAAGCGCGGCGATTATCAGAGAGAACGCTTTAATAAATCCTTTTTCATGCTTGCGCAACCAGTCGGCGATGAGGGCGATCTGGCCGGCAACCAACAGGATGACAAATGGATAAGTGGGAAGAAGGTGGCGGACGCCGATATTGAGCGTACTGCGGATGCTGATGAACCAATAGAAAGCTATCCACGCTATCATAACGCTTTCGGGGAAATGATCGTGAATCAAAACTGCAATTTTTTTAACGGACTGCTTGACCCTGCTAATGCGATAGGCGGCGCCGGAAAGAGCGACAAATACCAATCCCCACCAGGCTAAAGGCTCTTTAATGAAATAAACTAATGGAAAGTATAATGGTCCGCCAGAGTTTTTTACTTCGCCGAGGAAGTAGATCGTATTGCCGCCGGCTGATCGCTGTAGAACCATCAAGAAGCCCAGAAAGTACTGTCCCAGCGCTCGAATAAATGGCTTATCGGCCATCCACACCACCACATCTGCCAGGAGCCGATTGCCTTGAGAACTCATGAGGGCCGTAGTGTCGGCCAGCTGACGCTCTACCGGGTAGTGCCAGATATGAAAGCCGTAAACTGGCCAGACGACGCCTAGAAAGCCGATAACAAAGATGATAAATGCATTGCCAAGGGTTTTAAGGCTGTTTTTATAGCGCCCATGTTTGTGGTGATTATAAAAAAGTCCATAAGCCAAAGCGACAACTGCCAAAAAGGGAATCAAAAGGAACGTGGAGAATTTCATGAGGAGCGCCAGTCCGAACACCGCTCCAGCAATAATCATGCCCTTGCGTGTTGGCTTCTGGAGATAATGCAGGAACGTATAGATGCTTGCCAACGTCCCGAAGAGTGCGGGAATATCGGTAGTCACGAAACGGCTATGCGCCATGACGGTCGGAGAGAAAAGAAAGATGATCAGCGCGAGCATGCCCCCAGTGTCTCCGTAGAGCTCGGTGCCCCATTTAAAAATAATAATGGCGGCGAGAATATAGAACAATAGCATCGGCAAGCGAGAGAAGAATTTGATCGCATCCCCGTCATTGCCCGAGTTGTAGATCAGCTTACGGCCGAACTCCCACTGATCATTAAGGCCCTGTTCCCAATGCGCGGTAGAAAACACTGTGTCTTTCAGATTCATGAATAAGAGCGGCAATGCGGCGAGATCTTTGGCCAGCGGCGGATGTTCGGGGTTAAACCGCATGTCCCGCTTTACGAGGTAGGAGTAGCCGGCGCCGACATGAGGGATCTCATCGACGATCTGCGAATCATTCACCATACTCATCACCGCAAAAAAAACTGCGAACACGATCAAGATGACGGGAAAGAATTTTTGTAATTTATGCATATTATTTATGGTAAGCTGGTCGAACTATTTTTTCTCCTCAAGCGGGATGATAATCGCGTTGGGAAGGTATCGGCGCTGGGCGTACTGCTCCATGTTTAAATAAAAGATATTTTTTGCCTGTTGCTTTTCCGACGTCCAGGTATCAGTGAGGTACATGACAGTTTGAGCCGGCATAGGGATGCCATTTACCAGTGTGCCGCCGGCATTAACTAAGACATATTTTACCTTTATACGAGGCAGGGCGTTGAGCCTGTCAGCTATATCGACGTAATTTTGATTGAAATTAGCACGCACGGTTTCGTTTGGCCCCCAGTCATAGAAGTAAGTCTTGAATTCGTAAATCGCGTCGGCCAAGAGAAAAGCGCCGAGGGCGAGGGAAATAGCAAGGGTGCTTTGGGCGATATGATGATGCGCAAGGGGAAGATAGCTCTGCTGGCGGCTACGCACCCGATAATGGTCGCGTGACCACTCAAAAATCCACCATAATCCCTCGGCGGTGAAGATATAAATCACCGGCACGACCACAATGGCGCGGAGGGAGTGAGGAATGCCTTCTGCCGAGAGAACGACGGGGAGCAGTCCCAAAAAAAACCAGGAAAATAAGAAAATATGCGGCGGCGAAAAACGGCCGCGCGTTTTCCGGCCCCGTTCCAATCGGAGGATGCTTTTGAAAAATCCAAGAATGAAGAAAATGCCGACGGGCAAGAAAAGGATGGGCCGCCCGGCGAAGTTGTGCCGCCAGTTATGGTCGCCGACGAAATTAAACATCCCCAGCGTTTTGCCGAAATTCGTGGCTAATATTTTTAAAGGACTATCTTGCGAGAATATGGAAACTTGAGTTATGCGGCCGAGAAAATCTTCCGGCTGGAGGTAAAAGTGATATGCCAAAGGGAAAATCACAATACCGCCCACCAGCATGAAGACTGCCAATCCTTGGGTGATGCGATTTCTCGCGTGGATATAACGATCGTGGCTGAAATCTTTTTTAATAGCGTACCAATATGCCAGAAGAGCGGCAATGATCGCCCCAGGCATGACGCGGAAAGAAATATAGGTATAAAAACCCAAGCCCCAGAATATGGCGCTGATTGCAAAATGTTGCCAGCGGGTAGTACTTAATCCTTTCCAGAAAAAATAAGCTCCCCAGACGACCAGAAGCGGAGCCATAATAGCGCGAAAGCCGATACGTGAAAACGTAACATGCCAAAAAGATATGGCCATTAAAAAACTGGCGATTGCGCCGATCTGCCAGTTAAACAGTTTTTTAGCGAGGAAATAGAGGCCCAAGACGGTAAGTATGCCGGTGATTGCGGATACAAACCGTAGAGCATAAGCGGTATTACCGAATGCTCGGATAGAAAGCGATTGAATCGCGATAAATAGTCCTTCTCGTCCGTTATTTTCCGGATAGAAAATTTTATATTCACCCGTCTCGTAGGCTTGGATGGCGTTGTTACCGTTCATTGCTTCATCGGGATATAAGCCCGGGGGGAATGTGTCAAGCTTATATAACCGAAAAATAGTAGCAACCAGGATAATGAGAATGACGATGGTAAATTCTCGAAGATGTTTCATTAAATCTATTCAACTATACCATTTTATGGGCATTTTATTATCCACACCCCGTATTTTTATGGTATACTGGAGCCATGAATCCTCACACTCACCTGACGAGCTGTTCCTGGTGGCGAGGATGGTCATGGATAATAGCATAATATGTCGTGTAATAGTTTGCTGCGCTGTAAGCACTTCGCTTAGCGGAACGCGAGCCATTACTCGTCAGTGAGTGTAAGGATGAATGAAACGCTAGAACAAGAGATCGCAAGTCTTGAAAACGAGCTCCAGGAAAAGAAAACGATGCTTGAGCAAGAGCAATCTGAACCAATCAAAGAGACTCAAGAAAAGGAGATTTTGCACGATGTTGTTGGTGGTCAAATCCAACAGCAATCCCAAGCACAATCGGATGACCAAACAGTTGTACCAGAACTTCCTTTAGATAATTCTTCGGGAATGGACGACCACGTCCAATCATTGGTGGCGATTGCCTTCAATCAAAGCCTCAAGCATGCCATTACCCAAGCCGTAAAGACAAATAATGCCGCATTAATTGATGCGTTTCATGATGCCCTGGTTGATGATCTCTATGATGAGCTGGTTGCCCGCAAGAAAGTCGAGCAACCGAAATAATACGTGTCTCCCATTCTTCTTATAACCTATGCGCTTGTTCTGCTGATCTTGAGCTCGGCAGTTCTTATTATTCTGGGAGCGGTGCGTTCCAAAGGGGCCGTAGCCCGCGCGCTCAATATGTCGCTCTTTCTGATTACATTGCCTCGCGGCCAGGATTCCGAGTCGAATCCAAAGCCTGAAAAGGAGCTAATCGCGGTAATGGAACAGCTGTACGCTTCCTTTACCGGCATCCACGCCACCGGTTGGAATAAATTTGCCTACGGTGAGCCGTACCTCGCCCTTGAGATGGCGGTGCATCATATCGGTGAGGAAATCCACTTTTATATTGCCGTTCCCCGGAGTTATGAGCAGACTTTTCAACAGCAAGTTCACGGCCTATATCCTGTAGCCGAAGTGTTGCGCGTGAAGGACTACAATATCTTTAATCCTCAAGGCGTTGTGGCGGGAACATATCTTAAACAGAAAGCTAGCCCCATTCTGTCGTTGCGTACGTACAACGATCTCGAATCTGATCCGTTGGGCGGTGTCATAAACACCCTTTCTAAATTACAGCGTGAAGGCGAGGGGGCGGCTATCCAAATTCTTATCCGGCCATCGCATCGGGAAAATATCCGCGCGCTTTCCCAAAAAGTCGCTCATGAAATGCAAGCCGGGAACGATTTTAATAAAGCGCTTATACTAGCAAAGCAGGGAAAGAAGAAAAAATCCGATGTGAACGTTGAAACCCAGAAGACCATGACGCCATTTGAGGCCAAGATAGTTGAGGCGCTTCAGAGTAAGGCCTCGCGGTCGCTTTACGATGTTAATATCCGCATTCTGGCCTCCGCCGATAATCAGCCTCGTGCCGAGCAGATTCTCAATGATGCCGGCGGAGCATTCGTGCAATTCGGAGCTCCCGAGCGCAATAGCTTGGAGCTTGTGAAGCTTCGGAAGAAAGCCCTCGAAGACTTAGTCCTTAATTTCTCTTTCCGCATATTTGATAATGAGCAGACGATATTTCTTTCGAGTGAAGAGTTGACGAGTATCTATCATTTCCCTCTGCCGACCACGCAAGCGCCCAAGATCAAAATGCTCAAGGCAAAAGTCGCAGAGCCGCCGTTGAACCTGCCTGACTCCGGCGTGGTGATTGGTACGAGTAATTTTCGCGGTGATGAAAAAATGGTCCGTGTAGGCGATGATGACCGCCGCCGGCATATGTATGTTGTGGGACAGACGGGCACCGGTAAATCTTCGCTGATAAAAAACATGATCGTCCAGGATATTAATAACGGCAAAGGTGTCTGTATCATCGATCCGCATGGCGAACTTGCCGAATATGTCCTTTCGATGGTACCCAAAGAACGTGCCGATGACATCGTGTATTTTAATCCCGGAAGCACTGAATTCCCGCTCGGCTTGAACATGCTGGAGTTCGACCCGACGAAACCCGAACAAAAAACATTTGTTGCCAATGAGGTTCTCGCGATCGTGAAATCGCTCTATGAAGGCGTTCCGGAAGCTTTCGGACCGATGTTCGAACAGTATTTCAAAAATAGCATTTTGCTTCTTTTGGATATTTATCAGCGGAAGTTCGAAGAGAATGGGTCCGTTCATACTGGTATTGCTCACTTTATGCCGACGCTCGCCGCAATACCGCGCGTGCTGACTGATGCCGGATACCGCAAAGCACTTTTAGCGCAAGAAACAAATCCGCTCGTAAAGAATTTTTGGGAGCAGGAAGCGGAAAAGGCCGGGGGCGACGCGGCACTGGCCAATATGGCTCCGTATGTCACTTCAAAACTTAATCCGTTTTTGGCGAATGATTACTTGCGGCCGATCATCGCCCAGCCTCGTAGCGCGTTCAATTTCCGAGATCTCATTGATGAACAAAAGATTCTTATCGTAAACCTTTCCAAAGGTCAGATCGGCGAAATTAACGCGTACCTGTTGGGAATGGTGGTTGTGGGTAAGTTACTCATGGCGGCATTATCACGCGTAGATGTGGAAGAAAACTTGCGCAAGGATTTTTACTTATATATTGATGAGTTTCAAACCGTTACGACGGAAAGTATCGCCACGATTCTTTCAGAAGCCCGCAAGTATCGCCTTAATCTCGTGATCGCGCATCAGTACATCAAGCAGTTGCGCGATGAAATCAAGAATGCGGTGTTTGGAAATGTCGGTTCCATGGTGGCATTCAGAGTGGGAGCCGATGACGCGGAGTTTTTGAAAAATCAGTTTGAGCCCGTATTCAGCGTTCAGGATCTTCTCAACATAGATAATTTTCAAGCTCATGTTAAACTGTTGATACAGAACCAAACAAGCCAGCCATTCAACATTAAAACGATTCAAGAAAAGCCGCCGCATCCTGCGATTGCGAGGGCTCTTAAAATGCTTTCCGAAAGAAAGTACGGCCAACCGAGAGCCGATGTCGAGAATGCGATCCGATCGAGCTATCAGCAGCCTGCGGTTTCTGTAATTTCATGACCATAACACGTAAAGATATTATCTCCGCGCTTATTACCGGATTAACAGCCGGTTTTATCGCGTGGCAAATCTTGCTATTTTTAAAGATTGAGCCGCTGTTCGGTATTCCCTGGGTAAGCCTTGTGGTATTTATTCCCGTTTTATGGATGATTGGAGTCCAGTTCGGATATTTTCTGGGCCGCTGGCTGGCATTCTTTAATCAATTTGGTAAATTCGCAACTATCGGTTTTACAAATGCCGTTGTCGACTTTGGTACCTTGAATCTGCTCATCTCCATTTCCAGCATTACCGGAGGCACAACATTATCGTTCTTTAAGGCGGCGGCATTTTTAGTGGCGTCAACGCATAGCTACTTCTGGAATAAGACATGGGTTTTTCAAACTAATGGTAGGACCGGGGCATCCGAGATTGGAAAGTTCTTTACCATAAACCTGTTGAGTCTTGTAATTAATACAATCGTATTTACCGCTGTTCTTAGATTGGGCACGGATAATTTCGGGCTTTCAGCAGTTCGATGGGCGAACATTTCCGCCATCGCCGGTTCCGCCGTGGCCCTCATCTTCAACTTTGTAGGTTTTAGGTTGCTTGTATTCAGGAGATAGTTTCTAGTTGATAGTTTCTAGTTTTTAGATTAAGGTACGGACATGGTGAGATTCCATCGTGGTCTTGTAGTTTGGCAAAAGAGCATGAAGCTAGTTACTAGAAACTATGCTATATCGAAAGTATCGACCTCAATTATTTAACGAAGTAGTTGGACAGCAACACGTTGTTCAAACACTCAAGGGCGCTCTCTCGAGCGGGCGCTTAAGCCATGCGTATCTATTTTCCGGACCGCGGGGGACGGGAAAAACAACATTGGCGCGCATCCTGGCGAAAGCCCTTAATTGCAAGCATCGCGCAAAATCCGGCGAACCGGACAATACATGTGAGAGTTGCCTTGCAATCAGTGAAGGGCGTTCTTTAGATCTTATTGAAATTGATGGCGCATCCAATGGCCGCATTGACGAGATTCGCAATTTGAAAGATTCAGCCGCTGTGGCGGCGGCTAGCGGCGGTTATAAGGTTTTCATCATTGACGAGGCGCACATGGTCACCAAAGAGGCATTCAACGCGCTCCTGAAGATCCTGGAAGAGCCGCCAGCGCATGTTGTCCTGGTATTAGCCACTACTGATCCTCAAAAAATTCTTCCTACCGTCCTTTCGCGCGTACAGCGGTTTGATTTCAAAAAGCTCACCAGCAAAGAAATTGCCGAGAAGCTCACTATGATCGTAAAAGCCGAGAAGGCATTCGTGGACGATACTGTCATTGCTTCTATCGCATCTTCGTCGGATGGCGCGCTTCGTGACGCGGAAGTGGCGCTATCAAAGTTACTCTCCTCGTTTGGCGATAAAGAGCAAATTACTATTGCTAAGGCGACACTGGTACTCGGTTTGATTCCAGAGCATATGAATCCTGATTTCCTTGGCTATCTTATTCATAACGAGCGCTCGCTGGCCCTTGGATTTGTTCAACAGATATATCATTCTGGGCATAATCTCGAGCATTTCACGAAAGGATTCCTTGAATATCTCCGCAAAGTAATGATAAAAAAAATAAGTCCTGCGGTACTTGTTTCGATGGGCGAAGAACCAAGCGGTGATTCGGGAAAAAGGCTTGCTGATCTGGCGAGCGAAATTGACAGTCAGCATCTTTTAAAAATGCTGGCGGCATTCACGAATGTCCGCAACGACATGAAGATTTCTCCTATTCCTCAACTGCCGTTGGAGCTCGCGATTATGGAGCTCACGCATTAATCAATTTAAGTTTCTTCGTTCGATGCCAGCTTTTAACTTCCGCTTCGCGCTTGAGCGCCTGGCTACGATTGTCGAATCGTTCAGTATATAAAATTTTCGTCACTTTACGAGATCGAGTGAACCGGCCGCCTTCGCCGGTTTTATGTTCAGTAAATCTTCGTTTTATATCAGTTGTGATACCGGTGTAGATACTGCCGTCACTGCATTGAAGAAGATACAGGTAGTACATTAATCAGTTTGTTTCAAGTAATATCCTTAGCAGTGCTTCACGGCCGTTATGAGTTTCAGCGGAGTAGGGAAGGATCGGCTCAATGCCAAGTTGGTCTTGGAGTTCTGCGAGGCGCTTGGCCTGCTGGTCCTTCTTGAGTTTATCCATTTTGTTTGCAATAACAATGATTTCAAGATTATGTTCTTGAAGCAGGAGGAGCATTTCTAAATCCATGCCCGTAGGGCCAACATTACCATCAATGATAAGTACGACTGTTCGATTGGCGATTTTTTCATCGACGAGATACCAAAGGATTAATCGTTGGAGGTGCTCTTTTTCTTTGGGAGACATGCGCGCATAGCCATAACCGGGAAGATCTACGAAATAGGTTTTATTGTTTACGAGAAAGAAATTTATTTCGCGAGTCTTCCCAGGGCGGGGGCTCGAGCGAACTAGATCATTTTTGCCAGTCAGGGAATTAATAACGCTGGATTTGCCGACGTTTGAACGCCCAATAAAGGCGACTTGAGGTCGCCCGTCATCGAGAATCGGATCCGTGCCATTGATGCCCTTAACAAAAACAGCCGCCTTAATGTTCATAGATATAGATAGAGTATACCTTACTCGATAAATGTAATTGCCTTCCCCTTTTGTCCTGCACGCCCGGTTCGTCCGATGCGGTGTACATAATCATCATAGGTTGCCGGGAGGTCATAGTTAATGACGTGGCTGACGCCGGCGATATCGAGGCCGCGAGCGGCGACATCGGTGGCAACTAAGATCTGAACGTGATCGCGCTTAAACAGATCAAGAGCCTTCTGGCGTCGAGATTGGTTTTTATCGCCGTGGATACATTCTGCCTTAAAGCCTTTTTGCACAAGGACGTGAGAGAGCTTGTCAACGCCATGTTTAGTTCTGCCAAAGATAAGCACTTTGCTGAATTCCGACTGCGATAAGAGATTGAACAGCACATTGAGCTTAGTGTCTCCTTTGCTGATTTTTACGACGTCCTGGTCTACGTTCGTTGGAGTATCATGTGTTTTTACTGAAATACGAACCGGATCGCGAAGAAATTCTCGGATCAAGCCTTCAATTTCATGAGAGATGGTGGCGGAGAAGAAAAGCGTGTGGCGAGGCGATGGCATGCCGGCCATAAGGAAGCGCATATCGGCGATAAAGCCCATATCAAGCATGCGGTCAGCTTCATCCAGCACGATTGTTTTAAATTTAGAGAGATTGATGTGACGGCGCTCGATGAGGTCTTTTAATCGTCCAGGCGTGCCAATAATGAAATTGCCTCCGCGGCGCAACTCCGAAATCTGGCGGCCGATACTTGCTCCTCCGACACAGCAGACGGAAAAAATCCGCAAGTTTTTTGCGAAGTCTTGGAGTTCTTTGTCGATCTGGATAGCGAGCTCACGCGTGGGGACAACGATAAGGATATTAGCCATCGGATTCAGAAGAACCTTATGAAGCAAGGGGATAAGGAAAGCGGCCGTTTTGCCGGTGCCGGTATTAGCAATGCCTACGATATCTGATCCGCGGAGGATGTGGGGAATTGTTTTATCCTGGATTGGCGTGGGCGTGCCATATCCTTTAATCAGAATGTTCGCTTTGAGCCGTTCGTTAATGGCAAAATCAGTAAAAGCGTGCTCGGGCACGAAATGCTCGACCTGTTCAGTAATCACTGCTTTATTAACGAAGCGAGATGTGTCGATTCCTTGACCCTTAAAACCGCCTCGGGAAAACGAAGGGCGAGCTCGTCTGAAGTTCGGTCGGCGACCGAAAGATGGTCGGCTAAAATTTCTTGTTGCCATGATTCCTATAAGAGACGCCGGATGCGCTACTGGCTACCAGAGAATCTATTGAGGAAGTTAATTATATATCAGAAATATTAAATTGTCAACCCTCACACTCACCCAAGTCGTAGTACATAAAAAGAAACCTCTTTGAGAATCTAGCCGCAAAAGTCTTTTGAGCGTTACGTCCTATTCAACGATGAGCGTTCCCTTCATGCCCATAGCGCGATGAGTATCGACAGAACAATAGTATTCGAACCGGCCGGTCTTATCGGCGGTGAATTCTGCCGTGGCGGTCTGGCCGTTTCCAATCCGGGCTGTGCGGGCATTGAATTCATCGATTACCCAGTCATGCGTGCCTCCGGTATTCTGGAGGATGATCTTCACCTTGTCGCCCTTCTTTACTTTAATTTCCTTAAGTGAAAAAGTAAAATTGCTCGCAGTCACGGTAAACGTCTTTATGGCGCTTTAATTTGTAGGAGTTATTGTCGGTGTGCCGCTTTTGGTAGGTGATACGGTCGGCGTAACGGTAGGAGTCGTTGTCGGACTTATACCTAGCGTCGGAGAAGAGGACTCCCTGGAATTAACTACCCAATATACTATTCCCGCAATAAGGAGAATGACAATAAAGATGACTACTTTCGAAATTCCCATACGTTCTTCTGGCATGTTTTGTTCCATAATTATAAGTTAATTAGTTAGTGTTCTTATCATATCACTTTTAGATTTATTTTTAAAGATAGAGGGATAAATCAATGTACTAAAAGACTAAATGGTGCTAATATAATTAACATGAATCTTCCTAAAACTACCGGATATAAAATTCTGTTTGTTGCATCTGAAGCAGCCCCGTTCGTGAAAGTTGGCGGGTTAGGCGAGATTATGTATTCTTTGCCCAAAGCTCTTAGGGATCTGGGGTGTGATGCAAGAGTAATGGTCCCTAAGTATGCAAGCATTGATGCAGAAAAGTATAATATGACCTTAGAGTTGAAGGGTCTTAATTTAGGCACTCCCGAAACCGATCCACATGGTATTTTAACTTCAAATGTTCTAAAAAGTGAAGAGAACGGAGGCGTTACCTATTTCCTTGAAAATATGGAGTACTACGAAAAAAGAGCCAATGTTTACGGTTATGGAGACGATACTATCCGATGGGTTCTTTTGTCCAAAGGAGTTCTTGAATTTTTAAAGCATTCAGAGTGGAAACCTGACATAATTGTGGCTTGCGACTGGCAGGCCGGTTTTATTCCAAATTATCTGCATACTGAATACAAAAACGACCCAGTTTTAAAGGACATAACAACAGTATTTTCAATTCATAATCTTAGATATCAAGGAATGTTTGATCCCCAGTTTGTCAGCGAAATGGACTATGATGATGGTCAGCAACCTATACCGTCCATCCCTCATGAGAGAATAATAAAACTAAATGGGATGAAGAGGGGCATATTTTATGCGGATGTGATTAATACAGTATCGCCCACGTATTCAAAAGAAATTCTTTCTGAAGAATTTGGTAACCATTTAGATAAACTTCTGAATGAAAGAAAAAGCCGCTTATTTGGAATTTTAAACGGTATCGATGTAGATTCCCTTAATCCAGAAACAGATCCAGACTTGGATGTTAATTACAACTCCAAGACTATTGAGAAAAAGAAGGAAAATAAGATAGTTCTTCAAAAACAGTTTGGGATTGAAGTTAATGAAAACAGATTTGTTGCCGGTATTGTCTCTCGCATGGACGAACAAAAAGGTTTCGATATCTTAATCCAAATGCTGGATCAATTTATGCAAAATTTAGATTTGCAACTTATCGTGACTGGCGAAGGTAACCCTCAATATCGTTTATTCTTTGAAGATTTAAAGAAAAAATACCCGGATAGGGTGGGCGTACATTTTGCATTTGATTCCCGTTTGACCAGGCTTGTTCTTGGTGGTGCTGATGTGGTTCTGTTGCCTTCCAAATCTGAACCTTGCGGTTTGGTTCAGATGGAGGCGATGCGCTACGGGGCCATACCCATAGTCCGTAAGGTGGGCGGTCTTGCTGATTCAGTTGAGGATTTTAATCCTGAAACAGGCAAAGGAACTGGTTTTGTGTTTGAAAAATTCGATCCGTTTTCTCTTACCATTGCCATGGTCAGGGCATATCAAATTTATCGCCAAAAGAATTTCTGGTCCAAGATTATTAAAAGCGCTATGACTCAAGATTTTTCTTGGAAGAAATCCGCTGCCGAATATATGAAACTTTTTGAAATGGCGCTGAGATTCCATAAAGAAAAAATAGATGAAGTGGGCTAATTTTCTACATATATACCAGCCGGCTGGACAACAGCCGGATATTCTTGAGGCTGTAGTAGTCCAGAGTTATCGTCCTATTTTAGAAGGTGTCAAAAAAAATCAAAGGACCAGACTAACAATGAATATAAGTGGTGTGCTTTTGGAAATGTTTGATGCTCATGGATACTGGGATTTAATTGAGATAATACGTGATCTTGTAAAAGGAGGCCGACTTGAACTCACCGGTTCGGCTAAATACCACGCTCTCCTTCCATTTCTATCCGAGCAAGAAATAATAAGGCAGATTGAAGAAAATGAATCCACCCTTAAATTTTATATAGATAACCACTATCGGCCGGAGGGATTTTTCCCTCCAGAAATGGCCTATGATGAAAAAATAGTTCCCATAGTTCAGCAGTTTGGCTACAAGTGGATTATTATAGATGAAATCGCTTACAACGGTAAAACTGGTCAGGTTGATTATAATAAGACATATAAAATTAAAGGAACCGATCTCTCGGTATTCTTTAGGGAAAGAGGCCCAAGTAACTTAATTATGAGCGCAGCGGTACGATCCTTTGAGTCTTTCAAAGAAGTTTTTAGGGACGATTTGAAAAAAAATCACTACTTGCTTACCGGCATGGATGGTGAAACCTTCGGTCATCATCGACCTGGACTTGATAAGATGTTGTTTGAGTTTTTTCAAACACCGGAACTTGATTTAGTCAAAGTTTCAGATTTGCTTGATTTGTATCCTGATACGCAGGAAGTTAGGCCCGTAAAATCAACTTGGGCATCAAGCGAAGAAGATATTAAAAAAGGTATTCAATTTTTATCTTGGGACGATCCCGAAAACGAGATTCATCATTGGCAGCGGGATCTTGTCGACCTTGCCGTAAGTAGCGTGTATGCCATGGACAAGGAGCATCCCGGTTATCAAGAAATACGCAAGACATTGGACAAAGCTCTATCAAGCGACCAGTTTTGGTGGGCATCGGGAAAACCATGGTGGAGCCTAGAGGAGATTGTGCGCGGAGCCGTATTGTGTCATTCGGTTATAAAAAATATTCCCGGAATCAGCCATGATACAACGGAAAAAGCGTCGTTTTTGTATGAAAAGATTATTTCTACTGCTTTCCAATGGAAGGAGAGCGGGAAAATCTACAACATACTTCATGCCAGAGAAAACATAAACCGCATACCTTTTAAAGAAAGAACCCTCGAGCAGGGGGGAGAAGAAGCAATAAAATATCATGCTTTTATCGATATGCTTAAACGTTTGGAAAAAGAAGCAGCAAACAGGAGTGAATATGAAAAAGCTATTTTATGGCGGGATGCGGTCTGGAAAATAGAGAATAAATCCGATATTTATGACACTTTGCATGCAATTGACCTTTTACGCCTAGAGATTCCGAACTATGAAGTCGAGGAAATAATTGGAAAATATAAACAAAAGTATCGGGAAATTCGCGGCGGCCAGCCTGAACAAAGAGGATAATTGACTTTTTTAATGAATATTAATGAAGATAAGCTCAATGGGCTCCTTAATGGCACTAAAGTAAGAAAAATACTGCAGGGCTACATCAAAACTATCGGAGATCTCGGTGAGATTTTAGAAGTGAGAATAAAGCCAATAAAGACTTATCTTGATTCTGAAAGTTTTAGTCTTGTCGCCGTTTATAAACTAAAGATCAAGACTTTTGATGGCGATATCACTGTCAAAAAGATTTTTGCTTCAGCTCACCCTACGCTTAAAAAGAAGAGAGATTACGAAATTGGAAAATCTATTACGACCGAACTTTCAAAAAATCCAGCCCGGTTTTTAAAAATACCGAAATCATATGTATTTATTCAATCGCACGGCTTATATCTTCGAGAATATGTTGAAGGTGAAACGTTGGGACAAATTATTAAGCAGGAGAATGGACTGCCTGATAACATTGCCGAACCTTTGGCGCTTAGCCTGATTGAGTTTCAAAAAATTAAAATCCTGCCCAGTTTTGAATATGAAGCGAGGGCTAATTTTGCGGATTTGAATAAGAATATTAGTATTTTAGAAAAACAGCAGCACCCTCGCTCTCAATTTATACACAGTCAATTTATAGAAGTATGTAAAGAATTAGATCAAATTGCGGAACCAGAAATCGGCCTTAGCAAAGTTCTTAGTCACGGTGATTTTAACCCGTCAAATTTTATCCTTACGGCGGACAAGAGAATTGCATTTCTTGACTTTGGAAGTGTCGGGTTTAGAAACTACCTTTGGGATGTGGCAAGGCTTTGCTCTTCTCTTAAAGAGACTAATTTTTTAGATATCTATTCGAGAGCTAAAGGCCATACTCTTGGGGAAAAGGATGATAAACTGTTCACAGCTTATCAAAAATATTTTAATCTGCTAGACCTCACGCATGTTTTAGTCTGGGGACTTTAGTGTTGTCCCGTATAGTATGTTCGAACCTGAAACAACACATAGAATCCGATGAGTAGACCGAGGATAAGACTGGCAATACTGAAAGTAAGTAAACTACCAATGGCGGTAATAAGTGTTGCATAGAAGATGAGGTTCCAGGAGCGAATTGATCTTTTGAAGAGCCCCGGAATGGCCATAAGGTAGATTACCGAAACAATAACCGACACTATCAAGTGGACAAATAAGCCTGTTCTCGAGAATCCAGCGCCGTAATATCCAACCGCGCCTAGAGAGCCGAAACCGGCAGTGAGAAGGGGAAAGATACTAATAGCAAAGAGAGCGACACTAATTATTGCTAAGTATGGTGCGATTTTGACGAGGAACTCCTTAATGCCCCTTGGTAATTGAGGCGCCTTCTTACCAAAATACAGATCCAACTGCTCAATGAATTTATCCATGAACATAGTTTTAATTGATACTCGAACTCATTGTATACTAATATACTAAAAAATAACAGTTCCAGTGGCTATCCGGCTAGGTTTGTAATTTAGGATTACGACTTCCGGTTCGAGGCGAACACTAAATCGCCTAAGTACGCTATTCTGAATCTTGCGGGCAAGGTTTACAATTTCTTCAGCCGTACCATTATTATAATTTACCAATACCAGTGAGTGTTTATCGGATACCCCGACATTGTCTATACGCCGGCCCTTCCATTTTGTAAGTTCGATGAGTTGCCCGGCGGAAAGTTTGATGCCGCCTTTCGCCTTCTTTTGTTTCAATTCAGGATGCTTTTTTATCAGCGTTATGCCTCGGGCATTGGAAATAATCGGATTTTTAAAAAATGATCCCGCATTGGCTATTGTGTCGGGATACGGCAATTTCGCTCGACGAATACTGATGACAGCTTTCCTTATCGTGCTAAGAGTAACGGCCCGATTGTGGAAATATTCTTTAATATCATGATATGAAAGATTGGGTTTAAATTTTGGAGACAGTCTTATTATCGCCTTTAGAATGACCAGCTCGCCGGAATGCTCCTGGAAAATACTCTTGCGATATCCGAAACGGCACTCTTTATGTGAAAGCTTCTCTATTTTTCCAGTTGTCGTATTTAACGCAACAACGGACGTGATAACATCCGACAGTTCGGCGCCGTATGCTCCGATATTCTGGAACACAGCTCCTCCTATAGTCCCAGGAATAAGTGAGAGGTTCTCAATGCCCGAGAGATTCTCGCGGACAGCATATGCGACAACATTATCCCAGTTGTGGCCGGCGCCAATCTGAAGAATATTTTTGTCACGTTGAATTCCCCGGATACTGACCCGAATGACAAGACCGCAAAAACCTTTGTCGGAGATTAAAATATTACTTCCGCCACCTAAAATAAAAAAGGGCAGGCCTTTTTGTTCCGCGAATTTAATTCCATCCTTTACGTCGTCTATGTGCTTTGCTTCGATAAAAAATTTAGCCTTTCCGCCAATCTTAAACGTGGTGTAGGGGGCTAAAAATATATTTTCCCCGATTTTCATATTAGTAACCTCCTGGGGGAGTAGTTTTGGTGCCAAGTAGGCCAAGATTAAGTGCGCTGATTTTCTTATCAACAATTTTTACATAATCCGCGAGACTCTTCTTATATTCTGTATCTAAAAATGTCTCAATATATGCTAGCGTCTTACCAAAATCATTCTTAAATTTTTGATTTATGTCTTTCCATCGGATTCCTTTCAGAAGACTTGCTAAATCCGGACGGAATTCAAGCAAGCCAATCTTAAGAAGAAAAGCAATAGATGGATACCCGAGATAGCCCTTCCAATATGAGCCATTATCATTGGCCATAATGGCTCGTTTTTTCGGATCATAAGAAATAGTGTAGAATTTATTACCGCTCGATGAAAAAACTTTAGCGGTATTGCCGGAAACTTCTACCCGGCCGTCAGCAACCGAGCCTAAAGCTTCGTAAATTTTAATAACTGGCGGATGCTTCCATTTCATACGCTATTGTATATAGTCGGCAAAGTTTATCCAGCCGGTTAATGTGTCAGGGTTTTGCACATATCCCCGTAGATCCACGCCAGCGCCTTCCAGCGCCTTTATGTATGCCGATGTGTAAATGCTTTCGCTCTCCTCCGGTTTCTGCGCTAAATCCCTCGCCCAAAACGGCAAGTTTGTCGCCCGCTTTAAGTTGCTGACCGGATTTTATGGAAATGCTCGAAAGTTTTACGTGCCCGTATACTACGGTAACCGGTTGATTGTTTAGTTCGTATTCTTGAACAGCGACGCCGCCATATCCGCTTGCCGTAATTTTCTCAAGTAAAGGGCCGCTACAAAGTGCATACACGGGTACAGAGGAATTTTCTTCACCGGGAAATATTTCAAAATCAACGCCGGTATGATAACCGGTAAATTTTTCCGACTGACTGGTGAATCGGCAGGAGACACGAAAATACCGAATGGTTTTTTGGTGATGCGCTCACGGACATTACTAATGGGCGCAACCCAGGTAGCTTTATTACCATTAGTTATCGCGCCTACCGACGGACTCGGGCTAAAGTTTTTGCCTGTTTCTAGTGGCTCTGGCGCTACGCTCTTCTTGGCGAAAAACCAGAAAAATAACGCGGTAAGAATAACTATTACGATTACTACGAAAGCCTTTTTCATCACAAGGGTATTCTAAGGGTTGTTGAGGATATTTTCCAGCATTGACAATGAGTAGAAACGCAGTTAACGAACGAACTTCGGAGATCGGACTCATGAAAGCGCTCGGCGCCAACCGCCGCACGATTTTTACTATTTTTTCTCTGGAAGCGGCGAGTATCGGCTTCTGGGGTTCAGCTCTCGGCATTGGTTCTAGTATCATCATTGGCTTGATAGGTAATCGTGTTGCCACGAACACCTTCCTGAAAGACTTCGTCGGCTTTCAACTGCTCGCCTTTCCTATCTTGCCGTTCCTGGGCATCCTTGCTGGTGGCATCGCGTTGGCACTTATTGCCGGCGCGCTCCCATCTCTCAAAGCCAGCCGCCTCGATCCGATCCGTGCCCTGCGCTACGAATAGTTCTCTAAAAACCGCCGTGAGGCGGTTTTTTGTCAGACTTGTAAGCAGTTTTAAAAAATAATATTATTAGCATATATGAAAAAACTCATTAGTTTGGTTTTAGTTTCAGTGTTGTTGGTGTGGCCGGTAGTTGCGACGGCGGCTACGTTTAAAGCGGGCGACAGTTACTCGTTAGCCAGAGGACAAACGATGGCAGACGATTTGTATGTTGCGTCGGGGACGATTACCGTTTCCGGTGTGGTTTCAGGTGATCTGATAGCTGTCGGAGGCAATCTCTCCGTGACTGGTGATGTTGCAGAGGATGCAATTCTCGCCGGCGGGACGATCAACCTTGGTGGATCGGTAGGCGATGACGCTCGTGTTGCCGGCGGTAATGTTTCAATAGATGGTACCATCGCTGATGATCTATTTGTCGCTGGCGGACAGGTCCATCTAACATCCGGCTCTGTAGTGAGCGGTGACCTGGTGGTGGCCGGCGGGCAAGTCATTGTTGATGGCCGCGTGGATGGAAACGTAAATATCACTTCTGGCCAAGTTACACTTGGCGATACTGCCGTAGTTGCCGGAAACCTGTCATACAAATCAAAGAAAGAGGCCACCATCGCTTCAGGGGCGCGTATTACGGGGACGACCACCTTCAATCAGATCCAGCGATTTGATCGACGACAATCCTTTGGTCCACTCATCGTATTCTCATTCTTTGCGAAGCTGTTGTTAGCTATCGTTACCGCGATTCTTTTGGTGCTCATCTTCAAAACGAAAGCGCCGCGTGTCGTCCATCAGGGGATCAACAACTTCTGGCCAAGCCTTTTGCGTGGATTTCTCGTTATGATCGCGGTTCCGGTCGCAATCATTCTAGTGGGTTTTACCGCTGTCGGCATTCCTATCGCGATACTCGCCTTGTTTGGCTATATTGCGTGGATGATATTGTCGGCTGTCGGCTCCGGTATTCTGTTTGGCAGTTGGCTGGCGAAGGTTGGTATGAAGCGTGATCCGGCTCCGGTTAATTGGAAAACGGCAATCTTAGGCACTATCGCGCTGTTCGTCGTATATCTCGTGCCATTTGCAGGCTGGATCGTAGGTTTCGTATTTTTCCTCGTAACATTAGGAGCTATTGCTAAGCAATGGTACGACTCTGCGTGGCTGAATCGTTGATTTACTTCAGCTGAATGAAACGTGTTTTTATTATTCACGGCTGGGGCGGGTATCCTGAAGAAGGCTGGTTTCCGTGGCTTAAAAAAGAGCTGGAAGCAAAGGGGATTGAGGTGCATGTGCCTGCAATGCCGGATTCTGATAACCCAAAGATTGAGATTTGGATTCCCTTTCTTGCCGAGCAAGTCGGTGCTCCGGACGCGGATACCTATTTTGTGGGGCATAGCGTAGGTAGCCAAGCGGTACTGCGCTATCTGGCGACCTTATCTGCGGGAGTGAAAGTTGGTGGTGCCGTATTCGTAGCACCGTGGTTAGCTTTGGATGAAGAGACGATCCGCGAAGAAGGACCGGAGAGTGTAGAAATTGCAAAACCATGGGTTGAAACGCCCATTGATTGGGAAAAAGTGCGCACGCACGCTGATGAATTTTTTGCTATTTTTTCAGACGATGATCCGTTCGTTCCTATCGAAAATCAGAAGCTTTTTCAGGAACGCCTTGAAGCAAAAACAGTAATTGAACACAGCAAAGGCCACTTCGGCGGAGGCGACGGCATTAAAGAACTTCCGATTGTTTTGGAACAGCTCGAGAGAATCATGCAATAGTAAAACGCTCTACAGGCCGAGGAAACCAAGCAGGTTGTAGACGACAAGTGCTGGCCAAATAATCGCTTTTAGAAGGCCTATAATCCCGCTTCCGAGTGAATCGGCGTTCTGAATAAAGTAAACTGCGGCACCGATAAATGCCAAACCGTACACTCCCGACGACATACCCTGCGCTCCACGGTGGCGATACTTCCGACACTCACATTGATGATTGTCATCCATAGTTTTGAGATTAACCTCTACGTTCCTATCATACACCTATGCGGTATTTTGTGCATGTTAAAATAAAACAGGATTTTATCACCGTCGACGGCGACAAAATTACCGTCGGTGTGCGTTCGACGCCGGAGCAGGGACGGGCGAATGATGAAGTAGTTGAAAAGATTGCCGAATACTTCGGTGTTCCCCACGATCACGTACGAATTATCTCCGGCACTACCTCTCGCCGCAAAGTGGTTGAAGTGCAATAAAAATCAAAAAAACGAAAGAGCATCGCGAACGGCGATGCTCTTGCTACCTTGCCAGGAGCGTAGCGTAGTGGAGAACAATCTCGGGATACCCGACGGGATTGCCGTAGTAGCGCGTGAGCGCTTTGTACTGGTCTTGTTTCCAACCGTGGGCTATCAGGAAGTTTGCCGCGCTCGGAACCGCATCTTCGGGATTCTGAAGATCAACGAAGGCATCGCCGTTCCCGTCGACGCCGTAATCCATGAGCGAGTCGGGCATGAATTGCACAATGCCCATCGCGCCAGCGTAGGAACCTTTGATGTTGTAGCAGTCGAGATTGGATCGCAGGCAGTACTTCGAAAGCGCGGCCAGCCGTTCAGCTTCCAAGCGCCAGTTTTCAGTGCTCTTCTTGTGGTTCAGGCGCGAGTAGATGGCATTAAACGTGGGCGTATTGCCGGTGTTCTTGCCGAATTCCGTTTCGATGGCGATGATGCCCGCGACGATCTCCTTGGGCACGCCACTCTCCCGCATGTTGTCGAAGGCTTCCGGATTGGCGGCGATGAAGTCTTTCCCCCGCAGGACGAAACCAGGCGCGTAGATCTTCCGCTTGATCAGCGTCCAGTTAGGTGCGCGGTAGGCGACGCTCTTTTCCGGAAGGATTTCACGACGACTATCAGTGAGGATTTGATTTACTTTTTCCTCCTCAAAACCAGAGTTGATCAGCTGGCGCTGAACGTATGCCAAGCGCACATCTTCAATCGGTGACACAATGCTTGTCGGTGTTGGCGACGCGCTAGGCGATGACACGGGCGGCGCAACAAAAATGATGCTCACCGGCACCAAATACATCAAAATCGCCTTCATGAGTTGAATTCCTCCAATAATCATAGGAACAGGGTTAACGTACTACCCTTATTATAGTACGACGGAGTAAGAGCACAACTATTGCCTTATTTTACTTTTCAATTTTTCCCAAACAACTACCTCCGCCCAATTATTAACGGGTGTCTTCAAAACTGCTTCCTTATCTTCTTCCGTGCCCTGATAATGGTCGACTGCTTCTTTGAGTACAAGCGGGTAGTATCCTCGCCAATTAAGCTCCTGGAGTGTGCTTAACACACAGCAATCAATGGTGAGGCCGAAAAGGACTGGGGTAATTTCTTCGGGTTTGCCTAAATTCTTATCCAGCCATTCCCCAAATGCTTTAGTATCTTGATATGGCAACCCTGCCGTTTTATTTGGGTCACCGATATTTTCTCGTACCCAAATCGGCGAATTCATGCATTTGATCCATTGAGATTTAACAATCTCTTCCGGAACGATTGATTCATAACCCCATGTTCCGGGGACACAACTTTCATCTTTATCTCCTGGTCTAGGCTGGCGATAATCAGAAATTATCTCGCCAATCTTAATATTTTTTTCTTTGAGGAACGGAAAAAGAACTTCTTTATCAAAGTTTATTGAGGGTCGGACTTTATAATGCTTACCATCTTCAGTAGCAAAATCATTTTGTAGGTCTACTGAAAGAAATTGGTAGTTCATACAATTATTGTTTCGTCTTGCCCACTATTACCATTCGCGTTTTTTACCGAATTTCCAGAAGCATCCCGATTCGGTGATGGTTGTTACGAGAGTATAAATTTCTTGGGCTGGCTGTTCCGGCTCACGGTCGGGTTGTTCTGTCGTGCTAGACACACTCATGCCCATATCCGTCTTCACCCAACCGGGATCAAGTGAGGATACGACGATGCCTTTCTCTTGGAGACGAAATGCCAACGTTCGCGTATACATATTCAGGGCAGTCTTAGAGAGACGGTAGCCCACTGCGGTATTGTCATCAATAGGAAAAGAGAACGCCCCGTAGTTAGAATCAATGTTCACGACGTGACTTCCTGCGGTCATAGCCGGAAGAAGGCGCTCCGTTATATCAATGAGGCCGAAAAGATTCACATCAAATGTCTCACGGATTTTTTTCAAATTTACTCCCTCATCACGACCATCGGGGTTGATTCCTGCGTTGTTCACTAACACATCAATGCTCTGCGTGTGTGCTTTGATCGCATCCACAGCCTGGGCAATGCTTTCGAAGTTGCCCTGATTCATTTTCACTGCAACAAAATTCGGCGCATTGAGTGAAACTGGCGTATGCCAATATGTGCCGATAACTCGCCACTCTTCAGCTAAAAACTTCTTGGCGGTGGCCAATCCGATTCCCCGACTAGCTCCGGTTATAACGACTATTTTCATATTTTTATTCTATCAAATCGACATATCTCGGTCGGGGCTATTTCCCGTCTTCTGATACTGACCATCTGTATAGCCCCCAAAGCAATCCATCGTCATTTCTCGCCTCGCCTATGTTCTCTGCGCCAGTCGCCGTGGCGAATGCGATAGATGTCAAATTTTGAACAGGGCCATGCAGAATTGCCGCGTACATGCGTCTAATGCCTTTGTCGCGCATGAGGGCAAATACTCGTTCCAGCATTTTTCTGCCAATTCCTTGCTGTCGGGCCTTGGGGTCAACACCAATCTCTCCGCCATACACAAAGTTTTCCACGGGCTCTACAGACTGAATAAAGTTGAGGATACCTCGCTCGTGCTCTTCTTGCCCTTCCTCAATAAGGCTCTGAATAAAGTTGCGGTCGTAACACATGAGAAAACCGCCCACACGCTCTCCACTGGTTTCAACAACAAAGAATTCGTTCAATCGACGCGAATAGCCGCGTGCATCAAGTGTGTAGACCAAAAACCCTTTCTTCAGTTTCTCGGGCTCCGATTCCTGAGGGTTCATTTTGAGCTTCTCCGCAATGGCAACAATACCAGGAATGTGGTGATCTCGTGCGGTCTCTATAATTTGAGGCGTTGTTTCCATGAATTCTTCCACGTTCGGGCGGATACCCCTCGGTCGCTTGAACTATGCTCCCTCCTTCACTAAAGCTAGGGCGGGCGAGCAAATTAGCTGAACACTGGGGTCTAGTGACCACCCGAGTGAATGTTACAAGGACTTTCGGAGGGTCGCTGGCTCCATTCTACGACACTCCTCGGTCGGGGTAAACGAGACAAATGGAACAGTATAAAAAGGGTGCCGAGCGTCTCATATAGCTTGTGACTGCGACGTTTTACTTAAAATTCCTCTGAAGGTTATGAGATAATTGTTCAACTCTCCCAAGTGGCACAGGTTAGAATTTGATTTCCCCCAATTGGGAAAGCACTGCCCCTACCTGGTCTTGTCCCGGTACCAACTATTTTTAATCTTATCGTTGAATTTTCCGGCATTATTTTATCTTGGTTTCTCGCACACCCAAATCATGGAACACGGCACGCGCTTAGCCTTATGAATAGTATAATACGACCTGCTTAAATCCTTTTTTATGATTGGTGCAGGCTCTAAATAGCCGACGATATTAAAACCAGCGTCTTTAATTAATTTAAACCATGTCGATGTTTTTCGATACCTTAGATAAACTGGCACTCCACCTTTCCACTTCTTCAAAAAAATTTCATGTTCATCGTGATATGAGTAGCGAACTACTAACTTATCTTTCTGATCCTCAACATCAGTAAAAAAGATATGGTCCCAGCTCCAGATAAATTTGCCACCAGGTTTAAGATATGAATATACGTTTACTAATGATTTCTTTGGATCAACTGTCCACCCAAAAGCATAAATAGAAAACACCGTATCGACTAAGGGTAACTTCAACTTTTTCTCCATGTTTACTTCAAATAATTCAACCTTTCCATTTTCTATGGCTTTCTTATTAAGCTTGGTGGCAAAGTTAAACTGTGTTTTTGATATGTCTATACCCCAGACTTTCTTCGCACCATTTTTAACTAAATACTGAATTGAATGACCACTACCAAACCCGACTTCTAAGAATGTTTTACCTTTAATTGCCCCGATAATATCTTGGTTCTTGCCAATTCCAAAAGGCCCCCATACAGGCAAGGCCGAGTGGGAAAAGAAGTGATCAGCTACTTTATTCCATGCCTCTCTATTTGTATTTAGTTTATCCATTCAATTTATCTTTCAGTTCGTCCCAAGTGATTGCATCCGCCCAGTTATTGATAGGTGTTTTTAAGACAGCTTCTTTGGCTTCTTCGGTACCTCGATAATGATCCACGGCTTCTTTCAAGACCAAGGGATAATAACCCCGCCAGCTAAGCTCCTGAAGGGTGCTTAGTACGCAACAATCAATAGTAAGACCGAATAATACAGGTGTTACTTCTTCTGGTTTACCAATATTCTCTTCCAGCCATTCTCCAAATCCTTTTGTATCTTGGTAAGGCAAGCCAGCAATTTTGTTTGGATCGCCTATATTGTCTCTAGTCCAAATCGGTGAGTTCATGCATTTTACCCATTGAGACTTTACAACCTCTTTTGGGACGATGGATTCATAACCCCAAGTGCCAGGCACACAACTCTCATCCCTATCTCCTGGTCTTGGTTGTCGATAATCGGAAATTATCTCGCTGACTTTAATATCCTTTTCTTTTAGAAACGGAAACAGAACTTCTTTATCGAAGTTTATAGAAGGTCGGATTTTATAATGACTGCCACCTTCAGAAGCAAAGTCATTTTGTAGATCTACAGATAAAAATTGATACCTCATTTTATAATTTGTCGGCAGAGCTGCGGGTAGCAGCCAACCGAGGCACCTTGGTCACCTCGATACTTCCTACCTTGGCTGCGGGACTTGGATTCGGACCAAGATACTCGCCTTCAAAGGGCGATGTCCTACCATTAGACGATCCCGCAATAATCTCCGAAACTGAATTAGTTTACAATAAAAACATTGTTTTTTCAATGAATTAAGATAGAATTATTGCATGCCAGCACAATCACGAGAACGCATCGCGGTATATCTTCGCAGTCTTATTTTCGGCGTGGAAGACAGCCTGGTTTCTACGGTCGGCCTTCTTTCGGGAATCGCCATCTCCGGCGTTGAACGCTCGGCGATTCTCGTTACCGGCATTGTATTGCTCACCGTAGAAGGTTTCTCGATGGCGGCCGGAAGTTTCCTTTCGGAGCGTTCGGTGGAGGAATATACGGGAAATTCGAAAATCCCACTGCATTATGCCATTGTTGGCGGGTTTATTATGTTCGCGTCGTATATTCTGGCCGGTTTAATTCCGTTGGCCCCTTACGTTTTTTTCTCAAATCCGTTAGGTATTTCAGTAGTAATTTCTCTGGTAAGCCTTTTCCTTCTCGGAGCATTTAGCGCCAGAAATTTCGGGATTCACTGGTTCTCACGCGGCATGCGGATGCTCATAATTGGCGGCATGGCCATCGCTATGGGTGTTGCAATCGGCAACTGGGTTCCGCTCGTGCGCTAAGCCATACCTGACTACTCGCCTTACTGAAGCTCTGGTGAAGCGGGCCGGCCGACAAGCCTGTGCATTTCTCGTTTGCACATTCGGCCTGGTGGCCGCAGTACCTCGTCGCCTTCGCTCCTCTTGCACTGTTTTTGTAGGTTTTATACAATTAGGAGGAAAGGTCGATGGTACTAAAATAAGTACTCGCCATATTCTATGAAAAATTTAGGCATACTGGCCTGGATTCTCGTTGTGGTCGGCGGTTTGAATTGGGGCCTCATCGGCTTCTTCGACTACAACCTTGTGGACTCGATTTTCGGTAGTGGCTCAACCATTGCCCGAGTGGTCTACATCTTAGTAGGTTTGAGCGCTGTCTACATGCTCGCCACGGGCAGTAAGGCAAAGTCGCAGATGTAGGTCGCTTTTTGCTGAAAAAACGGCATTGCTGATGCCGTTTTTTCTTTTTTTGATATACTAGGTACATGGATCCGCAATTCTATTGGGGGGCCGCAACTGCGTCGTATCAGGTTGAGGGCGGTATCGAGAATAACGACTGGGCTGAAGCCGCGCGGCAGGGGAAAGTGCCATTGGCTGGCCGCGCCACCGACCACTACAATCGCTTTCAAGAAGACTTTTCGCTTGCTCGGCAGTTAGGACATAACGCGCACCGTTTTTCCATCGAGTGGTCGCGCATTGAGCCGGAAGAAGGAGTATTCGATGAATCTGCCGTCAGCCACTACGCGGCGGTTCTTGATTCGCTCCACACGCACGGCCTAGAGCCATTCGTAACGCTCTGGCATTTCACTCTGCCGTTGTGGTTTTCTCAACAAGGCGGGTTTGAACATCCCCAAGCGGCCGAGAAGTTTGCCCGATATTGTGAGTACGTACTAAAGCACTTGGGCGATAAAGCCACCTACTGGATCACGATCAACGAACCGATGGTCTACGCATCGATTGGCTATCGAGTTGGTTCATGGCCGCCATTTCAGAAAAACCTGTTGAAATTTGAGCGAGTCACAAAAGCTCTAGTTCAAGCGCATAAACTCGCGTATGAACGGATGAAGACAATCGTTCCGAGAGTGCAGATCGGTATTGCTAAAAATAACATTCACTTTACGCCAGGCTGGCATCCGTTGGCATTGTTTATGCGCTGGTTTTGGAATCACCGGTTCCTTCGGAGCATTTCTAGGTATCAAGATTTCATCGGGTTGAACTATTACTTTCATCACCAATTTTGTTTTCGTCAGCAACTTCCCAAATCAGACATGGGCTGGGAAATCTACCCCGAAGGACTGTATTATGTACTCATGGAGCTAAAGCGGTACCGCAAGCCCGTCTATATCTTAGAAAACGGCATTGCTGATACTGCCGATACGCAACGAGCACAGTTTATTACTGACCATATCAAACAGGTTGACCGCGCCCAGCGCGACGGTCTGGAAGTGAGGGGCTACTTTTATTGGTCACTGCTTGATAACTTCGAGTGGGCCTACGGATTTAAACCTCGATTTGGGTTGGTAGCGATCAACTACGCTACGCTCGAACGCACCGTGCGCCCATCGGCGCTGGAATACCAAAAGCTCATCCAAAGTAGTGGTATACTAAAATAGTATGCAGACTTGGATTTTTTTAGTTGTCATTGCGCAGTTTATCAGCGCCGTTGTAGTGCTTTTAGACAAGTATCTTATCCGGCAAGTTTCGCAACCGGCTGTGTACGCGTTTATTGTCAGCGTTTTATCCGGAGCGGTGATCGTGTTACTGCCATTTGGCGTGGTAAGTGTCCCGTCGTTCATCGTGTTGGTGATATCGCTTGGGGCGGCAACTTCATTTACTTTGTCACTCGTCATGCTGTACCGGGCGCTGGCTATTGCTGATGCTTCCGATGTTGCGCCGGTGATGGGCGGCATCGCGGCGATTGCGACGCTCGCATTCAGCTGGCTCGTGCTTCGCGACCGACTACCCGATGGATTTGTCTTTGGATTTGCGTTGCTGGTGCTCGGTACGTTCCTGGTGTCGCACTTTCGCCTGTCGCGCGCGGCGCTGACATACGCACTGGTGGCGGGCATCGCGTTTGGGCTCTCTTCGGTGCTCCTTAAAACTATTTTTTTTGAAACATCGTTTCTAAACGGCTTTTTTTGGTCGCGCATGGCGAACGTAACCGTGGCGTTGCTTTTCCTCATTCCCGGATCAGTCCGGCGGTCCATTCTTGCTGACGTGCGCCAGTCGAAGTCGCATCTGCCACTCGTGTTGCTTGCAAATAAGTTACTGGCGGGAACGGCCTTCTTCCTCACGCTCCTGGCGATCAAATTAGGCAATGTGTCGCTCGTAAGTGCGCTTGCAGGCTTGCAGTTTATGTTCTTATTGTTGTTCGCGGCGTTTGCGAGTGCGCGGTTTCCGCAGTATTTCCCCGAGGAAATGAGCACGAAGGCATTCGCCGTAAAGATCGTGGCGGTGTTTTTCATTCTTACCGGGTTCTTGATTCTTTTTATATGATAAAACGGATTCTATATATTGCGGTAGTGTGCGGCGCGGCTATTGTGTTCATTGGTATTTTACTCGCCGATCAGCCAGTCCCATCGGATTTTATCTATGGAGTGTCATTCAGTAAGTTCCATGCGGATGAGCTGAAGCTTGATTACAAATCGGTCCTCTTAGCATTGTTGGATGACTTGAAGGCGCGTCGCTTTCGCTTTTCCGCGCACTGGCCGATGATCGAACCAACCAAAGATCGGTACGATTTCGGCGCGCTTGATTATCAAATGCAACAGGCCCGTTTGCGCGACGCTGAAGTAATTCTGGGCGTGGGGCGCCGCTTACCGGGCTGGCCGGAGTGCCATGAACCCCAATGGGCAAGTTCGCTGTCGAAGGAAGCAAAAGAGCAAGAGATTCTCGACTATATTCGTGCTGTAGTCACGCAATATAAATCATATGGCAATCTCAAGTACTGGCAGATCGAGAATGAACCGTTTTTGACGAGATTCAGCCAGGAGACCTGCGGAGGACTTGATACCGGTTTTCTGGAACATGAAATCGCGCTCGTGCGCGAACTTGATCCGATGCGGCCGATTATCCTGACCGATGGCGGTGAATTCGGCATGTGGTTGTCGGCTTGGAAGCGCGCGGATGTGTTTGGCTCAACAATGTATCTGTATATCTGGAGTCCGCAGTTGGGCAAGATCAGATATCCGATTGGTCCCCGGTTCTTTCGGATCAAGCGGGGCATCCTGGAACTGATCGGCGGCAATAAACCCTCGATTGTTGCCGAGCTTAGCGCGGAACCGTGGCTTCTTCAATCTATCACCAATACGCCCATTGATGTGCAGTTGGATCGTATGAATATCGACAAATTCAACGAGATTCTCGGTTTTTCGCAAAAAACGAGTTTTGACACCTTCTATCTCTGGGGAGCGGAGTGGTGGTATTGGATGAAAACGAAACAAGATCACCCAGAATTTTGGAATCGCGCCCGCGAATTATTTGAATAACAGCGTTTGCAGGCGGTTTTTCAAAAGAGTACGCTTAACTTATGTGATTACATACCGGGAGCTCTTAAATCCGGATATCAGAGTATCTTTTGAGAAAAAATAACGGAAATAATTAAACATGAACACTAACTTATTGAAAAAAGCATTTGTTAGCGCGATTGGAACTGCCGTGTACGCGATGATGTTCGCTTGGTTTATGAATAATGCGCAGGGATGGTTTGGTGTCCAGCCTAACTGGCTAGTAATGGCATTGCTACTTATCATTTTTATCATTTCCGCGTGCATTACTGGCGCACTGGTATTACTACGGCCAATTCTTCTGTACATCGAAGGCCAGAAGAACGAAGCCGTGAGACTTTTTGGCTACACAGTAGGAATACTGGTGGTAATTGTGGTTTTGGTTGGCGTGGCGCTTACCTTAAGTAACTCTAAGAACGACTCTGGCGTATTCTGCACCCAAGACGCCAAGCTCTGTTCTGATGGCTCCTATGTTGGTCGCACGGGGCCGAATTGCGAATTTGTATGTCCGGGGGAGTAGCTCTAAAAAAAGCGGCGCGGTGGGTCTCGGGCGAGACTCTCCGCGCCGTGGGGCGAGGGGAACGAGGGAGATCAATGTCCGGGGTAGGGCAAGGAATCGATCCGGAAAAAGTGACCCTCAATGACCTCGTCGGGGATATCCCGGACGAGGATAGGCACCGGTACCGGCGAAGGCTTGGGTCCGATGGAGACCCTTCTCACTAAGGCGACGGAAACCCATGCCTTCTTGACGACTCCGATGGCGATGTACGTGCCCGGTTGGAGTTCGCCGTAAGTCAACGGTTCTGACCGTTGGCTTACGGCGATCCATTCGGTACACTCCTGGGAAACCCTGGCATCGGCGAAGTTGTAGCCGGTGAGAAATCCGGCGTAAAGCAAGCCTATTGCCACGAACAGCCCGCCAAGCGCTTTCAACAGCATCGCAAACCTCCATTTGGCTATTATAACATCCGTATGCATAATTGTCAAAGATGAAAACACTGATTATAGTGAAAATGGCCGTTGAGCCGACAGAAGAATCAAAAGGACTTGATGCGGGCTATATGCTATACTTGTTGTGTACCATTTTAAATAGAGCAATATGGCAGGATACGTAACTAATATTGAACAAAAAACGCTGGAGAACGAGTATTTTCGGCAGGTGCTGTTTACGGCCAAGCATATGCAGGTAGTCGTTATGGCGATCAAGCCCAGTGAAGATATCGGCGAGGAAGCGCATCACCTGGACCAGTTCATCCGCATTGAGAAAGGGGACGGTAAAGCCATTCTGAATGGCGAGGAGCACAGCTTGAAAGACGGAAGTATCGTTGTCATTCCGGCAGGAACGAAGCACAATATCATCAACACGGGAAGCAGTGATCTGAAACTATATACCATCTATGCGCCGCCGGAACACAAGGACGGAACCATTCACAAGACGAAAGCGGATGCGCTGGAAAACGAAGAGCATTTTGACGGCCAAACTTCATAAATAGATAACTGTAGAAAAGAAAAAATGCGATGGAAACTCTGGTCATCAAAAAAAGCCCCATTTCCATCATTCGGCACTTTATTTTGTTCCAAATTCTCGCTGCGGTATTCTTTTTTGTGAGCGGCTACCTGGTGCATTATGCGAAATTCTACCGGGCATTGGGTTTTTCCCAGGTGCTCTCATTTCAAGTGGCCGAGATCGCCGCTATGCTGGCATTGGAAATTGGTTTTATTTTTCTCATCTTTCTTTGGTGGTACAAAGATTTTGTGGTTATTAAAAAAGATACGTTGATTCACGGCTGGGGAATCATTTTACACGAGAGAATGAGCATCGCCCGGAAAGATATCAGTTCAGTGACGTTTAAGCAGAGCCTTTTCGGCCGGCTAACAAAGTACGGCATGGTGACAATTAAAACTGCCGGGGAACCCATCATACTTAAAGATATTCCTGATCCGCAGGTGCTTGTCGATCTTATCCTTAATAAAATATCCGTAAAATCTTTGGCTCCATTGCCGCAGATCCAGCTGGAACAATTGCTCCAGAATGGCGAACACGAGAACCTAGAATTTAAATCAACGTTCCGATGGGATGTTATGGGCAATAAAGTGAATAAAATTATGGAGCGAGCGGCGATGAAGACGATCGCGGCGTTTCTAAATTCAAATGGCGGCCATCTGGTGCTCGGCGTGAGTGATGCTCGTGAGATTCTAGGAATGTCGCGCGATTTTGATACACTTGGCCGCAAAGATGCGGATGGATTTGAAAACCATTTTTCGCATGTCTTTTTAAACATGATTGGCGCTGAATTCAGGCAGTATGTTCGTTTAGATTGGCATGTAAGCGATGGAAAAGAGTGTTGCGTGGTTCAGGTAAACCCGAGCCATACGCCGGTATATGTTCGATCGGACGAAAACGAAGAATTTTTTATTCGAACGGGAAATAGTACGACATCGCTTCGTTTCAGCCAAGCGGCGGCGTATATTGATTCGCGGTTTAGGGGCGTATGATTATTAATAAATCCTTATTTATTTTATGAAAGGATGGCTTATCATCGCTTTAGTCGCAAGCGGAATCGGATATTGGATCTATTAGTTTAATTTTAATCCGAAAGATATTTTAATCGTTCCTAGAACATTTCCTTCAATTTTTTTGAGTCCGACAGCGACGGAGAAAGCACTACCGTCATCTGAACCTTTTACGACCGTCGCTCAATCTGCCAATTCCGGTATTAAAGGGAGGGTGACAATCGGACCAACCTGTCCGGTGGTAAGAAATCCACCGCAATTGGGATGCGAAGATAAACCCTTTGAAACCAGGCTCACCGTAACCCAAAATGGCCGCTTTATAACGTCGTTTAATTCTAATAAGGACGGCAGTTTTTCGGTGAATCTTATTGCCGGTACCTATGTTATCGCCAAGGGAACCAGCGCTTTTTATCCGACGCTCTCGCCCAAGACTGTGGTGGTGAAATCAAAACAATTTACCCGGATCACGCTGGAATTCGACAGCGGCATTCGCTAAAAAAAGAAAAATCGACCAACTTTTATTAAAGGTTTTACCTTTGACGAAACGGTAAAATGAGAGTAAAATAGGGGAAAATGAATAAATCAATTTTATTAAAAACCTGGTTGCCAATACTCGGATTTATCGCCGGTACCGTGTTAATTATGGTACTTCTTATATCCCCCCAATCTCAATCGGGGGCCTCAATTTTACTGGCCTCAAGCGATCAAATATCCGGTAATCCCGAAGCAAAGACAGTATTGATTGAATATAGCGATTTTCAGTGTCCTGCCTGTCGCGTATTTGAACCTACCCTGAAGACGCTTCGCGAAGAGAATACTGATAAGCTCCAATTTGCGTACCGCCACTTCCCGCTTAAAACAATTCACTCGCGAGCAGAACTTGCCGCCCGCGCTTCGGAAGCCGCCGGAAAACAAGATGCTTTTTGGAAGATGCACGATCTTATTTTTGATCGTCAATCAGAATGGGCACAGGCTGGGAACGAAGAGACGTTTATCAATTATGCGCGAGAGCTTGGTTTGAATGCGGAGCAATTCGGCAGTGACTTAAAATCATCGGCTGTTCAGGCAGAGGTAGATCAGGATTATCAAAGTGGCCAAGACGCAGGAGTTAATAGCACGCCTACGTTCTTTCTGAACGGCAAGAAAATGCAGTTCCGAACCATAGACGAATTCTTAGCAATTGTTAACCAGACAATTGGTGAATAGTGTTCCTCGATGGATCGTTGTGTTTTTTATTGTACTTAGTTTTGCCGGATTCCTTGATGCCACCTATATTACTGTGAAGCATTTTCAAGGCGGCATTATCCCGTGTTCGCTCACCGAAGGCTGTGAACCGGTTCTTTCCAGTTCCTATTCAAAAATTCTTGGGATTCCCGTATCGCTCATCGGAGTCGGTTATTATCTCGTAGTGCTTTTGATAAGTATAGCAAGCCTCTTACACGATCAGAAAATTTTTCGGTGGGCCGTTTATATTTCTTTTGTGGGGTTTGTGTTTTCCGTGTGGTTTACGTATGTCCAGATATTTAAAATCCACGCGTTGTGTCAATACTGCCTTCTTTCGGCCGTGTTGACAACTTTGCTCTGTATCGGCGGCTTGCGCGTGTTACAATTAAGAAATGAATCCTCACACTCACTGAAGAGCGGTTCCTAGAGTGTGGCGCGATTTGTGATATATAACTGAATATGATCTGTATGGCTACGCATGGGCTTATCGCCAAGCACAGCGGAACTTTAGCCATTACTCTTCAGTGAGTGTGAGGATGAATAAATCACTTCGATATAGTTTAGTTCTCTTGCGGATTTCTTTAGGATGGCTGTTTTTCTATGCCGGTATTACGAAAGTATTTGACTCAAGTTGGTCAGCGGCTGGATATCTTCAATCAGCTAAGACTTTTTCTGGGGTATATCAATGGCTTGCTAGCGCATCAAATATCGGTTGGATTAATTTTGTAAATGAGTGGAGTTTAGTATTGATCGGTGCGGCACTCATTGTTGGATTTCGGACCCGCATCGCCGCCTTACTGGGTGCCGGTTTGATGCTCCTCTATTATTTCCCGATTTTAGACTTCCCGTACGTTGGTGAACACTCATTACTGGTAGACGAACATATCATTTATATTTTCAGCTTATTAATTCTTACCAGAATGCGAGCTGGAGAATACTGGGGATTGGATTCGAGAATGCGGCATTGATAGATGTCATAATGTCTGCTCGATGAACGACACTCGCTACCTCATTAACGAGAAATTTTTTATCTCACTCGGAGTTGTAGTTGCTATAATAGCCGGCTGGTACTTTATTTCTCCATTTTGGCGCACGGTCTATGAGAATGAAGAAGCGCCCACCGGTCCCGTTCTAGCTCAAGGATTATTTGTATCCGAAATATATCGTGTTGAAGGACGGGCCCTACTTATTGCATCGGGCGGCAAGAGGATTTTACGTTTTGAAAATTTCAAAACCATCAATGGTCCGGGCTTTCACGTATATCTCGCGTTTAATAAGGATAGTAAAGATCACATTGATTTAGGGGAAATGAAGGCCACGGAAGGCAATGTAAATTACGAAGTGCCTGCTTCAGTTGATCTTCGGAAATATACCGCGGTTCTTATATGGTCCCAGCCATTTCGTACTCTCTTCAGTTATGCTGAATTGCGCTAAACTATAAGTAGCATATCGGCCAGATATTTTTATATTTTTTTAAAAAAACTATTTTAGTGAGTGTTCTAATAAGACAGGGGTCGGGGATCTAGCAAAAACGTCTTAACCTTAAAACCTGTCAAGTGTGAATAAGGGAACCTGCTGGACGAAATCTGAAGAACCTATCTTCAGTTCAGACTTTTCTAAAAATCC
Organism: Patescibacteria group bacterium; assembly: GCA_038064515.1. Classification (GTDB taxonomy): domain Bacteria; phylum Patescibacteriota; class Minisyncoccia; order 2-02-FULL-40-12; family GWA2-44-9; genus JBBTSY01. The sequence goes on along the minus strand of JBBTSY010000004.1, from coordinate 26,565 downwards.
AATCCCTATAATATGAGGGATTTTTTTATTAAACTTTCGCTTTATTATGGTTATATTATCCTGAAGAAAAGTATCTCAAAGTAAAACTTACGCAATATTTGAAGAGCTTGAGAATCTTTAGTCCAAAGAGATAAATAGAGAACTTTGTCAGAGTGGGCGGGGTTGCATCTTAGCTTAGGTTCAGTACAATAAGGAAGTAATCGTTTAATTTTATCTATGGAAGAACAACAACCTGTATTGCCCGAGCAGTCGAATCAGCCCTTATCTGAACCCACCTTGCCCGCGGGAAGGCTCAAAAATGTTGATATTTCTAAATTATTCTTGCCACTGGCGATTATCTTCGCCGGAGTCATGATTTCGGGCGCTATTGTTTATATCAATTTCTCGAAAGCACAGTTGAGTGGCGCGGGAAATAAACAGCAAGAGCTCAATGCAGCTGCGCTTAAAAAATGGGCGAAAGAGCTGAAGCTTACGGCGGCATTTAATAGTTGCTTTGATGCCTCAAAATATACGGACGAAATCAACAAAGATATTCAAGACGGTTCAACTGCGGGCGTAGAAGGTACTCCCACCTTCTTTATTAATGGTACAAAGATTGTCGGCGCCCAGCCGTTCGAAAGCTTTAGAACAATAATTGACGCCGCCCTTGCTAAGCCTGCCGTGGCGGGCACAATAACGGTATCCGTAGATGATGATCCGGTATTAGGCAATGCCGCCGCGCCAGTTACCATGATTGAGTTCAGCGATTTCCAATGCCCCTTCTGCCTGAAATTTTGGCAGGAAACGTTTCCTCAAATCAAGCAGACTTATATTGATACCGGAAAAGTAAAATTCGTCTATCGTGATTTCCCGCTTTCATTCCATCCCGGCGCCATGCCAGCCGCTCAAGCCGCCAATTGCGCCAATGAGCAAGGCAAGTATTGGGAAATGAACGATCTAATCTTTAAGAAGCAAATCTAAACTAAGCCCTGCATGTATACTAAAAAGTCCCGCACCAGACGATGCGGGGCCTTTTAGTATAGGGGGCGCGTTACCTTGAAGGCTGTTGTGTGGGGAGAGCGGGGAGAGCGCTCCTTTGTTCCACGAAATCAGGGTTGATGGTGTTGAGAATCACATATGCCGCCAACAGGAGGATCGCACCCATAAATGCTTGCGTTATTATGCCGCGACCTCGAGAATTCATCTCCGGAAAACCGCCGGCCAGTACCATGAGAAACCCTCCGTAGACCGCCATGATGAATACGGCAATTCCTACGATCATAAGGGAAAAATTAAATACATTTTCGATGAGCTTTCCAAGATTATCTGCCGGAGGAATGGTAATCCTTCGTGAGGTCATAACGACAGGTTGACTAGAACATTGATCCCGATTAATAACCGTACAACCGCCCTTTTGTACACACGTAGGCACGCTAGCGCACTGCGCGGCCAGGAGGCCATACGTTTCCGGAACGCATATTTGATTCGCGCCCTCCCTGTAAGCGCATAAGGTGTCTCTTTCGGCGGGATCGCCGGGCGGTCGTGAACTCGTCGGCCCCGGAGATGAAACAACGCCTGCGCCAAATGTAATGGAAGATGTAATCCCATCTAAACTAATCGAACAAGAAATAGAGCCGGTCGCGGTAATTTTACCTCGAGGCTGAAAGCAAGTAGACCGATTAAGTTTATAAGGACCCGTACAAGTCCAAACCGGATCATTTTGAGAATTAGTGCCTTTATTTGATGCATCTACGGGCGTAGCGTCAAGCACTACCGTAGATCCGACAATGGGAACAGTTTGGGGCTGTCCGCCAAGATTTATATTGTAAACGATAACCTTAATCCTAGTGATGGGGTTAAAGTTATTTGGATTGTCCGGATTAACGTCACAAGTTCCCGCATACGCCGAAGAGCTTCCCAACATAAAAACCGCTCCACCAATCAGAAAAAGCTTGAAGGCTAATTTCATTACCCCTATTATAGAATATTTTTTTTAAAAAGTCATTAAAAATATCCACTTTTTGACTGGCTTTCCAGGTAATTTTCTGATATGATTTTATACATAAAGATGAGAAAAACCAAGATTATTTCGTAAGGTAAAGGATGCATGAAACGTCTTAATGTAGCCTGATGCGATTATGATAATTTGATGTATTATTGTTCAGTGATACCATGCCACGACAACTATCTTGATAGGTTGAAAATCTCGGTACTTGCCGTGGTTTTCGTTTTTATGGCCTATGTGCTGGCGGGACAGCCGGTATCGGCGGATATGGCTGAACAAATCGCTGAAAAGACCCGCCAGATTGAAGAACTTCAACAGCAGATTGATGCATTCCAACAGCAGATCGACCAGAATCGCGGCAAAGCTATTACATTGCAAAGCGAAATCAGTAAGCTTAATACCCAGATCAACCAGTTTAATCTTGAAATCCGAAGCTTGAACGCTTCTATTGATAGAACGTCCCTGGAGATCAACGGCACGGAAGAAAAAATGAGCGAGGCGTTGCAGAAACTTGGGAAGCACAAGGATGCCTTGGGTGTATATCTCCGCATGACATACGAGATTGATCAGAAAAGCCTGACTGAAGTTGTGCTAAATAACGATAGCTTGTCTGATTTCTTTACACAGCTGAATGATTTGCAAGCCACCCAAGAAAGCTTAAGAACAACAATTGATGACATTAAGGCATTGCGGATCCAGCTTGATCAGCAGAAAGAAGAACTGTTTGATCAGAAAACTGACCTTACTCAATTAAGACAATTGCAGGAAATTCAAAAAAGGGGATTGAATGATATTAAGTCCGATAAAGATTATATCTTGAAAGAGACGAAAGGCGAGGAGAGTAAATATCAGGTGTTAGTTCAGAAAACCAAAGCTGACATCGAAAAATTACGAGGGCAGATTTCCAATTTGAAAGGAATAGGCGTTACCGCCGAAGATGCGGTGACGTATGGCAAGCTTGCGGCTCAACGCGCCGGCATCCGCCCGGCATTTCTGATTGGTATTCTAGAAATTGAATCAGGAATGGGCCGGAACGTCGGCACCGGCAATTGGATAGATGATATGTATAATTGCTACTTACGTCTGGGGAAACCGAGTCGAGCCGAAACCGAAAAAGCGGCATTTTTGAAAATCGTGGAAAAACTTGGATTAGACCCGAACACAGTCAAAGTATCGCGTGAGCCGAATTATGGTTGTGGCGGCGCATTAGGTCCGGCTCAATTTATTCCTTCCACGTGGCTTGCATATGAAGAGATTGTGACTGCTATGACTGGGCATAATCCGGCTAATCCGTGGATTATTGAAGATGCGTTTACGGCTTCGGCGGCAAAACTCGCAAAAGGCGGAGCGACATCACAAGACAGAGCTGGCGAGATTCGCGCGGCAAAAGCATATATCAGCGGCAACGGATCATGTGCTACCAGCACCTGTAATTCTTACGCCAATGCTGTGCTTAGGAAAGCGGAACAAATCGCTCCAAATTTGTAGAACCTAAAATATCAGCATAATCGAGAAGGGATAACTCTCTCGAAACCACGGATCGATTTTCCCAGCGAGAAAATCGTCCTACTCTCGTGCTCGCTTACCATGCCTCTCGCACTGCGAGATGCTTTCTTGAGAGCCATCCCTTCTCAAAACTCAAGATGATAAAAAACCTGTTTATATTTCTAGTTGTGGCAATATCGGTGTCGGTGCCTTTCGTGATGGCTAAGGGGCCAACGGCATTGTTTAAGGCGAGTATCATCCGCGTTCAAAACGCATCGCTATCGCAGAATATCATACCAAGCATAAAATCCACTGAACAAAATTTAAACAAAGAGGATATTCAGCAGAAACTCCAAGAAGCTCATCAACTTGTAAAAGATATTGCCGTGAGAATTGGCGATGAAGAGATTGCGTATAGTGAAAAGCGCGTTTTATCTGAAGGCGGCAAAGTATCAGTTTCTCAACAGGACTTTAAAGATTATGAACGAGAAATAGCACTCGTCCTGCTTAATAAGAAGACTGGTAAGCTTGAAGTCGTTAAAATTGTGAAACGAGGCAGTCAACTCATCAGTCCCAAAGGTTATAAAATCGAAATTGTAGAGCGTTTGAACGGCATTCGCTGGAATCATTGGGCTACGCAGTATAAAGTAATCGCTCCGGCGGATACCGTAGTTTTACTGAATAAATATCCGCTGGAGAAAGGAAGCGGCGCCGATTACTATATTTACTCGACGTATGTTGATGAAGTCAGCAATCCCGAGTTTATCAAAGAAGGCGCTGAATATCTCCATGCAATCGTAGAGCAAGCTCGAGGTGATCTTCGTGTCAAAGGAGTAATGTCCAAAGCAGTTCCCGGAAAACTTATTGTTGATGTGCTTCCCGCTGATTACTACAAACACCTTCCATTTCTTGAACAGAGCGACCTTCTAGAAGCCTTAGCGGATCCGGAATGGACGACGGATCGCGTACTGGGAATGCTTGGTTACAATAAGGAACGAGCGTGGTCTATGGCGGGCAACTTTGCCGGTGCCTATGGCTGGGTGCAGTTTACCGACAACTGGCGCAAAGGAAAACCGGGGACGTATTCAACGCTTGTGAGAATGTATCCCGATGCAAAACTAGATATAAACTTCAGGACAGGAGCCGCGGATCACGTGAATTCAATGAAGGCGGCCATTCTACTCTATGACACGAATCTTCAATATCTCATCAAACATTTCGGCGCAGATATCTTAAAAAATCCTCTTTTGGAAGAATATCTTGCGGCGGCATATAATGGTCCGCCGACTAGAGTATCTCAATCTCTTAAAGCAGCTGGCATAACCGGTGCCGCAAGCAAAAGTAATTGGTTTGAAGGATTGTATGCGGAGACGGAAGGCTATATAGCAAAACTCCGTCTTCTTAATGAAAATCAAATACCCGATAAGTTTCTCGATTAAAAAATAAAAACCCCCCTGAGCAGGGGAGTTTTTATAAGAGTGTTAACTTAGCTTCTCTTTTTCTTCTTTGCTGAAGACTTCTTTTTCTTTGCCATTTGTTTATCAGGATGGCGATGAAATTTTTTTGAAATTTAATCGCATCCCTCCTTATTTTTTTACTGATGACAGTCGACCAGCGTATCCGCTTTTCACTGTCACTGGAAAACTCTGCTAAACTTTTCCGTTACATTAATTATAGAATCACTGGAAATTTTTGTATATAAAAAAAGTGGATAACTTTTTATATTAGAAAAATTATTTAATGTTTTTCCGATTGACCCGCCTAAATTTTATCGTGATGAAAATTTATTCTTATGCGCGCACTGAGATTCCTGGAGTGTAATTGACTTTTATGTAAACTGATGTATAATTAACAAAGTAAAAACTGTAGGAGGCCCGATGCGAAGAAGATTACGAAGTCCGTCACTTCACGTCTTGTGCGAGAAGATTGAAGTGGAGAATTTCAGTCTTCCTGAACGAGTAGTGCGATGTAAGTTCTCGCACACCGATCCCTACGTAGTGCGAGATTTCAGAAGAGACCGGCGCATTCTACGCAAGAACCTGCGCCTGACAAGTTGGCCAAGTACCCGGCCTCTTAGCAGACAGGATCAGAAGGCACTCGTGAGCGTTGCGTTTCATAAACTACGAGATGCCCAAAGGTCACATTCTACGCAGGTGCCGCTCTTTTCATCTTGAGCCAACGGAGCGGGGGTCAAGGGAGTCCAATGCGCGATACGCGGCGGACTCTCTTTTATTTGTATGTAAGTTCGTATACGCCATCCCATTGGGCAGGAGGCTCGCGGAGAAATTGTTCACAACGTTCCTCAAGTAGCTTCGTTGGTCCGTCATCCTCAACTTCTGCCAGAATAGCAGAAAATGTCGTTAATGCTTTCTGCCATTCTCCTCGGTAATAATAGTTACGCCCTCGATTAAAATGCTCGAAGATTTTTTGTACTCGCTCTTTAGAATGTGTCGGTACTACTTCATAAATGGTAACTGCATTCTTTTTTCCCTTTACCTGCACGCGGTCTAATTCTCTAATTAAAAAATCAGAAGCTTTAATTTCTTTGTAAGTTTGCTCGCCAATAATGATATTAACGCGATATATTTTAGTTAGTCCCTCAAGCCGCGACGCAAGATTTACGCTGTCGCCCATGACAGTATAATCAAAGCGTTTCTCGGAGCCCATATTACCCACGGTCACTTCACCGGTGTTGACGCCAATGCCGATATTGATAGCTGGCAGCGAAATTTCTTCATTTTGAGCATTAAATTCATGCAATATCTCAATCATCTCCAAAGCGCTTATAATCGTATCCTGGGCATGTTGCAGATTGGGCAAAGGCGCCCCCCAGAAAGCCATAATGGCATCGCCGATATATTTATCAATCACGCCCTCATGTTCAAAAATAACTCGGGTCATCCTGCTAAGATACGCATTTAAAAAACGCGTGAGCTGTTCCGGTTGCATGGTCTCTGATACCGTCGTAAAATTTCTAATATCAGAAAAGAGAATTGTCAGCCTTTCTTTTTTACCTCCAAGTTTTATTGCTTCTGGATTACTAATCAGTTCCTTAATAACTTCCGGCGCAAGATAGCGGGAGAACGTATCTTGAATAAACACCTTTTCTTTTTCAGTGGCGTTATATTGGACAGACAACACAAGCGCTCCCGTAAAAATAAAACCCAGATTAGGATAAAATAAGTCTACAATGTAACCCATATCAAAAGCGATAAAAACTGATATGGAATATAATACAACCAGCGCAATGATAATAGCGACAAAAAATAGAGGCCGCTTAATAGCCATTACAAGAAAACCAACACATAATGCGAAAATAATTATTAGAATAAGGCTGACGGTTTGTAGATTCTTATAGATGGCATCGTCAACAATAGTAGTGGTAATAGCGGCCTGGATCTCGACGCCGCTCATAATGCCTACCGGGGTTTTATGGTAATCCTGAAGATCCTTGGCGGTTGCTCCAATAAAAATAATTCTGTCTTTAAAGAAAGACGCGGGAATTTTATCTGCCAAGACTTCGCTGGCAGAAACAAACGGATATGTCCGATTTGGGCCAGGATAGGCAATGCGTATCGGCATATCAGGAATTATAAGATTTTGATAGCTATGCTGACTATAAAGACGGGAAACCGCTAAGGCGAGGCTGGGGAAATCTTGAATTGTAAGGCGTGTTGATCGCACTTCGCCATCTGAAGAGGTAAAAATATTAGGGAAGCCTTCCGCGGTGATGCCGCCGAGAGGAGAAATCGGATGAGAGATAGATCCATCAGGCTGGATTTCGGCAGTCAGTACAATCGGGGTCTTAGAATTTTTGATAGCCTGGCCGAATGTGTCGTCGTCGCCCGGATTTTGAGAACGTTCCTTAAAATTAATATCAATGGCGATCACAGCGGCGCCATTTTTAGCAATTTTAGTGACCAGATCTCCGTAGATGGAACGAGGTAGAGGCCATTGGCCGATGCTGGTTATGGTCTGCTCATCAATTTCGACAATGAGCGTGTGTGAGGGAGCATCGCGCTTGGTGTACATAAAATCAATAAGAACCTCGCGCCCATGACGAAACCATCCTGATAGCATCATTGTAGTCAGGAGCGCGGCAGAAAGAAGCGCAGTTACGATATATACTTTCCCCTGGCGTAACATTATTGGATTGTAAGTGCTTGCGATAAAGAGCTTCGAGTATCGTTGATACTGATAATCGTTATATCATACGTGCCCTTTGGAAGTGATCCGGGATTGGCAAAAATTGTTGTGCTGTCAATGACCGTAAACTGTACCGACGATGTTCCAATTATTACTTGTTTAATCTGTTTTATATTTTGATTATTAATAAAGTTACTCCCATTGACAGTAAATTGCTGTCCGAGCTGAATTAGTCGTGGAAAGACTGATTCAAGCAGGGGATTTATGTTGGGCACTGGTGTCGGTGTGGGAGTTGGTGTTGGAGTGGGCGAAATCGAAACACGTGGACTTGCAGTAGCAGAAGGAGTTGGGGTGCGCGTCGAGCTTGATGGGGATGGTGATTTTTTCACTCTTTTTATTAATTCTTTTAATCCTTTATGCCAACTGCTATTTAATTCTTCATCAGAAATTTCAGAAATATTTCGTAAAATAACGGTCTGATTAAGATCGGCGTCCGACACTTGTTCTTTTGGCAACGGGGAGTTGGTGACTCTAGGCGTGCCGATAAGCGTAACTCTTTCTCCGCTTGAAACATCTACGCTCGTGCCGGGTATCGTTGATTGTTGCGGTCCGCGAGCGACTACATTTACAGTATTACCAATCCCGTAAACTTTGGAAGTATTATTACGATATTCTAAGGCGAATATCGTACCTCGGACAGAAGCAATAATATTACCCGTCTCGACCTCATAATATTCGCTCGTGCCGAGTATGTTTTGAATTTTTGACCAAATACTGCCGAAGACTAATTGCAATCTTGACGCACCGCCTCCACTATCGAGGGTATCAATAATAATATGACTGTCACCCTCAATGGCAGTAATCGTACCGTTTGGATATAGAATTTTTGCGCGTCCTTTGGCGGATGTCTTAATTTCAGCGCCGGCTCGTATATCGACACTGCCTGTAATGAAAGTAAATCCATCATCCGGAGATAGCTTTAAAAAGACGTCTGGGTTAAGTACCGCTACTGAATATACATCAGTATTGGAAACGCCAGGGGTTTCTTCGGGAGACTTATTTCGTGAGTTCAGAAGAAAAACAATACCAACCACCACCACTACTGCTAAACTAAGGCTTAAAGTAATGATTTTTCGCATATACATCATTCTAGCAGTTTTTAGGGTATTTTTTCAATGGCATTATTCCCTCACCGGAGGGAAAATTTTGTCATAGATTTTATGGAAAATCGAACCTACTCGATGACGCTGCTCCGGTTGACGAAGCAATTGGATTGCCGTCGGCAGAGCGGATACGATAATAATCAGCAAAATGATCGGAAGAAGATAGCGATCAATCCCAGGAATAGTATTGCCAAGGTAATAACCGAGAACCGGTATCCCGGCACCCCATATGAGTCCGCCAATGAGATTATATGCCAGGAACACGGGATACCTCATGTGACCAACGCCAGCAAGAATGGGGACGAAGGTTCGAATAACCGGAATGAACCGCGCAATGATTATCGTTTTTGGTCCGTGCGCTTCATAGAACACTTCCGCCCGCTGAATATGCTTTTTATCAAAAATAATTGAGTTATCGCTGGTAAAAATACGGTGGCCGACTCTTTTTCCGAAGTAGTAACCAAAGCTGTCGCCGAGCACTGCTCCCGAAAACGAGAGCAGAATAACCGGAATGATCTTTAAATATCCCAGCGAAGCGAGAATGCCGGCAGTAAAGAGCAGGCTGTCGCCCGGAAGGAACCATCCGAGGAATAATCCTGATTCCGCGAAAATAATCAGGAATAATCCAGGATAGCCGACGGCCACTAAGAGTGAAAGGAGGTCAATCATATTGATGTGCGTGAATTATATTATGCAAAATTTTAGATGGATTGTCAAAATTATTTCGTCGATATCTAAACATAAGGGCTTTTTAAGTTTTAATCATGGTATCAGCGGAAGGTAAATTTTTCTTGCAGGCTTTTAAGGAAGTAATTACGTTCAAGTTCTACAAAGCGCGCCGGCTGTTTATGCTTTCTAATGATAATCATATCATTCTTCTGCAGAGGAACGAGCGTCTCGCCGTCTGCCGACAAAATAATATCAAATTTTTCGTGTGTCGCGGTCAGCGAAAGAAGCTCGCGCTTCCGAAAGTCTTCAACGCATAGCGTAATTTCGTGCCGGGTATCAAGCACTATGCTGGGTGTAGGAATATTGTGATCTAAAATTTCGCTCATGATGATTGCATTAAGGTCTGGCATAACCAAGGGTCCATGAGCCGAGAGATTGAAAGCGGTAGAGCCTGTCGGTGTGGCGATAAGCGCTCCGGTGCCTCGAATTTCCTGCATCAGATGATCAGCAACGTAAATCGAGATATGAACCATGCCCAGCGGATTTTGAATGAGAATTTCATTGAGCGCTTCGATAGTAGCAATTTTCCTTCCTTTTCGCAGGATCGTCGCTTGGAGCATCATTTTTTCCACAATCCAATATTTACCCGCAATGATTTGTTGTATTGCCCGAATAAAATTTTTCTGTTTGCGCACCGAGGCCAAAAAACCGACGCCGCCAAGGTTCATGCCTACAATAATTGGATTAATCTGGTGATAACGACGTACGGCTTCGAGAATAGCGCCATCACCGCCCAGAACAAAGAGAAATTGCCGTGCCATCGGCTGGTCATAGATCTTGATACCCTGTTTTTTAAGTAACGGGGCAAATTTACCCGCCCATGCTCGAGCCTTGGAGTTATCCGGCCTATAAAAAATGGAAGCGGAGTTGAGTTGAGGAAGTGACGGCATGGATGAAATTATCTCTTATTTCTACCATTTTATGGCGCATCGGAACAGCCTTGCCCGTCTAAAGTTTTGTATCACAAAAAACTTTAGACGGGCTTGGAATTTTCATAAAACTATGGCATAATATATCGTCTTTCTTTATGAAACCTAATGGACAGAAAATAGTATACGTAGCCACATACACGAATGAGGGGCTCAAGTTTCAGATGATCATCGGTCCGCTGAAATTCGAACGAAGCAAGAGGGGAGGAGACTTCACATCCCGAAAAACACCAGTGGCCACCCTTTAAACCAAGACCGCTCACAAGGCGGTTTTGTGTTACCCGAATTCGCCACTTAGTTGCCCTTGTGGCGAGCTTTGTCCCGGCAGTACACGTTTGATACCGATCCGGATCATAACCCACCGGTTTGACCAAATTTGAGAGCTTGGAACGATTTGCTTAATTCTTGAAAAGTTAAGCAAATATGACTCGGATATCCCACGTTTTGTGATTAGTACACTTTTGTACTAATTGCATAGTGTACTGGTCAAAAAGTACCGATTTTATCCACTACAGTGATTTAACTGCACAAAACGGGGTAGATACCTCAAATAATCGTGAAAAAGCAAGATTTTGTAGCTTTTTTCACGATTATGTTCCTACTGCTTGCATTTTCCTATTTTGTCCAGTATACTATCTGTACTGGACAAAAACAAGACATCCTGTCCAGTACAAGTAAAATACTATGCAAAATAGACTAAAAGACGTAGTTTCCAGCCAAAAACTCCAAAAGGAGGAGCTTTTGGCTCTTACCTATATAGACCGAACTAAAGAGCCATTCGCCAGAAAGTGGCTAGATTCGAGCTTGATAAAAGTTGTCCTCGGCCCTCGAAGAGCTGGAAAATCTGTCTTTTCTCTCATGCTTTTGAAAGATCGTCCGTTTATGTATTTTAATTTCGATGATGAAATATTATCGAGCATAGGAGGCATATCTACAGATGAATTAATGAAAGAATTGCACGCCGCTTATGGCCAGATAAAGACAATTCTTTTTGATGAAATACAAAATCTTCCGAATTGGGAGTTATTCGTAAATCGTCTGCATCGAGCAGGATACAATTTAGTGCTTACCGGATCAAACGCACACTTGCTTTCAAAAGAACTGGCAACGCACCTGACTGGTAGACATATGCCCATAGAAATATTACCGTTTGATTTTAATGAATTTCTTCGAGCAAAGAAATTTAAAATAAATCAGGAGTATGCTTCTTTGCCAGAACAACGAGGCGAGCTTCTGAATCTCATGGAAAATTATCTGCTCAATGGGGGATTTCCAGAAGTGGTGGTAAGTAATGTTGACCCGAAAGACTATCTTGATGTTTTGCTCGACTCCTTGCTTTTCAAGGATGTAGTCAAGAGACACAGAGTTAAATTTTCCACCCAGGTAGGGAATTTAGCCGCACACCTGATAAACAATTTTGCCAATCTGTATACAGTTCGTAAATTGCTCGAAGCTTTGAATTTAAAGAGTGCCACCACGATAGAAAAATATATAAATTATTTGGAAGAAGCATACTTAATTTTCTCTCTACTCCGATACTCACCGAAATCACTTGATCGCATAAAGTCTCCTCGAAAGGTCTATGCTGTTGATAATGGTTTTATAATTGCAAAAGCAATTCAACATTCTCCCGATAAAGGCAAGCTGATGGAAAACTTGGTTTTTACGGAGCTGGTAAAACGCGGCGTGAAGCCAAACAGAGAGTTATTTTATTATAAGACTCGGAACGACCGCGAAGTCGATTTTGTGCTCAAGCAAGGGCATCTGGTAACTGAACTGATACAAGTTTGCTATGAGTCAATAAATTCAGATGTTGAGCAGAGAGAGACCAAAGCGTTGTTTGAAGCATCTGATGAGTTAAAAGTGAGAAAATTGACTGTTCTGACATGGGATGAAAAACGCGACATGGAGAAGGATGGAATGACCATAAAGTTCAGGCCGCTTTGGGAATGGTTACTTGAGGAAAAATTATGAAAATAAAAGACTTGCCAAAATCCGATAGACCACGAGAGAAGCTCATAGCAAAGGGAGTGGAAAATTTGAAAGACTCCGAACTTTTGGCGATTCTTTTACGCACTGGCACAAAGGGAAAGAATGTCATCGAAATCGCATCGCACATCCTATCGAAGAATTCCAAGAAGCGCCTGTTGCAGATGACATATCAGGACTTGGCGCAAATAAACGGCATTGATTCCGGTAAAGCGACGACTCTTCTTGCCGCTTTCGAGCTCGCGAAGCGCGCTTTGGAAGTGAACGATACGAATTTGCCAGTAATCAACGGCGCGAAGGATTCGGTAGCACAACTCTCCGAGATGCGGGATCTGAAGAAAGAGCATTTCGTAGTCTTATATCTGAATGCCAAAGATCAACTGGTTCATAAAGAGACGATATCCATGGGCACGCTGAATGCGAACTTGGTGCATCCGCGAGAAGTATTCGAACCGGCACTCAAACACTCGGCCGCGCAAATCATAGCCGCTCATAATCATCCTTCCGGAGACCCTAAACCATCGGAAGATGATCTGGATGTTACAAAAAGATTGACCGATGCCGGAAAAATGATGGGTATTGAGGTTATGGATCACGTCATCATTTCGAAAAACAGCTACTTCAGCTTCAAAGAAGAAAAAATATTATGACGAATATTAACCCCGTTAGAAGTCAGCAGTGGTTCGTATACCTTCTGAAAAGCAAGAAGAACGGTCAGTGGTATATTGGCTCGACAAAAGATATGCAAAAAAGAATTTTAAACCACAATCAAGGTAAGAATTTTTCCACAAAATCCGCCATGCCGTGGCAACTTATCTATTGCGAAATCGGGCTTAATTCAAAAGACGCACGAGCTAGGGAAAAATATCTTAAGTCGGGTATGGGTCGGAGATATTTAAAAAATCGTTTAAAATTCTTTTTTGCACTATGACTTCTAACGGGGTAAAAGACCTAGAAAATAGACTATGGGAAGCGGCCGATCATATGCGCGCCAATTCTTCTTTGCGTCTCAACGAATTTGCCGAGCCGGTCTTAGGTTTAATTTTCCTCAAATTTGCCGGAGTCAAACATAGCAAGACGGAAAATGAGATAGCCGAAGAGCGAAAGAGCAAAACCAAAAATCACGGTGGAGCTTCGGTCGCTCGCGAACGACCGCTATCTTCCGCTGATTACCATGCGCGCGGCACGCTATTCGTTCCTGAAAAAGCCAGATTTTCATATCTTATCGAATTACCGGAAGGGTCCGACATGGGCAAGGCCGTAAATGACGCGATGAAAGAGATCGAAGCGGAAAACAAAGAGCTTGCCGGTATTTTGCCGAAGTCATTTCAAATGCTCGAAAATCGATCTATTATCACACTCCTTAAAAATTTCAATCAGATACCGGATGACATTGAAGGCGATGCGTTCGGGAGAATTTATGAATACTTTCTTGGTAAGTTCGCGATTGCCGATGGGTCCGGTGGTGGAGAATTCTTCACGCCATCATCTATCGTCAAACTGATCGTGGAAATTCTTGAGCCATTCAAAGGATATATTTATGACCCGGCTTGTGGTTCCGGCGGTATGTTTGTGCAGTCTGTGGAATTCATCAAGCGGCATTTCGAAAACGGCAAAAAAGCACGAGCTTCTCGCGAAGTTTCTATCTATGGCCAAGAGAAAACAGATCAAACGGTTCGTATAGCCAAGATGAACCTTGCGATTCACGGCCTGTCCGGTGACATACGACAGGGCAACACTTACTACGAGGATTTGCACCGCTCGGTTGGTAAGTTCGACTTCGCGATGGCCAATCCTCCATTCAACGTCAACGGCATTGATAAAGAGCGCATTAAAGATGACCCGCGCTTTCCGTATGGCATACCTCGCAATGACAACGGCAACTATCTCTGGATTCAAATTTTCCTGAGTGTGTTAAAAAACACCGGACGCGCCGGTTTCGTTATGGCCAACTCCGCAAGTGACGCCGGACATAGCGAGAAAGACATCCGCACGAAGATGATTGATGACGGCTTGGTAGATGTGATGGTCGCCGTGGGTCCAAATATGTTTTATAACGTCACTTTGCCAGTTACCCTATGGTTCCTCGACAAAGGCAAAAAGTTTACCCCGTCAGAGATGAAGTCTCGCTCGGGGAAAACAGACCCCGTTAGAGGCGACGGGGCAAGCCCTGCCTCTAACGGGGCGAGTCGCAAGGATAAAATTCTCTTCATCGATGCGCGGAATATATACCATCAAATAGATCGCGCTCATCGTGATTGGACGGAGGAACAGATAGAACAAATCGCCGACATTGTCCGTAGTTATCGCGGAGAGAAGGGTGCCAAGAAATACAAAGATATTAAAGGGCTTTGCAAGGTGGTGACGCTCGATGAAGTTCGGGCCGCTGGTTATTCCCTAAATTCTGGTCGCTATGTTGGCACCGCAGATGGTGAATTTGTAAGCGATGCAGACTTTGAAACGACTGTGCGCGGGTTGAACACCGAATTCCAGAAATTAACGGATGAAGCACATGATCTTGAAAAGAAAATTGCCGAGAATTTTAAGAAATTAAATTTATAATATGGCATTACTCAATTTCTTACATTTAAAGACTGTTGTTGCAATAGGAGCCTCAAATAAAAAAGGGAAGTTTATTTGTAATGCAACAGGTTTTCTCATTGGTTTTTTGGCAAAAAATTCAAAAAATCCAACAAAGAGAGCATATTACATCTTTCTATTAACAAACCGTCATGTGTTTGAGAACCAAGATGGAGTACACCTCCGATTCAATACGAGTGATGGGAAATCCAAAGTAATTCCCCAAGCACTAAAATTTCCAAATAAAGAATTAAGGTGGTTAGCTCACCCCAATAAAAAAGTTGATTTTGCGCTTCTTAATGTAAATCCTCAGGCACTAACAGAAAATGCAATTGATTATGTATTTTTTAACGAAGAGTCCTTCGCTTATCAGAGGAGTTTTGAAAAGATCGGTATTGCAGTTGGAGATGAAGTTTATATTTTAGGTTTTCCGATGGGATTTGCTGGTGGCGCACAAAATTTCCCTTACGCGAAGTCAGGGATTATCTCAAGGTTTGATAAAGAACTACTCCGTGAACGCAAGGCATTTCTAGTGGACTCCTCTATCTTTCCTGGAAATAGTGGTGGGCCAGCAATTTTGAAACCTACTAATACAGCTCTCAACAACACTAAAGCCGTGACGACTCCGTTGCTCTTAGGTGCCGTTTCCGGATATTTGCCGTATGAAGAGAAACTATGGAGTCATCAGACCAATCCACCAACCGTTGTAAGCCTTGAGCGTGAGCATTCAGGCTTATCATTCGTCGTCCCGATGGACTTTGCTAAGCAAATTTTCAATCGATGGCTCAAAAATAAAAAGCGGCTTGAAAAGGCGCAGGAGCAAAAAAGTGAACAGCCAGCTCCTCCAGAAGTAAAGACGGCAAAATAACATGACAACGCAAACTAAAACAAACTGGCAGAAGATGAGGTTTAAAGATTTTGCGCATACTTCACCGTCTGTAAAACTTGAGCGTGAGAAAGAATATCCGTTTATTCCCATGGATGTCGTTGATGGTCAAAGAAAATTTCCCGTTGAAATAAAGCGTAAAAAGTTCTCAGGGGGTGGAGCTAAATTTGCTAATGGAGATACTATTTTCGCCCGTATTACTCCATGTCTTGAAAATGGAAAAATAGCGATGATAAAAAATTTGGAAGAAGGAGTCGGCTTTGGCTCAACTGAATTTTTTGTATTTCGTGGCAAAGATGAAGTATCTAATTCCGATTTTGTTTACTATCTTTCGCGTACCGACACTATTCGCGATCCGGCAATAAAGAGTATGGTAGGCGCGTCAGGCCGACAGCGAGCTGATAAATCCGTCGTAGAGAATTTAGAAGTTTTAGTGCCTTCATTGAGCAAGCAGCGTGATATATCCGATGTTTTATCTACATACGATAATCTGATCGAAAACAACACTCGCCGGATTCAAATTTTAGAACAGACGGCACAAGCCGTTTACGCTGAATGGTTTGTTAACTTCCGTTTCCCAGGACATGAAAAAATTAGAATGATTGATAGCCAAACTGATTTTGGCGAAATTCCTGAAGGATGGGCAGTAAAAAAACTTGGCGATGTGGTTTACAACTTTGATTCCAAAAGGCGACCGATATCCAAAATGAAAAGGGCGCAAATGCAGGGCGAGATACCTTATTATGGAGCCGCAAAGATAATTGATTATGTAAATGATGTATTACTCGACGGAAAATATCTACTTTTCGCCGAGGATGGTTCTGTTATCACAAAAGAAGGATTCCCCGTTTTGCAATTTGTGAATGAAAAATTTTGGGTTAGCAACCATGCGCATGTTCTGCAGGGGAAGGAGATATCTACGGAATATTTATATACAGCTCTTTCAAAGTTTCCAATTCAAGGGTATATAACTGGTGCTGCACAACCAAAAATTACGCAAGAAAATCTCAACAGGATTCCGATGCTGATCCCCGATGCAGATACACGCACGCAGTTTGACGCCTTTATAGAGCCACTCTTTCAGCTTCAGTTCAGCTTAAATAATACGCTCGGTAATTTGCGCAAAACGCGAGATTTGCTTTTGCCGAAATTAGTAAACGGAGAGATTGAAGTATCACCTATATGAAAGACGCTGGACTTACAGAAAAAATATTTGATATTGCGACCAGCTATTTTCATAAATGGTACGGTTTTATTTGCGCGTTCCTTTTAGAGATTATCATTACTCTGTCTGTGTACGGTTTAGTCCCAAAAGAAGAAGTTTCGTTCAGGTGGTAT
Organism: Patescibacteria group bacterium; assembly: GCA_038064515.1. Lineage (GTDB taxonomy): Bacteria > Patescibacteriota > Minisyncoccia > 2-02-FULL-40-12 > GWA2-44-9 > JBBTSY01. The sequence continues at coordinate 9,336 of JBBTSY010000004.1, read as the reverse complement.
GTGGTTGGTATCTTTGGCGCGGGACTAATTACCTTCATCGGCTGGGTAATTTATGTTTGGCGTTATCCAAGGCGATCGAAAAATCGCCTTGGCGTTGCTATCGCTATACAAGTTGAGAATCCAGAGGATGGTAAATTCTTGAAGAAAGACTTCCTGTCTCCTTTTAAGAGTAAAATTCACGAATTGAATCTGCCGTTTGATGTATTGGTACTCAGAAATCATCAGTCTGAAAAAATTGAAACAGTTGATGATGCAAGAAAGGTGCTGAAAAAGACACGAGCACACTTCTGTATTTGGGGTTCAGTGAAAAAGCGGAAAAATACGCCCGAAGGAGAAATATATATATTTTCGCTTCGCGGTATTGTTATACATAGACCGATACAAGAGGTTCAAAAAGTTCTTCTGCGTAAAGAATTTGACGCTCTTCTACCCAACACCCTCATTTTTGAAGAAAATCTCCAATTCCAAGCTTTCGATTTCAGAGCAAATCAAGCGGTCGTTGCGTTAGACTATATTTCCGGCCGGGCTGCGCTCCTGTCCGGTGATTTTGATACAGCAATTCGCTTACACGAATCGTTGTTACAAGTAGCGCAAAATGGATCACAAATTCCTATTGGCAAAGAAACACTCAAGAAACTGCTTTCGCTGGAATACGATCAGAAGGCGAGTTTTGAATTTTTCAATCCATCCGCGGGTGTCGCTTATCAAGCGAGCATACAAAAATCTCTCCAGTATGATCCGAATAACTACGGAGCATTATTGAAAAGAGCAATTGTTGAATTTAATAATGGCACTGGCGATGCGCGCATTGCCTTGAACACGATCAAGGAAGCAAAAAGTCGTGCAGGCAATGGTTATCACTGGTTATACAGCAAGGCTTTTCTACATTTTTGGTTGGAAGAATATAGCGAGGCGATACAATGTTGCGATAAGTTGAAGGAGAAAAATTATGGTGGCGAAGAAATTACTGTCGCGGAAGTAATTTGTTTTAACGAGAACCTACTAAAAACCCACGATAAGCCGCAATTGTATTATTGGCTCGGTTTTGTAAGTTATGTAAAAGCTAAAAATTTATCAACTGCAGACAAATACTTTCAACAATTTATCGATAAAGCAACAGATCCGATGCAAGATTTAAAAACACGAGCAGAGAGTTATTTGTCAAACATCAAAAAAGAAATTGGCTACTAAAATATGAACGAATTTTCTGAAAACAACTTAATTGAGCAGACAGCGGTAGAAATCTTTGCCGAGCTTTGGGGCGCGAAGAATTTTATCAATGCCTACTCCGATGAGGGTGATGCTCTGTTGGGACGAGAGAATCAAGGGCAGGTTGTTTTGACTGGCCGTCTTAAGCTGGCTCTCGAAAAGCTCAATCCTGATGCGCCACAGGAAGCCATAGCGCAGGCTTTAACAGAGCTCACTCGCGACCGCTCGACCGTAAGTATGGTCAATGCGAACCAAGAGATCTACAAGCTCATCAAAGACGGCGTGAAGGCAGAGATACGCGATGAGCATGGGTCGTTTGAAACAATTAACATCAAGGTCATCGATTTTAACGATCCTACAAATAATGATTTTCTATTGGTATCCCAAATGTGGATTACCGGCGAGCTACACAAGCGTCGGCCAGATCTGATTGGATTCGTAAACGGCTTACCGCTTGTTTTGATTGAGCTCAAAGCGTCGCACAAAAACCTACGAAACGCCTATCAAGAAAACATCCGTGATTACAAAGACACCATCCCACAACTTTTTTGGCACAACGGCTTCATCATCATTTCCAACGGTATCGAAACCAAAGTCGGCACACTTACTTCCGCATTTGAGCACTTCAACGAATGGAAGAAGATAAAAAGCGAAGATGAAGAGGGCCGCGTGAGCTTGGAAACGGTCATCAAAGGCACCTGCGAACCTTCGCGGCTTCTCGATATCGTTGAGAACTTCACGCTATTCGATGATTCTTTCCGCGAAAGAATAAAGGCCATCTCTCGATACTTCCAGCTTCTTGGCGTCAACCAAGCATTCGAGCAGATCAAGAACCGCGATAAGAACAATGGCCGTCTCGGTGTCTTTTGGCATACACAAGGGTCCGGCAAGTCCTACTCGATGATTTTTCTTTCACAAAAAGTATTCCGGAAAATGACCGGCAATTTTACCTTTGTCGTCGTAACCGATAGGAACGAACTTGATAAGCAGATTTATAAAACATTTTCAGCTTGCGGTGCGGTGTACGAAGAGGAAGTTCATGCTGATTCGATCCAAAACCTGCGCCAACTTCTAAGCGAAGATCATCGTCATATTTTTACTCTCATTCATAAATTTGGCACAAAGCCAGAGGAGAAACCGCCTATGCTATCGGATAGAAGCGATATTATCGTGATGGTGGATGAAGCGCATCGAACACAATATGATCGCCTGGCGCAAAATATGCGTATCGCCATGCCGAAAGCCTCATTCATCGGCTTTACCGGTACACCGCTTATGGCTAAGGGTGAAGAAAAGACTAGAGAAACATTTGGTGATTATGTCTCGACCTATAATTTCGCTCAATCGGTAGAAGATGGTGCGACAGTACCGCTCTACTACGAAAACCGGGTACCGAAGCTGGAAAACGAAAATCCGGAGATTCAAAAGGATCTCGAAAAAGTGATGGATTTTTATGAGCTCACGACCGACGAGGAAGAAAAGCTGGAACAGGAATTTTCCACTTTCTATCATCTGATTACGCGTGAAGATCGTCTCAATAAGGTCGCGGAGGATATTGTGGCGCATTTCACGGCCAGAGGATACGACGGTAAAGCGATGGTTGTTTCTATCGATAAGAAAACCGCCGTTCGCATGTACGCAAAGGTCAAAGCCGAAATGCAACGACATTTGGCCAAAATGAATATCGCCGCATCCAAGGCGAAAGATGAACACGAAAGAGAGATGCTAAGAGAACAGGCAGAGAGGTATGAGAATATCGACATGGCTGTGGTGGTAAGCCAAAGCCAAAACGAAATTGCGGATATGGAGGAATTCGAGATTGATATGCATCCATTGCGCGCTCGAATTTTGAACGAGGATCTGGAGACGAAATTCAAAGACCCGGACAACAACCTGCGGATTGTCTTCGTCTGCGCCATGTGGATGACCGGCTTTGATGTGCCGAATCTCTCGACCCTATATCTCGACAAGCCGCTTAAAAACCACACGCTCATGCAGACCATCGCCCGAGCCAACCGAGTTTATCCGGGCAAAACAAACGGTCTCATCGTCGATTATATCGGTGTATTCCGAAATCTGCAGAAAGCACTTGCTATATATGCATCTACTAAAAGCGGAGACGATGAAATTATTCAGGACAAGAACGAACTGGTAGAGATACTTTTTTCGACTGTTTCAAAAGCACGTCAGTTTCTCAAAACTCTCGAGCTTGATATTAATGATTTACTCAAAGCGCAGGATGTTGAAAAAATACGGCTCATAGATGTGTTCACAAATCGGATATTGCAAGACGAAAAGACAAAACAGCAATATCTTGAGCTTGCTGGTGATGCTTACAAATACTACAGAGCGGTCCTGCCCGAACCGAAGGCCGAAGATTACTATCATGAAGTAACGGCATACAAAGTGATCGCTTCACGCATACGGGAAGTCATTGACGAAGATACTGATGTCTCGCAGGTAAAGAAGGACTTAGAAAACCTACTTGATCGTTCTATCCGAGCCGGGGAGTATGTAATCAAGGATACGCCGAAGCTCAAGGACTTGAGCAAGATTGATTTCGAGGCTTTGCGAAAGTTTTTCGATGATTCGGATACCAAGAATATCGAAGCCGAGCATTTGAGCGCCGAGCTTGAGGAGAAAATCAAAGAGATGATCCGGAAGAATAAACTTCGCAAACATTTTCTCGACCGGCTCAATAAACTCCTTCATGAATACAATACCGGTTCGCATGATCTCGACATCTTCTTTGATCAGCTTGTTGAGCTTGCAAAAGAATTGAGCGCGGAAGACGCACGAGCTGTTTCTGAAAATCTCACAGAAGAGGAGTTAGCCGTTTTCGATATCCTCCGGAAAGAAAATTTGAACCCATCCGAAGTAGAACAAGTTAAAAAAGTAGCCAAAGAACTATTGGCGAAATTGAAGGCGGAAAAACTAGTGCTGGACTGGAAGAAAAAACAGGAAACACAAGCGGATGTAAAAATCACCATTCAGGGGATTCTTTATGACGAGCTCCCAGAACCGGCATACAGTAAAGAAGACTGCGAAGACCGAACCCAAAAGGTATATTTCCACGTTTACGACAATTACGTGGATGAGAAGGTGAATGTGTATGCGTAATTACATTCGTTGGTTTTTTGAATAGTGAGAAAAAATCGATTCGGAAAATTTCAAAATCCCGCCGAAAAGTGTTAAAATACATTCGAGTATCTAACAACCTTTATGCAATCAAAGAAAAAAATAAAAGTCATAGACCTTTTCTGCGGCATAGGCGGTTTGACGCACGGCCTTATCAAGGAGGGGTTGGATGTGGTCGCTGGAATTGATAACGATCCGAGTTGCAAGTTCGGATACGAATACAACAATCAAACCGTTTTCATTGGCAAGGACATCCTTGATGTTTCAGCAAAGGACGTGAACGAACTTTTCGGTTTGCGTAAAGAGACGATTAGGGTTCTTGCGGGTTGCGCTCCGTGCCAGCCGTTTTCCAAATTGAATCAAAAAAAGATAACGGAAAAACAGCTTGAGCCTTTGGGGAAATTCGCTCAGCTGATTGAAGAGGTGCAACCGGATATCGTATCAATGGAAAACGTCAGCGGCTTGGCGGACGATAAGAAATATCCTATATTCAAGACTTTCATTGATACCCTGAAAAGAAACGGGTACGAATATAAATATGAAATCGTCGATGTATCTGAATACGGCGTTCCCCAAAATCGAAGGCGTTTGGTTTTGCTCGCATCAAAGTTCGGCAATATAGAATTGATCAAACGTACTCACAAGGACAAAAAAGTGACGGTCCGGGATGTAATCAGCGGTTTGGAGCCAATCAAGGATGGAGAAATCAGTACGACCGATCCGCTTCATCGTGCGAGAAAACTCAGTCCCTTGAATTTAAAGCGCGTAAAGGCTACGCCTCATAACGGAGGCAATTCCGACAGCTGGAACGAAGCTTTGGTTTTGAAGTGCCACAAGAAGAAGTCGGGCAAGACATACAGTCATACAGTTTACGGACGAATGCGCTGGGATCAACCAGCTCCTACGATGACCACTCAGTGTATCGGGTTGGGAAATGGCCGATTCGGGCATCCCGTTCAAAATAGGGCTATTAGTTTACGAGAAGCCGCATTGTTCCAAACCTTCCCGGAGAACTACCAATTCGTTGATTCAACGGGTCCTGTCGTGGTTGCTCACATCGCCAAATTCATAGGAAATGCGGTTCCGGTAAGACTCGGGTCGGTGATAGGAAAGAGCATCAAAAACCATGTCAGACAATATGAAAAATAGAAGCGAATTCTCATTCGAAATTTCCCTAAGCGTCCTGAATCATCTCGGAAGGAATTTATATAGGAATTTCATTACTGTTCTTGGCGAAGCCATATCCAATTCATGGGATGCGGATGCGAATAACGTGTGGATCGATATAAAAAGCGATAAGGGTTTTTTCATAAAAGACGACGGTAGCGGAATGAACAAGCGCGATTTTCAGAATAAATTTCTGAAAATAGGTTATTCGAAAAGGAAAAGCGATGGGATGGCGTCTCCTAATAAGCGTCCTTATATCGGTGCGAAGGGGATAGGTAAATTAGCCCTCCTTTCATGCGCTGAGAAAATAAGTGTCATATCCAAAACCGAAAGTACGGAATACATCGGCGGTGTTATAGACAATACCGGTCTTAGCAAGGCGATTGAACACGATCTGACGCCTGATAAGTATCAATTGGGGAAAATGGACACCAAACTTTTTGCCGGATATGTATCAGATCATAAGAAGGGTACAATCATACATTTCGAGCAAACCAAAGAGGACATAAAAGGCACGATTCCGCATCTGAAGAAATTAATCGCATTATATTTTAGGTTCTCCCTGATTGATCAGAGTTTCAAAATTTTTGTGAACCAAGAAGCGGTAACGTTTGAGGATATAAAAGACCTTTCGGACGCGACGGAATTTTTATGGAACATCAACGAACTGAAGGATCCATATATTGACACGTTGGTAAAACTTAAAGATGCGGCGATAGGTTTAAATACTACGCTGAAAATAAAGGGTTTTATCGCGACTGTAGAAAAACCGAGAAATTTGAAGATAGCAGGCACTGAAGAAAAGATCGGTATAGATTTATTTGTAAATGGGCGACTGAGAGAAAGGGACATATTAAAATATTTGCCAGCTTTTTCCACGAGGCACATAGCTAGTTATCTCTATGGTCAAATACACTTTGATGATTTGGATAAGGACGGGAAGGACAGATTTACCAGTAGCAGGGACGGCATCATACCCGGCGACGAGAAGTATAAGGAATTGATCGAAACTCTAAGAGATGAGGTTCTCGAAAAAATCAGTAATAAGTGGGACGAACTTCGTTTGGCTAGGGATGAAGACGGCGATGACGAGAATCCGAGAAAGAGCCTGAAGGAGCGTAGGGCTCTCAGTTTGTACAATCTCTCCTCAAGGGATTATTCCGGTACTAAAAATAATAAAGTAAATTCTTGGATTAAGGATTTACAACCGGATGCTGAGTTCAATATCCCCTCATATGTGGACTGCTTCCTATCGGAAAATTTGATAAGAAAGTATATCAAGACAGAAAAAGTCAATTTAACCAAAGAAGCCAAGGATGAAGTGGCTCTTCGAAGAAGTAACGAACAGACCGCAAAAAATAAAGGTAATGTGAGCATAAATATTAGAAAGGAGAATGACGATCTGAATTATTTGTCGATGGATTTTTTGGCTAACCTTTTCGATAAAAAGGATCCGATAAAAGAAGCTTGCCTTGCAAGGGATGCGAATGAATACAAACCGATGCGAGATGCTCTTGCGCACACCTCGCTTTTGGTTATTGAGGCCAGGTCAAAGTTGACGGCTGTTTATGAGAACATTAAAGGACGGATAATTATCCTTTTGAATAATAACAAAAAAGCTTCGTCTAAAATTACAAAACGAGCCAAAATCAAAGCTCAGCGGAAGTAAAAATGCTAGTTTCGAAATTCGCCACAATATGGAAATCGAATCAAAACAACAAATTCTTGAACGGCGGAAAGAGATTGAGCAGGAGCTCGTAGATATGCTCAAAGAAACCAAGAGCGATTTTACTTTGGATCATGTTCGGGACGCTATTTATAACGAGGAAGATAACGACGACATGATGAAAGCCGTGGCCATGTTTGATCGTGGCGGTGACGCCACAGAATTGGAGAATGTGCTCGAGCTGGTCACCGATGCCTGGAATTACTTTCCGCACAAACTACTTGGCGGCATCTCCCCGGCCGAGATGATATTAAAGCATCAATCCCAGGTGCCTTTATATGAATGCCCGGAATGCCATTTAAAGTATAAAGAGAAAGAATGGGCGGGAAAATGCGAGGCGTGGTGCCGCGAGCACAAGAGCTGTAATTTAAAAATAACTGCTCATGCCGAAAAAGAAACTGCCTCCTAATCGTTAGGCAATTATGAATATGAAAAATAAGTATGAAAAATTGAACTTTATTAAAGTTCTCCTAGACCAGCTGGATAATCTGACCCGGGTGCCGGCCAGAGTTTATCTTAACTACACCTCTCCAAGGTTTGATATTAACGAGCAGAAACATGCATTGGCGGAGCTTAAAAAGAAAAAGCTGATATCAAGCTAAGCGAGGAGAAACTTATTTCCGAACGTGACGCTCTGATGATGAAGCTCAACGTCCAGCATGACGTGAGCGCGAAGATTGATCTATTCAAGGAAACCTGCCACAAGTTTTTGAGTAAAATAAACGATCCGAAAATAGTGACAGAAAGGCTGAAAAAAGATATAATAAAACTCATTATTGATGAAGTGGTGATCGAAGGCGAGAGCGTCAAGATTTTTGCCACCATCCCTCTGCCGAATAAGATTCACGAACGGGAAATGGACAAAACTGACATTCCCGGTACTTTTAATGCTGGGGCCACGTTAGGCCCAGTGAACGAAACCAATATGGCCAGAATTTGGAATAAACACAAACAAACAAATACCCCCCTTAAAAGAAAGGTCTTCGTAGCTATGAGCGGAGGGGTTGATAGCTCTGTAGCCGCCGCACTTCTCAAAAAACAAGGTTTTTTCGTGGTCGGCGTCTTCATGAAGCCGTGGCAGGATAAATCGATTCGATGCCTTTGGCAGAAGGATCGCGAGGATGCGATGCGCGTAGCATCAAAATTAGACATTCCGCTTCTTACTTGGGATTTTTCCAAAGAATACGGAAGAAAGGTTACGCAATACATGATTCGCGCGTATCAACGGGGTATTACCCCAAATCCCGATGCGATGTGCAATAAGGAAATAAAATTTGGTATTTTTTTTAAACGAGCCATGGAGGAAGGCGCCGATTTAATCGCCACGGGGCATTATGCCCGCACGGAAAAAGGAAAACTTTTTAAAGCAAAAGATTCAAATAAGGATCAAACATACTTTTTATGGATGCTTACTAAGGAACACCTAAAAAAAACACTTTTTCCTGTAGGGGAATATACAAAACCAGAAGTTCGGAAACTCGCAAAAAAATTCAAGCTCCCGACATTTGATAAAAAAGACAGCCAAGGGGTGTGCTTTATCGGTCCTATTAATATGAAAAGTTTTCTCAAACAAAAAATCGCGAACAAGGCAGGCAAGATTATCCATCTTGATGGTCGTGTTCTAGGAGAACACGACGGCGCGCATTACTACACGATTGGACAGCGCCATGGGCTGAATATTTCCGTAGGCGGCGGTCCTTATTATGTCATTAAGAAGAATTCCAAGAAAAATATCATATATGTGGGAGTTGATAAAGACCTCTTTCAGAAGACGACGAAAGTAGGAGGTTTGCGATGGGTAACTGGTGACTTACGTCTGCCAGCGCGCATCGATGCCATGATTCGCTATCGAACAATACCCGGCAAAGCGATACTTAAAAAAGACGGAACACTGGAATTTAAAAAAGCACAACGCGCAATTACACCCGGCCAATCTGCTGTGTTTTACAAGAGCTTCCAACTCCTTGGTGGCGGAATTATTCAATAGGCCTACTGCTCAATAATACGAAAATACGAACTTTCAAGATCAGGAGAGCAAATTCAATAAGCTGGTGCCAGTCATTTCAGTTGGGGCGGGTATCTTAAAAAGGTCTAAA
>JBBTSY010000003.1:0-25737 GCA_038064515.1 Patescibacteria group bacterium | reverse complement strand
CCAAGACGGAAAGACCCCGGAAGCTTTACTGCAGCTTGGTATTGGTCTACGAGTTTTACTGCGTAGCGTAGTGGGGAGGATTTGAAGTCCCGATTTCGGTCGGGATGGATCCGCCGATGAAACACCCATCTGTACAATTTGTAGCTCTAACTGGTAGGACCCTATAAGGTCCGCAACAAGCGCAGAAAAAGCTCTGGAGAAAGAGTTTATTTTGCGTTGAAAAAGTTGTGACTTTGTAGGGTTCTATCAAGACAGTGCCTGGCGGGCAGTTTTGGTGGGGCACTAGCCTCCCAAAAGGTAATGGAGGCGTTCATCAAGGTTGGCTAGCTCCGGATGGACATCGGAGCGATAGTGTAAAGGCACAAGCCAGCTTAACTGCAAGACGGATGTGTCGCGCAGATGCGAAAGCAGGACCTAGTGAACCGACACTTGCTCGTAGGAGCGGTGAAGATCAACAGATAAAAGCTACTCCGGGGATAACAGGCTGGTACTGCCCGAGCGTTCACAGCGACGGCAGTGTTCGGCACCTTAACCAATCGGTTATCGGGGTGCTACAGGAGAGATCCTGTACCTAAACCATTTGACCAATGGTAAATAAATCTGGCTTATAACGGTGGATTCGTACTTAATTTTGTGATAAAATAGATCAAATTAAGCGATAATACCGTGGGAAGTCTAACTCAAAAAGAGCGTTCAGTAGTAATTGGTACGCTTCTCGGTGACGGCTATGTACGTAAGGTAGCTGGTCGTAGAGATGCGTTTCTGGAGATAAACCACACCTTAAAAGCTAAGGACTATGTCGATTGGAAATATTCTGTACTTCAGAGTTTTTCTGCAGGCATACCCAAGGTGAGAAAAGGACGTGGCACGCGGATGGCATATAGATTTTATACGTGTCAGCATCCAGAATTGTCCGATCTCCATAAACAGTTTTATGAAGGCGGCAAAAAACAGATACCAAGCATACAACTTGATCCGCTCATGCTCGCCGTGTGGTTCATGGACGATGGTAGTCGATGTAGAGATAGAGATGTATATCTCAACACCCAGCAGTTCGATGTATCAGATCAGCGAAAGCTCATTGCCCTTTTGGGTGACATGGGACTTGTTGCTACCATGAACAAAGATAAGACTTATTATCGATTACGGTTTCTGAAGGAAAGTGTTATGAAGCTGAATCAAATTATCAGCCCGTATATTATTCCTTCGATGAGATACAAATTGAGTTATGACCCCGTAGAGACTTGATCCTTACGGATCGGAGTTCTCCCACTGGGAGGGCTAACACGCCAGCTCCTAATCCCGCTTAGCGGGGAAGGATGAAGATATAGTCCACACTATTAGGAATAATAGAAGACATGCGATGTCGGCTCGCCCTATCCTGGGACTGAAGAAGGCCCCAAGGGTTTGGCTGTTCGCCAATTAAAAGGGTACGTGAGCTGGGTTCAGACCGTCGTGAGACAGGTTGGTCCATATCTGGCGCGGGCGTAGAAGCTTGAGGGGGGTTGTCTCTAGTAAGTAATTGCTACTTCACGGAGTAATCCGTGATGACAATTCGGCTAATAACGGTGGAATCTTAGGAGTACTGGTTCGTTGATAACGTAGATTGCAGTCGGTCCATAATCTATGTACAATTTACTTGAGGACCAGAAACTAACTAAGACAATACCGTGGGAAGTCGATCTAACAATGATATAGCGTATATCGCAGGGTTTCTTGATGGCGATGGAAGCTTAATGCTCCAGCTCAAGAAACGTAGCGATAGCAAGCGGCAGTGGCGGTTTATGTGCACGATCTGCTTTTACCAAGACAGCCGTCACAAAACTCCACTCTCTTGGATACGAAATGTACTTGGGATCGGATACCTATCCGACCGGAACGATGGTATGAGCGAGCTTCGTATTAATGGATTTCTCCAAGTTCGAGAAATCATGCGACAGCTTGTCCCATATATTAGATTCAAAAAAGTACAAGCACAAGCACTTCTGAAAGCTGCTGAACTGTTGAGCCGTAAAACAGCACGACAGTTGAGTAGGCAAGAACTGCGCAAGCTGGTTGCGCTTATGGTTATAATCCAGAGTGATAACTATGCTACCAAGAGCAAAAAGACGCGAGAAGAATTACTTCGTATGTTAGGTTTGACCCCGTAACGACTGATTCCGGCGATAACATCAAAGGATGAGATAGGTAGCTTTTCAGCTCCTATCACATGCCGACCCCCACCTTTCAATAAGAAAGATGGGAGAAGATATAGTCTACCCATGTAGTGATACATGAATATGTGACGAGAGGACCGAGATGAATAAACCTCTGGTGTATCAGCTGTCCTGCCAAGGGCAGTGCTGAGTAGCTATGTTTAGTTCCGATAAGTACTGAAAGCATATAAGTACGAAACGGGCCCCAAGATGAGGCTTCATAGATTCCTTGTAGATTACGAGGTTGATAGGGCTCAGGTGTAAGCGCAGTGATGCGTTCAGCCGAGAGCTACTAATAAGTCATTATTAATGAGTAGCTACTTAAATGGTTTCTTAATATGTTCGAGCTATGTGTTCGGATATAAAATAAGGTTTGTTTAAAATTCGTCCCGACGATTCTGTCGGGATCCCGACCGGAGCGTCGGGGCTATCGTATCTGACTAAAACTTTTTATTTATATAAAAATGTTTTAATCCGTTGTTGTTAGTGTAAGGTAGCTATACTAGCGTTGCTCCACCTGATCCCATCCCGAACTCAGCAGTGAAATACGCTAAGGCCCATGATAGTTGGCAATAGCCAGCGAAAGTAGGTAGCTGCCCCACACTGATTGTAACGGATTTTTAATTTGCACTAGGTCTATTGCTGTGCGGTCTGATTCCGTTGGATTAGACTATCGCAAGCAGGGGTTTCAGGCTCCGCCTTTTTTTAAAATGCTTTTGTATATACAAAAGCATTTTAGGCAGAATCGCCGCTCGAAGAGCTTAAGCGATTCCGAGTTTCCTTTATATTTGATATACTCAAGCTATGGATCGAGTCATAAAGCGGTTTACGATTGCATTGATTTTTTTAGTCATAGCCGCGGGAGTAGGCTATGGGATTTATGCGTTTGTGAATGTCGATCCGACCTGTTACGATCGCGTTCAAAATCAGGGAGAAGAGGGCGTGGATTGCGGCACAACATGTGGTAATACATGCGACCCGATTGTGGTTCCTTTGGAAATCGTTTCCCAGCGCCTCATTGCGGCAGGAGAGAGCGAGTATGATTTTATAGCCCGGATCAGGAATCCAAATACGAGTCATGGCGCCGCCAACGTTTCATATGACATTATTCTTAAAGATAAAAACGGAGCGGCGATGAATACCATTCAGGGTACGTTTTATATTTTGCCCGTTCAGACAAAGTATATTGTGAAGACGCCAATTCGGATTATCGGGACGGGTATCACTCCCGAACTTATCATTAAGGACGTTGTATGGCATAAGGTAAATGTTGTCGATCTCAAGATTGACTTTCCGCTGGTTGGGGAGCAGCATGGAGCAGTATCGGTGCCTGGCGTACGCTATCAGGTAGAGGGAACACTTTCTAATAAATCAGATTTCGATTTCGATCAGGTGGATGTGTTGGTTGTGGTTCAGGATTTCACAGGCGAGATACATGCCGTGACGAGCACAACAATCAATACATTCTTATCGCAGTCACTTCGCTATTTCAAAGTTACGTGGCCGGATGAAATCTCTGGCGAGGGGGTCATGCTCCAGGTGCAAGCCAGCACTAACGTCTTCAATAATTCGAACTTTATTCGCCGGTATGGAACTGAAGAAAAATTCCAACGTTACTAGGTTTTTTAGCCCGTACTTCAAAGATCTTGATTTTCCACTTTTTGCCGCTATAGTGGCTGTAAGCATAATAAGTATCTTGAATCTCTATGGGATCGGTGGTGTCGATAGTCCGTATTTTATACGGCAGGTTATTATTGTCGCCGCCGGAGCTATATTGATGGTACTAATGTCCTTTTTCAATTACCGATACTTAAAAAACTATTCCTTTCCGGTATTGTTACTCTATGGGATTGGCATTCTGTTGTTACTTATCACATTGGCCGAATCGCCGATTCGTGGCGCACGGGCGTGGATTGTGGTTGCCGGCTATACGTTCGAACCCGCAGAGCTCATGAAGCTGGCGCTCATTATCGTGATGGCTAAATATTTCTCTCAGCGCCATATCCACATCAATCAATTTCACCATATTGTCATTTCTGGCCTTTATCTCTTAGTCCCACTGGGTATTATCTTATTGCAGCCCGATCTTGGTTCAGCTTCGACGCTATTGATCATCTGGGGCGGTATGCTGATCGCTTCGGGAATCAATAAAAGACACCTTTTTTTACTATTGAGCATTGGAGTAGTGACGGCGTATCTCTCCTGGGCCTTCGTATTAAAGGATTATCAAAAAGAACGGCTAATCGCTTTCGCAAATCCGTATAAGGATCCCACGGGTATCGGCTATAATATCATTCAATCAAAGATTGCCATCGGATCGGGCTATTGGGTGGGAAACGGTTTGGGTAATGGATCCCAAGCGACACTGCGATTTTTACCGGAACCGCACAACGATTTTGTATTTGCCGCTTTTGCCGAACAATTCGGACTAGTGGGCGTGCTGGCCCTAATTGGTCTTATCATTATGATCTTAATGAGGATTCTGCGGATCGGGGAGAGGAGCAATAATAATTTTGGAAAACTTTTTGCGATCGGATTTGCGCTTTTTATTTTGACTCATGCGATCATCAGCGCGGCGGTAAATATCGGGCTTATGCCCATTACCGGTATTCCATTTCCCTTTCTCAGCGCTGGCGGTAGCAATCTCCTGACCCTTATGGTAGGCTTGGGACTCCTTCAAGGGATTAAGCGCTATGGATAATACATTCATCCTTGTCATTAATTTCACGGGGTTTAAAAAAATCAGGCTGGAGCTCGTCCGCGTAGGAGGCTTCGATATTTCTCCAGAGGTCGTGGTCCGACCAGAGCGTCGGGCTGTGGATTTCTCATTTGACAGCGACCTCGACACGGTGTTGATAGAAAGTATTGACAAAGTTTTAAAAAGGAATAGAATAGTCACAACGTCTTTGAAAGAGGTCAAGATCGTTGGGGAGGTCAATCCGAACAGTTCCGCTTACAAAATTGCGCAAACTTGGATCGAGGCGTTAAAAACCTTTAAAAATCTATAGAAATTGAGTTTTATTGAATGGCCATATCCGCTCGAGACGGTGCTCGCACTAAGCCTGTCGAGGTACGGTTATTGAAAAAGATTCAATTTTTCAAGGGTAGGGACGAGGTACGGAGTCCTTGGCCTTGAGTCTTGCGCGTTTTGATTACGAAAATTAATTAACCAAGAAAACATCGTTAGGCACGACTGGGAAAGCCGTGCTTTATTGTTGTCTTGGAGGGTCGTTTGAGAAAGGGCTAATTCACCACTACCATGGCGCGTAAAATTTTCTCAAAATACAGCATCGATAAATTTGAAGCTCCTAATTTGGTGCAAGTCCAGTTGGATTCGTACAAATGGTTCCTTGATGTTGGTTTGAGAGAGCTTCTCAAAGACGTTTCTCCGGTTGAAGATTGGACGGGCAAAGAACTTGAGTTATCATTTCTGGATTTTCGTCTTGATGAAGCCAAATATGATGAGCGCACGGCCATCGAGAAAAATATTTCCTATGAAGCTCCGTTGAAAGTAACAGTCGGGCTAAAGAATAAACGAACCGGCGCGATCAAAGAACAAGAGTTATTTATGGCGGATTTGCCATTGATGACGCTTCGCGGGACGTTCATTATTAATGGCGTCGAGCGCGTAGTTATCTCTCAACTTATCCGAAGCCCAGGCGCTTTCTTCTCAATGTCTCGTTCAAGCCGCTATAGGCGGTTTTTCGGTGCAAAATTAATTCCTGCCCGCGGCGCCTGGCTCGAATTCGAAACCGAATTCAATGGCGTCATCTCTGTTCGTATCGATCGCAAGCGTAAAGTTCCCGCTACCGCATTATTGCGTGCTTTTGGCGTGGGAAGTGACGAAGATATTAAGAAACTCTTTGAAGATGTCGATACGGATCCCAATACAAAATATATTCTCTCTACGATTCTTCAAGACCCATCTTCCAACGAAGACGAGGGCCTAATCGAAATGTACAAGCGTATTCGCCCGGGTGATCCCGCCACGGCCGACACCGCTCGTCAGATGATTCAGAACCTGTTTTTCAATTCTACCCGCTATGATCTTTCAAAAGTCGGCCGATTCCGCATGAACAAGCGGTTCCAACAGGAATTAGATTTGGAAAATAAAGAAAATCGAATTCTCCGCCTGGAGGATGTGGTCAATTTAATGAAGGAAATTATCCGCCTCAACAACGATCCTCATGCCGAGCCGGACAACATCGACCATCTTGGCAATCGCCGCGTAAAAACACTTGGCGAATTACTTCAGGACAGATTACGCATTGCTTTCAGCCGCATGGAACGCATCATCAAGGATCGTATGAGCACCTCGGATATCGAGATTGTCATGCCGGCTCAGCTCATCAACGCTCGACCGCTTGTTGCCGCCTTAAAGGAATTTTTCTCGTCTGGTCAGCTTTCTCAATTCATGGACCAACACAATCCATTAGCCGAGTTGGAGCACAAGCGTCGTCTATCAGCAATGGGTCCTGGTGGTTTGACCCGCGAGCGGGCCAGTTTTGAAGTGCGCGATGTCCACCCTTCTCACTATGGACGCATTTGTCCGATTGCTACCCCGGAAGGTCCGAACATCGGTTTAGTCGGCCACTTGGCACTTTATGCGAAAGTTTCTCCATTAGGTTTTATCTTAACGCCGTATCTTAAAGTAAATAAAGGAAAGATTACTGAAGAGATTGTGTATATGGATGCCGTGGAAGAAGAACGATACATCATTGCTCAAGCTGGCGCTGAAGTCGATAAAAATAATGTTTTTAAGGATGCAAAAGTTGAAGCTCGTGTGAGGGGAGAGCCGGGTACTGCCGCTCCGGAAGAAATAAATTATTTAGATGTTTCTCCCCGTCAGCAATTTTCGGTCGCCACTTGTTTAATCCCATTCCTTGAACATGATGATGCTAACCGTGCACTCATGGGATCAAACATGCAACGCCAAGCAGTACCATTAATTATGCCTGAATCGCCGTATGTCGGCACGGGTCTTGAAGCAAAAGTTGCCGTTGATTCCGGTCTCGTTATCATTGCTCCGGAAGCCGGCACTATTACTAAAGTTGACGCCACGCATATTATTTTAGAAACGGAAAAGGGACCTGGCCGGTCAGGCAAAGAACACAAGTTTAAAATTTTAAAATTTGCTCGATCGAATGCCTTTACATGCTTAAACCAACGCCCTCTTGTGATGAAAGGAGATAAAGTAAAAAAAGGCCAGGTGCTCGCCGACGGTCCTTCTACGCAGGGCGGAGAATTAGCGCTTGGTAAGAACCTAGTTGTGGCATATATGTCTTTCGAGGGTTTGAATTTCCAAGACGCCATTGTTATCTCGGAACGGTTGGTAAAAGAAGATGTCCTCTCATCGATTCATATTGAAGACTATACCACCGATGTTAGAGAAACGAAGCTTGGTCCCGAAATTATCACCTACGATATTCCAAACGTCGCTATGGAACGGTTGAGCGACTTGGATGCCGATGGTACTGTCCGTATCGGCGCTGAAGTTCGATCTCAAGATATTCTTGTTGGCAAGATTTCTCCTAAGGGTGAAAGTGATCTTACCGCGGAAGAGCGGTTGCTCCGCGCTATCTTTGGTGACAAATCTCGCGACGTGAAAGATACGTCTCTCCGTCTAGATCACGGAAAGCAAGGCCGCGTTGTCGGCGTAAAAGTATTCTCGCGCAACGACGGCGACAAGCTCGACGCCGGAGTCATTAAAAAGATTCAGGTATCCGTTGCCCAGCTCCGCAAGATTCAAGTGGGTGACAAGCTTGCCGGACGACACGGCAATAAAGGTGTTATCTCTATTGTTCTCCCCGAAGAAGATATGCCGTTCACGCCCGAAGGCGTGCCGGTTGATATTATTTTGAGCCCGCTCGGTATTATTTCTCGCATGAATATCGGTCAGGTGCTTGAGTCTCATTTAGGTATTGCCGCGAAAAACCTTGGCTATAAAGTTTCAATTCCATCGATGGCTGGTCCTACGGAAGAGGTTATCATGGGCGAACTCCAAAAAGCTGGTTTCCCGGTGGACGGAAAGATCCAACTCTATGACGGTAAAACTGGTTTGCCGTATGCTCAAAAGTGTCACGTTGGTTTGACCTATTTTATGAAATTGATCCACATGGTGGAGGATAAGATCCATATGCGATCTATCGGTCCTTACTCATTAATCACGCAGCAGCCGTTGGGCGGTAAAGCCCAATTTGGCGGCCAGCGGTTTGGAGAAATGGAAGTATGGGCGTTGGAAGGCTATGGCGCCGCATATACGTTACAGGAAATGTTGACCATCAAATCAGATGATGTGCTTGGTCGCGCCAAGACATATGAGGCGATTGTTAATGGCGAAGAAATTGTTGCACCGCACCTGCCGGAATCATTCAAAGTCTTATTGTCGGAAATTAAAGGCCTTGGCTTAAATGTCGAATTAATCGAACGATAAACTTAACATAATGGACTTATCGTATATAAAACTTAAGATTGCTTCTCCCGAAGATGTCCTCTCGTGGTCATATGGCGAAGTAACCAAACCTGAAACGATCAACTATCGCACTCAAAAAGCCGAGCGTGAAGGTCTTTTCTCTGAAGCTATTTTTGGTCCTGTTCGTGACTGGGAATGCTACTGCGGAAAATATAAACGTATTCGCTACAAGGGCATTATATGTGATCGTTGTGGCGTTGAAGTTACCCGTTCTATTGTTCGTCGCGAACGCATGGGTCACATCAAGCTTGCTGCTCCCGTTGCTCACATCTGGTTCCTTCGCGGCGTTCCCTCAAAGGTTGCTTCGATTCTCAATGTCTCATTACCGGAGCTTGAAAAAGTCATTTACTTTGCCAGCTACATTGTCACGAAGGTAAATGATGAGCTCAAGACCGAAGCCATGAAGCGCATTGAAGCTGAATTTAAGTCACGCATCAAGAATGTCGCAGGCCCTGAAGAGGAAGAGAACCTTAAGGACCTCAAAGACCAAGAGCGGCAAAATCTAAAGAATCTTAAAAAGTATCAAATTCTTTCTGAACTTGAGTATCGCGACCTCTCATTAAAATATGGAGAGGCGTTCGAAGCGGGCATCGGCGCGGAGGCGGTCCGCCGTCTTTTAGAACAAGTAAATCTCAAGGATCTTGCTGAAGAAGTGGAGAAGATCTATCAGGCCGAGACCAATCCGCTTGAACAGCGAAAAGTTTCTCGACGCTTAAAGCTTTTGCGCAACATGATTCGGGTTGGAATTCGCCCCGAGTGGATGATTATGACGATCCTTCCGGTTATTCCGCCGGCGTTACGACCGATGGTGCCATTGGATGGCGGCCGTTTTGCAACCTCTGATTTGAATGATTTGTATCGACGTGTCATTAATCGCAACAATCGATTGAAGCATCTCGTCGAATTGAAAGCTCCTGAAGTCATTACCAAGAATGAAAAGCGCATGTTACAGGAAGCCGTTGATGCGCTTATCGACAATTCTATGCGTCGTGGTCAGACTACAACTGCCGCCTCAACTGGCCAGAAACGCGCACTTCGCTCGCTCGCCGATATGCTGAAGGGTAAACAGGGCCGTTTCCGACAAAACTTACTCGGTAAGCGCGTTGACTACTCCGGCCGTTCCGTAATCGTTATCGGTCCTAAACTTGGATTGGGCGAATGTGGACTTCCAAAGCACGTTGCGCTCGAGTTATTCAAGCCGTTTGTTATCGGTATATTAATTCGTAATGGTTTGGCGCACAATATAAAGTCAGCCAGCCGTTTAATTGAACAAGAAACTCCCGACGTCTGGGCAGCCCTTGAAGAGGCGATTCATGAAAAGCTTGTCCTGCTCAACCGTGCTCCGACGCTTCACCGCCTCTCGGTGCAGGCGTTTAAACCGATTCTTATTGAAGGAAAAGCTATACAGTTGCCGGCCATGCCAACTTTCGCCTTCAATGCCGATTTTGACGGTGACCAGATGGCCGTCCATCTTCCATTGACCAATGAAGCGCAGAAAGAAGCTCGAGAACTCATGCTTTCCACGCATGGTATATTGAAGCCCGCTACTGGCGAACCGGTTGCCATCGCCAGCCATGACATTTCATTCGGCTGCTATTACCTCACCGGTATTTCTGAAAATGCGCGAGGTGCCGGTAAACTCTTCTCCTCATTTGAAGAAACCCTCCTTGCTTATGAAAATGGCATTATTGATCTTCGCGCGCAGATCAAAGTAATGTATCGACCCGAAGAAGCCAGAAAAACCACCGACGGCTTTGCCGCTCCCGGTATCATCGAGACCACAATCGGCCGCATCATCTTTAATCAAGCCCTACCGCCAGACTACGGTTTCGTAAATAAAACCTTGGCGAAGCCTGATATTAAAACTATCGAGGCTGATATCTGGGACGAATATGGCGAAGAAATAACGGTTCAGTGCTTGGATCGCATCAAGGATTTAGGCTTTTTCTACGCTACTAAGTCCGGCGTATCCTGGGGCATGAATGATTTACGATTGCCAAAAGAAAAGCCAGGTATTATCGCCGAAGCTGATGCCATGATTGAGGCCAACCGCGGACTCTTTGACGATGGTTTGCTCACCGAGTATGAACGCCGCACGAAGGCCATCGAAATTTGGAACAATACAAAAGCCAAGCTCTCCGTACTCGTAAAGAAACAACTCAATCCCGAAGACCCTGCTTATATGATGGTGGAATCCAAGTCTCGCGGTAACTGGCCGACACTGGATCAAATGATGGGTATGCGCGGTATTTTTGCTAATCCAAAAGGTGAACTTATCGAGCTTCCGGTAAAAGACTCATTTAAGGAAGGCCTAGGCCCTCTTGAATACTTCATCTCGACCCACGGTGCTCGAAAAGGTTTAGTAGATACCGCCCTAAAGACCGCCTCTGCCGGATACCTGACTCGACGTCTCGTTGACGTGGCGCAAGATGTGGTCGTTCTCGAAGAAGACTGTAAAGATAAAGATGGCTATGTCGTGCATACCGAAGACGGCAAGCTAAGCGGCGAAAGCCTCGGTAAACGCATCAAGGGTCGCGCCGTGCTTGAGGATATTGTCGATGGCCAGGGGGAAGTGATCCTCAAGAAGGGCAAGATTGTTGATAAGGTAACGGCCGCAAAAATTGATCAGCTCGGTTTATCGAAAATTCGCATCCGCTCACTTATTAAGTGTAGGGCGTACTTGGGTGTTTGCCGGATGTGCTATGGCTACGACCTTTCCAAGAACCAACTCGTGGAGCGCGGCGAAGCGGTCGGTATTATTACCGCCCAAGCTATCGGTGAACCGGGTACCCAGCTGACCATGAGAACTTTCCATACCGGAGGTGTTGCCGGTGGCGCCGATATCACGATGGGTTTACCTCGCGTTGATGAGATCTTCGAAGCGCGACCTCCGCAGTTTAAGGCACTCATCGCCGATGCTGATGGCCGTGTCCTCTCGATTGAAGACCACACAAAGCAGAAAATTATTACCATTGAACTCAATGATACCGGCGAGAAACGCGAATACGTAGTTTCGCCGAATATCTCAATCGCCGTTGCTTCCGGCGACCTCGTTTCGGTGGGCCAACAGTTGAGCGAGGGCCACGTTGACTTAAAGGAACTGTTTAAGACCACCGATGATATGGATCTCGTTGCCCGCTACATTATTCGCGAAGTGCAGAGCATTTACTTCCCAACCGGCGATACGATCAACGAAAAGCACGTTGAACTGATTGTCCGTCAGATGTTTGCGCGCGTGAAAGTCGTGGATCCGGGCGACACCGATCTCCTATCGGGCGATATTATTGAAAAGAGAAAAGCGCTTCTTGAAAATTCGAAGGCCCGCGATGCTAAAAAGACCGAAGCAATCTATGAGCAACTGCTTCTGGGTATTACGAAGGTATCTCTTACCACGGAAAGTTTCTTGTCCGCATCATCTTTCCAAGAAACCGCGAAAGTACTCATTGATTCCGCCATTGCCGGAAAAGAAGACTACCTTCGCGGCCTCAAAGAGAATGTTATTATCGGTCGCCTCATCCCGGCGGGGACGGGGCTGAAAGAACGGCTAGAGAGCTAGGGAAAGCGTGAGAGTGCCATTTCGATGTCGCGGTGCGACTCCGTTGAGAAATACTACTCCAGCTGGTCATTACGCTTTCCGTGATGTGTTTATAAATAAACGAAAAGCCCCTGGGAACCGTCGGGATGACGGCGGGGCTTGGGCAGGCGGGGATGCCTGCGAGTTGGGCAGAAGCTGGGGTTACCTGCTTTGTAGCTTTTCCGTTGATAAAACTGCTTGATTTGTGAGGATGAAAGCGGGTATACTAGATGGGTATGTCGCGGCACAAGAAGAAATATAAGATCGTCTCCAGGAGAGAAAAGAAACCATTGTTTGATATCTCGCAAGAGACACGCAACAGCATTTGGGGTATATCCAGCTTCATTGCGGCGATATTAAGCGTCCTGGCCTTTATTGGCGGCGCTGGCTCTGCCGGCAACTATTTTAATTTTTGGTCGCGGTCTCTCTTCGGATGGGGCTTTTTTATTGTCCCCATTGCATTCGTGATGTTTGGGGTGGCTTTTATCAAATCAATCAATCGCAACATCGCTCGCGGTGCAATGTTGGGCACCCTCTTGTTTGTATTAGCTTCGCTGGGCATATTTTTCATTATCGGTGATGGCGGAATGGAAGCGCGATTAGTCCAAGGAGGATATTTGGGCTTAGTGTTGGGATATCCGCTGCAGAAATTTGTTGGTTTTACGGCGAGCTTGATTACGCTGATGGCTATCATGGTCATCTCGATTCTTTTGACGCTTAATGTGCCGATTTATAAGTTGGTAACGAAAGAAGAAGAGGAGGAGAAGAAGAAGGATGAAATGAAAGACTTGGTTATTAGGAAAGGTGATGCGATAATGCCTACCGGCGCGGCCAAAATTGATCCGTCCCAAACCGTGAAGCCCGTCCTCGTTAGAACAGAACTGACGGATAAAGAATTTGTCATTAAAAACCTCAAGCTTGGCAAATGGATCTTGCCGCCGCTGGAATTGCTTAATGGAGATAAGGACGAAGCCACAACCGGCGACATTAATGCAAACGCTACTATTATTAAGCGCACCCTTTCCAATTTTGGTATTGAAGTAGAGATGGGCGAGGTATCCATTGGCCCTACCGTTACGCAGTATACGATGCGACCGGCTGTGGGTGTGAAGCTCTCGCGCATCACGGCTTTGAATCATGATCTGGCCCTAGCTCTTGCGGCGCATCCGATTCGTGTTGAGGCGCCAATCCCGGGCAAGTCACTCGTCGGAATGGAGGTTCCCAATACCAAGGTCGCTATCGTGGGCCTTCGTACGATGCTCGAAGACGAGGAGTTTCAGAAATCGAAATGGTTTTCGCCGTTGGCAATCGGCCGCGATGTTGCCGGAGTGGCGATTTTTGGAGGACTGGAAAAGATGCCCCACCTCATGATTGCCGGCGCCACCGGGTCCGGTAAATCGGTAGTTATTAATGCCATTCTTCTTTCGTTGCTCTGCAAGCATTCCCCCGATATCATGAAGCTCATTCTGGTTGATCCTAAACGCGTTGAATTGTCACTTTATAATGATATCCCGCACCTTATTACGCCGGTTATCACCGATAACAAGAAAGTCATGGGAGCATTGAAGTGGGCAGTAGGCGAAATGGAGCGCCGCTATGAGTTGCTTCAAAAAGATGGCTCTCGTGATATTTTTTCGTACAACGCAAAGATTACCAGTAGGAATGAAGCGATCATGCCATTTATCGTAATTGTGATTGATGAGGTGGCTGATCTCATGGTTTCGTTTGGCCGCGATGTTGAAGCGACAATCGTGCGTCTGGCCCAGATGTCTCGTGCCGTCGGTATTCATCTTATTCTTTCGACACAGCGTCCATCAGTCGAAGTTATTACTGGTCTGATCAAGGCCAACATTACCTCTCGCATCGCTTTGCAGGTTGCCAGCCAGATTGACTCTCGCACCATTCTCGATATGTCCGGCGCCGAGAAGCTTTTAGGCAAAGGTGATATGTTATTTTTATCGGGAGATTCATCCAAGCCGCGTCGCGTCCAAGGACCATTTGTTACCGAGGAGGAAGTAAAAGACGTTGTTGATTTTATTAAAGCTCAAGCCGAGAAGCTGCAGATCGGGGGAGAGTCAACCGCCCAAGATTTTCGAGTTAATTTTGACGCGGCTGTATCGCTCGCTGGAAGCGTCGGTGGCGATGGCGGACCGGGCGAAGACGATATGTACGAAGATGCTAAGCGGGTTGTTACCGAAGCTGGCAAGGCTTCCGCATCGCTTCTTCAGCGACGATTACGAGTGGGCTATGCCCGAGCGGCGCGGCTTCTCGATATCTTAGAAGATAAAGGCGTAATCGGTCCCGGTGACGGCGCGAAACCTCGAGAAGTATATATTGCCGCTGAAGGCAGGGAGAGGGCGATGTTGGCAGAAGTGCAACAACAAACGCAAGTTGAGCATGGTGCAAGCGGTGTTAATGCCGATACGTCAGAATCAGAACGAGACGCGGGGTAGGATATTATTAATTAGGAGGAAGGGAAAATCATGGCGAAAAAACAAGAAGAAATAAAAACTGTAAATAAAAGCGTCGATCTCGCAATTCAGGAAATTCAGGAAAAGTATGGCGATGGCTCGATTATGAAACTGGGCGATGCTCGGAAAGTTGATGTCGATGTGATTCCTACCGGTTCCATCTCGCTTGATCTTGCTCTTGGCGTCGGCGGTATTCCTCGCGGCCGCACTATCGAAGTTTACGGACCGGAAAGTTCGGGTAAAACGACTTTGGCACTGCATATCGTAGCGGAAGTACAGGCGATGGGCGGCGTAGCGGCTTATGTCGATGCGGAGCATGCCCTTGATCCCGATTATGCTAAAAATATCGGCGTAAAGGTGCAAGACCTTATTATCTCCCAGCCCGATAACGGCGAACAGGCTTTGGAAATCGTCGAGATGCTTATAAAGTCTGCCGGAGTTTCTCTTATCGTCATTGATTCGGTAGCCGCGCTTACGCCTCGCGCTGAAATCGAAGGAGAGATGGATCAACAACACATGGGCTTGCAGGCTCGCTTGATGTCGCATGCCCTTCGTAAGATTGCGGGTATTTCAGCGAAGACTAACACCACCGTCCTTTTTATCAATCAGATCCGTCAGAAGATTGGCATTGTATTCGGCAATCCTGAAACTACCCCCGGGGGACTAGCGCTTAAATTTTATGCCTCCGTTCGTATTGAGATCCGCCGTGCCGCGCAAATTCAATCTGGAGAGAAGATTATCGGTAATCGTGTAAAGGTCAAAGTGGTTAAGAATAAAGTGGCCGCTCCCTTTAGAACTTGCGAATTTGATATCTTCTACAACGAAGGCATCTCACGAGAGGCCGATGTTGTGAATACGGGCGTCCTCTACGGCTTTGTTTCCAAATCGGGGAGCTGGTACAACTATGGCGACCAGAAGCTTGGTCAGGGAATGGACGGTGCGCGCACCTACCTTAAAGAAAACCCCAAAGTAACTAAAGAGATTATCGCGAAAATTAAAAAAGCTGTGTTAGAAGGCGTGGAACCTGCCTGACGGCAGGCAGGCCAGTATAAACAGCTATCCACAGTTTATCAACTTCAGGGGTTGACCCCCTCACCGTGAGTGGGGTCTTTTCGTACACGCACAGCTTGGATGAGTTGATTTTATAGAAATAGATGATATGCTTTTATCTGATGGGATCCTTGCTGGTAACTGACCCTTAAGCCCTTGCGGCTGAACAAGATTCAGCAGGGAATAAGGTGCGATAGCAAGGATCTCCTCCCCGTTCTTTCGTAAGACGGGTCAGCGTCTGCCGAAGCAGAACGTTCTCCCGGTAGAGATTCAGTTTGTAGGTGTCCTCCCCACTGTTGCATGAGTGCCTTGAGGACTTCCTCACTGCCGACGTAGGATTCTAAGCGGTCATCCATCAACCGCGGCCTCTAGGCCAACACAATCCTGCGCAGCCACTCCTACCTGGGGCGCTGACCGCCGTTTTCGAGCCTTAGTAACTCACGTCGAGTAACTAGGGCTTTTCGTTTACCATAAACCCCCTAAGCCTATTTCTTCACCGTCTGGTTGCGAGTATATGGCATGAGCGCCATGAACCGGGCTAGCTTGATCGCATTAGAGATCGTGCGCTGGTGTTTGTTGCATAATCGGTTGCGCTTAGACGAGCCAATGCGGAATTCTGACGTGACAAATTTTCGCAAGAATGCGGTGTTTTTGTAGTCAATGTGATTAATGTTTTCGTGGCAAAATGTACAGTACATGGGATGTTTCTCAACGAGGCAAGCAACTTTGTTTGCGCTGATGAGTTGTTAGAAACTTGCCACCGAGCACATACCTTATGTGCTCGGTTGACGACCTACTCCCGTGCTCACTATGTTGCGCTCGGGCAGGTCCTTAAAATGGTAGATCTTCTTCTTTGATTTTTACTTCCTGCTCATCAACGCCCTGATGGGTCATTCCTGCCTGCGCAGGCAGGTCATTCTCGTCAATGATGGGGATATCATCAACTGGAGCCGGCGCCGCTGGGGCCCTGTCACTAGCTGGGGCGCTACTTTGATAAGAAGCACTGCCTTCAGTAGCGCTTCGAGGTCCGAGCTGGAGATTTTCGGCGATAATCTCGGTCATATAGCGTTTCACATTATCATTGCCGGTCCAGTTGCGAGTCTGTAGACGGCCCTCAATCATGAGTAGCCCGCCGCGTCTTAAATATTGGCTGGCGATTTCTCCCAGCCGTCCCCAGGCAATAACCGTGTGGTATTCAACGGCTTCTTTTCTTTGGCCGCTTGCTTGATCATTCCAGGTCCGATTCGTCGCCATACGAAGGGTCGTGACACTCTGGCCGCTTGGCGTAGATCGGGCTTCCGGTTCTTGGGTGAGGCGACCGATAAGGATAACTTTGTTTAGATTCATAGTTATGAGTGACAAGAGACATGCTTGTCGCTGGTTATAATCCGCTAATTACGTCTTCTAACTGCTTCTCAATTTCTTTACTGTCCTTGTGAGCGGTTGTCTCTTTTCGGACTCGTCGCTCGGACTGACTGGCAGGAAGTTTTGCGACTATTGATCGGGGATCGTCGATCTTAATGATAAGGTGCCGCATAACATGGTTATTCAAACGAAGCTGTTCATCAATATGCGCGATGCTATCATTGTCCTCGACCGTAAAATGCGCAAAGCCAAAATAACTCATCCGTTCATTACGAATCGGATAAGAAAGTCGGGATCGTTCCGGCCCTTTTGAGAATACGATGGTGCCACTGGTATCGGTTACTAACTTCTCCAATTCTTCCTTCAACGGGGTGAGCTGGTCTTCTTGAACTTCAGGTTCAATATGATACGCCAGCTCATATAGCTGTTTTTCCATATCAGGTAGTGAAACTTCCGATTGTGTCAGGTGCCCGCACGGCGAAGCCGTCGGAAGTTCTACTACCTGACATACAATACGTTGGGTCTCCGCGCGCTTTCCGCGCGGTTATTGTTACCAGGGGATGGTAGCAGGTTCTTTTTCTCATGTCAATAAAGCAGAAATTGACAAGACGATATTTTAGGTGTATTATAGGGGTATCAAAGGAGGTGCCGGGTGGCGAACAAGTGGCACAAGGACGAACGTGTCAGCATGGCGGTCCAACAGCTCTTGGATGAGCTGACCAGCTGGGAACGCGCAACGGGCCGGCATGTCACCCTCTTTCTGCCGTATTTGACTTACTATTGGAAGTATTGTATTGTGTACGCGCTGCCGGAAATGAGTCCGGCGCGACTGCTCTTTCAAAACGAGTGGTTCAAAAGCTTCCTTGGTGTGCCGAACGGACATAAGGGCCGTTCCGCAGCGCCATGTGTCGGATGATAAAGCCCTCGTCAAAGGATAGAGGTCGTAGCTGGAGCTTTAATACACCTTTCTCTTTCTTGTCATTCGTGACCCCGACAAAGAAGCTCCCGACTTTTTTACTATCATAGTATACTCCGCTGGCACCGACGAATTTTTCTCTATCCGTGACTCGCCAGTCCGTCTTCTGCTCAATATCGGAAATCGCTTTTGAGATAAGGTCTTTGCCGCTGTCTGCGGTGAAGGCGTTGTCGGTAGTTCTGTTGCCGTATGTGGTCACGATTTTATTTTCCGATAAGTATTTCTACGACATCACCATCTTGGACTATATAATCACGGCCGACCGTCTTTATCAACCCCTTGGCGCGGGCGTTGGCGTGAGAGCCGGCGTCTAGGAGCGTTTTCCAGTTGATGACCTCGGCGCGGATGAATAGCCGTTCAAAGTCGGTATGGATGGCGCGCGCGGCCTTCGGGATTGGGTCGCCGATGTGTGCGGTCCAAGCGCGAGATTCATCTGTCCCCGTGGTCAGAAAGGTCACCAGTCCAAGGGTGTGATAGCTTTCTTTAATAAGCTGGTCTAGACCGCTTTCCGGCAGACAAAATTCGGCGAGGAATTCTTTTTTTTCTTCGCTAGTTACGTCAGAGAGCGTAAGTTCGAGTTTATTGTTCATTACGACGTATGAGGCTCCGCGCATAGCTTCAATGAGTTTCTGATCCGGCTGCCATTTATTCTGCAACTGCTCTTCTGAAACGTTGAAGATATAAATAACCTTTTTGTCTGAAAGAAGGTCAAGCGTGGGTAAATCTTTTCCAGCAGGCGGGGATTCGCCTTTGACGAAATCTTTGCTTGCGCGCTTTTCTTTGGTTTGAAGATCGGCTAATTCCAATTCAGTTCGGATGATTTCAATATCAGCCAGAGGGTCTACGCGGTTATAAACATGGATCACATCTTCGCCAGAGGCGGACCCGCCTTCGGCGGGAAAGACACGGACGACGTGAGCGATGGCGTCTACTTCACGGATATTAGCCAGAAACTTATTGCCCAGACCCTCGCCTTGCGCGGCCCCGCGCACTAGGCCGGCGATGTCTATGAATCCAATAGTCGTATATATCTTTTTGGCTGATTTAGAAAAAGCGGCGAGCACATCGACGCGTTCATCAGGTACGGCAACCACGCCCACATTCGGCTCGATGGTGGTGAAAGGATAGTTTTGAATATCAACTTGTTTGTTTGTGACAGCCTTAAAAAGGGTGGATTTTCCGACATTGGGTAGCCCGACAATTCCGATTGATAGTGACATGTGTAGAATTTTGCGCGCGGGTCATCGCAATCTTGATGACCAACGCGCCCTTCGGGTTTGCTAAATTTCTTTGTCGCAAGCTCCAGTCCTCACCTCATCTTAGCACTTGTACGTTTCGGTTCGGGCTTCGCGTGCTCCTCGAACTTGGGCAAACGCAAGAATTCTCCAAGCATAGCTGAAAAAATGCAAAAAACCAAGGATTTAGCGGCTTGCAATATCCTGTGGTTATGGTACAATTAGGCAATTAGGTTAGGTACCTTTACAACCTCGATAGCCCTAGCGAAAAGTCTCTTAATTTCGGAGATTCCTCGCTATGGCTATCATTTCGGTGGCCCCCTAGCCCACAGGCAACATGCTACCCTTCGGGAGTAGCGCTCCATAGGAGAACCTATGAGCACCATCGAGGCCGAGACGAGCACGTTCGGACAGGCCGCGCACACGCTGACCATCATCGGTCAGCAGCAACCGACGGCGGAGGACCTCAAGGTTCTTCACGACGGCTACCTGGCGGATCTGATCCGAGCGATCAAGAATGGTACCGTGCCCGTGCGCGAGGACTTCCAGAAGACCCTCGGTCTCCGTCCGGAGTTCCAGGTCTGGAAGACCGTCGTCCTCGGCCGACACAAAACGGTGGACGCCTACCGAAAGTCCATCAAGGCCCAGGGTCGCCAGGTTGGCGACTACGCCAACCAACTGGCCGACAAGACTCCCATCAGCGGAACGCAGGTCGAGGTCGACCTGGTCCGAGCCAGCGCCCGCCAGCTTGGCTTCAAGGGCAACGCCCGTTACGATGCGATCGTCGAGCGTGCCCAGAGCTACGGCCTGGAGAAGTGCATGGCTGAAGCTGGTCTGGCACTGGCGGATCAGTATCCTGACCAGCCCTCCGGCGACAACGCCATCGCCATGGATGCGATCACCGACTTGGGCGACGACCTGCGCATCTTCAACGTCAACCACGTCCTCGGCGAGCGCCGGCTGGGCACGTGCCACGGCCGCCCGGACAGCGTGTACGATCCCGACCACGTTTTCGTCTGGGTTCTCCCTCGCAAGCAACAGTTCTGGGCACTTAGTTTCTCGGGTCGCTGACCTGGGGAACTAAGCCCTTAGACTTCCGCGCCAAAAACGGCGTAACGCACTGAGCTGCGCGTCAGCAGCTTACGGCCCGCATCCACCAGGGGTGATTGCGGGCCTTTTCAATTCTTAAACTTTTGATAGACTTATGTTGAAAGTAGGTGAATAGTGGGCGATCACGGTTGCCTGCTACCGAACTTAGTATCCATGCTTCGAGAAAATATAAACTCTATTTAATTAAATCGCACAGTTTCCAGACATCACCGGCGCCGATAGTGAGGATGATTGATCCGTGAGGAATATTTTTTTTGATATATTCGGCGGCATCGGGAATGGTTGGCGTATACACAACCTGTGATCCATTCTTTTTAATCTCTTCAACAACAGCTTCTGTCGAAATAGTGCCGGTAACTTCGCGGGCGGAAGGATAGATATCGAGTACCAGAGTCAGGTCGGCATCGCTAAACGCTCCGCCGAATTCTTTCAGAAATGCCTTGGTGCGCGTGAACGTGTGCGGATGAAACACCGCGACAATCTGCTTATCTTTGTATTTATTTCGCAAGGCACGCAAGGTGGCGATTATTTCCGTAGGGTGATGGCCATAGTCATCGAGGATGATATATTTCTCGCTGGGGATGACTTCCATGCGTCGCTTTACGCCTTTGAAATCTTTAAGCGCCTGCTGGATATTCTCCGGTGAAATTCCCAGCTTCAAAGACATAATGACACTGGCGGCGGAATTGAGGATATTATGCTTTCCGTAGACATTCAAGGTGATGGTGATAATGTTATGATCCTTATGGCGGAGAGTATACGTATTTAAATCTTCAGAGACGTTAGCAATGCGGTAATCTGCTTCCGGACCCGTCTGCGTAGGCAGACCCGCTTGTGCAGGCAAGTCAAAACCATAACTGATCTTGTTCCCTTCGAGTTCCTTCATAAGTGTCCGTGTGATCCGGTCATCGTAGTTGTATACGACGAATCCGCCCGTCTCGAGCGTGCGCTTCAGGAAATCCCGAAAAGTGGCGGAGTAATGCGCGAGGTCGGTAAAAAAATCCGGATGATCAAAATCGATATTCGTCAGAATCACATTGGCCGGCGAATAATACTGGAATTTATTTTGATACTCGTCAGCCTCAAAGACAAAATATTTCGGGTGTTTAACCTCTTCTCCATTGAGGGTTTCCGCCACGGTGCCAGTGAGGGTAATAGTCTCGCGATTCGTCTGCATAATCGTACCAAGCATGGAGGTAGTGGTGGTTTTCCCGTGACTGCCACAGATAGCGACCGAGGTAAGTTTTTTGGAAATTTCACCGACCGCTTCCGGATAAGAAATCATCGAAAGGCGCATCAGTTTTGCCTGGGAAACTTCGGGATTGCGATCATTGTAGGCAGTCGAGATGATGACTAGATCGGGATTGGCATGTTCGAGGTGGGCCGGATCGAATCCGTCATAGTATGTGATTTCGTTATTTTTCAGCTGAATTTCAGTAAAAAAATGCTCATTGGTGTCTGAACCGGATACTTGATAGCCAAGCTTCTTTAAAAGAACGGCGAGGGAAGACATGCCTGTACCCTTAATTCCTACCATATAGATGTTTTTAACGTTGTTATCGAACATATGTACCTCTTTATAAAACTGCTATAGTATATAAGAAAACATGACAACCGTAAATCCTCACACTCATTGGGCATTTGTTTCTAGCAACGGCGTAAGCTGGTTGCTTTTTCATGGATATGTATTGTGGTACAAGCTTAAATTAATGGCAGAGCTGTGCGAAACTCTAGCCGTAGATGCCCAATGAGTGTGAGGATAAACCCAGACATATTTCGAAGTTATGATATCCGCGGCATCTATAACCGTGATTTTGATGTAAGTTTTGCGGAGGAGTTTGGCAACAAGGTAGCCCTGGCGCTTCAGGCGAAGACACTTGTGATTGGCCGCGACAGGCGCGTCAGTTCCGATGCGCTCGAAAAAGCTCTAGTCCAAGGCGTTATTCTTGCGGGTGTGCGCGTGCTGGAGATCGGGGAGTGCACAACACCGTCATTTTACTATTCGGTGCACGCCAAGCAGAGTGAGGGTGGCATTATGATTACCGCTTCTCATAATCCTCAAGAATATAACGGTTTTAAAGTGGTAGGCCCCGATGGAAATATTATAGGCGGCGACCAACTGCGGATGATATACCTGAACACCGCATCGAGTCGTGCCGGCGCGGGCGCGGTTGAAGCCTACGATGGGATTGGGGAATATGCAAAAACCGTTTCGCGGATCGGTGGAAGCGCCGAGAACACCTTTGCCATAGGCGTTAATGGTCCTCGAGCTAATGAAAAGATTCTCAATAAAATAGGCGAGAAAACAGCCCTACTTATTCAGAAAAGCAATGGATCAGGCCTGGAAGTTTCATTTGACGGTGATGCTGACAGAATTTCATTTTTCGATCGTCGAAAAAGGGTTGATGCTGATTTCATCGCTCTTCTCGTTATTATGAGTAGGGGCTATAAAAAAATTATCTATGATTTCCGATGTTCACGCGCAGTGCGAGAACAGTTTGAAAAACTGGGCATTACCGCGATTCCAGCAAAAGTTGGCCGCCTGAATGTTTATGAGAATATGAGAAATTATGATGCTGATTTCGGGTTTGAAATTACCGGCCATTTTTATCTTAAAGATTTCAATTATCTTGAGTCACCGGAAACCGTTCTACTATGGGTTCGGCAGATTATTCAAAAAGAAGGCAAGAATTTGGGAGAGTTAATAAAGCCGTATGACCGATACTTTAGATCAGGCGAACTTTCATATCCTCTGAATTCCCGCGCATTTGCACTTATTGAGGAGCATTACGCGAATGGCCGGATTAATAGAGACGATGGAATTCTCATTGAATATGATGATTGGTGGTTCAATCTTCGCGCCTCAAACACCGAGCCGGTGATGCGGCTGGTGGTTGAGGCAAAAAACGTAGAGCTCCTGAACCACAAGGTCCAAGAGCTCGAAGCCATGCTGAAGCACTAGGGTCTTAGTCCGCTTCGCGATCGCGGAATCTCCGAAGCCGGAAAGCTTCATATCCGGACTGGACGGCGATCACGGCTGCAGTTTCTTCTTTCTCGCTGTCCCTGCCGTCTTTGCAGTACCGGACCATGATCTCCTTGACGCGCGTGTCTTCACCCCGCTCCTCCTCGAACTGGCGGATGGCCTTTTCGAGATATTCTGGCAGCTCACCGCGCACGAATACCTTACTTATCAACTCGGCTCTCATGCTACACCCCCATCCTTGCCTTTATGTCGGCAAGGTTTGTGCTGGCAATCAGCCTAGCTTTTTCTTCTGACTTTCGCAACACATCCATGACATACCCGGGATCTGCTTTAAGTTGCTGATATTTATCCTGTATTGGCTTGAGGAAGTTGACGACGACTTCGGCGAGGTCATTTTTGAAATTGACATAGGATTTACCGGCATATATAGTCTCAATTTCTCCAACCTGTTCGCCGGAAAGAAGCGAGTAGATCGTAATCAAGTTGGAAATTGCGGGCTTCCGCGCTTCATCGAAGCGGACTTCTTTTTCCGAGTCGGTGACGGCCCGCTTGATTTTACCGCGAATGGTATCGGCGTCATCTGAAAGGGCAATGCCATCATCACCCGTTTTAGACATCTTTTGGGTGGCATTCTGGAGCGACATAATACGGGCGCCATCGGTGATTTTGGGTTTTACCGGCTCAAAAGTTTCGCCACCTGTCCGGCCAGGAAAAAGGTGATTAAATTTCTTTGCGATTTCATTGGTTACATCGATATGAACAAGTTGATCTTCCCCAACCGGCACCATATTGGATTTATATACGAGGATATCTGCGGCCATAAGGACAGGGTAGGCCAAGAGCGCTAGATTATTTTGGTAGCTCTTTGCTCTATTTTGAGTCAGGGCAATCTCCAGCCCTTCATTCTGCACTGGCCTTGTTTCTATATTAAGAGTTGCTTCTTCAACTTGTTTAACCTTTTCCTTGTAGTTGGGGAGTCGGTCCAACCAGCCCACTGGTGTGATGGTATTGAACAGCCATGCAAGTTCGGTATGCTGGGGAACTTTAGATTGGCGGATGAGGAGCGATTTCGCGGGATCGATGCCCGCGGCTAGGAAATCAGTGACTGCGCTCATGACTTGATCTTGATATGTCTGGGGATCATACGGCGTAGTGATGCCGTGATAATCTACGACGGCGTAAATGGCCTGGTCGGCGCCGTGCTGTAATTCAACCCAATTCTTAATAGCGCCCAGGTAGTTGCCCAGGTGCAGTTTGCCCGATGGTCGAATGCCAGAGAAGATTTTCATGAATATAGGATAGCGGAAATTATGAACTTTTGCCAGTTGCTTTATGCGGAAGGAAGAATAGAATAGTTTATATGGAAAATCAACCACCTCAAGGATCGTTTCAACCCGGACCCGCATCGAACTTAAGTGCCATCGTATTAACTGCAGCTATCACCGCCCTTGTCGTCGCTAGCTCAATGTATTTCATCATGCGCGATGATTCAGATACTGGTGATCTAGACGATGCAACACCAACACCATCAGCTTCCGTATCGAGTGCTCCAAGCAATTCTCCCGTTTCCACTATATCTACAGTCGCCTGGAAGACATATGTGAATACGCAGTATGGGTTTGAAGTAAAGCATCCAACTCATTGGGAAGTTCTCGATGATTCAATTCCCGCTCAAGTAAAGTTGGCACTCCGAGATAAAAAATATAGTGGGAACATCGAGTGGCCAGGATTAGATATCGTTACGGGTACTCCAGGAGATTATCAGGGCACGCAGGGAGATTTTAAGGGTGCGCTAGCGAGCAAAATATTTCCTGAACCGATAAATGAGGCGCGAGAATCTCCTATAAGAATCTACTTTGATCTCAATGGAAAAAGAATTTATGCAAGTTGTATTGTATACAATACAAACGAAACACTCGCACTGTGTAACCAAATTCTCTCCACCTTCAGATTTACGAAATAGGAAGGAACCAGAACGTAGGATGTTGTTCTTAGTTCGAGGCAAAAGGCGAGTACTGAGCGAGGCGTATGCATATACGTCGAGCGAAAACGGAACCTTTTAACAAAGAAATGAGAGCAATCGTTGCGACAAAAAAACCGGATAAGCCCCTAAGGTTGCGGGCTTCCGGTTTTTTTTGCAGACACGTTCTGAATTAGACTTCGATGATTACAGGGAGAACCATCCCGCACCATCGCCTTCGGCGAGTTACGGGACAAGTCGGCCGTCTACACCTCTATTATCACCGGTAAGACCATTGGACGACGCTCCGTTTTCTGGAACAGAAACTGGCCGATGTCGTCGCGGA
>JBBTSY010000002.1:16247-19534 GCA_038064515.1 Patescibacteria group bacterium | reverse complement strand
ATAATCCTGCGCCAAGATTTACTGTCCCAAGGTTTAGTCCAGAACCAACGCTAACCGTTTGAGTCGCATCAACGGCAAAAATCTGGGTGGCTCCCGTTTTTATGACAAGCGGATTAGTCGCCGTTGAGCTGTCACCGGTTATAGTCACATTTCCCCCTTGGAATATTTCGGTTTTACCGGTTCCTGAACCCGTAAAATTAGCGAGGACGGTGCTTGCGGAATTTCCTCCGGCCAAAATACTTAACTGTGAAGTAGGCCCCGTCGTCCCGATCCCCACTCTCCCGGTGCTCCCCGGAGGGCTCACCCAGAGCGTGTTGGAGAGGGAGGCGTAGCCGGTGCGAACCTCGAAATTTGTAGAAATGGACGCTGCACCAATAATATCAAGCTTAGTGGTAGGGTTGGTGGTGCCGATGCCGACGTTGCCGGCATTTTCCACAAACAATGTGTTGGAGAGCGACGACGGCCCACCGGAAACCGAAAAAGTCGTTGTACTTGAGCTGGAGATGAACACAGGTTCGTTGAGCTCAAAGCGGTTATTTGTAGCATTCCACTTCAGCGTCGCGTTAGGCGTTGTCGCGCCTCGCTCAAAAGATAAGTATGCATCCTCGCCATCAGCCGTTATATTGTCTGTATTAATTACAAATGATGCGCTCGTCGTTCCGGAAATATTGCCGCCGCCAACCAAGTTATTCACGTAGAGGTTCTCCCAGGGACTGGTTGTGGAACCGAGATTGTATGACCCAGAAGGAATTAGATTTGAAAGGACGCCGTTGGTTACTTGAAGATTGGCAGTAGTCGTCGTTCCTTGGTTCGTGACATTGCCCAAGCTATCCACCGAAAAATTATTCGCAAAAACCGTAAAGCGAGTAGCGCTTTGATTTTGGGAGGAACCAAATGATGCATTTCCCGCAACGCCAATCGTCGCGAATGCTCCCTGCCCTCCATATAGCCCCCCGTTGAAAAATGCGATTTTATTTGTGGAGTTGCCGTTTGAAACAACACGATCAAGTGTAATGCCTTGAGTAATATCATTAGGGGTTTGTCCCTGGAGTAATTCCGCATTCAAATTTTTTACCATCGTCGGATTGGTGATCTCGATGGTCCCCTGACTAATCTTCAAGTTGCCTTGCCCCAGCAGAATATCGCCTTTCTGCACATTGAGATTACCGCCGGTAAGTTTTACTTCCTTACTGAAGTACGCGTCGGCAAACACGCCTAAACGTCCATAGACATTCAGCTCGTCCAGAAGCTTGAGCGGGCCTTTGAGTGTAAGCGTTTTACCGATTTCGACGTTCCCTTCAAGTTTTACGTCTTCGTAGGTTACGTTACCGTTCTTGGTTACAAAAGCCAGCGTGAAATCTTTGGAATCCAAATCGTCAAAATAATCGGCGTTCAAGTTCTCTATTTTCGTCATCGAATCAACGATGATCGGCGCGACGCCGTCCGGAGCCATTGAGCGAAGCTGTCCTTGGGTTTCAATATGTCCAAAGATAGAAATCTTACCGGTTTTATCAAGTACCAGCACCTCATTTGCATGTGTTCCGGGAAAATAACCTTGGAGCGTATCGGCATCCTTGAATGCGTTTCTAATCAATTGGGCAATCTGATCGGCATTACCAAAACTGAAGCCGCCGACAAGAACAAAAAGCAAAGTAATAGCGCTGACAATGATTGCCGTCATCCGGGATGGATTCCTCGGGATGTTGGAAAGATAGCGGCGAGTATGGCGTAAGCGATAGCCAAACGATTGGGATTCATCATCAACAAACTCTTCTAGTTCCGGAGGGAGTTGCGCGGGAGGCGCCACAACAATTGGCAGTGGGGCGGGCACGGGCTTCTCCGATACTTTTTGCGCAAACAATGAAATGGAGTCGGAAAGCTTATCGAGAGTTTGAACAATTTTTTCTTCGCGCTGATCCTGCATTTCAGTCTCAACTTTTAAATTGGAAATTGCTTCGATGATGACATCAGCCTTTGACAAGTCTTGTTCGTTTATTCCGTGATCAGGCAGGTCGTGGCTGGGTAGGCGGTCAAGAGTCGGACGGCTTGGTAAAACAGCCTCTGGCTGGGGACGATTTGGTAATTCAATCTTCGGTGTTATCGGTTGTACGGGTTGAACAACGGGTGTCGGCTGGGCAGCTAAATTTTGTTCTTGCTTTTGCTTATTTAATTTTAAAAATTCTTCGTATAATTTTGAATGCGACTGATCTCCGTTTTCGAGCACCTCCGGTTCTTCAGGAGTCAACGCTGAAACCAAGATGGGCTTACCTGCCGAAATTTTGTTCAGTAAAATTTGGGCGGGTCTTCCAAATTTTTCTGATTTAAAATCAGTTGGGATGTTTTGATTCGTAAAAAAACTCTTTGGAAGAGAAATAACAATACTTTGCTTTTGTAGATATTCATCGAGTGCTGATTTTGCAATAAACCAATTGCGGCCTATTTTCTTGGCAACAATTTTCCCTCGTCGTGCGAGGAGACTTAAGTATTCTTGAGAGTAAGAACATAATTTCGATGCCTCAAGCATCGAAATGTAATGGTCATTTTGAGTCGTATTTTTTGTATCTGGAATTGAGTCTGACATGTGTCTAAGTCCCCTCGAAAATTTAATTAAAATCTGCTAGGATAATAAAAGTCCGATGCGTTGTTATCCCCGTAATAACGTTGGACTGTGCATTCCCCGAAGTCCCGACTTTTGTCGGGACTTCGGCGTTTACTGAACTTCTTCTTTAACCCTTATCCGATATAGTATCGGATAATTTATTTAAACAGGTATTTTCTGCTCAAACTTGCCTACCGCCTGCCGACAGGCAGATAGGTCCCCGTTATCCGATATGAAGAAATTTTAACATGGCAAAGTAAAAAAATGTGGATAAGCCAGACTCGCAGAAAGCCTTGGTTTCCCTTGCTCTTGTGATGCTTTCCCAAATTGAATCAAAGTTATCCAATTATTATCAACATTGACGCCTCCTTTGCTAAAGTCGTATAATTAGTGCTAAAGTATTGTAAACGTTGATAGTGAATCCTTAATACTTCATAGAACCAAATCTCATAAGCCTCATTTAAACCTTTACTAACTTAGTCTAAATTTTTCACTAAAGTTTCATTAAAAATTCTATGCCAAAAAGATTTCTCACCGTAAAAGAGGTCGCCAGATTATTTGGGGTAACAGCCTTGACGGTTCGCAATTGGGATGTAAGAGGTAAGCTTGTCGCCTACCGTAACCCTGTGAATAACTATCGGCTCTATAAAGTGGAAGATGTGGAGGTTCTACTCCGGCAGATAGAACA
>JBBTSY010000002.1:0-16147 GCA_038064515.1 Patescibacteria group bacterium | reverse complement strand
ACTATCGGCTCTATAAAGTGGAAGATGTGGAGGTTCTACTCCGGCAGATAGAACAGAGCAAGCAAAGAACTCGAAAATTAAAAGTAGATATTTTCTAAAGTAAAATAATAAAAAGATCACTCACTAGAGTGATCTTTTTATTATGCGGGGGTACTAGGGATCGAACCTAGATCGACGGTTTTGGAGACCGTTGTCCTACCGTTGAACGATACCCCCAAATCTAACTTTCCTATTATGCCATAAAAACAGAAAAATCGGAAGATCATTCCGATTTTTCCTTCTGACATTCATCCGGTGATTTTCGTTTCCTTATGGACTGTGTGCTTCGTGCAGAACTTGCAGAATTTTTTATACTCCAGCTTACGTTCAACCTTCTTTTTATTCTTGGTGGTATAATAGTTTGCTCGCTTGCAGACCTGACATTTCATTCTTAATAAATTATCCTGTGGCATAGTGTTTAAATTAGCTTTGCTATGATAACACGGACATCAACTTCTGACAACTGGAGCCGGAGGAGAGAATCGGACTCTCGGCCTCTTTCTTACCAAGAAAGCGTTCTACCACTGAACTACTCCGGCATTCCAATAACTGCCTTTCTTTTTAATCATACTTTTGTGGGGGCGGCAGGATTCGAACCTGCGTAGGCACAAGGCCGACAGATTTCACTTGATCCCTTGGTTTCCCAAAGGCGTGGACTATATCTTCATCCCTTACGGGATGCTCTGGTATCTAGTCTCTACGGCGCTCTCTTCAATCGAAGAGTTCCCACGGTATTAGCATAGCAATTGCCTTAGCTTTCACCGTTATCCCAGAGAGTTCATTTTAGAGTTGCCTCCAAAAGCTGCCTTTGGACAGTCTGTTGTGATTGACCACTCCACCACACCCCCAAATTTACAATGTACTTACTAATTCATTCATTTGAGCTAGTACCTTCTCGAGTAATCGCTTATCACTATATCGAACATGGAGAACTCCATTCGACATTGTTCTCTTACCCTTATTGAGGGTCGAGCGCACATACGGTTTCGTAAACTGTTGTTGCTCAACTCTCAACTGAGAGCACCAGAATTTTATTAGCGAACTAACATCTTGATCAGAAAAACAATACAAGTAGAAGCGAATTTTACTTTCGTTAACACTGTATATCTGCCTAAGAAACTTAAGAAATAACTTTACTGCCTTGGGATCAGAATTCGTAAAATCAACGGTAACTCCTGTTTTGGCTCCCTCACCGTAATACAACATCAGGCCTGCAATGTATAATTCTCGTTCTTGGCCTGAAAGTGTTTTTTTGAAAGTAAATGAGAGCGGACTCCGTTCAAAGCGAATCCGATTCTGCTCTAAAAGACTTTTTCGGGGAACCTCTTGGCGGCGGAGGGCATCATACACTTGTTTCAAAGAAATTCCCAATTTTAGAGCCACTCTAGATCCCGTAGACCCATATTGCTGATATAATTTTTTTACGAGATATTCCTGCCTTTCTGTTATCGTTTTCGATGGCATATAGAAATGGCATATAGCCAATTCTATTATACTACATTATTTATCAAAGACCAAAACTGGAGCCGTCCCCGGGACTTGAACCCGGAGCCTACGGTTTACAAAACCGTTGCTCTACCGTTGAGCTAGGACGGCATTACGTTATAAGAAGCTTCCTTATTATACTCAAAATTCGCAAAAAGTGAAGGATTAAACCCCCACTTTGGTTTCATGCAATTTACGAGATATAAATGAAAGGCGTTCCTTCAACTTTTCATTTTCCGCATCAAGATCTATGGCAGCTTCAAAAGATTCTTTGGCGTCCCGGAGATTATCCATTTTTACATATATTTCGCCGAGAGTAGCGTAGAGAATTGCATTCTTGGGATGATGAGCAATCTCGATAATATATCTCTGCTCTTCTGCTTTGAGGGCAACCATGTTGGGTTCTGTTTTTCGAGGACGAATTTCAATATTAGAATTTACTGCCGGAAATTCTGGTTCAGATACGAGCGGTTCAGTGTCAGCAGGCGCTTGAGCTTTTTCGTTCTTGCGGCTCGCACTTCGAAGTTCCGCAATTAGATCACTCGATGCGCGATCAATACGTGAGAAGAATAATCTAATTTTACGGACTAATTTTTCCATTTCCCTCAAGAAGATCGCCACATATTCTTCCAGGTGAATCTTACCGATATGGGCAAAAAATTCCGGAAAAAAATCATGAAAAACGGTAGAACCAAATTCATGAGATTCGGGAGTGAGTTTTCTAAGATACGGTAATTTTCGAAAAACAATGACTCCAATGCCGATGAACGAAATGACGATAAGCGCAAGTGGAATAAAGATATACACGATAAAATCCTAGAGTTCGAAAATGGTAAACTTGCCGATGCGAATGTTTTCTCCCAGCTTCGCAATCGCCCCATTTACGACATCTTTTATAGTGACGCTTGGGTCCTTAACAAACGCCTGGGATAAAAGTTCTGCTTCATCCGCTGGCCGCATTGCTACGATATGCATGGCTATATCGTGCGCCATTGCCTGAAATTCGCTGTTGCGCGCCACGAAATCAGTTTCACAAAGAAGCTCTACAAGCGCGCCAATTTTCTTCGTACTGTGAATATATGAATCAATGATCCCCTCTCCCATTTCTCGGCTGGACTTCTTGGCGGCTATAGATGCGCCGTATGATTTAAGAACTTCAACAGCTTTTGCCGCGTCGCCTCCGGCTTCATCGAGCGCCTTTTTAATCTGGGCGAAAGAAAGGCCGGTCGCCTCTCGCAAAGCTTTGATTTTTTCAATTTCATTCATCCTTACACTTGATTCTTTAATGCGTCTGCGAGCGCGTTCAGAATGAGGTCAACGGACATCTTCGAGCGGTCATTGGCAGGAATGGCATATTGAACCGTCTTGGGGTCCGCGTCGGTATTCACGATACCGACAAGCGTAATGCCCATTTTGCGGGCTTCAGCTACCGGAAGCTTTCCTTCCTTTACGGAAGAAACAAACACCACATCGGGCATGCGAGTTAGTTTTTTTAAGCCGTTATAATGGAACGCCATCTTTACCATCTCCTTGTCGAACATCGTGCGTTCTTTTTTGGTGTACTTTTCGAGTTCGCCCGCCGTCTTGGCGCGCTCCATCTCTTCGAGTTTCTTTACGCGACTATTGATGACTTTGAAGTTGGTAAGCGTACCGCCGATCCATCGATCCAGAACATACGGCATATTGAGAGCATCGGCGAGCATTTTTGTCGCTTCGCGAGATTGAGTGGTGGGAGCAACGAAAAGGATGAGCTTCCCCTCCGCAATTGTCTCCTTCAAAAATTCAGTCATCCCCTTCAATTTTTCCTGCGTTAAGAGGAGGTCAATAATACAAATGCCGTCTCGGACGGTAAAAACGTACTTCTGCATCGCGGGATTAAACACCGTCTTGCGGCGCCCAAAGTGCATACCGGCCTTCAACATGTTTTCGTAAGGAATGAGAATATCTTGTACGTGTTCCATAACAGTTGATAATAATAGCCTACTGACCGATGAAAGTCAACACAAAAAACTGGACAATGATAAAATTGTCTGCTATCCTACAGTACGCTATGAATCCTCACACTCACTGAAGAGCTGTTCCTGGTGATGGCGAGGGTTTATATGAATATATCCATAATACACTGATTGTATGACTTGC
Source organism: Patescibacteria group bacterium (assembly GCA_038064515.1). Classification (GTDB taxonomy): domain Bacteria; phylum Patescibacteriota; class Minisyncoccia; order 2-02-FULL-40-12; family GWA2-44-9; genus JBBTSY01. Next base: position 12,484 of record JBBTSY010000002.1, on the reverse strand, counting down.
TTGTCCGCAATACCAAGTAAGGCGGAACGCGAGCCATTACTCTTCAGTGAGTGTGAGGATGAAGGATACTATCCATCCAAAATATTTCCCTAACGCCAAGGCGCATTGTGCCTGCGGTAACAAATGGACGACCGGCTCTGTAAAAGAAGAGTTGAGCGTGGCTATTTGCTCGAACTGTCATCCTTTCTATACGGGCAAGGAAAAGCTCTTGGATACCGCCGGAAGAGTTGAAAAATTCAAGAAGCGCCTTCAAAAATCAGCTGAAAAAGGCGTTGCCAAGCCCAAGGCTAAGCGAACCAAGAAGCAATAATCTCTATGTCGCAGGAATACGATTGGAAACAGTGGCAACAGAATCAAAAGGAAGAGAAAGCCAGCACGCCCAATGGCGAGGCGATCGTCGAAATCCGGGCGGGAGCCGGCGGCCAGGAAGCGGCGCTCTTTGCTGGAGAGCTTTTTGATATGTATAAAAACTACGCCGCTATCGCCGGCTGGAAGGTTCAGGTGCTGGATATGAGCGAAACAAACATCGGCGGCTTGAAGGCGGTTACGTTTGAGATTCGGGGCAATGCCGTATACGGCAAAATGCGCTACGAATCAGGCGTTCACCGCGTCCAGCGAGTTCCCAAAACGGAAAAGGGCGGCCGCGTCCATACATCTACCGCCACCGTCGCCGTATTGAAAAAAGCTACTGAAAGTGAGCTCATTATCCGCCCCGATGAACTGGAAATCAGCTTTTCCCGCGCTGGCGGTCCGGGCGGCCAAAACGTCAATAAAGTCGAGACAGCCGTTCGCTTACTCCACAAGCCTTCGGGCATCGTCGTTTCCTGCCGCCAAGAACGAAGCCAATCCGGCAACCGCGACAAAGCCCTGGAAATCCTTCGCTCCAAGCTTTTGGAAATCAAAATTCTCGAGGAAGCCGGCAACATCACCGAAGAGCGCCGAAAACAGGTTGGCACCGGCGACCGCTCGGAGAAAATCCGCACCTATAACTTCCCTCAAGACCGCATCACTGACCACCGCATCAAAAAAAGCTGGGGCAACATCGAAAAAATTATGAAAGGCAATCTCGATCCTATCTTCGAAGCCCTCGAAAAGACTACATAACACAGTTCGCTTTTGCCTTAGTCCACCGATGCGCATAATCGCTCCTTGGACAACTTTTCGCTCGTTGCGTCATTGTGAAAGACAAAAAATTGGTACCCCTCGATTTCACTCGAACCAATTTTTTATTTCTCTCAAATTTCCTGACTTACTCAAGTTGTTGACTGGTGCTCCAATGCGCCCTGGTAGCCTAAGGCTTCGCTTACCCGCTAAATGAAACTCGTTACAAGCGAGGAAGTCTGATACGGTGAGCTTTGATACAACAGCGAATCATTACGCAGACGCAGTGAGGACTCTTGAAGCTGAATCGAAGCAGTCCGAGTGCTACAGCTCGGGTGTTGAGGAACTTGAACAGGGCCTGAGCTGTAGCCGTACTGCGAGATGAAGCGACTAAGAGTCGCTCTGCGGAGGCGTAGATGAGTCGGTGCAACGAAGCTCACTGAAAAGCAGAGACAGCCGGGAGTGAAGAATGAGAGGACGAACGAGTTGCCCAAGGCGCGAACTGCCTGCCGGCAGGCAGGGAATAGGACAAATCCCCCGCTGGGGGGATTTGATCCGTGGTTTCGAATGAACTACTCGAGCGACTTTCGCGATTATTTAGTCTTTTCTGCTTTCTCCGGTTTCTTTGATTTCTCTGCTTTATCCCCTTCAGCAGGAGCGGGCGCGACAATTTCTCCTTCCCCTTCAACGACTTCCTCGTCGCCTTCTTTCTTTTCAAGTTCGATTTCTTCAACTGCCGAAACATCGGTTGTAGGTTCCGCGAGTTCAGCCTCGAGTTCTTCTTGAGATTTAGGCTCTTGAACCGTGGCAATAATTTCGTCAGGCTCACCCACGAGCTTTACCTTGTCGCCAAGATCAATATCTTTCAAGTGAATCTGCTCGCCAAACGCTTTCAGTACCGAGATATCAATCGAGATTTCGGAAGGTAAGTCTTGAGGCAGAGCTTCCACTTCAAGTTCATTTACGTTACGGACAAAAATACCGTTTAGCTCTTTGACTGCCGGCGCTTCGCCTATAAATACTACCGGCACATTGGTCTTGATCTTTTCATCAAGGCGTACTTTATAAAAATCGGCATGGATAACATTGTCCTTCAGAGGATTCCGGACAACATCTTTGATAATGGTTGGATATGACTGACCATCAGCGATCAGGTAAACGAGCGTTGATTCCCCTGCTACTTTTAAGACTTTATCGAAATCTTTAACGGGAATTTGCAAGGCGATTGATGCCTGGCCTTTGCCATACAAAACAGCCGGCACAAAACCGGCGCGGCGAACCTGTTTTACCTTTCGGCCCGTGATATCCCGCTTCTGGGCTTGGAGTTCAATTTTTTGATGCGCCTTATGTGCCACGATATGTCGTAAATTAAGCCTTGATACAATACCAATAAATGAAAAAATATGCAAGATGAATGTGGCCTCACGTATAAGAAAAGGGGGGTCGCGGCAAACGGTGCGACACCCCCTTTGTGAGCTCCGGCAGTTCCGATGGCTACTGCCGGATTCGTATCTGGAACTTGGACACCCCGAACAAGTTGTTGTGTACCCGGGTAATCTCCTCCCTGATCCTGTTGATCTCCTTCACAGAACTCTCCACCGCGAACTGGTCAAAGAGTTTCTGCACTTGTTGACGCAGTTCCTGGCGATAAGAGTCGGGAGTACGCCCGGTCTCGAACAGCTCCCGGAACCCCTCCCGGCGCAGAAAGAGGTCAAGATCGCACCTCAAGAAATTGTTGCTTGAAACGATGTTCTCGCGAAAGACCATGGCCCAGGTGAGGTCGATAACACCACGATATTCCGGCTTCGTCAGGTCAATCCACTCCAACCTCTCGTCGCGCCCGAACGCAGGAGGACGGATGAGCCAGTCGCGGGAGTCCAGGATTTCAACAATCTTTTCTTGTTGCCTGCGAGCCCCCGCGTAACCGGCATTGGGCGCAAGGCACCACACGAAGACGTTGGTGCCATAGAATGCAAGTATCGTGATGAACACCATCGTCCGCCATATCTTCCCTGTCCCACTGAAGGCCATGAGCGCAAACACGATTGAAGCGACGGTTACGAAGACCAGGTTCAGCTCGAGTCCCGATATCGCGGCAAATACGATCGCCACATACAGCCCGGCAAGTATCGTCAGGCCGGAGAGGATGAGCAATACCGGACCGTACAGATGGCCGATAGCGGCGATGGTCCTGCTGAACGCCGACGAGAGCCCCGACCGCCCCGCGTTGACCAACCGGACGCAACGGCTCCACTGGTCACCGAGCCACCACTTCATTCGCCGGGAGAACAGCGGCCCGCGCTGGAGGGCCTTTTCCCTGAACACGAACTCTTCCGCCTCCTCCATCTCTTGCACCATCCGATCGCTGGCCCTGCTGACCTCTTCGGCTTCCAGCAACATCCGGACCTGCGAGATCCGACTCCCCAACTGTTCGCGCAGGAACTCGTTGGACGTCTTCTCCAGCTGTTGCTCCAGCTCGGCGATACGGTTCTTCAACACGGCTTCAAAATCGGTCCCGGCCACGGACTGCTCCCTCGCCCACTTCACGTACTCGTCACGCGAAAGACCCTTGCGGGCTTCCTTCAGCTTCAGCCGCGCCTGCCCCTTCGCCAGCTTCCTCATCTGCTTCTCGTCGAGGACCCCGGCATCAGAAGCTCCCACCGTCCTACCGATCAACGACTCCATGACTCCTCCTTCCGCGCCATTAAGGCGCTTTCTCTATTTGCCTCTCTCTTTTCGAGAGGATGAATTGTTAAAGGGCTAGGACAATATCATACAATAAACAATTGGAAATGTAAAGATATGCAAGATATAAAGAGGCCGTCCAACGGGGACGGCCTCTGCACTTGAAGAACTGCCTTCTAGAAGACGAACGCGTGGGTCGTGCGGACCCGAACGCGTTCGGCGCCAGCGGAGTTGTGAAAGAGAAGACCTTCAATCGCCGGCTTGCCTTTGCCGAAGGACCAACCCACCAGACCGCCGGCATACCAACTGGGCTTCGCGCCGGGAATCTTGCGGACCGATGCTTCGACGCCGACCCGCAGACGGGCCGTAGGCTTGGCGAAGAGCTGTACCGCAACCGCCCAAGTGGTTACCCACTCCGGCGACCACTGCCGCTCGACACCGCATGCGGGCATTCCCATGCCCCAGTACTTGCCGCCTCCAAAGATCTTGAAACCCGCTGTGACACTTCGGTTACCGGCACTGGTTGCGATGACCCCGCCGACCGCGTTGATGATGAATCCTTTGGGCTTCGCAACAGGCGCACCGAGGATTTCACTGGTGAACCAGAAGTCCTTCCTGATGATAGTCGTGCTCTCCAAAAAGGACCCGGAAGGTATTGACAACGTCGCCTTCCCTAAGAACTCGGGAGCTGACGAGCCGCTGACGGTATCGGTAGCACGCAAGTCCAGCTGTAACGACCACGGATTCTTCCGATCGCGCTTAGAACCGTCTTTGGCTGTCTCGGCCTTGGCGACTCCCGCGCCTCCCAAAAGAAGCGTACCCAGGACCATCGTCGCGTAACGGAGCGCCCATCGCATCTGGGTTGCCGGCGTGTGCATGGGGTACTTCCACATGAAGACCGGCCACCCGACGACGGCGAGAAGGAACTGTTGCGGCTGGAGTGCTTCCACCCAAAGCGTCAGGCCCTTTTCCCGCAATCGGAATGCAAAGAATGCCACGGCGAGCATGAGCGAGACAAGGTACCACCGTTGCCAGTAGGCACCCGCAGGCTCGTGCGGACAACTGTTGTCCTCCTTGTCGAGCGCTACTTGGTAGGGTGACGCCAACTCGGCCATTCGCCGACCTCCGAAGTGCTGTGTGTAGGTCGTGTGAACCGAGGTAATCAAACCTCCCAAGCCGGTCGTCGATGTGTACAGATGTTCGAAGCGCATCTGCTCCGCATCCCGGTGCGGCAACCGGAGAATCATGACTTGTGCGGATCGCGCCACCGCACGCAGACCGGGAAGCACCACCGCATAGTAGGTCTTCGGGTCGTCGCTGTCCTGCGCTATCTTGAAAAGCTCCGCGCGACGTTGGAACAGCTCGTCGAGCGATACAGATGGCAGGGAGGCGTAGTACGGAGCGGTCACCGCCGCGTCGGCTTTCGCGTACTGCTGGATGATGGAGCCACTCACGACCAAGAGCGTTCCCGCGAGCACTGTGTACATCGCTCGATACATCGTATTTCCTCACTTTCTAAAGGACTGGTTGCGGCAATATTATAGCACATTCATTGGCTTTTTGTAAATCAGAAAGAACAAAAAAACTGGTCCGAAAAAGAAGCGGGAGTAGTTCGATGAGAAAGCATTTCGCAGTCCGATGAGTCTTTGCACACCAGAGCGAGTATCGGAATAAGGAATGCCTAGAGCGACTGCCAGCAATTCGCGGGGAATGACGAAACCTACCGGCCCGCTTCGCCGTAGCTTTAGCGAGGCGAGTAGGCAGGCGCGACGGCACGAAATGGTTGACTGAAGATTAAAACAAATCTGAAATTCTCAAAAGCGCCAAGCGATCCATCTCTGAATCTTTATAATTATCAATATGTGATGATATGCACAAAGACGCGATAATTGCTCCCTTCACCACAAACCACATACGGGGCCATTGATTTGGACGCAAACCAGAGTTTGGCATGACGAGTTCGATTTTCCACAAAGTCCAGAGATCATTTTGTGTAACACGATGTAGCTTTGCGGAGGTAATTACTTGTCGCGGACTCGTCGGATTAAACTGCACCTCGCATAATCGTTCAAAAGAGGCAAGACCTTCACGTATGGTACGAAATCGCCGCTCTAACGCGGCGATTTCTTTCCGGATGCCATCGTGGTACAAAAATTCAATCATAGATCACGAGTTGCTGAAATCTGTACCACGATAGAATGCGAGTTCGTAAGGAATTTCTTTCCGTAGCTCGGTGCCAACGTATGGTGCTTCCGCGTGTGATAATTCTTCCAATTGTTTACCGGTTAGGTGGCCATACTTTACGACAATTCTGTCAAGCATCTTTTTTTCTTCTTCATCAAAAACAGAAAGGTCTGGGTTGATGAGACATTTATATATTTCCGTGGCATTGTATCCCTCATGTTCTTTCACTTGTTCAACGCCGAGCATTTTCTTTTTTGTCATCTCGACAGTAATTTCTTCCAAGGCTGATGGCACTGGTCCCATAGGAAATGCGTGGTATACATCGCCAGTGATTGATTTTTGGACTTTCTCGTAGAAATCAAAGTCAGCGAAATAAAGCAATTTCGCCAATTTTTTTTTGCCGCGAACTTCACCTTTTAGCTTCTGACACAAATATAGAACGGCATTTTGATACTTTTTCCGATGGAGAGACATATATTACTTATATAATACTAAAATAGTCAGATGAAAACAATCCACCAAAAACTTCGCCGAGGCGGTGTTTTTCGATAGCTACCATCTGTGGTAAGAACGAAACGGGCTAACTGTTCCTTTTTTCCCAGTATAAGGATTGTAATTTCCTTTTGTGCTGTAGTTATCAAATCTACTTCTATTTGGACTTGTTCGATAGTGCGGCATTACATAACTACCCGTGCTTGATTTGTAGTACCCTCTTACGCGGCTAGCTGCCTCTACTGAACCAGTGAACAAAAGGAGGCCAAAAACAAAAGCCAAGATACCTATTAGGCCTGAAATCTTATTTTTACTCATATGGCTATAATACTGTTAATCTCTGCAAAAAGCAATTATACATCAACTTTCATCTAAATGTTCGCATCCATAGAGAAGGGATGGCTCTCAAGAAAGCATCTCGCAGTAAAGCACAAGTAAGTCCTTCGTTCTGAACTCCCTCTGGCGACGCTATTAGCACTCCCCGAAGCTGAATGAAATGCTCTGAATGCTATGCTCTGGGTGTTGAGGCATGAAACAGGACCTGGAGCATAGCCAAGAGCATGAGTGACCTGCCAGCAGGCAGGAGCGAGGTGGAGTAGCTTAGCGGAGACAGTCGAGAGTGAAGAATGAGAGGACGAACGAGTTAGGTTTCGTCTGTGGGAGGAAGCGTATTTTCTTTTCGGGATCGGGATCGGGATAGGAACCACAAGAGGAGAAGTACCCCTACCGTAAGAATAATAATAATCCAACTTTGACCTGATAAACCAAAGAGAAACGCTTGGGCGCCAGCTCCATTTTCGTCAACACCGGCTAAACTACCGCTTACGGTAACGCTGGGCGATGCTGAAACAACAGCTCCGGAAATACCAGACACCGGCGTGGCTGAACTTACAGCCGCCTTACGCACCGTTACCACCGATTGGTTTGCTCCGGTATACGCGTTGGCACTGTTCTTATCCAATAGGAGCGTCCCGCTTCCGCCGCTCACAGTAGCGGTACCGATGGCCTTTGCGCGGAATGTAATCGTGCCGAGCACTTTACTGGCGGTTAAACCGCCGGGCAATCCGGCTGATTTAATAAGCGCGCCACTCGCGTTATCTACCGTATCATAGCCAGGTTGCGATAATGCCAGCCAGCCGCTACTAAATGTAAATCCACGCACTTCCAGCAAATTCGCCGGAAAACGGATATCTGCTTTGGCAGTGTAAATGGTAGCGCCGGATGGCACCACCGTAACCACCACCGTAAACGTCTGCCCGGGCACTACCGTTTTAGACACCGGTGATAGCCAGAGACTGGCTCCGGCCGCTTGAGACTGCAAAGGCAGAATTGTTGTCCCCAAGACCAACACCAGACCGATTAAGAATAATTTTTTCATGTTTATTATGACCAGGCTACGATCAGAGCGTTAAAGTCGATAATATCAACCTTACCGTCTCCGTTTAAGTCGGCATCATTATTGCTTGGGGTTCCCCAGTTTACAAGCAGTACATTGAAGTCCAGCACATCAACCTTGCCATCTTTATTGATGTCGGCCGTCTTCGCGGTAGCGCCAGCTACGATCGGGGTCGGGCTTGGAGTAGGCGTTGGCGATACACTTGGTGTTGGAGTTGGGGTAGCTCCTCCGCCTCCACCCCCGCCACCACCCCCGCCACTTGGCGCGGGAGCGGAGGGAGGATTGATAGCGTAGGCAAAGACCGAGACAGCAGATACCACGCCGCTTGGATAGCATGAGCGCGCCTGAATCACCTGCGAAGTGGAGACGTTGATTGCCGCACCATAAGTGCTCCCTGAAGTACAAGTTGGCGCCGTTCCGTCTGTGGTGTAGTGGATTGATGACGCGCCTAATGCGGTGAGCACCACGCTCTGCGCGCTCGTATACACGCCCGCGCTAGGACTTGCCGAAGGCGCAACGATTACCGTACCCTCAACGCCCGTCTGGACGCCAGTCGTGAGCGTGCCTTCGAATGTTGACGAATAGACCGGAGCGGCGAGTGCAAGTGCGAGAACAAGTGTCGTGAATAGTCGTAATTTCATATGTAGATGTGATTAATGCTATTCAGAGCTAGTCGACTTCTGACTGCACACCATAGCCCGTTGAGTACGAGCCGCCCGGCGTACCGCTCGGCACTTTCACCTCGACTCTTACATCAATTTGTCTGCCTGCTGTGCCGCTTGAGATATCGTCGGTAAGGTTGATGTCTGCACTGTACACATTCGCACCTGCAATGACTCTGGCCGAGGCCGCGTTAAACGCATCGCTTGACTGTACAGAGTAGAAGCGGATGTTAGCGGCCGCCGGAATGCTGTTCAAGCCACTCACAAAGTCAGAGAACTTCATCGCAAAGAGGGTTTCATCCGTCGGGACAGTGACATGGAATATCCATGCCCAGCCATTCTCGAAGGTGTCGTTCGCCATAGCAAACCCAGTTGAGCCGCTCGCGTTTGCCACCATGTCGATACCAGTCACCGCCAGAGTCGCTGTGTCGTCAAAGGCCGCATTTACAATTACGGTACGAGTTTCCTGTATCGCATCATTGTCCGCAACATCCGAAACATTGTAAGTAACGATGTATGTGCCAGCTACCGCCATATTTACAGCAGAATCGTCGATTACGATATCTGCCGTTATGTCACCATCAACATTATCTGCCGCCGTTGCACCAAGTTCTGTGTACGCATCCCCAACAGTCAGGGTTTGTGGATTAACACCAAGAAGTGTAATCACAGGAGGAGTTGCATCTGCTACCGTTGCCTCTGTGATTGTGAGAGGGCCGCTGGCAACACTAGAATTGCCTGCCTCATTAGTTGCTTTCGCGGTGAACACATTCGGAACGCCCTGATTGAGTGCTACTGTTATAGCCCAGTCAGTCTGCCCTGCGGGAAGTACTGCCGTGCCAACAACAACACCACTTTCAAATAGCGAGATGGTGCGCACACCGCTGTCATCCGCCTCGGTACCGACTATCTCGTAGGTGTCAGCATCAATGGTCGCATCACTATTGCTAATAACTGGCACATCAGGCGGCGTAACATCGGCACCAACTGTTCCATCCTCGGTTATGACAACCGCTGGACTCGCGGAGCTTGAGTTGCCTGAAGAGTCAGTCGAGATCGCAGTAAAGCTGTTAGCTGCGTTCTGTGTAAGCGTAACCGATACACTCCAACCTGTTTGACCGACGGGTACGACTGCCGTGCCTACGAGGTCTGCACCGTTGTAGACGGATACTGTGCGAATACTGTCGCTTGGCGTGTCTGCGCCTGCAGTACCGGAGATAGTGTACGAATCAGAGTTTACTGTCACAGTGCTTGTTGTAATAGACGGTACTGGCGGAGCAATAGTGTCCGGGTCGGGTGTCGCGGTGGTAAAGATGTTATCACCCGATACCGCAAGATTTCCGACGGCATCCCTAGACTTCACTCTGTAGTGATAAAGCGTACCAGGTGTCAGGCCAGATAATGTCTTCGTGTGCCCTGTTACCAATGTTAGTGTTAATGATGTTGTTGATCCATACGATGATGTCGGGCCGTATTCCACCTGCGAGTCAGAGGGTTCGTCAGTATTCCAATTTGCAGTGGTACTCGTTTGATTAATGGTCCCGGTGTGGATATTGGTGATATCCGGAGCGGTCGTGTCAGGTGTTAGTGTTGTGAATCCTATAATTGGAGGAGTGCCTGTCATTATGTTCGCTTGAGGAGAAGTATCCGCGCATCGTACATAATAATTATAACCCGTACTTGGTGTAAGCCCTGTCAGTACTTCTATATGCACAGTGCCGCCCGTTGTTGTGAACGGAGTCATAGCAGAGTATTCCGATATGGAACCGACAGAATATCTACAAGTCGCGCTTTCAGTCGTTGTAACATTAAGCGTCGCGCCAGTCGTTGTAATAGAACTTGCGCTGAATGAATTTACCACCGGTGGTACTTCATCTATCTCCGTGGTGAATTGTGCAGTAAAAAGTGAAATGACTTTATTGCCAGCTACATCTCTCACGGAGTTTGATTTAACAATAATGTCGTATACCGTGCCATAAGAAAGACCAGTATAGCCAATGTTTAGAACGGTACTATCTCCTCCGTCAACAGCTACGGTTCCTTTGTATGAAGCGCCCGAGTTATTCTGCAGAAGAACACGGCTCGCGTCAAGAAGCACTATATTCTCATCAAAGCGAACTTTTGCCGTTCCTGCTGTGATCGGCACATCTATCTGAGGTTCCGGAGCAATGAGAGCTTCTTGCACGGGATTTGTCGTGTCCCAGATGAATGTCATTTCGTCGAAGAAACTATTGCCTGCATTGTCTGTTGCTGTGAGGCGGAGCGTGTAGATGCCATCGGCAGAAGCGGAAATGTTGGTATCAACGCCAGTGCCAGTGCCACTAGGATTGGAGAATGTGATTGTTCCAACGAGCGGGGTCTGATTTGTCCACGCGTATGTCGCAACTTCAGATGCAGGAGCAGGATCAGAGACCGTCGCGTCTTGAAAAACAAGCGTGTTCACTTCTTTGTCGTCACCAGCGTAAACAGTCGGATTGACTGAATCGAAGAATACGAAGGACCCATCGCCGGTCACCGTGACGGGTGTACCCGCATTTGGGATTGGGGCCATATCTGCAAACGCGATTAAGAATGGGAGTACGCCATTTGTCTCAATGCCGGTAAAAGAATTGAGGTTCGCTGCCCAGCTATTGCCGATACCAGGGCCCTCGATTGATGTCGCTGGCCTACCGGCGATAGTAACTACCGGTGTTGCGATTGGCTCGCTAGAAGTGAAGATAATCCTTGCTATGTCGCCTACTTTCGCCCATTCCGGCGCGGTTAGGTCGCCATCATTATTAGACGAGATAGAAACTGCCGTAAGTACCGGGGCTACACCGTCCACTGCGGTGACCGACACTGGCGTCACTGCCGTGTTCGGTACTGGCGCGAGGTCATTGAGTGGACCATTGGAGGTGTAGGTCACGACTGGTGTTGCATCTGTCGGCATTGTTGTAACCGTAAGAGTTATTACACCATTCGAGGTTTCTGATGCCGCTGATACGGCATAGCCAGTAACAGTAAATTCATTGCCGCTTATATTCACCGTTACTCCATTCAGGTCCTCGGAGAATGTCGCCTCAATGCTTGTCGTGGTCACTGTTCGCGCCGAGAGAAGCACCGGCTTCGCCGCGTCAACGCTACCCGATGTGAAAGCAATGCGTATGTTACCCGCAAGGTCGGTTATCGTTGCTCCAGGAACATAGGCGACTGTTTTTGCATCCGTACCAGCAACTCCTGCGTGTGAGAGCACGACGGTATCATCATCCGTGATACCAGTTGAGAAATTCGTAGCAGGAATGCCGCCGATAGTGAAGTCAGCAAAGTTAAAAGTTGAATCCTTCATCGCTTCGGTAAACACGATGGTCGCAGTGTCTACCGCACCGTCAAGATTGGCGTCGGTTGTCGTAATACTCGACACGGCTGGGGCTACGGTGTCAGAGGTACGGGTAATCTGATTCGATGCGATGTTTGCATTCCCGGCGGCATCTACTGATGTGGCCATAGGAACATCAATGGTGACCGCAACACTTGGTCCATCTGCAGGGTTAACATTGAATTGGTATGTATCTCCATCTACAGCGACAAAGCTGTCTACTGTACCGTTACCAACTGCAATATCGATTGCGCCAAAGTCAGTCACCGTTTCGCTGAATTGAGCAACAACAAAGATAAATCCATTCGTTGGGTCTGGGGTACTTGAAGAGAGAGCAACGGTGGGTGGCGTTGTGTCCCACACAAATGTAATATCATCAGAATTACTATTCCCCGCCATATCCGTCACCGTGAGACGGATAATGTATGTATCATCAACACTCGCTGAAATATTTGTGTCAACGCTCGTTGCTGCAGAAAATGTGATAATTCCTAAGCCAGATATTTTGCTCCACTGATGTGTCGCGAGACCAGAACCAAGATCAGAGGTTGTCGCGTCCTGCGCAGCCAGTGTATTCACTTCTTTGTCTGTGCCGGCGTTCACTGTCGG
>JBBTSY010000001.1:6861-8126 GCA_038064515.1 Patescibacteria group bacterium | reverse complement strand
TTGCTATAACGGAAATTCTGAAATAATTATTAGATAACAATGGCGGATATTAAATTTACGAATATTACTGTTTTCATTCTGTTTTTCGGGATTGCTTTAATTGAGGCTATCCAAAAACACAATTGGTTAGAGGCCGTACTTTTCGCGGCACTTGGAGTATTGTCTCTGCGAGCTGATTTTCATAAGAAATAAAAAGATAGCTCTGGCTCTACTTCGTGAGCCAGTTAGAATCCAGGAGGATGTATGGTATACTAGTTTCATGATGGGATATTACGGAAATTGGTCAATGATGGGCTGGGACACCGGAATCTTTAGTGTCTTTTGCTTCATCACGTGGCTAGCCTGGACCGGCGTTGGCATCTTGGCCTGCGTTTGGCTCTGGAAACAAATCAAAAAGTAATTCGAGTGACTGGTTTCTTGTTCGCGTAAACTTTTTTAATATGTTAGCCTTAGCTATAGATAACTAATATTACAAGTGCTCTCTTTGCTATGTCGGTTATTATCGATATCGCAATAAGAATGCCTGTTTTAGTGAGATATGTATAAATCTAAAAAAGCAACGATTGCCATGATAGTCGCCGTTCTTGTCTTCGGTGTAGCCATCGGTTTTTCCATGGCCCGAAATACCGCGACGATGGCATTAGCAGATGACGATAACGGTTCAAAAGTTGATCGGGAGGATCTTGAAGAGATATATCAGGCCGCGTTCGGACGATCACCGGATGATGACGGGGAAAAATTTCACTTGGGAAAAGACTTAAAACAGGTTCTCCACGATATCAATAACTCCGATGAGCGCAGATACTACGCGGCCCTTTTCAAGTCAGTTAAAGCGTATGAACAGGCAGTCCGTGCACCCGGAGCAGTAAGCGACGCAGACAAGCAGATTTTTCTAAACAACATAAATTCAGCGCTCGCGACACTGATTGCTTGGGTCGAAACATTGCCGGAACAGAATATCTGCAAGGGAGTGGTTGGAGCAGAGGAAGCCCGCCAAGCGATTCAGGCGGCTTTCGATAGGATGAGCCCGGCAGCTCAAGCGGTTGCTCAACGAGGCATCTTCAAGGCGCTCGATTCCATCGGCGGACCGAAAGATCAGCGACTTCCGTCACTGCGCTGTTTCGTAACGCCATCTCCGTCAGCATCTCCATCTCCGACGCCTACCACATAAATATTGGAGTAGTACCGCCAGCCCCGCCCTCTAAGCTCATGAACATGGCACCGATGCTATGAATTACGGGCCTAGAGGGCGGGGCTGGCTTTGG
>JBBTSY010000001.1:0-6761 GCA_038064515.1 Patescibacteria group bacterium | reverse complement strand
TAATCCCTTACACTTTGCTTGTGACAGGCGAGGAAGAGTATAATATAAGCATGGATACTCTAACTATTTTGTATGTGTTCTCGGGGATAGGTATAGCGGATACTTTGTATTTGCTGTATCACAAAATAACGGGAACGGACGTTGCTTGCCCGTTCTTTCCGAAGGAATGGTGTCGAAAAGTCCAATACAGTCCTAGGAGTAAGACGTTCGGAATCCCCAATTCTTTGGCGGGATTATTGATGTATGCGGGAATCTTTGTCCTCACATGGTTCTATGCGGCCGGCTCAATTACTTTATGGCCAATTCAGCTTATCGTCACAGTTGGTTTTCTGTTCTCGATGTATTTTACGTATGTGCAGGCGTTTGTGCTCCGGGCATTCTGCACTTGGTGCGTAGTCTCCGCTCTAAATTTTACGATTATGGCATTGGCGATTTGGTTTAGATAAATATACTCAATGGATCTTATAGCTTTTATCCAAAGTAAACCCGTTCTCATAGGTCTCCATCTCGGCTTTGCTATTATTGGTATTGACGCGTTTCTGTGGCTATTGGGAAAATTCAAGGACAATGGCGGCTCGCGCAAGAGCAGGACTATCACCGCGGCGGTGGGAGTTGCCGCTTTCATTGCAAGTTGGGTTGCCGGCGGCTACTACTATGTCGTCTATTATGGAACGCTTGTGAAGCCGGTAATCAAAAGTGGTGTCGCGCCATGGGTGCACAATATTATTATGGAAACCAAGGAACATATTTTCTTGTTTATTATCCCGCTCGCGATGACCGCGTTATTTATCGCCTTACTTGAGAAAGAAGATATGGAACGGCTCGGGCTTCGCCGCATCGCCGTGTGGCTTTCCGGGACCGTTGCCGTGCTCGGGCTTCTCATCGGCGCGATGGGGTTTGTAATTTCTGCCGCCGCCCGCTGGGGAACAATCAACTGATGAATCCCGTTAGAAACCGCCCTAGCGGGTCCATGATTCAAAGTATAATGAATAGCATTATTTATAAATCTAACCACCGGTGGCGAGCAACTTGTTGCTCAATACTGCTTCTAACGGGATGAATAAACCAAAATTGATCAATTCATCGGCATATGCGGCGATTATAACGATTGTTTTTATCGTGGTGATTACCATCTGGGCGGAATTATCAATATCGCTCAAGGATTGGCTAAAGAATTTTTCCGGCCATCATTGGACGTCAAAAAGTATTTTTTCTGCGTTGCTGTTTGCAGTCGCCGCCGTGGTAATATATTTATTGCCTCATAAATATAACGATCGCCTCAAGGGAACGCTGGTTTTTCTTTTGATATCTACGGCGTTGGGTACCGTTATTCTTACGGCATTTTATACGGGACATCATTTTCGTCTTTTCTAAGCTTTCTTTTGGTCAGCGATCTTATTGAGGATTTTTTGAACTAGAGAGATCGCTTCTAAATCGTGAATGGAAAGCATCGCGACATTTTTGTTGAGCTTCTTAAGTTTGGCGAGCTGTTTTTTGGCGGCTGTTGCATCGACGAGATCCGTTTTGCTCAAAAAGAGGTACTCTTCCTTTTTGAGCATTGATTTATTATATGTTCCAAGCTCATTGCGAATAGCTTTATAGTCGGTTACCGGATCTGCTGATTCGGCTGAAACGAGATGAAATAGAACCTTTGTCCGCTCAACGTGGCGGAGAAATTTAATACCGAGGCCTTTGCCTTCTGATGCCCCTTCGATAAGGCCGGGAATATCGGCCAGGATAAGATCATAATATACGCCCAAGTGCGGCTCAAGCGTGGTAAACGGATAATTAGCTACCTTGCTGTTGGCGCGCGTAAGTTCATTGATGAGGCTGGACTTACCGGCATTGGGAAGGCCGATCAGACCAACATCGGCAATCATTTTAAGCTCTAAGCGGATGTTAAATATTTCTCCCGAAAGGCCTTTCTGGAATTTGGTGGGCGAGGTGTGCTCTGGGCCGCGAAAATGGAAATTTCCTTTGCCTCCTCGGCCGCCCTTGGCGACCAGAAACTGCTCGCCGATCTGGACGATTTCATGATCGGCGCTAGTGGTGAGATTATGGACAACAGTTCCGACCGGTACGCGAATGGTGAGATCTTCTCCGTCGGCGCCGTCATTTAATTGATGTCGCCCGCGCTGGCCGCCTTCAGCTTTAAAAACTTTTTGGTTTCGAAGGCTATTGAGCGCGCCCAAATCCGATACGCCAATGAGGTAAACACTTCCGCCCAAACCGCCACTGCCGCCGGAAGGTCCAAGCGTCATTTTGTTCTTATTGAAGGAAACGATGCCATCGCCCCCTTTGCCTGCCTCAATTCTAATTGTTATTTCATCTACCAGCATAATGAACGGCTACTATAGCATACGTACGGAAATAAGACGAGAACCTTTCATGATTATCCGGTTGAACATTTAGTATGGCGGCGGTATAATGGCTGTGCAGAATGTAACTCCATACTCGCATGAAAATCGTATCTTTTGAAGCTGACAACCAGACGAAAGAAATTTTTAGCGCGTCATTTACGGGACACGATGTGGTGTACGTTGACGGGCCGCTGAATGAAGACTCGGTCAGTCACGCCGAAGACGCCGAAGTTATTACAATATTCGTCAGCTCCGCAGTTACATTGTCGGTGATTAAACGTCTGGCAAAAGCGCGACTAATTGTTACGCTCTCAACAGGATATGATCACATTGATGTAGCGGCGGCGGCGGCGCAAGGAATCGCCGTTGCCTCGGTTCCTGGGTACGGGTCTCAAGCCGTCGCCGAGCATACGTTTGCCCTGCTACTCTCATTGTCGCGGCGCGTGTTTGACGCGTACCATCAAATTCGAGAAGAGGGGGATTTTTCCATTGAGCGTCTACAAGGATTTGATCTCGCCGGCAAGACGCTCGGCATTATCGGCACCGGCCGGATCGGCAAAAAAGTAGCGCAAATCGCAAACGGGTTCGATATGAAAATTATTGCGTTTGATCCAAAGCCGGATACATCGCTTAGCGAGCGTTTTGGAGTTGCGTATGTTGGTCTTCCTGAACTTTTTAAAGCGGCTGATATCATTTCAGTGCACGTGCCCCTTATGCCTGAAACTCGCCATCTCATAAATGATAAGGCATTTGCGCTGATGAAGCACGGTGTATGTGTCGTGAACACCGCGCGCGGAGAAATAATCGATACTGCCGCTCTTCTTTCCGGACTGAAGAGCGGAAAAGTTGCCGGTGCCGCGCTCGACGTACTTGAAGGCGAACGCGAGCTTCACGAGGAGGCTGAACTTATAACCGGCCAGAAAAAGATCAATGATCTCAAGAGCATCCTCCGTGACCACATCCTCATTGATTTACCGAATGTAATCATAACTCCGCACATCGCATTCCATTCCCGCGAAGCCGACCTGGAACGAATTTCGACCGGCGCCGAAATTATCCGTGCGTTCATAGAGGGGAAATCAATACAAACAGTTTCCGCATAACTCATGATTACCACTCCTTCCCGATGGATTAAGAATGCAGACGATCTTGGAACCACGCCGGAGCGTCAAGATATGCTGAAGATTCTCGAAGCCGGCTATGATTCAATTGAAACTACCCAAGTTGTGCGTACCAATGTGCGTGTTGAGGGGACTACGTTGCTAGTAGCGGACCATCAATTTGATCTCGGCAGGTTTAAATCTATTTCCATTATCGGGTTTGGCAAGGGAGCCGCTACGGCTGTCCATACTTTAACCGAAATTCTCCGAGACAAAGTAACTCGCGGAGTGGTGATTGATAAAGTGGCTATCGAGTCTGACCGGATATTAAGCTACAAGGGTACGCATCCCATCCCGTCTTCCTCAAACGTATCGGCAAGCGCCAAGATCATGGAAGTCGCGACCGAGCTTACGGTGGAAGATCTTGTGCTTGTTGTGATATGCGGCGGCGGATCATCGCTCTTGTGCTGGCCGGAAAGTGAATGCGAGCAAAGCCAGCGCCTCTACGAAGCGTTTTTGAAAGTTGGCGCTACAATTCATGAAGTAAATCTTGTTCGCAAGCATATTTCTACGGTAAAGGGCGGGGGATTGGCAAAGCTTCTGTATCCGGCAACTGTTGTCGGTCTTGTGTTCTCGGATATTGTCGGTGATCGTCCGGAGGAAGTGGCATCCGGCCCGACGTATTATGACTCATCTACAGTCGAGGATGCGAAACGCATCCTCGATGCGTACGGAATACTTGAGAAGTTTACGTTGGTGGAAACGGTTAAAGATAAGAAATATTTTGAGAACGTGACAAATATCGTTCTGATTTCAAGCGCGCATGCTCTTGAGGCGATGGCCAAAACTGCTCAACGCCTCGGCTACAAGTCCGATATCGTGCAGGAGCCGCTCTACGCAAGCGCTGACGATGCGCTAAACGCGCTTCAGACACGGTCAACGGATAAGAGTGTCGTACTGGCCGGCGGGGAGATTATCGTAAAGGTTACTAACTTAGGCGGAAACGGCGGGCGGTGCCAGTACCTCGCGCTTCACGCGCTCCCAAAACTCTACGATAGCCAGGTTTTTGCCGCTGTAGCATCTGATGGCAACGATAACAGCGATATTGCGGGGGCTGTTGTCGACACCGAAACCGATCGGAAAATTGTGCACTATCATTTGGAAGGGCACGATAAATTGCTGAATGCGTATGATATTATTTCCAAGACAAATGATTACGTAATGACGGGTCCGACTGAAGCAAACGTCTCCGATTGGTATGTATTATTAACTCCTTACATCCATGCCAAATAACATTACTTCAATAAAAGCAGAACAGATTACCGATTCGCGGGGGAACCCGACGCTTTCCGTTGCGGTTTTAGTTGGTTCGGCGCAAGGGTCGTTTTCTGTTCCGTCAGGAAGCAGTACCGGCTCGCATGAAGCAGTTGAACTCCGTGATCCGGGCGCCAAAACGGTCAACGCGGCCATTGCTAATGTGCGCGAGATAATTGCTCCGGCGCTTATCGATATGAATGCCGCGGATCAGGCCGCAATAGATCAAACGATGCTTAGGCTCGACGGCACTCCGCAAAAATCCCGCTTGGGCGGAAATGCCATGATCGGCGTTAGTATTGCCGTTGCTAAAGCCGCCGCCGCGGCGCAAGGAATTGAACCTTACCAGCACTTACGGACGCTTCGCGTCATGGAACCTTCTCGTCGAGTACCGTTATTATTTATGAATGTTATAAATGGCGGGAAGCACGCGACGACTGGACTTGCGTTTCAGGAGTACCACATTGTTCCGGAAACTGATAATGTTGCTGAAGCGATTCAGATTGGTTCGAAATTTATGGACGCGCTCGATGTGTACGCGAACCGGCGCTTTCCCGGCGCGTATACCGTGGGCGATGAGGGTGGTCTTGCGCTTCCTCTCGAGGATGTTGTCGAGCCGTTACGCATTATGCGCGACATTGCCCGTTCCGAAACTATCGATACGACGCGCTTCGGCTTGGATGTAGCGGCGAGCTCATTTTGGACGGATGAACGCTATGTGTGCGGTGGCAACAAGCTCACCGCGGATGAATTTTTAAAACTGCTTACTAGTTTAGCTTCCGAGTATAATCTTCTCAATATCGAAGATCCGTTCCACGAGGAAGCATTTGAAAGTTTCGCCGCGCTTCGCAAGGCGCCTAACGTGCCACTGATCGTCGGAGATGACCTGACCGTTACGAATATCGCCCGCCTGGAGGAGGCAGTCAAGCTGGGAAGCGTCGGCGGGGTAATCATTAAACCAAATCAGGTGGGCACGCTCACCGAAACAATCGATACCATGGAATATGCCCGCAAAAACGGAATTCACTGCATCGTAAGCCACCGAAGCGGGGAGACGATGGATGATTTTATCGCTGATCTTGCCTTCGCGTTCGGAGCGTATGGTTTAAAAACGGGCGTACCGCGTCAACCGGAGCGTATCGCAAAGTTAAAGCGGCTTCAGCGTATTAGCACGCAATAATATTTTATATGGCAACTCGAGCACAAATAATTGCAACTGTAGGTCCGGTGAGCGGTACGCGATCAGCTCTCGATGAGTTAGTGCGAAAACAAATGGACGTCGTGCGTCTCAATTTCTCGTGGGGGACGTATGATGAGCATCGGGCGTATATTGAGAATACTCGCGCCGCCGCAGAATCGGCAGGAAGGAGAATCCCGATTATTCAGGACTTATCCGGGCCGCGAACGCAGGGAGAACAGGGCCATTCATTTGATCCAGGCGCGACGTCGGTGGCGGGCGTACTTACGGAAAAAGATCTTAACGATCTTAAATTCGGAATTTCTCAAAAAGTTGATTATGTGGCTCTTTCTTATGTTGGACAGGCTTCGGATATCGAAGTGCTCCGGCAGAAAATCAAGGAGTTGGGCGGTTCCGCAAAAATTATAGCTAAAATTGAGCGGCCGGAAGCTCTAGCCGCCTTGGACGGCATTATTGAAGCGAGCGACGCGATTATGATAGCTCGGGGAGACTTGGGCCAGAATATTCCCGTTGAGCAGGTGCCGTTCGTCGAGCGGGATATTATTCTTAAGTGCAAAGCCGCGAGAAAGCCGGTAATCACCGCGACCCAGATGATGTTCTCGATGACCGAGAATTCGTATCCCACCCGCGCCGAAGTTACGGATGTCGCGTACGCAATCGTTCTCGGCAGTGACGCGGTCATGCTGTCTGAAGAAACCGCTCGTGGCAAACATCCATTTGAAACGGTGGCGATGATGGATCGCATCATCGCGGAGGCGGAGAAGCACGTATTCGATTTTGAAATCAACC